>NZ_BEXA01000021.1 GCF_003864335.1 Lentilactobacillus kosonis | reverse complement strand
GGGGCTCGCGATTCTAGGTGAACTCTTGGGAACGAATTTGTTAAAAGCTTCAAACGGATTCAGTTCGCTTTGGGAAACTGTGGGGTCTTTAGTTTCATACGGTGCAGTTTTTTATTTTTTTAGCATTAGCTATGAAAACTATAAACTTGAATGTTGCTTACGCTTTATGGGCTGGCTTAGGAATTGTATTGACAACTGTTTTGGCAGTAGTCGTTTGGAAAGAATCTATTAATCTGAGCAGCGTCTTAGGAATTGTATTAATTTTGTCAGGAGTTGTCGTTTTAAACTTGTATGGTCCTGGTCATTAAACCAAAATAAAAAACGACTAGCTGTATAAATATTATAATAAACAAAAGGCACCTGGTGTGTCTTTTTATTATGCTTAGAATATAAATATTTGAAAACGGGTTAATTAATTGAAATATTTGATATAATAGTGAGTAATTTGATTGCTAAAAGCCTTTGCGTAGACGTTCCAAAAACGTGTACGTCCGATTTACTTTTAGTGAAAGAAAATGAAAGAATTCCTGCAGATGGCCTTATATTAAGTGAAGCGTTCGTTGATGAGTCAATGATTACTGGTGAAAGCCGAGCAGTCAATAAAAAAACAAATGACCTTGTTTATGGTGGTTCCCTCAATCAAAACCAACCATTTGAGATGAAAGTCACAACCCTTGGAAAAGATTCATTTCTCAATCAAGTGGCCGAATTAGTCAAGAAAGCCCAAGCTCAAAAATTGTCTTGATGAAATCATGCTTATTATGCAAAATAATTCGGCAGACAGCCCCCGTCG
>NZ_BEXA01000020.1 GCF_003864335.1 Lentilactobacillus kosonis | reverse complement strand
GGGTTCGAACCCACACGTCCTAACGGACACTAGATTTTGAGTCTAGCGCGTCTGCCAGTTCCGCCACTCCGGCAAAATGCCTTATATAAAATAAGATTGGAAAAGGCGGTAATCGGATTCGAACCGACGATAAAGGTTTTGCAGACCTCTGCCTTACCACTTGGCTATACCGCCAGGATAACTTTGCCTTGCCACTTGGCTATCAACCAATCTAAAGGGCGGTATGTGGGAATCGAACCCACGCGTGTCGGATCCACAAACCGATGTGTTAACCACTTCACCAATACCGCCATAACATTATTAACAGGGATAGTAGGAGTTGAACCCACACCGACGGTTTTGGAGACCGTAGTTCTACCATTAAACTATATCCCTAAGATGGAGGGGAGTGGATTCGAACCACCGAACCCGAAGGAGCGGATTTACAGTCCGCCGCGTTTAGCCAGACTTCGCTACCCCTCCATAAATGGCGCGGGACAGAATCGAACTGCCGACACATGGAGCTTCAATCCATTGCTCTACCAACTGAGCTACCGAGCCAAATACCAGAGTATAATGTTATATAATGTTGTGTATTCAATTGTAATACATAACAACGGTCCGTACGAGACTCGAACTCGTGATCTCCTGCGTGACAGGCAGGCGTCCTAAACCAACTAGACCAACGGACCAATTGCTGCTATGAATAATGGAGGATACAGGGATCGAACCTGTGACCTCCTGCTTGTAAGGCAGATGCTCTCCCAGCTGAGCTAATCCTCCATGAAAAGTGACCCGTACGGGATTCGAACCCATGTTACCGCCGTGAAAGGGCGGTGTCTTAACCACTTGACCAACGGGTCATATCTTTATTATTAACGGAGAGTAAGGGATTCGAACCCTTGAAACAGGCGTTTACCCGTTTACATCATTTCCAATGATGCTCCTTCGGCCAACTCGGACAACTCTCCATTCAAATAATAA
>NZ_BEXA01000019.1 GCF_003864335.1 Lentilactobacillus kosonis | reverse complement strand
CCATGTAAAGAAAGTAAAAATCAATCAATGCTAGTCATTGATTGATTTTTTGTGGGGAAATTAATCATGAAATAATTTATGGTTTACAATAAATTATGGTAATAGTAGCTAAAGCATGCTATTATGATTGTGTAAAATTTAATTTGATAAAACACTTATATAAATAGGGGGAGCAAAATGAAAAAGAATGGTTGCAATTACCGTGGCTTACTTGCATCCACAGTGTTTCTGTCTGCAGGAGTTCTGCTCACAGTCGCACCTGTTAATGTTAAGGCAGCGAATAATAATTCAAGCACAATGGCAACTACTGTAATCGCTAGTAATAATGCTAGTAGCAATACAGGTTCAGCTACTACTGATCAATCAGCAGACAATACAGTTAATTCGACAAATGTAGTTAGTTATGATAGCTCGGACAGTATTGATGATGGCAATGATAATCAATCTAATATTAGTAATAATGCTGATATAGTAACTATGAATAGTAGTGAACAAGATAATAATGTCGATAATGATAGTGAAGCACAGGGGAATATTAGCCCAAGTGATCCGACCGAGAGTCAAGTGACAAGTACAGCAGACGCTTCAACTGATACAAATACTGCACAAGCTGAAGTGTCGCAAGAAACGGTTTCTCCTGAATATTCTCAGACAGAAACATTGGAAAATAATGTTGATAATCAGAGCAATTCAGCGATTTCAGCAGATGATTCAAACAAGTCCGATAATCAAGCCGAAGAAAAATCTGATATGACTCAGGCAAAGCTTCAATCTGTTTCAAAGAGTGACAATCAAGTCCAAGTTGAATCGGCTAATAAAGAAAATTCTGCTAAACAGTTAATGGCATACAGTTCACCGGTAGCAACGAACAATAAGTATCAATTTAAAACGGCCTCTGTTGCTGCGGCTGTTCAAAGTACCCAATGGACATGGCTACCAGTACCTATATATATTCCTGGAAGATTAGTTGATGCGACGATTGGTGCTATTACTAGTATTCCTGGATTAAGTGGGTTAGGTGGACCACTTAACGCAATTAGATATGTATTGACGCCACCATGGGCAATCGCATTGAATTCTGCAAGCGGGTTGTTAAATAATATGATTGTTAGTGGATTAACTAACTTATTCCCTAATAATAGTTCAATTCAAACAATTATCGGAGAATTGGAAAATCCATTACTTGGAGATTCACTGCCAATAAGAATTTTCTTACCAATCCCACTGGTCACACCACCAACGACGCCGGAAACCCCAGTAACACCACCAACGACGCCGGAAACCCCAGTGACACCACCAACGACGCCAGAAACCCCCAGTAACACCACCAACGACG
>NZ_BEXA01000018.1 GCF_003864335.1 Lentilactobacillus kosonis | reverse complement strand
CGTCTAATAGTAAAGCGTATCCGCCGGCAAAAAGCACAAAAAAGAATGCAAGACCGTTACTTTTAAAAGTGGTAAAAATCGTACTGCGAATGAAATAATGTATCGGGAAGATAAATGCCCGTACATCAAACCCCTTAGGATTATCTTCGTCATAATCAGCGTGACTGTGATTATGAATACGCATATAAATTAATGCTCCGAAAACAATTAACGCTGTAATTAGTGTAGTCATGAACTCTCCCCTTACTTATAAGTTAAATTTGTGTGAACTCTTTGTAATTGTGGTGAGTTCATGCCTTTGGTAGTCAGTTTATCATAGCTAATTTTGTTGTTTTTAACATAGATAAACGGTACGACAGGGTGAGTAATAGATACTTGTGTGAGCATGCCCGATTGGTTTTTAAGCAATTTATCTCTTAAAGCCTTACTGTTCCCTTTGCTGATATGTGTTAGGACATATTTGTGCGTTTGATTATCAAATACCCAAATGTTTTGCAATGCCCATGACGTTTGCCGTGGATCAGTAACGTTAGTATTATCGTCAACTTGTTGTTGAACATTTTGTAGTTTGCTAACTTGTTCATGCATTTGTAGCGCAAGAAAACCCACTACCAAAAGACTGATAATTGATACAACTAGACTTACTTTTGTGATACTATTCTTCATAGTGAAACTTCCTTTCAAATGGTTGGTTGTTTTGCTAAATGTTAGGGATACCGTGAGCTGTGCAGGCTAGGGCGGTATCCCTCTTTTATTATGAACATCATTTCCCCCTTATATTAAAAACGTGGGTTACGAATAAAATTATTGTGAATTTCCACTTGAACGACCTCGCGACCACGGCGTGCTTGAAATAACTCTAAGTCCATATCCTCAATTTCAAGGTTAATTTCTTCAATAGCAGGGTTTAATATTTTATCTTTCAATCGTCCATAGGTATAACTTTCTGGCGCACCTAGCCATTCTTTCCACTCATCAGGCGTTCCTTGGACAATGGCAATTGAACTACCGTTATTTTTATCAGCTTCACGCATGAGTTTATAAAGCAAAATAGAATATTTACTTTTCAGTTTAACGGTATCAACGAGTAAGTATTGGGTGTAGTGCCCTTTATCTTTTAATTGCAACAGAAATGGCGCAAATTCTTCATTAATTTTAATTTGTATTTGCCCATTTTCCCAAACACGCACCACTTCAAACCAACCAGTCATTGTGATACGACGCTCTTCTTCACTATAAATTCTGATAGGTTTAGCACGCATATCCTGCAAATTTTGGGCAAGTTGCGAGTACGTCCGACCGCTCCGCTTTAAATCAAGAACATTAGATAGCTCATACATCGACGTTTGAATAATATTAAAGTGTTCATCATCAGGTTTTATCTTTGATATGACGTAGTCCATAATCTTTAACTCACGGGCATTTAAATCATGACGTGCCTTAGTAATTAAATCATTATGTTCAGCCACCTGAAAATATTGTTGGTCTTTAAATTCTTCTTTGTTAAAGTTACGGTCACTGACCCATAACATATTGCGTTTATCGACCATAAATTTTCTTTCCTTTCAAACATACATTTTATTTTATAAATACACTCTATTACTAAAA
>NZ_BEXA01000017.1 GCF_003864335.1 Lentilactobacillus kosonis | reverse complement strand
GGTAGACCTTTGAAAACTGAACAAAATTTTCGACAAACAAATGTGTAGGGTTCTTTGATCGTTAGATCAAAGACAAACAATTTGCGAAGTCAATTCGCTAGTAACAAAAAATAATCATGAGCTTACAAGCTTATCATTTTAAAATGAGAGTTTGATCCTGGCTCAGGACGAACGCTGGCGGCGTGCCTAATACATGCAAGTCGAACGCGTCTACGTTAATGAAATCAATGTGCTTGCACTGCGATGGATTTAACATTAGACGAGTGGCGAACTGGTGAGTAACACGTGGGTAACCTGCCCTCAAGCAGGGGATAACACTTGGAAACAGGTGCTAATACCGTATAACAACAAAAACCGCATGGTTTTTGTTTGAAAGATGGTTTCGGCTATCACTTGAGGATG
The DNA here is from genome assembly GCF_003864335.1 of Lentilactobacillus kosonis. GTDB lineage: Bacteria > Bacillota > Bacilli > Lactobacillales > Lactobacillaceae > Lentilactobacillus > Lentilactobacillus kosonis. Next base: position 1,340 of record NZ_BEXA01000017.1, on the reverse strand, counting down.
GACCCGCGGCGTATTAGCTAGTTGGTGAGGTAATGGCTCACCAAGGCAATGATACGTAGCCGACCTGAGAGGGTAATCGGCCACATTGGGACTGAGACACGGCCCAAACTCCTACGGGAGGCAGCAGTAGGGAATCTTCCACAATGGACGAAAGTCTGATGGAGCAACGCCGCGTGAGTGATGAAGGGTTTCGGCTCGTAAAACTCTGTTGTTAAAGAAGAACAGGTGTAAGAGTAACTGTTTACACCGTGACGGTATTTAACCAGAAAGCCACGGCTAACTACGTGCCAGCAGCCGCGGTAATACGTAGGTGGCAAGCGTTGTCCGGATTTATTGGGCGTAAAGCGAGCGCAGGCGGTCTTTTAAGTCTGATGTGAAAGCCTTCGGCTTAACCGGAGAAGTGCATCGGAAACTGGGAGACTTGAGTGCAGAAGAGGACAGTGGAACTCCATGTGTAGCGGTGAAATGCGTAGATATATGGAAGAACACCAGTGGCGAAGGCGGCTGTCTGGTCTGTAACTGACGCTGAGGCTCGAAAGCATGGGTAGCGAACAGGATTAGATACCCTGGTAGTCCATGCCGTAAACGATGAGTGCTAAGTGTTGGAGGGTTTCCGCCCTTCAGTGCTGCAGCTAACGCATTAAGCACTCCGCCTGGGGAGTACGACCGCAAGGTTGAAACTCAAAGGAATTGACGGGGGCCCGCACAAGCGGTGGAGCATGTGGTTTAATTCGATGCTACGCGAAGAACCTTACCAGGTCTTGACATCTTCTGCTAACCCAAGAGATTGGGCGTTCCCTTCGGGGACGGAATGACAGGTGGTGCATGGTTGTCGTCAGCTCGTGTCGTGAGATGTTGGGTTAAGTCCCGCAACGAGCGCAACCCTTATTGTTAGTTGCCAGCATTTAGTTGGGCACTCTAGCAAGACTGCCGGTGACAAACCGGAGGAAGGTGGGGACGACGTCAAATCATCATGCCCCTTATGACCTGGGCTACACACGTGCTACAATGGACGGTACAACGAGTCGCGAAACCGCGAGGTCAAGCTAATCTCTTAAAGCCGTTCTCAGTTCGGATTGCAGGCTGCAACTCGCCTGCATGAAGTTGGAATCGCTAGTAATCGTGGATCAGCATGCCACGGTGAATACGTTCCCGGGCCTTGTACACACCGCCCGTCACACCATGAGAGTTTGTAACACCCAAAGTCGGTGAGGTAACCTTTTGGAGCCAGCCGCCTAAGGTGGGACAGATGATTAGGGTGAAGTCGTAACAAGGTAGCCGTAGGAGAACCTGCGGCTGGATCACCTCCTTTCTAAGGAATAATACGGAAACCTACACAT
>NZ_BEXA01000016.1 GCF_003864335.1 Lentilactobacillus kosonis | reverse complement strand
AAAGCCCCTTTAATTCGATTTACCGTTGACAGACAGTTAAATAGTGCGTCGACACCTAGCTAATTCATCAATATTTTGCGTTCTAAGCCATTTTAAAGATAATTTAATATAAATACACCTGTTAAGCAAAGAAATGCGTCAGAAGCCAAAATACGAGCCCTGAGAGCAAACCTGTTGGTACAACAGCATACAAATAATTTTTTATTTCAAACCAGCTCATTTTTTTATGAGTTTGATTAATTTCAGTAGATAACCGATTAGCGACTTGGTCCATAGTCCCTTGAACGGTCTGGTTTAGGCTGTCGTTTAGGGCTTTCAACGTGTTGTTGTTGTCCTGTTGGACGCTGTTTATCTGTTGCAATTCGTCGATTGTTTTGCGATTGACCGTCTTTGTTTGTTCGTTGAACTGATTTTGAGCGTCTTTGAGCAGAGCGACTAATCGTTCTCTGCTGGTTTCTTTGCTGTTCTCTAAATTGTTCAAGGTCTCTTGAAAGGCTTGATTGACCTTTTGGCTGGCTTGGTCGATTTGTGTCAGCTGTTCGGTCAGTTCGATTTGTTGTTTGCTTTGTAGTTGAATTTGTGTGCCCTGATAGTTCCTGATTTCTTTCAGGGTCTGATTGAGCGCTGTTAAATCTGTTTGTATCTGGGTTTCTGGTATCTGTTTGGTTGTATCTTTGGTCTCTGGTACGTCTTTCCAACTCATTGTAAATTGCCCCCTTTTCGTAAGCTGTGCCGAGTTTGTTACCACGTGCTTTATAATTCGTGCCTGTGAGCTGATAGGTAAGGTCTTTTCCTCGTTCCCATACATCTATCGCCTTTTGCTTTAAATCGTCTCTAAACGTCTGAAAATCGCGAATAAGGGGATTAGACATCGTGCTATCAACGGCTTGTCTGATTTGGTCTTTCCATGTGGGTTGCCCACGATCATGCATTTTAATTTCTGCCATAGAACGTTTTTCATAGCGTTCAGGGTCAACTTTCGTAACTTCAAGCCCATGTTTTTGTATGATTTCATCGGTATTATGGACTAATTTTTCGCGGTATTCTTGCCAGTTACCGTGCATTTTTTCCCTGTTTCTAAGTCGATTGCTCCAATGACGGCATGAATGTGTAAAGCGTCCGTGTCGGCATGTTCGTATAAAGCGACTTGCTGATTAGGGTAGGTTTTTTGATACACTTCTTTGGCAATATCGAGCGCTTTTTGTTGGTCATCTTCGTTTGTCGGGTCAAATTCTTTGGGACTAAACGAGATACGGCTAGCATACGCCTGCGTCTTGCCTTGATTGCCATACACTTCACGGACTTGTTTGAATTGACTTTTTGCGTAGTCAACATCAAGGTTTAGTCCGTCTTTTAAGACCGCTCGTTTTTCGGCGTAATTGACAAGGCGTGACGCGCTGGTAGACCTTTTTATGTGAGTTGTTGCCATATGTGTGCCACCTCACTTTGCAGTTCCTGCAATTCTTGGGCAGGAACATTACCCCCTTGATTGGCGTGTTTGGCTAATTGATTGAGATTACCCCCAATTTTTGCTAATTGACGGGTTAATGCTTGGGCTTCTTCTGCGCCAATCAAGGGGGCAACGATCCGTGCCCCTTGTGCCTTCTTTTTGACAAAAGCAGGCACGGACATATTTAAAGTTTTCGCTGACTGCGAAAGCTTTAAATAGTCCTGCTCGCTCACTCTAAAATTGATTTGCCGACTGTCTTTCCGATTGGGTTGTTTATCGGATAGAGAGCTAGCCATATTGTGTTGTTCGCTCACAAGTCCCACCCCCTTTGTTTTGCCTTTCAGGCAAGTGAATTGATTGATTAAGCTTGTAAAAACCTAAGGGTTTCTACTCACATAATAAACCAATTCACGGGGTTTGGAAACCAATTCACGGGGTTTGGCAAGCAACCCACATGCTAGCCACTTACGTGTCTGATGTGGTGCTT
>NZ_BEXA01000015.1 GCF_003864335.1 Lentilactobacillus kosonis | reverse complement strand
GATTATCGGCCTGGTCTTTTGTAATGCTGAGATTTAGCCCTAAAATGGTTTCTTCGCCATTTTAGCCAGTTAACATATAAAGATACTTAAATTGGTTTAAACCCGCTGAAAAACCGTAAATTTAGCCAATAATAAGCCAAGAACGAGTTAGTCGGGGTTAAGATCCTAATTTTATGCCAATAGAGCCTGAAGCTGGTTTAACTCTAATAGATTGACCCGAATTACCCGAAATACCTGGTTAATAACCAGAAAATAAGACCAGTCAGAATCCCAGTTGGAATCACAGCTAACAAATAATTCTTAATTTCATACCATGAGAACCGCCTTTTCGTGGTTTGTAACTGCTGCTCCACTTGCTTAGCGATTTGGGCCATCGTTGCTTGAATGGTTTGGCTCACTTGGCTGCTGAGCTGATTGACGGTCTGGGTGCTTTTGACCTGTTCGGCTTGGATCTGTTTGAGGGCGGTCAGATTTTGCTGACTGATCAGGTTGGTCTGCTTTTGAAACGTTGCGTAGGCGCTTTGTAAGGTCTGTTTTAATTGGGCTTGCGAGCTGGCGTTGCTGCTGTCTAAGTTGTTTAAGGTCGTCTGAAATTGTTGATTGACCTGTTGAGCGGATTGTTCGATTTGTCGCAGTTGTTGATCGAGAGACGTTTTGGCTGTTGCCTGAAACTGAATTTGTGTGCCTTGATAATTCCGCAGTTCGATTAAAGTTCGTTCGAGCTGAGTCAACTGTTGCTTTAATGGCTCGTTCTGGTTGCTGGTTGGTTCTTGTTTGGTTTTGTCGGCTTGCCAACTCATTAAAAATCGTCTCCTTTTCATAATCAAGCCCGAGTTTGGTTCCCCGAGACTTGTAATTGGTCCCTAATAGCTGATAGGTGAGATTTTTGCCCCGTTCCCATACTTTAACTGCCTGTTGTTTCAAGTCGTCCTGAAAGGCCTGAAAATCGCGAATCAGGGGGTTCTGCATGGTGTGATCGACGGCTTGGCGGATTTGATCTTTCCAAGTGGGCTGCTGTTTAGCCCGGAGCTTAATTTCGGCCATTGAGCGTTTCTCGTGACGGTTAGGATCGGGCCGAGTGACCATTAAGCCATGTTCCTGGCACACTTGATCCGTGATGTGGACTAAGTGATCGCGATATTGGTGCCAATTACCGTGCATTTTTTGCCCGGTTTCGAGGTTAATCGCGCCAATGACGGCATGGACGTGTAACGAATCGGTATCGGCATGTTCATAAAGGGCCACCTGTTGATTGGGATAGGCTTTGGCATAAACTTCTTTGGCAACGGCTAAAACCGTTGTCTGATCATGAGGATCTTGGGGATTAAATTCCAACGGGCTAAAGGCAATCCGGCTGGCATACGCTTGGGTTTTACCAGGATTGCCATAGACGGCCCGCACTTGTTTAAATTCGCTTTTAGCGTACTGAATATCTAAATTGAGGCCATCTTTTTTGATGGCTCGCTTTTCAGCGTAATTGACTAACCTAGATGCACTGGTGGAACGCTTTATGTGAGTTGTTGCCATACGCGTTGCACCTCGTTTTGTAAATCCTTTAATGCTTGGGGATCGATTTGACCACCTTGATTAGCATGATGGGCCAATTGATTAAGATTACCGCCAATTTTAGCTAACTGATGAGTGATGTTCTGGGCATCTTGGGCAGTAATCTTAGGGGCAACTAAGCGCGCCCCCTGGGCCTTCTTTTTGACAAAAGCCGGCACGGACAGATTTAAAGTTTGCGCGGAACGCGCCAGCTTTAAATAGTCCGGTTCACTCACCCGAAAATTAATTTGTTTGCTAGCCTGACGATGAACCTGAGTCGTCTTTTTTGTGCTAGCCAGATTTTGTGGTTCGTTCACAAGTCCCACCTCCGTTGCCCTGCGGGCAAAGTTATTCGAGATATCAAAAGTCGGATCAGCCTACGGCTGATGACCTCCTAATGATAATCGAATAACAGAGGCTTGGCAAGCAACCCGCATGCTAGCCACAAGACTACGTTTGTGGCAGCTGCGGTGCTT
>NZ_BEXA01000014.1 GCF_003864335.1 Lentilactobacillus kosonis | reverse complement strand
TCCCGATTTGGTACATGAATAGAACAGCAGGAAAATACTTTTTGATTTATTTACTAATTAGCTGGGTTGTATGTCTATTACCACAGCGCACCTCGCTGGCATCTGGTGAACTTGGAAAAGCTCACTTTGTCAGTGAAACTGGCTTGAAAAAAGGCAATCTAATTAATAAAGACGGTATTGTTTTTGGTAAAAAAGGACGTCAACTGGTTGCCAAGCCCAATGATTTGGACGGGAACGTCGCTATCTTTGGTGGGGCGGGAACTGGAAAAACCGCTGGTAACTTAATTCCCACACTGCTAACTTACCAAGGCAATGCTTTTGTCGTCGATATTAAGCCTGAATTGCTTGCTAAAACAGGTCACTTGCACCCCAACAAAAAAGTATTAAACTTTCTTGATCCACAGTTAGCCTATGACCCCCTAGCAGCGATTGATAGTTATACAGATGTTATTGATTTAGCAAAAACAATTATTCCAATTAGTCCCGATATTAAAGAGCCGTACTTTAAAGAAAGCGCCAAATATTTGCTAGTGCGTGCTGGGAGTTCAAAGATAGTAAATCATTTAGTGAGATTGCTGAATGGTTAACCGCTAACACAGCTGATGATATTATCGAGTACTTATCTGCAAGTGAAAAATCAGAAACCAGAATTTTAATTAATGCAGTGGCAGGCATTAAAGCAGAACAATTAGCTAGCTTAATGAACGAGCTACGAAATACCCTAGTTGTCTTTGCCACTGACCCTGTTTTACGGCAACTATCAGGTAAAGGGGCAAGTATTAGTCCCAAAGATATTGAAGAAAACTGGATATATCTTGTCTTACCGGAAAGTAAGCTACAAGTATATAGCCGTTATCTATCACTGATTGTTTCTCAATTTACCCGCTACTTAACGCAACGCCCTGAAAAAGCACAACCAAATGTTTTAATGGCACTTGATGAATTTCCACGCCTAGGCTTTATGCCTGCATTTACGGACGCAATCTCAACATTGCGTTCACGCAATGTATCTGTGATGATTTTATTGCAGTCATTAGCACAGCTTGACAAAATTTATCAAGAAAACGGGCGCAAGGTCATTATGGATAATATGCATTATGTTGTTGTTCATAATGCCCTAGATAACACTAGCCAAAAGTATTTCTCTGATAGAGCAGGTGCAAAAACTGCTGTTATTAAAGGCACAACAGTGGGCACTGGTGGTTCAGCAGGAACGATTGACGCTTTATTTGGTAGTCATTCGACAAACTACAATCAACAATCAGTCCCACTTATCCGTCCTGAAGAATTTGCCACTCTTGAAAAGCCTATTCTATATGCCTATAAATTAGGTGTTGCCAGAGTGGACAAAGCCTATTGGTTTAATGACAGCCGAATGAAGTCACTTGTTGAACAAGGGGGTGTTCGCTAATAAAACGGCTGAAACCCTTGCTACAAGCGGACATCACGAAATCGGACGCCGACAAGAAATGGCTGAAACCCTTGATACAAGCGGACATCACGAAATCGGACACAATCTATATAAGACTAACTTAGATACTAATAAAGATACTAATAAAGATACAAGCATGCTTGATTTTTCATCAACTAATTTCTCTCAAAATGTTCTACAAAAACAAAATCAAGACATTGTAGCTAATGCAAGCGAATTTCTAGTATCAAACGGAAATTCAGGTAAAATTCCTTTAGAAGCTGAAACCATAAAGTTAATCAGTTTATGGTCTGCAAATGATCCAAAGAAAATGGAAAAAATGATTGGGATTATTTTTAATGCTAAAAAGGCAAGTGAAACATTTATTACTCAACAAACAGGAAAACCAACAACTATCTTTTTAGATAACTACGAGGATTTGCAACATGACATCACAGTTTCATTGAGAAGAACATTTAACGCTATTAGAAATAAAACAGGATAAAAAACAAAAAGTTAATCCTGAAAATTACATTTTTGGCGCAATGAGAAATACTTTGAAGTGTGGTACAGCGAATACCTGCAATCATTAAGTTAAAATGGCTAAATTAGCTCATATAAGAGCCATAGAGAAACTTTAAAAGCAACAAAGTACAAAGACTAGTAAAATGTCAAAAATGCCTTAGAAGCGTTATTAAAGGCAATTAAAATCAAAGGACAAGATAATATCTTGTCCTTTTTCTACCAGAAGTCAAGTGTTTCAATGCATTTAGGTTGTTTTATGAGCGTTATGGCAAAGCTGTGCGTACTATAACAGCCGACAATGGTTCTGAATTTATCTCATGGGACTTTTTAGAATATGTTCAAAAAGAGCTTAAAATTAAGCTATACTATGCCACACCGTCATCACCACAACAACGTGGTTCAAATGAAAACAGAAACCGTAAGCTACGTGATTGGTACCCTAAAGGCACGTCATTTAAAGATGTGAAACAACGACAATTAGATGAAGTAGCTTCAAAAATGAATGCTATGCCATTGAGACAGGCACTTGACGGTAAACGACCTATGGTAGTCTTTGAGCAGGAATATAAAGCCATGCAACGTTACCGTAGAGCTTATGAAAAGCGTAAACAACGTATGCTTGAAGTTAAAAAACAAGAATTCGAGAATAATTAAAAACGACATTGCAATTAAGCGGAGTAAATTGTATAATAAAAAA
>NZ_BEXA01000013.1 GCF_003864335.1 Lentilactobacillus kosonis | reverse complement strand
GTGGCAACGTCCTACCCTCGCAGGGGGCGATCCCCCAACTACTCTCGGCGTGCTGAAGCTTAACTTCTGTGTTCGGCATGGGAACAGGTGTATCCTTCAGGCTATCGCCACCACACTATGTTACTTAGAGAACTTTGTTCTCTCAAAACTAGCTAATATTAATTTTCTGTACCGGTACTAACCACTATTCTTTGGTTAAGTCCTCGACCGATTAGTATTGGTCCGCTCCGTACATCACTGCACTTCCACTTCCAACCTATCTACCTCATCATCTCTGAGGGGTCTTACTTCCATATAGGAATGGGAAATCTCATCTTGAGGCGAGTTTCACACTTAGATGCTTTCAGCGTTTATCTCATCCATACATAGCTACCCAGCGATGCGCCTGGCGGCACAACTGGTACACCAGCGGTATGTCCATCCCGGTCCTCTCGTACTAAGGACAGCTCCTCTCAAATTTCCTACGCCCGCGACGGATAGGGACCGAACTGTCTCACGACGTTCTGAACCCAGCTCGCGTACCGCTTTAATGGGCGAACAGCCCAACCCTTGGGACCGACTACAGCCCCAGGATGCGATGAGCCGACATCGAGGTGCCAAACCTCCCCGTCGATGTGGACTCTTGGGGGAGATAAGCCTGTTATCCCCAGGGTAGCTTTTATCCGTTGAGCGATGGCCCTTCCATACGGTACCACCGGATCACTAAGCCCGACTTTCGTCCCTGCTCGACCTGTCTGTCTCGCAGTCAAGCTCCCTTCTGCCTTTACACTCTATGAATGATTTCCAACCATTCTGAGGGAACCTTTGGGCGCCTCCGTTACTGTTTGGGAGGCGACCGCCCCAGTCAAACTGCCCACCTGACACTGTCTCCCGCCACGCTAAGTGGCGCGGGTTAGAGTGTTCACACAGCGAGGGTAGTATCCCACCAACGCCTCTGTCGAAACTAGCGTTCCGACTTCATCGGCTCCTACCTATCCTGTACAAGCTGTGTCAACACCCAATATCAAGCTACAGTAAAGCTCCATGGGGTCTTTCCGTCCTGTCGCGGGTAACCTGCTTCTTCACAGGTATCTTAATTTCACCGAGTCTCTCGTTGAGACAGTGCCCAGATCGTTACGCCTTTCGTGCGGGTCGGAACTTACCCGACAAGGAATTTCGCTACCTTAGGACCGTTATAGTTACGGCCGCCGTTTACTGGGGCTTCATTTCTGGGCTTCGCCGAAGCTAACTCATCCACTTAACCTTCCAGCACCGGGCAGGCGTCAGCCCCTATACGTCATCTTACGATTGCAGAAACCTGTGTTTTTGATAAACAGTCGCCTGGGCCTTTTCACTGCGGCTGACCTTGCGGTCAGCACCCCTTCTCCCGAAGTTACGGGGTCATTTTGCCGAGTTCCTTAACGAGAGTTCACTCGCTCACCTTAGGATTCTCTCCTCGACTACCTGTGTCGGTTTGCGGTACGGGTAGTTAATTACTCACTAGAAGCTTTTCTCGGCAGTGTGACGTCAGTCGCTTCCCTACTTAAATTTCGGTCCTCATCACTACTTGTCAACCCGCTGAGAAGCATTTGACTCCTCAACTGACTCATAGCTTGAACGCACATTTCCAATCGTGCGCACAACTTAGCCTCCTGCGTCCCTCCATCGCTCAAACATAATTAACTAGTACAGGAATCTCAACCTGTTATCCATCGCCTACGCCTCTCGGCCTCGGCTTAGGTCCCGACTAACCCTGGGAGGACGAGCCTTCCCCAGGAAACCTTAGTCATTCGGTGGATCAGATTCTCACTGATCTTTCGCTACTCATACCGGCATTCTCACTTCTAAGCGCTCCACCAGTCCTTACGGTCTGACTTCATTGCCCTTAGAACGCTCTCCTATCACATGACCATAAGGTCATGTCCACAGTCTCGGTAGTATGCTTAGCCCCGGTAAATTTTCGGCGCGGAATCACTCGACTAGTGAGCTATTACGCACTCTTTAATGAGTGGCTGCTTCTAAGCCAACATCCTAGTTGTCTATGCAACTCCACATCCTTTTCCACTTAGCATACATTTAGGGACCTTAACTGGTGGTCTGGGCTGTTCCCCTTTCGACGATGGATCTTATCACTCACCGTCTGACTCCCGGATATAAATCAATGGTATTCGGAGTTTATCTGAACTCAGTAACCCATGACGGGCCCCTCGTCCAAACAGTGCTCTACCTCCATGATTCTAAGTCCGAGGCTAGCCCTAAAGCTATTTCGGAGAGAACCAGCTATCTCCAAGTTCGTTTGGAATTTCACCGCTACCCACACCTCATCCCAGCACTTTTCAACGTACACGGGTTCGGCCCTCCAGTAAGTTTTACCTCACCTTCAGCCTGGACATGGGTAGATCACCTGGTTTCGGGTCTACAGCAACATACTTAAACGCCCATTTCAGACTCGCTTTCGCTGCGGCTCCGGCTTTTCACCTTAACCTTGCATGTTACCGTAACTCGCCGGTTCATTCTACAAAAGGCACGCTATCACCCATTAACGGGCTCTAACTGCTTGTAGGCACATGGTTTCAGGAACTATTTCACTCCCCTTCCGGGGTGCTTTTCACCTTTCCCTCACGGTACTGGTTCACTATCGGTCACTAGGGAGTATTTAGCCTTGGGAGATGGTCCTCCCGGATTCCGACGACGTTTCACGTGTGTCGCCGTACTCAGGATCCTGAACTGAGGGTCATTGATTTCATCTACGGGGCTATCACCCTGTTTCGCCAATCTTCCCAGATTGTTCGATTATCAACAACTTTGGTAACTCAAATGTTCAGTCCTACAACCCCAAAGAGCAAGCTCTTTGGTTTGGGCTGTTCCCCGTTCGCTCGCCGCTACTTAGGGAATCGATTTTTCTTTCTCTTCCTGTGGGTAATTAGATGTTTCAGTTCCCCACGTCTACCTCTGATCAGCTATGTATTCACTGAACAGTAACAGTCGATTAAAACTGCTGGGTTTCCCCATTCGGAAATCTCCGGATCAAAGCTTACGTACAGCTCCCCGAAGCATATCGGTGTTAGTCCCGTCCTTCATCGGCTCCTAGTGCCAAGGCATTCACCATGCGCCCTTAATAACTTAACCTAGTATCACGTAGTGATACTGATTAATTGAGTTTTATGCGATTAAACTATTTCGTTAATTCTTTTGACTCAATACGCGGTGTTCTCGGTTGAAATTATATTTTAAATATAATTCACTACAGAAAATTAATATTATCTAGTTTTCAAAGAACAAAA
>NZ_BEXA01000012.1 GCF_003864335.1 Lentilactobacillus kosonis | reverse complement strand
CAAGCCCCTTTAATTCGATTTACCGTTGACAGACACAAAATTAACGACGTTCAATCTAGCCAGATGTTAAATTAAGCTCTTAAATGCCATTTTAAGCCCATATAAGCGTTTTAAAGATGTGGACCGCCTAATTCATCAGATTTATGTTTTTCGAGTTCCTGTGAGCTTTCAGGGGCTTTTTTAGACGGTTCTTTTAGTCCTGCACGTTCTAGCCACTTGTCAGGTAAATTGATACCTAGTTTTTTGTGTAGAAATTCATCAACATTGCGGACAATGCCTTGAAGTGTTCCGACTAACTTTGCAATCGCTCATTCTCTCTTTCGAGGTCATTATAGTCCCACGTTGTTCTAGTCAGTTTATCTCTTAACGAGTCGGCTTCACGCCTTGCTCTAGCATGCATTTGATTGTAATTATCACTAAAAGACGCCCGTTGTTCCAAATCAGCGAGATCAGATTTATCAACCATGACTTTATTTTTATTCAGCAAAGTTGGTTTACTAGCAATTTTTTTGTTATCCCGTGGCTTGATTTCATCAAGCTGTTTTTAGTATCTGCAAGCTTTGCTTGTGTCTCTTGTTTTTCGGTCTCTATCTTTTTCAAATCTTCCCGCATAGCCTTGTATTCGGGTACTGATAAATTCTTGCGCTCTTTATTTTTGTTGCCACGTTCAACATCAAAGCCATGCTCTTTGAGGTATTGTGGTAATTCCTCTTGAATACGTTGCAAGGCTTCACGATTGAATATACGCTTAGCTGAGAGCTTTTTATCATCATCAAAGGGTACAATTCCCATATGCATGTGAGGGGTCTTCTCGTCCAAGTGAACGACCGCATAACGAATATTTTCGTCGCCATAGTTATCTGCAAAATATTGTTTGGCTGTTTCAAAATATTTACGGGTTTCGACTTCGTCTAATTGCTCAAAAAATCTTTGTTACTGGTTAGAATCCACTCATTGACTAAAACAGCGTCTTTGCGAACTGCCCGCTTACTAGCTTTATTTTCGTTGATATAGGCTTCAATATCCGTTTTAAAATTATCAGTGCGCCCAGCCACCAAATCATAATTCAAGTGGGAGCGGGAAACATCAATATCTTCGTTGCTGTGATTAGTCGTTCTCCGTTGGTCATGATTGCCAATACCGACTAAATTATCAGCTTTTAATTTCGTCATTCTAGCCACTACAAAACTCATAGTACGCACCTCGTTTCGGAGTTATCTTCCAAGTAAAGTATAACCCACTATACTTTACTTCGTAAAGGTGGGCTCGCCGAGGGGTCTTGCAGACGGCTCTGTCGGCTCTTTTGAGCCGAGTATCAGCGCACCCTATGGTGCAATTAGCTGATACCTGTTTTGACGTTTTGCATACCTACTTTTTTAAGTAGGTATGCAAACCTCAAACTAAAATAAAAACCCCCTTCGACATTTCTGTCAGGGGGCGAGTTTTTAGTTCAACAAAACCTAGTTCGTGGCGGGTGTATGACCAACTCAAAAGATCGCATTAAAAAAACTCACCGCAAAAAATACAGTGAGCCTTATGGTAAAAGCTTTTTTTATTCCTTTTGTGAGTTTGTCATACTTTAGATTTAGACAAACTCGTTTAAATTAGTTTGTTACGTTTTCTTTTGAATCAGCTGTGAGCCAGTTCCAGAAAAAAACGATTAAAGTAAAGCCATAAATTGTCGCAATTATTCCTTGGAAATAGGAATTAATAGCGATTGTTGTTCCATGAAAAAATAAAAGCAAAAAGTGAAATAGAACGATAAATTTTAGGTCTAAATTTCTCATCTACCATCTGCCAAATATTCCACAAAGCATAGAGAAAACTACCAACGGATATAATAAGGAACGCTGTGATCAAAGGAATTGCTGTAATCATTCCACTAAGAGTGTAGAGTAACATTGCTCCACCTAAACCAAAAAATAAAGGAAATAAAATCTTTTTATACGTAGTTCGATCTGTCGCATTAAACATGGTGTTCATCAACTCCTACTATCAACTTATCACAAGAAACTACGCCATACAAAAACGAGTATTTTGCTAAATAACCACTTGAGTTTCACTCAATTCTTATTAAGACAGACTAGGAAATATTAAAAATCCTAAATTTTTACCATTTAAAAATTTTAGTAAGAGTAAACATAATCGACCATAGAACTAGACCAGTTAAAACAAAAACTCCAAAAACCTTCAAGGCATCTACAAATGTCGAAAACTGAAAACCAACCACTAAATAAAAGAATAGGATAAATAGTTGCCAGCATGATTAAGAAATGAACAATACTCTGTTTTGTTAAACTCCATTGATCAATATTATAAATAACTGTTGCTGCACCAACAATAAATGCAACTAATCCGCTAAAGAAAGTACTCTTAGCATCTTTATATTGTCCTTGATAATAGAGCAATAAGGCAATGATTTGCATGATAATGAAGGGTATTCCGCCTCTAAAAATACTTTTCATAATTAATGTCATTATTTAGTCTCCTTATCATTCAATATCTCACCCGTTTCTTTATCAATATCGCTCCTACCATATCTTCGTTCTTGATAGACTGCGTCAAAATATAGCCTTACCAAGGCGGTATGCGCACGCAAAACAGAGTTAATTATTTTCATACTAGGAAGCCCATGTTCATTACCATGAACTCTAACAAAACGCTTCAATTCACGTATATTAGCTATCCCATATTCATCAATCAAATCACACACAGTATTCAACATATCGTCTTTATCTTCCACATCAAGCGATATATATCTATCAATATCAAAATTATTAATCAGCGTAATATCTTGTTTATTATATTTATTGCTTTTTCTTCTCGATAGCGTCTTTCGACTCATGAGTAAGATATAGATACATACTTGTCATACTTCTGATGACTATTTGTACTTTAGCAATACTCTGATCGCCTAGAAGCTGTTTAATTTTGTATCGAACACTATCAGCAGTAACTGGGTTTTTAGCCACATAGACAACATGATAATGTGGCTTTTTAAAATCTTGTCCTGGCACAGTACTTTTATCTTTATCATGCAATGGACTAACAGCAATTGGAACACCAATTAATTCTAATTTCGACTTCCAATCATCTGGAATAGATTCGGGATATAACAAAAAGGTGAAGTATCTTGATTTGTCTTTTGCCATAATGGTAGAATAACCTTGTTAGAACAACAATGTTTAGCGGAAACTTTCGTCTTGCCCAAGCCGAGTTTTCGCTTATTTTTTTTGTTCTAATTCCTTTCTTGAATAATCTTCTAAAGCTAAAGCTAGAATCGCAGACTTAGAAAAACCTTTTTCTTTTGCAAGCTTTTCCAAAGTAGAATATTGGTCTTCAGTGAGACTGACCGTAATTCTTTTTTTATTTGTAGCCATATTTTTTACTCCAAACTAAATTAAATTTAAGTACACCACTATTATGCATTTTTGCAACATTATTGTCAACAATACGTGCTACAAACCTCAATTTCGCTAAAACTCGCTAAAAACTCGCCAAAAACTCGCCGAGATATAAAACTCTGTAACCGTTGATATAAAAGGCTTAAAGACAGTTTTTTATTAAAATTGGCACTCGGCACTTAAAAGGGGGGTCGTAGTACGGGAGCGAAATTCGCTCCCTGCCCCCTGATTTCAAAATTTTTATCCCACTCAAACCAAATATGGGCTCCGCCCAACCCGCAAGCTGTGTCAGCTTGACCCCATAAATGAGCGGGAGCTCCC
>NZ_BEXA01000011.1 GCF_003864335.1 Lentilactobacillus kosonis | reverse complement strand
TCCTTAATAAACGCTATGACAAATTATGATTTAAACAACCCTTTAGTTAATTAATGGAACTGCATGCCGCCATCAACAATGATTGTCTGGCCGGTAATATAATTAGAATCTTTACCAGCCAGGAATGAGACGGCAGCGGCCACATCTTCGGGCTCTGATAACCGTTTCAAAGCAATATCTTTTGCGAATTGTTGCATGCCCCAATCATCGTCTTTACCGGCATTCTTACCAACTTGATGTGCAATATCTAACATCATCGGTGTCTTAACAATACCTGGTGCATAAGCATTGGCCGTAATATCTTCTTCAGCCAAATCACGAGCAAGCACTTGAGTGATCCCACGAACTGCAAATTTGGTTCCTGAATAAAGGGCCAGGTTAGGATTCCCAACAACACCGGCTTGTGAAGTTGCATTGATAATCTTACCGCCGTGTCCTAATTTCTTGAAGGCTTGATGAGCGGCCTGAGCACCCCAGAGAACGCCACCAACGTTAACGCCGTATACGAGTCGGAATTGATCCGGTGTAATGGTATCCAAAGGTGTGGTTGGTCCAAGGCCTGCATTATTGACAATCACGTCAAAGCCGCCCAATTTATCCACAGTTTCATTAACAGCAGAAAAGACAGAATCACGATCTGCAACATCTACCTTAACGCCAATGGCCTGACTGCCATCCGGCGATAATTTAGCGGCTACCTTATTTGCATTATCGATATTCAAATCCGCAACTGCTACCTTAAAGCCATCTTCGTGTAACCGTGTTGCAATTGCTTCACCAATTCCTTGACCGCCGCCTGTAACCAACGCTACTTTTCTGCCATAATAAGCGCCTCCATTTTCTTTTTGTATCCACTTACATTATACTTTGCAAGCAAATAATTCACAATAAGAAAAAGGCCTTTTTCATTGTGAATCACATGATATAGTCAGCAATGACTTTCCTTGCTCCAACTAGCTAATAATTTTAGCGATTGCTTTATTGCTGAGGTTGATAAAAAGGGTCTCCCTGGGGGTGGGTGGCCAAGTATTGCTCAAAGTTATTCTGAGTGATGGCGTCCAAATCTTTAACTGAGTTAGTTGTAATCGTCTTGACGGTCTTTAACTGCCATGCGACCTGGCGATCGGCAGGCTCGGTTAACGTGTGAATCCCGGTAATGATCACTAAAACCGGTTTAGGTTGACCAGTCACCTCTACCCAAGCTAATTGACCAATCGCAAGATTCTTTTCCCCACGGTTTTGTGATGGCGAACTCGCCATTGGTAACTTTTAAGACCTTGAATTGTCAAATTAAGTGCAACACTACATTAAAGAATATTTCATAAGGCGTCTTCCATCCGAGACATTTACGGGGACGATTATTCATTTGTTCTGCATATGCTTGTATCCGGCGGTCAGTAATTGAATCAAGGTCAGTTCCTTTTGGCAAATATTCGCGAAGCAAGCCGTTAGTATTTTCGTTAGTTCCTCGTTGCCAAGGAGAGTGAGGATCGGGAAAGTAGAAGGGCGTACCAAACTTATCAGTTAAACATTGAACTTTGGCAAACTCTTTACCCCTATCCGGGGTAATCGTTAACGATCTACCAGGCCATAGCTTCATTAAGTCGCTCAAAGTATCCGTGACTGCTTCTGAAGTTCTTTTAGCAGCTTTACCAATAAGCAGGTAACGAGATTTCGGTCAACCAATGTAACGACACAAGCCTTTCCGCTTTTGCCTAACACGGTATCACCTTCCCAGTGACCAATTTCTACACGGTTGTCAGCTTCTCGCGAACGATCATGAATCTTGTTGGGGATTGGAATCTTTCCTCGCTTTTCTTGATAAGCTTTATTGTGGCGAGACTTGCCATGATGCCTTAGATGGCGCACGGCACTAGAGCTGCCAGATTTAAATAAATTATCAAATAAGCCATTGAAAATCCCACGGTAAATAGTCGTGGTACTGATCTGCACCGGATACTTTTCGACTGCCAAGCGATTCGATATTTCTTCCGGAGACCAAAGGTCTTCGCAGAAGTGTTCTCTCACCACTTCAAACACCTGAGGATTACTCAAAAGAGAGACTCTGCCACAATTGCCTTTGCGCTGTTTGTACTTCTCCTGAGCCTTCGAAGGTGAATAGGATTTACCAGTAGAATTACGGCTTAATTCTCGAGAAATGGTTGAGTAACTTTTCTTGATATGGCTGGCAATCTCACGAAGTGAGTTTCCATGATTCCTCATTAAAAAGATAGTTTCCCGTTCATCTATGGTAATATGCTTGTAGTGGTCCATGGCTAAATTCCTTTCATGATTGTTTTCGCAAACATCATTTTACAGAAATTTGGCCATGGGCCATTCTTTATTTAATTAGTGTTGCACTTAAAGTGTAAATTCAAGGTGATAGATTGTCTTCTTAACGATCACATCTGGATTCAATGGAACAATGTAATCCTTACATTCCAACAATTCCACCAACTTTCTTTTTTTCTTTATATTTGTCTTGACGGGTTACGGTTTTCCATTCAGTTTAGAGGGAGTGACGTTTTGAGCGCAGAATTGTTCCCTGGAAACAGCTATTTGGAATAACTGAACCAGAGTACAATTCTACTACTAAAAGTTTCCCCTTAGTTCGTCGGTCGTTAACGCCCGTCGCTTGTCTGTACAATTGCGGTATTGCTACCACCACTCATTATAAACCTACGTTTTCGGTTTAACCTACTAAAAAACGCCCTAGTAGGCGTTGACGATACGTATTTATGTTTGTTCGATCACCAACTAATCAGCGGCACCAAGCTTAAGCTTCGTTTTACCACCCGCGCCGTTAATGGTCGCGCTCACCATTCACCACCCAGCCGTACAGATGACCTTGTTGTGGTATAGCCAGACTTATTGAAGTCGCACTGGCAAACGTGTCTCCTTAGATTTAGACCCCAGCTTGTCCCCTAGGGCTTTAAAAATCGCACCGGCCATGATATAATAGTCAGTAACTTAGATGACTTTTTTTGGCGCTCACCGATTACCGTCGGTGGGTGTTTTTTTGTATATAATTTAGTAGGCTTATTATTTATTAATGTCCACGAAGTAATGGTAACCCTGAATCGATAGTTTGTCAAACTTTTAATAAATTATAAATAATAAATTGTTTATTTTAAATTACATATTATTTATTTTAAATTATCTTCTTATTGTGTTATCATTGCGTCATTGGAGGATCTACTATGAGAGCTAAAACATTGCTACATTTTAACTTTAAAGGTGGCGTAGGCAAGACTACACTAAGCGTCATGAACACATATTTATTGGGTGCCAATAAAAACAAAGTTTTGCTTATTGACCTCGACCCGCAGGCAAACGCTACCGAAATTATGAAATCCACATTTAACAAAGAAATTGAACCAGCTGTGTCTCTTTACAACGGACTACTAAATTTAGATCTAAGCAAATCAGTAGTTGCTCTAACCGATAATATCTCAATAATTCCAGCTGATTGGGAACTAAGTTTATGGCCTGGTAAAGCCGAAAAAATTAAGTCTCATGACCGCATGCTTATATTAAGCGAGCTGATCAAGAGCTTTAAAGAACAATTTGACTACATTATTATTGATGTTCCACCAACACTCTCCATTTTTACCAATAATGCAATCTTAGCTAGTGACTATATATCGTTAGTATTGCAAACTCAAAAGCAAGCTTACACATCTGTCCTTAAAACTGCGCAGTATATGTTTCAACTAAAAAGTGATTATCAAGCATCTTTTAACGTTGCTGGTGTAATTCTTTATCTTGTTAAAAAAGATGCCAAAGTTGATAAAGAAATAACACAAGCTGCCATAGATTCATTTGGAGACGCTGTATTTTCCAACAGAATTTGGCAGCAAGAGCGAGTTAAGCTATTTTCAAACGTAGGCATTAAAAATGAAGACCACTGGGATAAACGAGCAATTGGAATGTACGATATGGTGCTAAAAGAACAACTAAAACGGATTGGGGAAATGGAAAATGGCTAATGATTTTTTAGGCAAATTAGCAAAAACAAGCTAACCAACAACTAGGCGACAATGAAAGCCCATTTAAACAAAAAAAAGAAGTCACTAGGCCCGTACAAGTACGTGAAGGTACGTATAAAATGATTAAAGATATAGCCTATCATAAGGAAGCTAAGATAGTTGATGTCATTGACTCTATGCTTAAATACGCTATCAATTCAGGCGAGTTTGACGAAAATAATAAATAATTTAAAAATAAAAAATAAATTATTTATTTTAAATTAACAAAAATTTGAGGTGCTTTGATGAATAAAAAGCGAGCAACTATTATATTTGATGAAGATGTCTCAGATCAAACTAGCAGTGTCAGAAAGCCCGTTGCAGATTCAGTTACTTTTGATAGTACGCTCAGAATTGACAATCATCTGGCAAATTACAAGTTTAATCCGAACAAGCCCGGAATCTTTCAATGGCAGTCTGTTGATGATGTATTTTTAATGGTCGTTGATTAATTAGTTCAAGTGCTGCTAGGATCTCATCAGTCGTTACTTGGCTAAAATTGGTCTTTTTCGGGAAGAACCAGCGTAACCGTCTATTAAAATATTCATTGGAACCTCGTTCCCATGGTGAATATGGATGGGTAGATTGTAAAATTAATCCGAACGCTGTTCGGACAAAAAAGATCAGCTTCCTTTAAAATGGTGTTTACCACAAACCCATCTTTTAGGAGCTGATCTTTTGTCTAGTATAACCTATTCCGAACGAATTAAAATCGAAACCTTTTGTGAACTAGGGCTGTCCAATATCCAAATGGGCGTTCGGATTAATTTTACAATCTACCATATATAATCATTTCAATTTAGAAAATATTTCCAGTTCCATCAAAACGGAGCTAAACAAGATAGTGCATGACATCGATGACTAATACTTTAACACCAAACAGAAAGGGGCTATGAATATGTAGGGTCTATAATATACAAATAGACCCTCAAAATCATTGTTAAAATAACCCCCAATATCTATAATATAGATGTTGGGGGTTATTTATTTTCATATTATAAAAATGACTTCTTATATTCGTCATTTTTTCGATACCTTTTAGCACGATTTTGACCAGGAAATAAACGATCATGCGATCCGACTCGAATGCCAATTAAGACTAGTTCATCTTTATCAATCGTATAAACCACCAGGACATCGTTAGTTTCGCTTGGTGTTTTGTTTTTCGGGGTATCTCGTAAGTGAAATTCATTATAACCGCTCATTCGCCGATTAAGCTCATGATCTTCAAATTCTGGTGGTAATTGTTGTTGCTCAAGCAACAGATCAATGGCTGCTCGAACTTCATCAATAATAGATTTGTCTAAACTGGCTAACCGTTTTAGATCAGCATTAAAGGTTGCACGTGGTTTAAATCTTAGTTTTTTCATTATTTAAACTGACCCCAATAATCATCATCTGATTCAACAATTTCATCGTCAGGTAAAACATGGCGTTTAATTAACTGATCACGTGCAATTGCATATTCTAACGAGCCCTCTTTAGCTTTTAATGCTCGTTCTAGCCAATCCATTTTTTCTTGTGAAACGATGGCCACTGCGCGACTATTTGAACGAGCAATATAAACGGTTTCGTCTTCGTCATTAACTTGATCTAAATATTTTTTTAAGTTAGCGCGAAAATCGCTCTGTGTTAATGCTAATGTCATATTTACCACCCTTTCTTTGTACTTAATATTGTACTTTAATTTGTACTAAAAATCAAAAATTTTAAAGGAGCTCAAACTATGCAACAAGTTGTCTTACCCATCAAAGATTCAAATGTTCTCAAGGAAGTTCAAGATACCTTACTCAACAACTTTAAAGCTGGCCGGCGTAACTATACAGTTTTCAAGTTGGCAAAGCGACACTGCTGCGAGTCAGTGATGTCATGCGCTTAAAACAGGCCGATATTTTTAATCCGGACGGTTCTATTAAACAAAATGCGTTTATTCACGACCGAAAAACTGGTAAACCTAATACCTTGTACCTTAAACCTGTTCAAACAGAGCTCTTATTGTACCGTCAATGGCTACTTGATCATCAGCTGGATTCTGAATGGCTCTTTCCTTCCATTCAACACCCAGAACGCCATATCACGGAAAAACAGTTCTACAAAATCATGAGCAAGGTTGGCGATCTGTTAGGAATTAATTATCTAGGGACCCATACGATGCGTAAAACCGGGGCTTATCGCGTTTACACGCAATCAAATTATAATATTGGCTTAGTCATGAATTTGCTCAATCATTCCAGTGAAGCAATGACTTTAGCTTATTTAGGCTTAGACCAGGCTAGTACTGAAACGATGCTAGATCAAATTGATTTTGGTTGAATGCAATAGCGTATAACTTTAAAATAATAATATATATGGTATAATTCAAATATGGAAAAGCCAGAATTTGAAACTTACAAACGTCCCAATGGTCATGATGAATTCGATGAATGGTTACAGCAACTGCCAATTAAAGATCGCGCTAAATTACTGCAAGTGATTACAGATACGCAGGATCAAGGTTTACTAGTCGCTCAACGCATGACTTGGGTTAAAAAGATAGAATCAGCTAAAAATTTATATGAATTAAGAAGTAAGGTATCCAGTAATATTCAACGGGCATTATACTTTCACGTTAAGGGACCAAAATATGTGATTACCCATGGGTTTACCAAAAAGACACAAAAAACACCACCTGCTGAAATTAAACATGCGATTGAATTACGAACTGAATGGGAGGATAGTCAAAATGAAAATCAATGATATTTTAACCCGGGAATTAAAAAGACCCTAAGTTTGCTGAAGCTTATCATGCTGACAAGGAAAAATCTGCCAGTGCCTTAGCGTTATATCATACTCGTGAAGAAGCTGGCCTAACTCAGGCCGATTTAGCTGAAAGAGCAAACGTCCCTCAATCCACCATTGCTAGAATCGAACGTGGCGATAATGTAACGTTTGATAAACTAGCTGAAATTGCCCATGCTATGGGTAAAACAATTAAAATTGAATTTACTCAATAAGTTAGACCTTTAAAGGGGTATTTGGCAGCAGTTGATTTAATCAACTGCTGCTTTTTGATCAAGCTAAATTAGCTTGCGCCGTTTGCGCAAAACTCCGCCTGAAAGGCTCCTGCTGAAGGCATGCTCATGATGCAAAATCATTCGGCTGACAGCCCCCGTCTGGAAGACTTTTACTCAAATTCCGATAGCAATTTTGAGTAAAAAACGCGAAGCTTTGCCAAAAAGTGGCTAGCCAACCGGCTAACCATTTTGGCATTGCGCAGCTAACTTGGGGGTCAAGGGGGAGCGTT
>NZ_BEXA01000010.1 GCF_003864335.1 Lentilactobacillus kosonis | reverse complement strand
CCAGAAACCCCGGTAACACCACCAACGACGCCGGAAACCCCAGTAACACCACCAACGACGCCAGAAACCCCGGTAACACCAGTGACGCCGCCAACGACACCGGTGACTAATAAGCCCAACATACCTTTCAAACCAAGTAATAATAAGGTAACCAAAGTAAATATTTCTAAACCAAAGGTTGTTACCACGCAAAATACTGGTAAGGAGCAACCAAAGCTTAAACAGATTGTTAAAGCTGGTTTTGCTAATAAATTGCCTCAAACAGGTGATTCAAAAGCAAACACAACTACACTTATGGCAATTGGTACAGGCTTACTAATTGCCACTTTGGGTTTGGCATATAGAGCCTTTAAACGAATTTAAAATGCGTAGTAAAAAATCACATTCATTTCGAATGTGGATTTTTTTATTTACTAATTTGTAATAATTTCTAACCCAGAACTAGTCACATCATGGCTAATAGGTTGGCGAACTAAAATTTCCCAATCAGCAGGATTAACCGTTAACAAATTAGTTAAGTAAACTTCTCGGTGACCATCATCGGTGACAGTTAATTGATGTTGATCAACAAAATTTCTTAGAGTATCCCAGACACTAGAATCCTTATTTAAGGGGCCCTTGTTAGCCGATTGAACTTCATAGCCTTCTTCTTGGCGAGTGAATTTGATTTGATCAAGAACTTCTTGGGGATATTTGTTCTTTACAAGTTCCTTGGCAACTGGGAGTAATTCGGGAATGGTAAAGTTAGGCTGCTTGACCATTAACATGTAGCTACCATCAGTATGCCAATAACTATTTAGGGGATAAGGTTCATAGTTTCTGAACCAATCGAGTTGTTTACTGGTAGAGGCAGCTTGTTTAATACCAGCAGCCAAGTCATACATGGCTGAGACGGTTTCCTTGAAGTTAGAATCAGTTAAATCGAATTTACCGGTTCCCTCAAACGTGAGGTAATTGCGTTCATTGAGATGTACAATTGAAGGTACGGTTTCTTTAGAATACTCTGCTGATTCCATAACACGATAATCAAATTTATCCATAATAATTCCTCCTTAGATGATTGTTTGACGTTCAATTATTCCCATTCCTACCAATAACAGGCCAATAGTTGTAGGACCGACAAACGTAAATCCTCTTTTTTTCATATCTTTAGCAACTAGTGTACCTAGGGTTTCTCGGTCAGTTATTTCGGATTTGTTAGGTGCAAATGACCAAAAATAGTCGGCTAAATTATTAAATTCAGGCTCTAATTGAATTGCTGCTTTAGCATTTTGTAAGACTGCCCGAATTTTTCGGCCATTTTGAATCATGGCTGAGTCACTTTCAATGGCTTCTAAATCAGGTTCGTCAAATGCAGCAACTGTATGATAATTGAAATTTGCGAATAAACGCCTAAATACCGGAATTTTTGTAGCCGCAACTTTCCAGCTCATTCCAGGTTGAAAAACCGCGATGATTAAGAATTCAAAAGCGGTGTTTGCGTCATGAATCTTAGTGCCAAATAATTGATGATATTCTTGCACGCCATTTTGTTCCATTCATCATTCCCCCTTACATCTAGGAAGATACCACTTTTATTACTGGGTGGGGTGAAATTTAATCATGAAATATTGCTAACTAATTTTAATTGTGCCAGATTTGGCCGTAGCTGTGAGGTTAAAGGTGTTATTATCATCACCATCAATGGTCCGCCCCATGATGGCACCTTGAGAGCGAAGCTCATATGTGGCTTGACGATTTTTAAGTTTAGCAGTGCCGGAAAGGGTGGATAATTTAAAATTAAAATTTTTCAATATTGGTAGTTGAGAATCAATCGTGCCAGATTGGGTGGTTAAATTAATATTATCGACAACATTTTGCCAATTGGTTTTGATGGATCCAGAATGGGTAGCAAAAGTTCCTGAACCAGAAATCAAGTTCGCCTTAATTACTCCGCTGGTGATTTTTATGTTAAAGTTTGCCTCTGAATCATTAATAGTAACTGTGCCAGAGTTACCGTTAACGAAAAATTTATTAGCTTGTACGTGATTTGTATTTAACTGGCCGGAATTTATTTGAATATTTAAGATATTGGTTTTTAATTGATTAAGCTTAATGATTCCTGAGTTTATTGAGAAGCTAAGTTCACCATTTACGTTCAAGTTATTAACTTGTAAACTACTTGAATCTCCACTTAAGATAGTTGTTCCATTAAATTGGTTTGGAATTTCAACGTATAGTTTAGATTTTGGATGTCGTAATGGAGTTAAATACTTTAACCAGCTAGGTTTTGGGATATTAATGGTAATTTGATCATTATTTTCAATCATCTGCATCTTGAACGAATTATCTTTAGGGGATATTTGTTGATAGAAATGAAGTTCTTCATCTGGGCTTTGGCTTAAAAATACTTCTCCAAAGCCAGCATTAATTTCTAAGCGTTTTGGCAAATCTTGAGATTGCTCATCTACATTCGCTGATAGTTTGGTTAATGAGTCATCAGGTTGCGAAATTAAGTTGATTGCAGGAGTTAAATCGCCCATCTGTTCAATGGCTAATTTAATCGCTTGTGCTTCAGTTAGCTCTGAATGATTGGCCAATTTTTTTGACGCGGACTCTTTAATATCGGCCTTAACCTCGTCATAAAAATCTAATAGCTCTCCGGTTGGGGGTGTACTATTAAAAAATTTTTGTAACTGTTTTTCTATTAGATTGTCATTTATCATTTTTAAGTTCTCCTGTGACTAATTGATTAATAATTTCTTTGGAAAATTCCCATTGATTCTGAAAGTCATCTAATGCTGATTTACCGGCATCGGTTATTTGATAATATTTTCGACGACCACCCTGTGATTCATTGCCATAGTAACTGGTGACTAAACCTTTTTTAACTAAGCGTCTGAATACCGTGTATAGGGTTGCTTCATTGATTTCATATTGTTGATTTGATAGGCTAGAGATTTGCTGAGTCATTTTATATCCATATGAGTCTGCTTGAGATAGGATATTTAGAACAATGCCATCAGTAACTCCGCGAATTAACTCTTTTGAGATGTTCTGAGCTTTTTCCATAAATACTCCTCAAGAAAATTACTTTGTTACACACAGTATTGTATATTTTATTACTGTGCGTGTCAAAGTAATTGTTAGATTAAATAAAAAGTCCCTCAACTAATTATAGTTGGGGGACTTTTTATTTAATTACATCAATATATGGGCAGCGAGTGCTAGTAACCCAATCAGGATAACTGAAATTCCTAATAGTTGGTAGCCAAGAAGTTGAGTTGCATGGCCGTCTGGAAAAACTTCTTTCTTCTGACGGATATCAGTACGTTTCATGTTAAGATTCAGTTCCTTTCTTTTTAAACACGGCCCATTTCGACCAGAAATAATTTATGATAACAACAACAACGTTAGCGATTATTTTCACTGTGATTTCATGCCACTTAAGTCCAGAAATTCCCACAATTAAAATTGCTTGTTCAATAAAGTATGACGCACCACGGCCAATTAAAAATGATATTATCTCTTTAAACATTGCTTTGCGAGAATCTGAGTAGGAATGGAATACGTAGATTCGATTAGTGACATACGCAAATAGCACGCTAATTAACCACGCAATCGAGTTATTGATCAAATAGTTCCAATTAGTTAACCAGTGAAATAGGGCGAAAATTAAAATATTTACTACAGTTGTCATTACGCCCCAAAATAGGTATGAAATTACCTCTTTTTGTTGGTTATATATCGATAAAATTTTTTTCATGATTAACGACTTTCTTGAATAATAAACTTAGGACGATGCTTAGTTTCTAGGTATATCTTACTAATATATTTACCAACAATCCCTAGACAGAATAGTTGAACGCCACTTAAGAATAGGATGATTGAAACAATTGAAGCCCAACCATTAACTGAGCCACCAAAGAATATGGCACGGATGATGACGAATATTAGTCCAATGATTGATAACGAACAAATCAATCCGCCAATGAATGTTGCTAATTTGAGGGGGACATCGGAAAAGTCCACTAAGGCCTCTAGTGAATAATCAAATAATTGAAAAATTGACCATGAAGTAGTTCCTGCAGCCCGAGGAACACCTTCATATTCTAAATATTTGGTTTTGAAACCAACCCAAGAAAATAACCCCTTTGAGAAGCGGTTATATTCTGGCATTTCTAAAACTGCATCGACATATCTACGAGTCATTAAGCGGTAATCTCTGACATTTTGCTTAATTTGAATTTTGGACATTTTATTAATCACTTTGTAGAACGAAGCAGATAAGAATGCCCGAATCGGGTTTTGACGTCTAGACTTTTGCACGCAGCCAACCACGTCATATTCAGTATTTGGTTGGTCGAGAATATCAACCATTTGAATTAATAACTCTGGCGGATCCTGGAGATCAACATCCATCACAGCAACAAAATCACCGTGTGCATTAGCTAAACCGGCTGCAAAAGCTGACTCCTTACCGAAATTTCTAGAAAATGAGATATAGTGAACTTCATCGGGATGTTGATTATGTAATTTGCGCATCACATCTAAAGTATTATCAGCTGAACCATCGTTGATGAAAAGGTAGTCGGGCCTATATTGTTCATCATGAGTTTGGTTTAGTTGTGCAAAGACTTTTTCGGTTGTGTCATAAAACAAGTTGACCGTTGGTTCCTCGTTGTAGCAGGGAACGATCAAACTGATGGTTTTCAATTTTAAATCCTCCATTATGTTGTTTAATTTATTGATTAGCCAACATTGTCGTAAGGCCTATCACCTAGAATAAATTAGATGGTAATACATATCAAATAATCTAATGATGATTAAACTAATAATTAATAATTAGCCTTTAAAATAGTGCCAACTAGGGGAATCTTTCCTGCTAAAGATTATACCATATTATAATTAATCAGTTTTGTGCAGGTGTATAGGGACTGAAGTTTTGTTATACTAAGTTTTGAAAGGGAGTCGCGACTGAATGAAAAAATTAAAAGTAATGACAATTTTTGGTACCAGACCAGAAGCAATTAAGATGGCACCGATTATTTTAAAAATGAACCAGAATCTAGATCAATTTATTCCAGTAACCGTAATTTCTGCTCAACACCGAGAGATGTTAGATCAAGTATTAGAAGTTTTAAAATTACACCTGATTATGATTTGAATATTATGAAGCAAAATCAAACACTTAGTGATATTACAACCAAGATCATTACAGAGCTTGACGCCGTGATTGAAAAGGAAATGCCTGATATTATTTTGGTTCATGGAGACACCACCACCACGTTTGCTGCCAGTATTAGCGCGTTTTACCATAAGGTGAAAATTGGCCACGTTGAGGCTGGTTTAAGAACCTATGATAAGTTTTCGCCTTATCCCGAAGAAATGAACCGGCAACTAACGGATGTTTTAGCTGACTTGTATTTTGCGCCAACTGAATTGAGTGAACACAATTTACTCAAAGAAAATCACCCTGTAGACAATATCTTCGTCACTGGAAACACTGCGATTGACGCCCTTAATCAGACAGTTAGTATGGATTATCATCACGATGTTTTGGATGAAGTAGCGCCTGATTCTAAGATGATTTTGATGACGATGCATCGTCGTGAAAATCAGGGTGAACCGATGCGTCGCGCATTTAAAGCTATTAAGCAAGTAATTGATGCTAATTCAAATGTCGAAGTTGTTTATCCAGTTCATTTAAGTCCAGCGGTTCAGCAGGCGGCCAAAGAAATATTTGGTGATGATCAGCGAGTTCACTTAATTAGTCCACTTGATGTGCTTGATTTCCATAACTTGGCAGCTAAGGCGTATTTTATTATGACTGACTCTGGTGGAATTCAAGAAGAAGCACCTTCACTGGGCAAGCCAGTTTTGGTACTTCGAGATACCACTGAACGTCCTGAAGGGATTACGGCTGGAACGTTGAAATTGGTGGGAACGGATCCTGAACAAATTACTACTTGGATGAATCGATTATTAACTAATAAGTCGGCATACGATGAAATGGCTAAGGCCAAGAATCCTTACGGTGATGGTCATGCTTCAGAAAAAATTCTGCAGGCAATTATTGCTAAAATTGGTAAAGATTAACTTGGAGGAAGAACAATTGGAATCTGTAAAGTCTAAAAAAATAATGGATTTTATAAAATTGTTTTGGAGTCACTACAAGGCTGGCTCGATTTCTGATTCGGCGGTCGTGTTATCTTTTTATGCTGTTTTGGCAATCTTTCCAATCTTTTTTATCGTGGGAAGTTTACTAAATGTTTTAAATATTCAACCAGAAGAGATCCAAGTTTACTTGGAACCCATCTTTCCGGATCGAGTATATGCAACCTTGGAACCAATCATAAAATCAACGTTGTATGGTGGTAGTGCTGGGTCACTATCAATTGGATTGATAGTGACGATTTGGTCGGCAAGTCGTGCTATCGCTGCGTTTCAACGAACAGTTAATTTAACCTATGGCGTAGCTGAAAATCAGAGCGGCTTTAGTAATCGAATTATGTCTTTTTTATGGACCTTAGTTTTGATTCTAATTGTAGCGGCGGTCATGCTATTTATGGTATTTGGTCAGATGATTGCTAAGTGGATTCAGCCAATTGCCAATATATCTAATTCATTGATTAATTTTATTGGTACGATTAAGTTGCCAGTGACGTTTGTGGCTACTTGGTTCTTATTGACGCTCCTCTTTTATTTGGTACCTATGGCTAAGGTGAAATTGAGATATGTTTGGGTTGGGGCGCTGCTTTCAACCATTGGCCTATTAGTATTGGCTCAAGGATTTTCAATTTATTTAGCATTTTTTGGCAGGAATATTACGGCTTATAAAACTATCGGCACCTTTATCGTGTTATTATTCTGGCTTGAATTTTCCGCACTGATTATGTTGGTGGGGGGAGTAATGAATGCGACTCTTCAAGAGTTTATGGCTGGGCCTATTCAAGAGCAAGATGATGCGTTGGCTAATGCCCTTAAGTTGGCCCAAAACGCTACCGAACGTCGTTATCGTCGACACTCTAACGGATCGACACGTCGACACGCACCTAAGAAGACACCTAGAAGAAAGCGATCATGAGCGTTCTTATGTAATTTAATAAGCCGAAAGGCAAGGTAGAATCCTAGTATTAGGAATTCTACCTTGGCCTTTTTGATGTTAAGTTTTAATTTAGGAAGTTAGTTATTAGTTTCTTTGATTCGTTTACCAAATTCAGTTTCATCGAAGTGATTAATAATTCTGGTAAGCTCTAATTTAGGCAAACTAGCCCCAAATAATTCACTACCCGGTTCGGTCATGATTCCATCAGCTAATTGATAATGCACGACTGGATCAAAACCCATGGTATCCACAAAGTGAGCCACTTCATCAACTGCGTCATGATTATTACCGGTAACAAATAAGGCTTTTCGATCAGCAGCATTAGTAGGCCTAGCATCTTCTTGTAGGTTATGATAGCCCATGTGATTAAACGTCTTAACGATCGTACTCTTGTTAAAGTACGCTTGGACTTGCTCACTAGAGCTTGAGTCAGGATCAAGAACCTCTTCACGGATACCATCAGTTTCCCACCAATAATTCATCGCATCAATCACTAATTTGTCTTTTAATAACTTAGAATTGATATTTTTATAGCGACTAAGCGGGATTGCTAGAATAATAAGATCACTATTATTAACCACGCTTTGATTGGTGGATGCAGTCGCACCTGGAACCAACGTATCAATGGTTAAAGCAATTTTTTGAACTGAGCCTGAGCCTGAAATTCTAACGTTATAGCCTGCGGCCAATGCTAATTGGGCTAAAGCAATTCCCACTTTTCCAGCGCCTAAGATACCAACATTTTTAATTTCAGCCATATTATTCACCTTCTGATAGAATTTCTTTAACGCGGGGGATGACTTTGGTTCCATAAAGTTCAATCATGCGCTCACGTTGAGCGGCGGTTTGGTTGCCGGCTCCATAAACAAGGTCAAATCTTCCCAGACCTAATAATTTAATGGTTCTAGCGATTCTTTGAGCCACATGTTCAGGGTTTCCAACGTAGAATGAACCAACTTTAGTTTCACCGTCGAATTGTTCACGGCTCATTGGCGCCCAACCACGGGTTAAACCAATCCGATCAAAATTAGCCTTAATATTTTTCCAAGCAACTTCAACAGCTTCATCTTCATCATCGGCAATAAAACCGTGTGAGTGAACTGCAATTGGTTGAACGGGCATGTGGTATTGTTCAGCGGCTCGTTTATAAAGATCAATGTATGGGACAAAGCGGTCAGCTTGACCGCCAATGATAGCAATAATTACTTTATAACCATACTTTGCAGTTCGGATAATTGATTCAGGAGAGCCACCAATTCCAATGTAAGTTTCTAAACCATCGTAATCAGTTTTAGGATATACGTCCTGTTTCTTAAGCGTTTCTGTGAATTTGCCGGACCAGGTCACCGGCTTTTCTTCAATTAATTTACTGTACATTTCAAGCTTTTCATTGAATAGATCATCATAGTCGGTCAAATCATAACCAAATAATGGAAATGATTCGGTGAATGATCCCCGGCCAAGCATTACTTGAGCGCGCCCTTGAGAAAGACCTTCAAGAGTGGCAAAACGTTCATATACTCTGACGGGGTCGTCAGAGCTAAGGACAGTGACGGCGGTCGCAAGTTTAATATTTTTAGTAACTGAAGCAATTGCACCTAATACGATTTCGGGGCTAGAAACACTATAATCAGGTCGATGATGTTCACCAACACCGATAACATCAATTCCCAGCTTATCGGCTAACTGGCCTTCTTTAACAATTTGTCGAATTGATTCACCAGCAGTTTTGAGGCTACCATCGTCATTAGAAACGATATCACCGAAAGTTTCGAGCCCAAATTGTAATTTATCTACGTCAATCATAATGTTCCTCCTGTCGCTTACTTTTTGTAAGTATATATTAACAACACAATATTACATACTAGTAAAAAATGCAACTCCAAGCTCTTAATGAATGAAAATAAAAAAATAACCGAATGATTACCCTCTAGGGTATAGTCATCCGGTTAAGAAAATAATTATTTAGTTTTTGCAACGATTTCATCAACAAATTTATCTAGTCTAACGATTGCTTCTTCATCAGGCTCTAAGTTGATTTTGACATTTTCAGCGCCCTGAGTGGCACCAGCTTGTTTGAAGGCATCCGCAAATTTATCAACAGCAAGATTATAAAATTCACCGTAGAAAGTATCTCCAGAGCCGGCAACGCCGAAGACTTTACCATTTAAATCTAAATCAGATAAATCTTCATAAAAGTCCATTCCTTCTTCTGGAAGGGCTCCTTCATCATAGGTATATGGACAAACGATGCAAATATCGACATCGTTAAAGACGGTAGGGTCGGTTTGAGAAATTTCAGTTTCAGTTACGGTGACGCCCAAATCATCAAGGCGTTCTGTGATGATATCAGCGACATCTTCATTGTTACCGGTAATTGTTGCGTAAACTACGTGTGCACTTGTCAATTTTATCAACCTCGGATTTAATTAGAATTGTTATTTCAAGTATAGCAAATGTTAGAATTAAAGTGAACTTTATGGGAGGTAAGATATGGCAGCGACAATTACTAAAATAGAGGCTCAGAAAAGAAAGGGACGCTATAACATCTATGTTGATGGAAATTATGCATTTCCCGTCAGTGAAGATGTCTTAATTAAGTATCGAATATTCAAAGGTATGGAAGTGGATGACCAGCTTCAAGAAACTCTGAAGAAAGCTGATCAGATTTCTAAGCTTTATTCACGAGCAATTGATTTTTTGGCCCATAACCTACGAACCGAATTTGAAGTAAAAGAAAAGTTGGCAACACTATCAGAAGATGAAGATGCAATTAAATCTGTGATTGAAACATTAAAGAATCAGCGATTAGTTGATGATGAACATTATGCACAAAGCTACGTGACAACTATCATTAGAGGAAGAAAAAATGGGCCAGCATGGATTAGAAATCATTTAAAAACTAAGCACGTCCCGGAGGAAGCAATTGAAAATAGTATAACTGAGCTATATTCGCCTGATTTGGAATTAGCCATTGCTACAGAGGGGGCTAATAAAAATATTAAATTAAAGAA
This sequence comes from Lentilactobacillus kosonis, assembly GCF_003864335.1. Taxonomy (GTDB): domain Bacteria; phylum Bacillota; class Bacilli; order Lactobacillales; family Lactobacillaceae; genus Lentilactobacillus; species Lentilactobacillus kosonis. Next base: position 20,390 of record NZ_BEXA01000010.1, on the reverse strand, counting down.
AAATGATTCATTAAAGATGGTTCAGAATAAAACCAAAAATTTATTGGCCCAACGAGGCTTTTCGTTTGATATCGCTAATCAAGCAGTTCAAAACGTTGATCTTAGTGAATTTGCTGATCGAGATCAAGAGATAATTGATAAGCTGGCTATCAGATATAATCGCAAGTATGCTAAATATGATGGTTATGAGCAGGAACAACGTTTAAAGCAAGCTTTGTACGCTAAAGGGTTTTCGATGGATGATATCCAATCCGCAATTGCAAGATTGCAAGACCGCTAAAACTATTCGGCAAAAAGCGCAACATTTGATATAATCATTAGTGGATTGGGAACAATCGGATGCTAGTAGCTTGGTCTGAAAGTGGGTATAAACTTATGCCACGAGATAGCAAATCACCACGAGAAGGCGACTTCATTGCGATTCAAAGCTATAAGCACGATGGCAGCTTGCATCGTATCTGGCGAGATACGATGGTATTAAAGACTAGCGAAAATTCGTTAATTGGTTGTAATAATCATACTTTGGTCACGGAAGATGACGGTCGTCATTGGGTGACCAGGGAGCCGGCGATTGTTTATTTTCATAAAAAGTATTGGTTTAACGTAGTTGCGATGATTCGTGATGATGGCATTGCTTATTACTGTAATTTGGCGTCACCATATGTCTTAGACAAGGAAGCACTTAAGTACATTGATTACGATTTAGATGTTAAAGTGTTTCCCGATGGCAAGCGGAAATTATTGGACGTTGATGAGTACTTAGATTTTTCCGCTAAGTGGCATTATGGTGATGAAATCGATCGGATCTTAAAGCGCAACGTTAGAATCATTGTTGATTGGATAAATAATGAACAGGGGCCGTTTTCTAAGGAATTTATTGCAATTTGGTACGAACGGTATTTGGAACTATCTCGTCAGAATAATGAAGAACGTAAATAAAAAGGATGGCTGGTGAAGTTTGTGTTCACCGTCATCCTTTTTGTTTTATTTTGGAAAATGTTTTTTAAAAATAAGGTTATGCTAAAATAGAAACTAAATAAATTACGTGGGAGATCGTTAGATGATAAGTAGGTTAAAAAGTTCATCGCTAATGTTTTGGTCAATTGAAATCCTGATTGTTGTGGCGATTATTTGGGGATGCACCCAGATTGGCTTTATGTTTACTCCAATTGCAATTTTTATATCGACCGTTTTTATTCCAATACTATTAGCCGGATTTTTATTTTACATGCTTAACCCAATCGTTAACCTATTAACGAAGATTAAGCTTGGAAAACGAAAGATGTCTAGGACGTTAGCGGTTACCATAGTATTTTTGTTATTGATTGCAGCAATTGTCCTCATTGCAGCTGTATTTATCCCTAAGCTCGTTAATCAGATAGTGAACTTAGCGAATCAATTGCCAAGTGTAATTAGTGATGCACAAAAATTATTAGATAAAATTTTTAAGGATGCTAATTCTCAAAGATTATTAAAACAGATCGACTTCAATTCAATTACTAAGAAAATTTCTCAGAACGTTACGACGTATGCTAATGGAATCTTATCAGGGGTTACCAATGGAATTGGCAGTATTATTTCAACTGCTGCGAATGTCGTAATTGTAATAATCACAGTGCCGATTGTGTTGTTCTACATGCTTAAGGATGGTACAAAGTTAGCGCCAACGATTCAAAAAATGTTGCCTAAAAAACATCAAACCCAAATTATGGACCTGTTGAGTGAAATGAGTAAGACAATTTCAAAATACATCAGTGGCCAGATGATTGAATGCTTATTTGTGGGGACATTTACTGCAATTGGATATTCAATTATTGGTATGCACTACGCCTTATTGTTGGGAGTGATTGCCGGAATTTGTAATATTATTCCTTATGTCGGCCCATACATTGGAATTGCGCCTGCGTTGGCAGTTTCATTAGCAACCGGTAGTTGGTTGAATGTGGTTTATAACATCATTGTTGTTTTAATTGTTCAACAAGTTGATGGTAATTTAGTTTATCCAAATGTCATTGGAAAATCACTTCAAATTCATCCATTAACAATCATTGTTATTTTATTAGCTGCAGGTAATATCGCTGGATTGTTCGGAATGATTTTAGCGATCCCACTATATGCAGTTTTGAAGGTTGTTATTGTGCATGTATATAATATTCTTCAATTAAGAGACTAATTAACTTTAAGAACCCTTAATAATTATTGACGTAGAAGCAGTTTATGCTAGTATTTAGTATGTGTTTATTAATTCGAAAGTTACTATAAAGTAGGAGATTTTATGAAAAAAGTAATTACATATGGAACATTTGATTTGCTCCATAAAGGTCACGTTCGCTTGCTTAAACGGGCAAAGGAACTGGGAGATCACTTAACAGTTTGCCTTTCATCTGATGAGTTTAATGCTGAAAAGGGTAAGAAAGCTTATACTTCATATGAAGATCGCAAATATATTTTAGAAGCTATTAAATATGTTGATGAAGTAATTCCTGAAAAGGGATGGGATCAAAAAATTTCTGATGTTGTGGACAACAATATCGACACCTTTGTTATGGGTGATGACTGGAAAGGTAAATTTGATTTCTTAGAAGACTATTGTGAAGTTATTTACCTTCCAAGAACCGAAGGAATTTCAACATCTAAGATCAAGGAAGACCTTGGCTTATCTGATTCAGATACTTGGAAAGCCTAAGTTAATAAGACGAAATATCCCCAGTGATTAAACTAGGGATATTTTATTATCAGGAGGAAATCATGAAGCAAGCACTTTTTTTGGTGACATCGATTAATGGGTTAAAGAAACCAAGCTTTATTAATAAAATCGAGACTTTGCAAAGTAATGATTATGAAGTAGCGGTGCTACTCGCAATGACTAATTTTGATGAAGTATATCAATCTAAAAAAGACATTCAAAATATTTGGGGAAATATTGATGTTGAAAAGATTCGGATTACTAGCCTATTTGACGTATTTAAAAGTGATACTGGGGTTCCGTTGCGTGATGAAGAAGTTATCGATGATTCAATCGAGGGTTTAATTGCTCACGAAATGCAGGTTTCTAAGGGAAGGGTTAAACGATTTGTTACTAATACTGGAGATTTGCGAGCTGAATCATTATTTGTTGACGAGGCCTTAACTCACACAATCTTGTTTGATGAAGCGGCGCAAATTGTGCAAATTAATAATTATGATCATGACCAGTTATTCGGGATTGAAAAGTATCGTAACGGTGAAATATTCGAAAGCTTGTTATTGAATTCGCAACAGGAACTATTGTTTAGATTTACCGAAACGAAAGTAACCAAAAAGGTTAGCTATTTGCTAGGAACTTCTGCAGTGATTGAAGCACCAGCTGAACTAGTAATGAATAGTGATGATGATAAGAAATCGATTAAAACATTCGAATCGAGTATCGAGACATCTTCAATCAAAGTAATTTCATACTCTGACTTTAAACGATATGATAATATCAATGCTTTTTATAACCGTTTGCTTGCGAATATGAAATTGGTAGATACAGAAATCTATTTAGATTCAGTTGATATGGTTGATATTGCTAAATACATGCCTAAGCAACGAATCTTTAATTATTAAGGGGACATAAAATTGCGTGCGATACTTTCTGGAGTTCATCAAAAAAAGAACAGCCAAGTATTAGAGTTTGAATTGCTCGATGTGGTTAGTTCTCTTGAAAACTCATATATTTTATTTGTGGAAAAAAATAGTCGGGCTTCCATTATGCATCCGATTAATAAAATTTTAAGTCATAATATCATCAGAATTGCGATTAATGCTCAAGATTTTCATTTTGATAATACTGATCAGACTGAATTTGAATGGCAAATTTATTTTGTGACTAATAGTAATAGCACTAAGGAAGTTATTCAGGTTGAAAGTGAGTATTTAAGTGATCGTCATCAATTGGAATTAACAAGTTATTATCAGTTTAATTCTGATCCAGTTGGCATGGCTAATTTTAATATTCGGACTAAGCAGTCCAATGATCAATTTATGATTAATTCAGTGAACTTAACTCCAGAAAACTTGGAGATCACTGGTTATAACAAAATCAACGGCACAAACATTAAAAATCAACGCGTTATTTTAAAAAGTGAGGGAAGTAACACTAAACTCGATTTTAAAATTACTGATAAGTTGTTCGCAGGAATGTTCACAGTTTCAATCCCGTTAACTGATATCCCTCAAAATTCGGCTTGTCAATTGTATATTAACTATGAGTTAGATGACCAAACAATTGAGCAACGAATGATTAGTGTTAAATCATTGGCGGGCCAAGTAACGGATGTTTCATTACCTGGTCAGCGTGAAGTGATGTTAGAGAAGCGATTTGATAACAGCATTATTGTTAGAGAATTTCCTGGTGCTTCACTTGGTCAAAAATTGTTGCAGCCGGCGGTAAAGCTCATAATGTAATCGAAGTTATTGATATGATTCAGGATAAATTAAATTTATTCCGAATGAGACGCTTATTTAAACGAGGCCATTCACCATTTGATAACACCACCATTGTTTTTGAAAGCTTTGGGGGTCGGCAGGTTAGTGATAGTCCGTATGCGATTTATCAATTGTTTCAAAATTATATCCCGGGATTAATATGATTTGGTCAATTGATAAATCATTAAAGGGCTATTGTAAAGAGCATGGTATCAGTTACGTGGTTCGGCGGACTGGCAAGTGGGTGAGAACCCTTGAAAAATCACAATTTTGGATTAGTAATGCTAGATACCCATCTTGGGTAAGAAAGCCAAGTTATGTAACGTATATTCAAACATGGCACGGGACACCATTGAAGAAATTGGGATTAGACATTGAAAACGTGTCAATGCCTGGAACCACAACTGCTAAGTATCATAAAAACTTCGTTAAAGAAGCAAATCGATGGGATGCATTGGTATCACCCAATGACTATTCAACACAAATCTTCCGATCAGCATTTGGATTTAATAATCAAATTTTGAAAATTGGTTATCCTCGAAATGATGAACTAATTAATACAAAACCAGACGAAATTGATGCACTTAAAGAAGAACTTGGGATTCCACTGGATAAAAAAGTGGTAATGTATGCCCCAACTTATCGTGATAATCAATTCGCTCAAAAGGGTAAGTATACGTTTGAGTTACCATTTAATTTAGATGATTTTAAAAAGTCGTTTGGTGAAGATACGGTCTTAATTTTAAGAATGCATTACTTAATTTCAAATGCACTAGATATTTCTGACTATGCTGACTTTGTTTACGATTTTTCTGATCATCCTAACATCTCCGATTTATACTTAGTGTCTGATTTGCTAATTACTGATTATTCATCCGTATTTTTCGACTATGCTTATCTTAAGCGACCAATCTTGTTCTATCCTTATGATTACCATTTGTATAAGGAAGAGTTACGCGGGTTCTATCTTAACTATGAAAAGGATTTGCCAGGGAAGATTGCCAATACGCCTGACCAATTGTTAGAAGAGATTCAGCACGCACTTAAGCATCCTGATATGAGTGCTAACCAACAATTTATGAGCTTTTATAATCGATTCTGTGCAATTAACGACGGCCTTAGTTCATTGAAGGTTGTTAACTATGTTATGCAACAAATCGAAAAGGGCGTTTAAATTTAATCCAGCTATTGTCATTGAAAAGACAATAGCTGGATTTTTGATGTTAATGTGGTGAACTTTATCGATAGTTTGGTAAGCACTAAAAATGTGGTAGAATAAATTGATAGATTTTGCGATTGAAAGGAACAAATATGACAGACAAACAATTAAAGCAGGCTGATACAAAGCGCCGAACGTTTGCAATTATTTCTCACCCAGATGCCGGAAAAACGACAATCACTGAACAATTACTATTGTTCGGGGGGGTTGTTCGGGAAGCCGGAACGGTAAAAGCTAGAAAAACTGGTAATTTTGCTAAGTCTGACTGGATGGAAATCGAACAAAAGCGGGGTATTTCCGTTACTAGTTCCGTAATGCAATTTGATTATGCCGGTAAGCGAATCAATATCTTGGATACACCAGGACATGAGGATTTCTCTGAAGATACTTACCGGACTCTAATGGCTGTTGATTCAGCAGTCATGGTAATTGATTCCGCAAAGGGAATTGAGCCCCAAACTAAAAAGTTATTCCAGATTTGTAAAATGCGGGGGATTCCTATTTTTACCTTTATCAATAAGTTAGACCGAGATGGCCGTGAGCCCATGGATTTAATTGATGAATTGGAAGAAGTTTTGGATATCGAAGCATATCCAATGAATTGGCCAATTGGAATGGGTAAAACATTAACTGGTATTTTTGATCGATATAACCACCGAGTTGAATTATATAAGCATGATAACCCATCAGAAATGGTTGAATTAGATGATGGTAACAACCCAATTGATAATGTTGAATTAGGTGAAGATCCCCAGTTCGAAGATGCTAAAGATAGCATTGATTTAATTGAAACTGCAGGGAATCAATTCGATGCTGAAAAAATAAAAACTGGTGATCAAACCCCGGTATTCTTTGGATCAGCATTAGTTAACTTTGGTGTAAAGACCTTTTTTGATGCGTACCTTAACTTTGCCCCAGCCCCAACTGCGCATAAAACCGAAGAGGGCGAAGCCATCGATCCTGCGAGTGATGAATTTTCCGGATTCGTTTTTAAGATTCAAGCAAACATGAACCCTAATCACCGGGACCGAATCGCATTTGTTAGAGTATGTTCAGGTGAATTTGAAAAGGGAATGGATGTTAATTTATTCAGAACCCAAAAGAAGATGCGACTTTCAAACGTGACTGAGTTTATGGCTAATACGCGAGAAAATGTAAAGAACGCCGTCGCTGGTGATATTATCGGATTATATGATACCGGTAATTTCCAAATTGGTGACACAATTTACACTGGGAAAAAATCAATTCAATATGAAAAATTACCTCAGTTTACACCAGAGCTTTTCGTAAGAGTTGCTGCTAAGAACGTAATGAAACAAAAGTCATTTCATAAGGGGATTAGTCAGTTGGTTCAAGAAGGGGCCGTTCAATTATATACGTCTTATTCAACCAACGATTACATTTTGGGTGCAGTTGGTCAACTTCAATTTGAAGTTTTCCAATTCAGAATGCAAAATGAATATAATTCCGAAGTTACTATGGAGCCAATGGGTAAGAAAACTGCTCGCTGGATTGATCCCGAACAATTAGATGAAAGAATGTCTTCTTCAAGAAACCTATTAGTAAAGGACCGGAATGGTGATCCATTATTCTTGTTTGAGAATAATTTTGCCCTACGGTGGTTTACCGACAAGTATCCTGATGTTAAGTTAACCGCTAAGCTATAAAATAATGAAAGAAGTAGTTTAATTATGGATAAACATTTGTCAGCATGTACTAGTGTATTAGTAGGAAAGAATGCTTCTATCGATGGCTCAACCATGATTGCACGTAACGACGATACCTTTTTGCCTTTAACACCGCAACGGTTTTACGTTCATGAAGCCGTTTCTGGTCGCAAAGAGACTTGGGTGTCAAATCAAAATGGTTTTACTGCAGAAATGCCTGAAAACGGCTATCGCTATTGGCAACTCCAAACGTAGAAGTTGATAAAGAAGGGGTCTATGCAGAAAGCGGCTTTAACGAAAAGAACGTTGCGATGAGTGCCACTGAAAGTGTTTATGGTAACGAACGGGCCCTTGCATATGATCCATTGGTTGAGAACGGAATTGCTGAAGACTCAATGCAATCGATGGTATTACCATTTATTAATTCTGCTAGACATGGGGTTTCGTATCTGGGTGAATTAATTAAGAAATATGGTTCACCTGAGGGCAATGCTGTCTTATTTTCCGATAATGACGAAGTATGGTATATGGAAATTGTTACTGGTCATCATTGGGTTGCTCAAAGAATTCCAGATGATGCCTATGCAATTACAGCTAATCAAGTTGCTATCCAGCAGGTTGACTTTCATGATCCGGATAACTTTATGTACTCTGAAGGCATTCAAGAATTTGTTGAGACATATCATTTGAATACTGATAAAGAGGGTTTTAACTTCCGTCATATTTTTGGAACTGATAATGAAAAGGATCGTCATTACAACACGCCTCGGGTTTGGTTTGGTCAAAGATATTTAAACCCTGAAATCAAACAGGATCCAATGTCGTCAGACTTACCCTTCATTTGCTATACGAACAAAAAGATTAGTGTAGAAGACATTGAATATATTTTAAGCTCGCACTTTAATGAAACTGAATATGATCCACTTGCCCATGGTAATGAAGATACCAAAACTAAATTCAGACCAATTTCTATGAATCGGACTCAAAATTCTCACGTCCTACAGCTTAGAAATGATGTGAATAAAGATGCTTCAGCAATTATGTGGCTATCATTTGGAGTGCCAGCATTTAGCCCATACGTACCATTCTTTGGCAACGTTACGGATACCGATCCTAGTTATTCTGAAACACCAATTCATTGTGATGATGAGAGTGCCTATTGGATGTATCGGAAGTTATCTGTATTGGTTGAATCTCATTATTCAGATTTTATTCAGGATGATGTTGATTTCTTAACTGCATCTAAGGAAAAATTACGCCGCCATGTTCAAAATAGTTTAGTGGCCGCTAAGTCACTATCTGGATCAGAACTTACTAATTACTTAACTGAGCAAAACCATGAAGTAGTTAAGTTTATGAAGACCGATGTTGAAGATTTTATGCACCGATTATTTGAAAAGGGATTAACGCTTTCAAAACTAACATATAACATTGATAAGAACCTATAATGCAAATAAAAATAACTCAATGCGAGATTTATCGCATTGAGTTATTTTTATTTAATGATGACATAACGAGCGGGGATAACTTCGCTTTCACCAATTGTATACCATTTGATTTGTTGATCATCAATCATAACGGATGAGATGGTCACTGTAGTACCGCTAATTATTTGATTTTTGATTTTTCCATACGGTTGATCATAAACATTTACTAGTTGATGATCAATGAAGTCGATGTAGCCAGTAAGTTCAGTTACTTGAGAAATTAACCTTGTTATTGGCTTGGTGGCAACTCCAACTGGGGCTTCACTTTGCCGGCTTTGTACGCCATTGATCCATTGCGAACCACCAATGTTATACCAAACTTCATCAGTTGATGTAATAACTTTTAAAAATACTTTAATAATTAAGTTACTACGAAGCTTCGTTTTCAAAGGGCGGCCATTAGGACCTTCATATACGATGTGTGGGGCTTGAAGCTTAACGTAGTATTCCACGGGTTGAACAGTTCGCCACTGCTCATGGCGGTAATAGAAGACTACATCATGGCTTTGATAATCAAAGTAACCATATTTTTTCCAGTACTATTGGTGACCTTATAACCAGCAATTTTTGGCGCAGAGATATCATAAAGTTGATTTAGTTTACCAGAAACCATCACAATGGGTGCCAACATGGCAGAAGAATCTAAATCAACTGAATAAATCTTGATGGGAGCTGCCAATCGAAGCGTGTAGCAAAACGTAATTTTTTGATTAGTAGAACTAAATTGACTGGTGAAATTATCAATATCAGTTAGAATATAGTCAGAAAATTTAGGAAGTCTTAGGTTTAGGCTATCACCACTTTTGCCAACTAAGATATCGGGGTCATGAAGGGAATTCCCCTCAGCATCTAGATAAAATACGGTGATTGCCGTTGTTGGAACATCTAATGATGTCACATTGGTAATCTTTTGTTCATTAAGGGGTGTAGCATTATCTAATGGTTCGGAATTATCAATTATTGGTTGCAAATTGGTGTTGGGGTGATCTGATTGTTTACGCGGCCGTTTACTGAAACGATTTCTCTGTTTTGCGCGTTTAGACAACCGATTCATTCGTCGGTTGAACCACCCAAAAAATGCCATATGCAATTCACCCCCCGTTAAAAGTATTCTTCTAAAATTATATCATAAAACCGGTTCAATCAATCTATAGAACAGACTTATCAGAACAATAAAAAAGGCCGCTGGTAAATTAATACCAGCGGCCTTTTATTTTAATTAATCAGATGTTTTTGAATCGTCTTTAATTGGAGCTTGTTTATCTGGAGCTGAGATAACAATCTGATCATCAATGACATCAGCTAATAGTTTAGCTTCTGAAGAATGATCGATGTAGTAATCAGCAACTTTATCTTCAATCTCTTCTTGAATGACACGTCTTAATGGACGGGCACCCATGGCAGGATTGAATCCAAGGTCAACCAGTTTCTTCTTAGCAGCATCAGAACTTCAATCACGAGTCCTTGTTGAGATAGCATTTCATTAACATCATCGATCATCAATGAAACAATGTGTTGTAAGTTATCTTTTGAAAGGGCGTTGAATTCAATAACGTCGTCAAATCGGTTTAATAATTCTGGCTTGAAGTAGTTGGTCAACTTATCAATAACAGAATGGGTAGTACCTGAAGCGGCAGCTGCAAAACCAACATTTGCTTCGGAATCGCCTGTCCCAGCGTTACTTGTCATGATAATAATGGTGTCTTTGAATGAAACTGTGCGACCTTGACTATCTGTCAACGACCATCATCAAGAATTTGCAAGAACATGTGTAAGACATCGGGATGAGCCTTTTCAACTTCATCTAACAGAATTAGGCTGTATGGATGACGACGAACTTGTTCAGTTAATTGACCAGCTTCATCATAGCCAACATATCCAGGTGGTGAACCAATCAGCTTAGCCACTGAGTGTGGTTCCATATATTCAGACATGTCAAATCGAATCATCGAGTCCTTAGAACCAAATAGTTGGAAAGCAAGTTGTTTAGCCAACTCAGTTTTACCGACTCCAGTAGGACCAACAAATAGGAATGAACCAATTGGTCGACCTGTGCCATTGAAACCAACTCGGTTACGACGAATAGCTCGAGCAACTTTTTGGACGGCATCATTTTGGCCGATTACATGTTTCTCAAGGTTAGGGGCGAGGTTTTTAAGCTGTTCCTGTTCTTGAGTTTGTAAATCGCCAACTGGAATATCAGTCTTTTCTTCAACAATCTTTTGCATATCAGATTCAGTAACTTCAGGAATTGAAGAAGAGTCAATGTTGCCATCGGCCTTCTTTTGTTCCAACTTAGATACTTGATCACGATAGTAAGCAGCTTTTTCGTAATCCTCATTCTTTAAGGCAGCTTGCTTTTGACTTTCAGCGCTCTTGATTTTTCTTCAATAGTAGAAGGATCAACCACATTGATCGTCAAGTTTTACGTGAACCGGCTTCATCCAGCAAATCGATGGCCTTGTCAGGCAAGAAACGATCTTGAATATAACGATCGGATGATTCAACGGCAGCTTTGATGGCCTCATCAGTGTATTTAACGTGGTGATAGTCTTCATAACGCTTTTGAATACCCTTGAGAATTTCAACCGCTTCTTCAGGAGATGGTTCCTCAACGGTGACTGGTTGTAGACGACGAGCCAAAGCAGAATCTTTTTCAATATCACGGTATTCTTTGAGGGTAGTTGCACCGATGAGTTGGAATTCACCACGGGCGAGGGCTGGCTTAAGAACGTTACCAGCATCCATACCACCTTCCGCATTACCGGCACCAACGATTTCGTGAATTTCATCGATAAACAAGACAATATCTGGATTACCCTGAACTTCATCAATTAGTTGTTGCATTCGTTGTTCGAATTGGCCACGAATTCCAGTTCCTTGAACTAGAGAAACGACATCCAAGCGGATAACTTGTTTATTTTGAAGCTTAGCAGGAACATCGCCAGAAACGATTTGTTGTGCTAATCCTTCAACCACAGCGGTTTTTCCAACCCCGGCTTCACCAATTAAAACAGGATTATTTTTAGTTCTTCGGTTAAGAATTTCAACGACCCGTTTAATTTCATTGTCTCGGCCAACAACTGGATCAATTTTCCCATCTTTAGCAAGCTGAGTCATATTAATACCATATTGATCTAATAATGAATTTCCATTACCAGAGCGACCGTTTTGACCACCGTTTGTGGGTCCTTGTGGTTGGGTAGGAGGGACTGATGATTGTTGGTTGTTCATATCAGGATTTCCGTTTTGCATTGCCCGGAAAATATCATCTAATCCACCGAATCCAAATGGATCTTGTGCCATATCTTGAGCACCTCCCTGATTTCTTTGTCTGTTAGTTAGGAGTTGATAGCAATTTTGGCAAAGGTTAATTGTTTGCTTTGAACCATTTACATTAGTATATAAATGGATAGTTGCTTCATTTTGATGGCAATTTTGGCATAGCATTAATTGCTTTCCTCCTTTAAAATTAAGAATAAAGGCATTGGTCAATAAATCACTGACCAACTTTGACCTTCGAAAAGTATTATACAATAACCAACTATAGAATCAAGTAATATGTTCTATATTAAGGAGGCAGTCATGGCAAAAGCAGAATTTACTGATCAACTGCAAAAGTTAAGATCAGGAGAAATCTCTGAAATTAAGGTACAACCAACGGAGTTCATGGATTTTCAAGAGGCATTCATGGATTTTGAGGCCCGAAAACGGGTGATTGGAACTGCTCAAAAGGGTGGTATAGTTGTCTATACTTTTGAAAAAGCGCAAAGTGAATGAAAAAAAGCACTGTAAGCGGTTCATTTAAACTTGTATTTTAGTTTATTAATTGATATTCTTAATAGGTAAAGATGAATTTTGACTTAACCAGACTTAAGCCAAATAAACTCAGAGGAGAATGATAACAATGGAAAAACACGAATATAACATTACTGCTGAGACTGGAATTCACGCTCGTCCAGCCACTCTTCTTGTACAAACTGCAAGTAAATTTAACTCAGACATTACTCTTGAATATCAAGAAAAGTCAGTTAATTTGAAGTCAATCATGGGTGTTATGTCACTCGGAGTTGGTCAAAGTGCATCAGTTACAATTACTGCAGATGGTGATGACGAAAAGCAAGCCATTGAAGCAATTACTGAAACTTTGAAACAAGAAGGATTAATAGACTAATAAAATGAAAAAGTTCAAGGGGATTGCTGCTAGCGATGGAATTGCAATTGAAAAAGCATTTTTACTAGCCGAACCTGATCTTTCATTTACGACATATACTGTTAATAATTCTGATGTGGAGATTGAACGGCTTAATAAAGCGATTCAGTTATCTAAAGACGAGTTGTTTACAATTTATCAAAGAACCCAAAAAGACCTCGGTAGACATGCAGCTGAGGTCTTTAGTGCACATATAGAGATTTTATCTGACCCTGAGTTTTTCGAACAGGTAACCCAATTGATTTCTAAAAAGCAAATTAACGCTGAAGCTGCACTGGATGCAATTACTAAAAAATATATTGAAACTTTTAACGCTCTTACTGATTCATATATGAAGCAGCGCGCTGATGATGTTAATGATGTTATTAAGCGGGTAATGAGTCATTTGTTGGGAGTGACGTTAAATGATCCTGCGTTAGTTGATCGGAAAGTAATTATTATTGCCCATGAGCTAACGCCAAGTGTAACTGCACAGTTTGTTCCTCAATTGGTTAAGGGAATTGTTTCTGACTTGGGTGGCAAGACTTCTCATTCTGCAATTATGTCGCGGACTTTGGAGATTCCATCAGTCGTAGGGCTAGAAAATATTATCGAAAATGTTCAAAATGGTGATGTCGTAATTGTTGATGGTTTGACGGGTGATGTAATTGTTGATCCTGATAATGACCAGATAGAAATGTATCGAGCTAAGCAGGAAGAATATCAGCAGCAAAGAAAAGCGTTAGCCAAGTTAGCTGCCAAAGATACGATGTCTAATGATGGCAAGAAAACGTTATTGGCTGCTAATATTAGTTCCGATAGTGAAGTTGAATTTGCGATTCAGCATGGAGCTGAAGGAATTGGCTTATTTAGAACGGAATTCTTATATATGAAAACTGATAAGTTACCCACTGAAGAAGAACAGTTTGATATCTACAAACATGTTTTAGATTTAATGGGGGATCGACCAGTGACAATCAGAACCGCAGATATTGGCGGTGATAAGCCGGTCCCATATCTTAAGGCCCCCAAGCAGGATAATCCATTTCTGGGTTACCGAGCTATCAGGCTAAGCTTGGATCGTGAAGACATCTTTCGAACCCAATTAAGAGCTTTAATCAGAGCGTCAGCGTTTGGAAAGTTATCAATTATGTTTCCGATGATTGCTACAATCGAGGAGTTTAGACAGGCCAAGACCGTTTTTAATGAAGAACTTGCAAAGGTTCAGGCTGATAAATTACCCGTTGGCGATATCAAACTAGGAATAATGGTTGAGGTGCCGGCTACGGTTATTTTAGCTGATCAATTCGCTTCAGAAGTGGATTTTATGAGTATTGGAACTAATGATTTAATCCAATACACGATGGCAGCAGATCGGGGTAATGAGAAAGTTGCATATTTGTATCAGCCATACAATCCAGCTGTTTTGAGAATGATTAAAATGGTCATTGAAGCATGCCATAATAATTCCATCTTAGCTTGTATGTGTGGTGAAATGGCAGGTGATCAGCTTGCCATTCCGATATTACTTGGAATGGGCTTAGATGAATATTCCATGAGTTCACGGCAAATCTTACCAAGTCGCTCGTTGATTAGTACTTTAGACTCAGACAAGATGGTGGCTTTGGCTAATCGAACATTAAGCTTTTATTCTACGAGTAACGACGTTATCAAAGACGTAAAACGTACTTTATATGATGATTACGAAAACACTTATAAATAACTTAACAAACCGGCTAATAAATTGGTGTTACTCAATTATCGGCCGGTTTTTTGTTTTAGTGGTTTGCAATACATTTTTGAAACAAATATAATTACAATGATTATCTTACAGCGGTTTTTGATGAATTATTACTACTAAATAAGAAAGGGGAGCTTAGCGTGAATATTGGAATTTTCACTGACACATATTTTCCACAGGTTAGTGGCGTGGCTACCTCGATAAAGACTTTAAAGAATGAACTGAAGCGTCAGGGACATCAGGTGTATATTTTACGACTACTGATCCCCACGTTGACAAAGATAAGTTTGAAAAGGATATTTTTAGATTTTCAAGCATTCCATTTATTTCGTTTACAGATAGAAGAATCGCTGTTAGAGGTTTATTTCAAGCTTATGAAATCGCTAAAGAGCTCAATTTAGATATTGTGCATACCCAGACTGAGTTTTCAATGGGAATGATTGGTAAATTTGTTGCTAGAAATTTAAATATTCCATGTGTGCATACATATCACACGATGTACGAAGATTATCTACATTATGTTGCTAATGGTAGGCTATTACGTCCAGTTCATGTTAAAGAAGGAACGTTAGCGTTTTGCCATAACTTAAATGGCGTAATCACCCCATCTGATCGGGTGCTGGACACTTTAACTGATTATGGGGTTAAATCTGATATGCGAATTATTCCTACTGGAATCGACGTAGACAAGTTCAATCAACCAGTGCAAAAGAATATTCGCGATGCCTACCAGATTGGTAAAAAAACGCCTTTGATTCTAACCTTAAGTCGGTTAGCGTTTGAAAAAGATATTGATCATGTAATTAGCCTATTACCACAAATATCTGAATCTATGTCTGACGTTAAGATGATGATTGTTGGGGATGGTCCTGCTAAAGATTCTCTAAAGAATCAAGTTAAAGAAATGAATTTGACTGATCGGGTAATCTTTACGGGTGAAATTTCTAATGATGAAGTTAATGCATTTTATCAAGCGGCGGATGTTTTTGTTTCAACATCCACATCTGAATCCCAGGGCTTGACATATATCGAAGCGATGGCGGCTGGATTACCAGTCATCGTTAGATCAAGCGACTATACGGATGGACTATTAGATAGTCGTAGTCTTGGACAGACATTTAACACTGACGATGAATTTATTTCAATTGTCAGCAAATACTTAGCAGAACCAATCAATCGGAGTGACCACTTCGTTGCGCAAACACTGGCAAATAAGTTGCACGAGATTTCAGCGCATACGTTTGGTAATCGCGTAATTGATTTCTATCGTGATATGCGGGTTAACCAAGAGTTAGACGGAACTAGTTCTTTAAATACTCTTGAATAATTTTAAGTTTGGAAGGAAAGTTGTATGTTAAAAATCAATATGTTTTCCACCGCCGAGAAGGTAAAAGGTCAGGGTGTGGGGAGCGCATATGTCGAATTAGTTAAGATGCTAAAAAAGCATTTTGCCAATGATTTTAAGATCACAGTTAACAAGTATGGACGGGCTGACATTACTCACTACCATACGATTAATCCTACATTTTACCTATCTACTTTTTCACAGAAGCGTGGTAGAAAAATTGGCTACGTGCATTTTCTTCCTGAAACTTTAGACGGTAGTATCAAATTACCGCAACCCTTTAAAGGAATTTTTTATAAGTATGTAATCGCCTTTTACAAGCGAATGGACCATATTGTCGTGGTCAACCCGACCTTCATTGATAAACTAGTAAGATATGGAATTGCTAGAGAAAAAATCACCTATATTCCTAATTTTGTTAGCAAGAAAGTTTTTTATGCGGTAGATGATTCTAAAAAATAGTATTGAGACAAAAATACGGTTATGACTTAAACAAATTTACAGTGTTAGGTAGTGGTCAAATTCAGACTCGTAAAGGAGTGCTTGATTTTGTTAAGTTAGCTAACCAAAACCCAGATGTCCAATTTATTTGGACTGGCGGTTTTTCATTTGGCAAAATTACTGAGGGCTATGCTGAATTGGAAAAATCGTTAGTAATCCGCCTAAGAATTTATCATTCCCTGGGATTATTTCACGAGATGAAATGGTGGAATATTACAATATAAGTGATTTATTCTTACTGCCGTCGTACAATGAGCTTTTCCCGATGTCAGTTTTGGAAGCATTTAGTACTAATACGCCAGTAATGTTAAGAGATTTAGATCTATATCATTCGATTATTAATGGCTACTACATTGGTTGCAAGGATGAAGCAGAGATGAATGTTAAGCTCCGCGAGTTAATAAATGATCCAGTACTTCTTAGTGAGTACCGACAACGTTCAATTACTGCTAGTGACCGCTATTCAGAAGATCATTTAGCAAAAATTTGGTATGATTTTTATACCGAACAATCCAAGGAAGGGCAATATGTCAAGAAATAATAAAATAACACTTTCAATCATGGTACTGCTAGGGATTGTTATTTTTGCCTTTTCAATCCGTGATGTGAAATTAAGTGTGCTAATTGAAGACTTCTTTTCAATTAATTTTTGGTGGCTATTAGTCGCTTTCGCCTGTATCGTAGTTTATTTATTGGTTGAGGCAGTGATTACAAAAGTACTAGTGTCTGATCGAGTCAACCAGTTTACTTTCAAAGATGCGATACGAGTTCCATTAGTTGAACAGCTATTTAATGGCATTACTCCATTTTCATCTGGTGGTCAGCCAGGACAATTGTTTGTAATGATGCAGACAGGAGTTGATGGTGGTCGTGCTAGTTCGGTGCTGCTAATTAAGTTTGTGGTGTACCAAGCGATGATTGTAGTTAATTTTTTCATTAGTTTGGTTATTGGGTTTCATTATGTTGCGACAAAGCTGCACTTATTGGCACTATTTATCGTATTGGGATTTTTTATTCATCTTAGTGTGATTGTTGGCCTGTTACTAGTAATGTATGTTCCTAGATTTACCAAAAAGATGGCGCGGATATTTTCTAAACCAGCTAAGTGGTTTATGAAGGATGCAAAGTATGATGAAATGTTAGCCACACTACTCATTAAAATTGATAATTTATATGAGGAAAGCGTTCGGATCGGCCGTAAACCAAGTTTGTTGCTGAAGATTACAGGGTTAACGTTTATTCAGTTAATGGTTTACTATCTGATTCCGTACTTCATTATGCTTTCACTAGGTTATACCAATGCTAATGTCATTATGATAACTAGTTTACATGTGATGATTGTGATGATTATTTCACTATTTCCTATTCCGGGTGGTTCCGGTGGAGCAGAGTTTTCTTTTGAATCCTTATTTAGTAGTTATATTACTAATAACAGCAAATGGTGTTAGCTATGCTTTTATGGCGAATTATTACCTATTATTGGAATGTTTGCTGGGATAGTTGGCTTAATAATGAAGCCAGATAAGGTTAAGGATTAAAAAAACATTCATAAAATGCCCATTAATATTAAACGAAGAGGCTTTTGGAGGAAACTAAGAATGTCGGATAATAAAAACCGATTTAAAAACATATTTAACACGACCTGGGGATTTTTCTTTTTAGTGATCGTGCTTTTCTGTATTAAAACTTACATTGTATATCAAACTAAATTTACGCTTGGAGTAAAGGGATCGCTACAGGAATTCTTATTGGCAGTTAATCCAATTCCAGCGGCCCTATTAACTTTCGGAATTGCACTATACTTTTCTGGCAGGCTAAAGTACTGGTTGATTTTAATTATCGACTTTATCGAAACTACTTGGATATTTGCCAATATTGTTTATTATCGGGAATTCTCTGATTTTCTATCGATGGGAATCATTAAAGGTTCTGGTAATGTTCAAAATAACCTTGGCAAGAGTTTGATGGAAATTATTCATCCAACTGATTTTTTAGTATTCATTGATATTGTGATCTTAATTGCTTTATTAGTTACTAAAGTCATTAGGGTGGATACTCGACCATTTAAAAAGTATAAAGCACTGATCATTACTTTAGGATCATTGTTGCTGATGTGGGGAGAGTATGGTTTAGCTAGCACAGATAGATCTGGTCTGCTTACGCGATCCTTTGATAATAACTACATTGTTAAGTATTTAGGATTAAATGAGTATGCTGCATTTAATGCCTACCAAACACAAAAAGAATCTGCGACTAGATCACACGCCAAGGCTAGTGATATGGATAGTGTTTTAAAATATTTAAAACATTCACGAGCTAAAGCAGACCCGGCTTACTTTGGAAAGCTTAAAAATAAAAACATCATTATCATTCATTTGGAAAGCTTTCAACAATTTCTGATTAACTACAAGGTTAATGGAAAAGAAGTTACACCCAATTTGAACAAGTTCTACAAGAATAATCACACTTTGAGTTTTGACAATTTTTATCATCAAGTTGCTCAAGGAAAAACTTCTGATGCTGAGATGATGTTAGAAAACTCTCTATATGGATTACCACAAGGCTCAGCGATGGTTACTTATGGATCTCAAAATACGTATCAAGCTGCTCCAGCCTTGTTTGACCAAATGGGATATAGTACAGCTGCTTTCCATGGGGATGTTCCAAGTTTTTGGAACCGTGATAGTACTTATAAGTCATGGGGCTACCAGTACTTCTTCAGTTCACAATATTATAAAGAAAAAGCTAATTATAGTGTAGGCTATGGCCTTAAAGACAAGATTTTCTTTAGAGATTCTGCTAACTACTTACAAAGATTGCCACAGCCTTTCTATACAAAGCTAATCACACTAACAAATCATTACCCATATATTTTGGATAAAGAAAATGTCAGTTTCCCAGCAACTAAAACTGGTGATAAGACGGTTGATCCATATGTTCAAACTGCTCACTACTTGGATCAGGCGTTTGGAGAATTCTTAAGTTACTTAAAGAAGACGGGCTTGTATAAAGATAGTGCAATTGTGTTGTATGGAGATCATTATGGGATTTCTAATAACCATCGGCCAGCAATTGCTCAGCTATTGCACAAGAAGTCAGTTAATAGTTATGACCTTGCTCAATTTCAAAAAGTACCATTCATGATTCATTCACCAAATTTAAAGGGCGGTATTCGTCATACTTATGGTGGAGAAATTGATGTCTTGCCAACGCTACTTCATTTAGTTGGTGATAAGAACAATAATACAATTCAATTTGGGACAGATTTGCTATCTAAGAAACATGATCAAACGGTAGCATTTAGAGATGGCGACTTTGTGACACCGAAATATACTAAGGTCGGAAGTTCTGTTTATTTAACAAAGACAGGAAAAGAAATTACACCTAACAAAAAGCAAACTGAAGAAATTGACTCGGTTCAAAACCATGTCACAACCGAACTTTCTCTTTCAGATAGAGTGATTTATGGAGACCTTTTGAGGTTCTACACTCCTAGTGGATTTAAAAAAGTGGATAAGAAAGATTTTACTTATCAATATACTAAGGCCATGAAGAACCTTGCAGATGCTCAAAAGAATAAACCAACTAGCATTATGGCGGAGAACAATGACAAATCAACGCTAAAGGATTATAAGACTGATGCACCAGAATTAAAATAAAAAAGAACTCCTTTGGGGGTTCTTTTTTATTGACTTCGTTTAGATATATGTGTAGTATTATTACCACAGCTTTGGATAATGTTTATTGCAATGATAAATTATTTTAAGAAGTTGTTGACCTAAGATAGTA
>NZ_BEXA01000009.1 GCF_003864335.1 Lentilactobacillus kosonis | reverse complement strand
CAAATAATTTATAAATGCCGTTATACCAGCATTTAAAAGCCATCCATCTACTTTTGGTTTAGAAACTGGTTTAGAAATTGTGCGAAGGGTATTTTTTACATAGTAAATTTCACAAATGAAAACATTAGCAACTATTTGTTATATGTATATATAGCAAATAAATAATAGACATAAATTCGTAAATACTTTTACGGCCATTATGATAAAATACATTATTGCTCAAAATTTTATTAGGTGGTTAAAAAGCATGGTCAATAATTCAAATGAAATTGCAGAAAATTTAATTATTATAGGAAATGGTTTTGATTTATCAAGTGGACTCCAATCAACATTCTCAGATTTTATGAAATACAGAATGCCTAATGGTGACGACAATTTTTCAGAATTACTATCTTCTTTTCAAGAAAGTAATTCAAATATTAATGATATAGTACAAAAATTTCAAACAGATGAAGAAAAAATTATTGTTTTTAATTTTTGGGAATATTTACTTTTTATTAAAAAAAATTTTTGACCAATAAATCAAATTGGTCAGACATAGAAGGACTAATAAAAGATTTTTTACCAACAAAAAATATGATGAAGACGATCCAACCTTTGAAGAATTTTTGAATCCAGAGTTTTCTAATTATTCATATGACATGGATTCATTTATGATTTTAGGTAGATCGTTCAGTGACTATTCCATACTTATTAATAAACTTGTAGCAACATATCAAGATGCAGAATATAAAAAGCTTATCAATGATGGATCTTTTCCATGGTCAAAATTTATCCGTTCTGAGTTAAATCAATTTGAAAAATCTTTTGGTAATTACTTACGATTAAAGATTGAAGAGAGTAAAACGTATGAAAATGAATCCAAAAATCTTATTCAAAAGCTTTCAAATAATAAGCCATATAATTTACTTTCATTCAACTACACTAATCCTGTTAAAAATTCTAAAAATCTAGTTAACTTTCGCAATATTCACGGTGACTTAGACAATCCCATTTTAGGAATTGATAGCACATCAATCAAGCCAACTGATGAAGCATTTACCTACACAAAAACATATAGAATCATGGACAATTCTGAAAACAAATCAGATCCAATTCTTACCCATAACATCAAAGAAATCGTAATTTTTGGTCATTCTCTTAATGATTCAGATTTTAGCTATTTTGATTCTATTTTTGACTACTACAATATTTATGATTCTGATATACGTCTAGTCTTCGCATATAAAATATATTCAGATGACGAAGAGAATATAGCTTCTGATCATTATCTTGCTGTCTCGAATTTACTATATAAATACGGTGAAACTTTTGATAATAAAAGCCATGGAAGAAACTTGATGCATAAAATGCTTATAGAAAAACGATTAGAGCTTCGCGAAATAAAGGATTAATAATGAGCTAATTTATTATCATAATATTAAGAACATGTTTCTTTTCGTGACAATCACTTGTATAGATTATATACGCATTAGATAATGTACGCAGGAGATGATTAAATTATGAACAAGAGAATCGCAAGTATTTTAGCAACTGGTTTATTGGCTACTGGTCTGGGGCTGGTAGCACAACAATCTACCGCGCACGCATCTGGTTATGCGTGGGCTAAAACTAAGAATTACAACAATGTTCCTATGCATGCCAAAACAACCGGCACTGCTTATATGTGGAATTGGAATCACACTAAAAAGATCCACAACTTGAAAAACTACCCACGTACAACCTGGTATCTATCTAAAAGTGTCAAGATGGTTAAAGGTAGAAAAGCTGGTATTTATTACGAAATTACCAGTGGTAATGGCAGGGTTAACGGATACATTTGGCGTGGATATTTGACTAAGGGATTGAATACTAACATCGGTTCCAACAACAATAAAGGCGGTAACAGCACGAATTCTAATAATAACAATCAAAGATCAATACCAGACCTAAATACCTATAATTCAGATGCGGAATATCTTAATTATATAAATAATAATCCTAACCAAAATGTTGCTAAGCTTATTATGCAACAACTTCCAAATGCAAAACTGAGTCTAAATCTTTCTAAGTATGCACAAGATAATGGTTCATTCTACTGGGATGATGAAGATGTCCCCACTGTTAGTTATGACAAATCAAAAATTGATAGTACCAGTGTTCGTAGATTAACTCATGTTGAAAATATGATCAATAACCTATCTAAAGATTCAATTCCAACGGCTGCTGAAATTGATGCAGCTTTGACTGCTGACGGATATCCCAAGAGTAAACAACAAAGTTTCAATGGTTCCATTGGACTAGTAATATTAAATAAAATTAGTAGCCCCGAAGGTGGACTTTTCAGTGGAAGTTCGGTTTATGTTATGAATTAAACAATTTAATTATGTATAGCCTTGCAATGACAAAATTGCAAGGCTTATTTATTTAAAAATTAATTTCCTCTAAGAATCTTGCACCATTATAACCAATTCGGTGCCGATAAATCTTATTCATACTTGGTTTAATTTGAAGTACATCAAACAATGGCTCTGTATCCGTACCAATAATCCGACGATCTTTACCCTCACCTCGATCAGGCAATGCACATCCAGTTGTTACATATGTTACGTTACCTGATTGCGTGTAGTCATCAACATGAGTGTGTCCACCAAATACCCCTAGAACAATCCCTGAATGAGATTCAATAACGTTTCTGATTAAACCGCCTTCGTTATTAACATCATTCTCTGCAAATGTATTTGATGCGGCAGTCCATGATAATCCCTTAAACATAATATGAGTAAAGATTATCGCTTTCTCACCACGACTTTGAATTTGATCCAATGTATTTTGTAACCATGCTCTTTGAGTTGAACTAAAGTGAGTCCATCCATGTCTGAATGATGATCTCTTTTGAACAAAGGTTCCATAATCATCAGGTTGATCAAACCCATCCAAAATTACAATGTTGACTTTACTATCCGGAACTTTGTAAGTCCCATACAAAGCATTATTAGAATTTGATGCTGCATTAATAAATTGACTAAATTCTGAAAGTCTTAATTGTTTTGCAACATCGTTATGAATAATATGACCGGGCCAGTATCCCCACTCACTGTTATAGTAATCACGATTATCATCACGAGCCATACCTGAATTATCATCATGATTCCCTTGAAGGATAGCAAATGGGCGACGTCCCAACTTCATAGCATCCACAGCTCGTTGGATATCTGCCTTTTCCCATGAAATTGGTTGAACTCCATCATTTAGATCACCACCATGAACCACATAATCTAGACCGATGTTTTTTGCAATATAACTCATGAACTTAATTTGTCTAAGCGCACGAACAGAACCTGGAGTTTTAAAACTATTAAAGTGGGTGTCAGTAATAAAACCAACAAGAACACTATCTTTAATTCCATTTTCTGCATCAACTTTTTTTATATCTTGCTCTAACTGATTCTTTAAATCTACTTCTGAAGGATTAAGAATTAAATCTTGTTGAGGATTTTCTCTTAATGATGCAACATCATAATTAGAATCATCACCGTTATATTCGCTTGAACTATAAGTATAATTCCAAATATCTTCAATAGGTTGTTTATGAGATGAATCGTTTACATAGTTAAATTTTGATGTTGGAGTATTGCTACTTTTAGTTGTTTTCAATGGCTTGGTTAAAGTACCAAGAGTTAAGTAATTCCCGTCTTTTCCCTTAGCCCATAGTCTGCCTTGGGCAACTAATTTATATTCATAATGGTAGTTATCACCAATTTTTTAGTAACTTTATTTTTTTACTATTCATATCTGGAGCTTCACGCGTCCAACCGTTGCTATCCTCAAGTTTAACAAAACCTCTAACGTGAATTACTTCATCAATTAATTCTTTATTTGGAATAGCTGTACTCTTAAAGCTAGCTTGTGGAGTATCTTGACCACCTTGCGGGCGATCACTCTTATTTCCATCGGCTCCAGTATTTCCAGTTTCACCGCCTGTATTACCACCAGTGCTACCTTGGGAATAAACAGGATCACCTTGATTACTATCGGTACCATAATAACGGAATGGATTAATTGTGGCATATGGTACGTAATAAGTACCACTACCGAAATGTTGATATTCTAACCAGTAATGACCATCAGCTTTAACTTTAGCTACGTACACTACTGAATCTCCAGCGTAGAATTTATCTCCACTCTTAGTACCCGCCATTAAAGTTTCATTACGGCCAGCTGCACTTTCGGTAAAGGTAAATGTACCAGACATAGCTAAACGAGTGTTGTCAGGAGTTTGGTCAGCCACATTAGCACCATCTTGACCAGTAAGTGATCCAAGAGTGCCCTTGTCACTTCCAGTGTTTCCACCAGTTGAACCGCCTGTATTACCACCATCTGCTGGTTTAATTGGGTTAATATCATTGGTATCGGTACCAAACATTGTGCCGGTATCAGTATTTGCATATGGTACATATGCCAAGTTACCTGAAGCACCAATATAAGATAACCAGAAATGATTACCATTCTTTACCTTGTGGGTATAGTAAACTGATTGACCTACTTGGTAATAAGTTACTGGTGTAACACTCATGTCAGGACTAGTTCTAACCCCACATTTTGTATTAAACGTAAATGAACCTGAATTGTCGATTGTATAACCATCCGGGGTATTCGAAACATCAAAAGCCATTTAAAAACGCTCCTTAATTAAATTAATTTTTTTGTAACCGGCCGGATTACAAAGCTTAGTGTATATCGAAAAGTACCCTTAAAAGTCGCATCTTTGTCGCATCTTTTATGTATTAACACACCCTATATGGGTGTGTTTTTCTAATCCTTACTATTCCTAAACAAAGTTTTAATTTCTTCATCATGCCTAGTTAATTTAATTTCGTGCTCATGCAGTTCATTCTCAAGGTTATCGTGGGTTTGCTCACTATTTGCCGCATCTGTTTAACTTCGTCCGTTAGTGATTCGATTGATTTGTTTAACGCATTACTCTTATCACTCATGGGTTGCACTACAATCACTCTAAACAGATAAAAGATTAGCCCAGAAACTGAGCCGATCACTCCTAATAGTGATGCAATATCTTCAACCGATAAGCCGAACAACCGCATGCTACATCATCCTTTCACGTATGCAACTGCGTCTTTATCTGCCTTGAGATACATACTTCTACCAATCATTAATGATGGTTGCTTTGTATCAGTTGGCACACAAACAACTCGGCTGCCTTTAGTTAATAATTCGCTGGCAGTAGCGGTTAAAGATGGGTCAGTATAAACCGTTACTTTATCAGCGATTACTTCATACATGCCAGATTCTAAGGGATCAGAATTATCTGATTGATTATCTCCTGGAGTAGTTGAAGGTGTTTCTGGTTTATCATTGGGGACGGTTTTAATTTGGTAGTCCGCAATTCCTGACAAGCACCCGTCTAAGTCATATGAAAAATCGACTTTTAGACCGTGACCATTGTCGGTATATTGCCAAGCATTGGTTCCAGCAACTCCACTTGAAGCTGTCCCATAACTGGCAACCCAAATAGGTGCGTTGTTATAAAGTGCATCTTTGTTAATAAAGTGTGTGGCGCCGCCTTTTTTAAACCATGATGCTGAGGCGTAGACCACCGTATTCATGTATCCTTGATCATTTAAATATTTCAAAAATAGGTTAACGTCATGGGTGGCATCAGCCATCACTGATGCATCTTCTACATCAATGATCATAACGGTAGTTTTATCCAATCCTAGTTTAATTGCCTGGCTTAAAAAGAATTTAGCTTCATTAACTGGGTCGTTGTCGCCATAGAATTGTGAATTAGCTTTGAAAAAGTGGTAAACACCTACTGATTCAAATACCTGTAAACCATTGGCTACTTGGGCACCAGCTTTAGGATTGATATAAGCTGAACCGTTAGCTGAACCTTCTGTTAGCTTTACTAATAAACTAGATGCATATTGACGTAGTGTCTTTAAATAATCAACTGAACTATCTTGGTATGATGAAATATCGGCTACTTCTCTTGTCATAATTAGTTACCTTCCTTTACAGTTTCAATTGGGTCAGGGTCAGCTGCGACTTGTGTTGGCTTAACTGGTTGATGAATATCCCCACCATTGCTCTTGTAATTTTGATAAGCCTCTTCAACCTTGGCACTAGCCGTGGTTGCGGGGATAACATGACCTAAGTCGTTCATGTGATTAATTACAAAGCGATGGCCTCTTTTTTCTTTCGTCCGGTGATAAGTTTTGCATCACTGCCATTTCAGCTACCCCGGCACTGGCGATATTATCGGCCAGTTCCATATTGTGCTTAGTTTGAATATCAATTTCAGTGTCAATCTTGGCCTGAATCAGTGGGTGCAATAATTTATATAAAGCTGGAATTACTGTTAGTACAAAAGTTAAAACACTGGCAATATCAAATGTTCCGTTAATCATAATTAAATCTTCCTTTCAAAATAAAAAAGCCTTATTCAGGCTTTGATTTGTCCTCTAATTTTTTTAGTCGTGAATCTAAATCTTTGCAAACCGGAATCAGTAACGTCCATAACTTAGCGTAATCGATTCCTTCAATTTCTCCATCCGCACCACGAGTAATAAACTCATCGATGCCGGCATTCTCCAAATCTTCCGCGATTAAACCGTGGATTCGATTTAAATTGTCATCTGGATTAGGAGTTTGGCCATCCGTCAATGACCTGGCATAATCTTCAACTTGCCCTTTATCAAACCACATTTTAGGATTAATCTTCTGAATTAGGTCATAACCTTTTTTAAGCGATTCCTCATAGTTAGTAATATCTAACTTATATTTAGTGGCTGATGTTGAACGTTGAACAACACCATTAGCCGAAATGTTAACGTTAGCCCCATCACCAGTCGTCGTGTTATAAATCGTGTTGCTTAAAAACTGCTTGTTGCTAATATTATTGGTAATATTTCCGCGTTCACCATTCGTTAAGGTTAAGCCATTACCATCTAAAAATGAGCGAGCCACTAAGTTATTCCGATCGCTGGTTTGGATTTCGTTTTTGATGCCACCGGCATTGATCACTGTGGTGGTGTAATTAGTATCATCGGCCGTCGTAAACGTTTGATCAGTATCGTAATATCCCCATTGACCATTCTCATAGTGTTTAGTTTGTCCCGTTACTACTAATTCACCTTTTGCCATTGCAATCGTCCCAATTGATTGAATTGGTTTAAACCAGGTCGGTAGTTGTGAATAGGAATAACTTGACCATAAAGCACCGTCATTACCTAATGAAATCAGTGGTGAATCAATCGATGCCCCCATTAACGAAGCCCCAATGACTTGCTTTTGGTAAGGTATATCACTCCACGAACCGTCTTTATATTCGGATACAGCCGAAACATCACTAGTATCAATTTCTAATTGGGTGTCATTATCCGCCCTGGTATCAGGGACAGTCACTGTTTCATGCACTATCTTTGTTTCACGAGCAGGCAAATTTCCGGCAGTATTGGTATCAACGCCTAATGCACTAATACTAGATAAGTCGTCACCGCCATTCCAATTGTATGCTGGTGCATATACGGTTGAACCGCCGGAACTAATCACTATCCATAGCCAACTATCACTATAAATTTTGCCATAATAATACAGTGGATTTCCGGAAGTAGCACTGATGTTATAACTCTTATTGGCTTGATGCGGGGCGGTATAAATTCCCGTGGATCCACTCGACTTATAAAATTTACCGGATATGTTCCATTCTTGACCAGTTCGATCAACAGTTTCAGTGTGAGTGACATCTTTAGTGTTTCCACCAACCGTGATAGTTTGTTGCTCAGTATGATAAGCCGCCGGGTCAGAACCAGCATTACTATCAGTACCAAATCGCTTGCCACTCTTTAAATCCTTAACCGGTACGTAAGAAGTTGAACCATTATAGTTGGTATAAAAGACCCACAATAATCCATCCGCAATTGTCTTACCTTTATAAGTAGCCGATAAACCATTGTAAGTATACGCACTAACATGCGCCGCCAAACTAGGTGATGTGGCAATTGGTTGTTGACCATTCCACGTAAATGAACCTGAAGCATTGGCAATAATGCCGTCATTAGGTACTTGAACATCAATGACTTCTGTATGGGTTTCTTCACTAGGATCCGGAGCACTGTCATTATCATCATTACGCCAATTTAACCAGTTACTTTTAGCCGATGTCTTAAACCAAATTGAACCATCACTAGGACTAGCTGGCGTATCTGGCTGAAAATATACATCATCAGCAAAATATGTTTTTTTGACCTGGTTAATATCATCGGTCACCGTTAAGACGAGTTGATGCGTGTTATCGGCGGTATCTTTAGCATCCTTAGCAGTTGTCTGGGCAGTCGCCGCTTTTTGATCAGCAGCTTGGGCAGCAGTGTTAGCCGTCTCCGCAGTAGTTTGTGCGGTAGTTGCTTTAACTTCGGCACCTTCAGCGGTGGTTTGAGCTGTTTCAGCATTTTTGTGGCTGTATCTGCTTTACCACTGGCTTCTGTGGCACTTTGTTGTGCATCGTTGGCCACGTCCTTAGCATTTTGGGCGTCAGATTTCGCCTGAGTAACGTCAGTTTTAACTGCGGTGACGTCTTCAGTCAATTGATTATCAGCAGTATTCATTTCTTGCCGTAATTTTTCAATATCGTCAGCACTATCACTATTTGGCGCAATTTTTCTTGGTGATATGGTCGAATACTCACCCAAAGTTAAGTTGTGAACTGAAGGATCGGATAACGACTTGCTAACTTGAATAACTCGCGCATCCACAATCAACGGTGGATTTAATGCAAAATCAGCAATCCGAAAATCGTCACCTAAACCAGCTTTAATATCGGAACGAACCGTAATGTCATAGTTATATCGTGGGTGATTATACATTGCTAATTGTTTCTTACCCCATGCCAATAATCCACTAGAATTTTGAATGGTGTCAGAAGTAATCGTTCCTTCTAACCAGGTAGAACCAACACCTTTAATATCATGATTGTATTTGGCATTAGCATCTGGATCAGTCAGAAAAGCTACCCCGTTATTAGCATCTTCAATGGTTGCCCCATCGCTACCTAATACATATAGTTTACTAACTAAAGCATCATCAACTAATTTACGCTCAACGCCAACCAAGTCGTGACGATAATCTAATCGCTGGACTGATGTGCTACCCAAGTGGTCAGTTACTTCAACGACTTGCCCAGTAACCTCACCCACATTATTAAGTTCAACATAGCAATCAATTTCAACATTGTAATCCGCAGCCAATTGTTGCAAGTAGGATTGAGCTGAACTAGTGCCGTCAAATTCTTCTTTTAAGGTAATATTTGAACGGCTATTAAACTCTAATCGCCAACCAGACTTAGCCAACAAATTACTAAAACTGTCTGGGCATTAATGGCGTCTTCACTCATTGCCGCTGGAATCGTCCGCGCTAGTTTCCATTCTGCTAAGTTAGTCGCATCGAAACTAAATTGATATTCGTTATCTTTGGCCACCTCATCGACGTTGATAATTCTTAACACATAATAATGTTTGTTTTCGTCGTCATAGTACAAAATGTGGTTGCCAGCCGTGATATATTTCGCGTCAGGTGCATTGCTAGGAATCATCATACCCGTTAATTGATGATCATAACTTTTCTTGTTCGCAGCAAGATTTAAAGTATTGAACGTATCTTTCAAATCTTCCCAGGCAAATGCACTATCGTTTCGGCAATGGATTGTTCAATTACATCACCCCAGAACGGGGTGCCGGCTCTGACCCGGTTGGATAATAGTCCGATTCTTCTTAGTTGATTATCCAAAATTACATACTCATCAGAACGCATCTATCTAACTTCCTTCCTATTGAATTGCTGGCCTGACACTGATAGTAATATCGACATCCGGTGAACTGGGTTCAAAGGCCAATGTATTGTCTACGCCACCATCTAGCATAAAAAACGTTGATTGTGGTGAAATTAAATAGTCAGCGGGTTCATTGTTTAAAAACACGTGACCAGTATCACAATCAATATGCACTTCATCACCAGCATGAAATACCTGTTGGTCAAAGTCAGACATATCATTGTTGTTAGAACTCTGATCTGGAACCTTAGTATTATCCCCAGAAGTTGCATCATTGGCTGGTTTAACTGGGTTCACTGGATTGCTATCAGTACCGCCAATCGTATTATTCTCGGCACCAAAGTAAGGTACATATCTTCGACCACCTGAATAAGAAATATAGGATAGCCAATAATGTTTATCGGCGTACACCTTCTGATCATATGCCACCGACTGGCCACTTGAATATGTGGCCACGCCCGCATCACTCATGGCCGGAGTATTTCTTACTCGCACATTCATGTTGAAGGTAAATGTTCCAGTTGCTTCAATCGTGTACTTTTCAGGAGTATCACCCGGTTGTGGTGGCACCCCTGTTTTATCGGTCGCAGTACCGGATCCCCCAACATTTTGGCCACTATCATTTGTGGTTACCGAACTTGGCGCATCCAGTAATTCTTCAACATGATAATTGGTTATAGTCTGGAATACATCATGATAATCAACCTTTGCTTTATCTTCAGTAATATCATGCTTGACGGTGAAATAAGCAATCGTACTTAAATCAAAATCGTATTTGCAAGTCGTATCAACAAAGGCCACCTGATTACCACCAAGATGCAGACCATTAGCCATATAGACCCCTTTAGTCGCGTCCCACTGGTCAATTGAGTATCCCCAATTAATCGCAGTGGTACCATCTGGCTGTTTCACGTATTGTTTCACAATACTAAATTGACCAAAGAAATCAGAAAAAGCATCAATTTGATTATTGTTATCCAGGTATTTTTTAGATTTTTTATAAGTAACTTCCACCTTTGATGGATTTGAAGAATGTGCAAAGTTCTGGGCACTGCCATAATAAAGTGTTTTATAATCTTTACCTTCTGTACCGTTATCAAAGTTGTGGCCTAATTGAACATAGGCCACTGGATAGCTACCGCCTTTAATATCTTTCATGCCAATCCGGCCACAAGTTTGTTGCTTAGTATCCAGGATGTAAACTTCAACTTTTCCCATAGCCCGATAATTATGCTTACCTTTAATTTTGGTATGATGCAATCGCACCGACATCTTCCAATTCTTAGGTGAGTAAGTAAGTGCCTGGTGTAATTCGGCTGGCCCGTACCAGTTATCATGGCCGGTGGTACCGAAGTCATATTGACCTTTATCAGCATTTTTAACCGCTGCCCGCAGTGACAAATCTGTTGAAGCCATGGTGCCATCAATATCAATGTTTACGGTACTAACTGGGTTAGCATCTTTAGTAATCTTTGTCCAAGTCGACAGGGTGGTACATGGATCGTCAACTAACAATCGGGTCTTATCAGTCCCACTGCCGGAAGTATCACCATCCAAATCATTGTCACCACCTAGCTGAACGAACTCGGTTGATTGCTCACCCGTATCTTTGACAACAGTAAAGGTCTTAACATCCTGATTAAATGTGGCCACTATAATTGACCCTACTGGCGTGTTGCCTTTAACCGGAATCACTGCGGTGGTATCTGGCACACTGAAATCTTGTTGTGCCAAGAAGCCGCGTGGATCGGAACATTCAAATATGATCGTACTTGACCAATCCGCTACCCCATCGTTTATCTGCTCAGGGTCAGCAATGCTAGTGATATGCGCGTAAAAAGTAACGTCAGGTAGATCTCCAAATATCAAAGGATATTCGGTACCCCGTGGTTCTTGTGGGTCAATCAGCATAGCACTGATCTCACGAATTTTTTGCTCGGCGCCAATACCATCATCACTACGATACAGATATTGGCCTGGAGTACGGTAATAGATAGGTACCGTAATGGTCATTGAACCGTATGAACTACCCTGGTAAACCGATCCATAACGGTTAGGGATAATTTGAGTAGTCTCAGAGATTGCCGGCGTAACTGGTAACAATACTTTACCCATGATTAAGCCCATATCGGTATTAGTTAGCCCTTTATAACTGAATTGGTTACTATTCATGTTTTACCTATCCTTTCTTAATCGAATCTAGTTGATAATGACGACCTTTTTGGCGGTTATATGCATCATAAACTTGGCGCTCACTGATGCCAGATGGTTTACTTGCAACTAACTGCATAAATTCATTTAAAGTCGTCAATAATGTGTTGAACTGGTCACGACTAACGTAATCATCATGATTATCACCACTGGTAAAAGCTGGCTGTGATTGTTGAGTAGCAAATGAAGCTGCCACTTTACCAATCAATTCCCAGCCTCGTGAACGTTTAGTTAAGTCCATCGGAATAATGGCTTCTGGTTTATTGTTTTCAGCTACTTCCACCATTTGGTTTTTTATCGACAATGCCACCATTGGCATAACGTCTATGACCTTGTGGCCCAGAGTGTAACCAATCGGCTTTTCGATGACCCCAAATAGTTGTCATACCAATCGCACTCTTCCAAGCCGAGTTGTTAAAGAACGCTAGCAACTGATCATAAGGATTCATAATGTTGGTATGGCCTTTCATAGCATAGGCTTTAAACGTCGGTGGAGTGTATTGTAAAATACCCCGTGCTTCATTACCGCCAGAGTTCACATCATGAATTTGTTGAACAACATTTCGTCCACCAGATTCTGATTGAATAACAGCTTGTAATAATTTGATATAAGCATCGGATGGATCAACGTGCATAGCTTCAGCAGCTTTACGAATCATTTCAGGATTATAGTTACCCTTCACGTCGCCTAAACCACCAAGACCTTCGGTTAGTGGAGCTAAATGTTTAGCAATCCAATCGAACATGCCTGAACCCAGTTGATTCTTAACAAATTTTTCTAACGTACCAGAAACTTTAGGACTGTTATCCTTCTTCTTATCGCTGTCACTATCTTTAACTGCTGATTGCTTAATCTTAGTAGGATCTAGCCATCCAGCAGTTGAAGAACCACCAATAGAAAACATCGGGTGTTTAGTGGCACCAACGTGGACATGAGTACCACTGGGGCCAAGAACAGCAATAGCTTGACCAGCCTTAACGTGGTCACCTTTATTTACTAATAACTTAGCTCCAGAATTATATTTACCGTTTAATTCTTGATAGATATAGTTCAGGCCACCGCCACCAATAACTAAGTTTTCACCAATACCGTTAGCACCACCCCAACCAGCAGGAGCACCACCAGCATGTGACACAATCCCAGTATTCATAGAGTGAACGGTCTTAGCACCACTGTAATCGACACCGTCATGTTGACTGAAACCACCAGCGACTGCGCCACGATTACCAAAACCAGATGTAATTACCCAGCCGGCACCAGGACTATGTGTAATTGGCCCACCGGCGGCATCATCGTCACCAGCGCCAATGGCATTATTAATTAAGTCCCATACGGCTTTCCACCATGACGTAGCCTGACCAACCACATTGTTTTTAAACATACCGGCCAAACCTTGTTGCACGTCACCGCCGATGCTTTTAAAGTTCAATTTATCGGTAAAAAAGTTCTTCAGTGAATCGATGGGGTGCGATAAAATTTTACCCGCAGTTGAAACTAAATCTTTCATGGTACCAAAGGCACCCTTAACGGCATCCACAGCACCACTAACTTTGCCACCAATCCAAGAACCAATATTACCTAATAGTCCAGTTCCGTCGGCGTAATGCATTACTCCAGCACTATGCAACACGTTTCTAGTCTCAGTGGCATTTAAGACTTCAGTTCCAGCCGGCACAATGCCTTCCCAGTTCGACTTCTGGGGAATAAATGATTGGCCATTAGGTAAAATCGCCATTTCTTTATTGCCCGTCTGAGGAGAATCGTGACCGTCATTTAGCATAACGTGGGTTGGTTTAGTAATTGGATTACGTCGACCTGCATTACCAGTACCTTGTGCATAATGGGTTGGTAAATAACCAATGGTGGTCTTTTTGCCACCAAATTTACTGATGACCCAGTTAATAGCTTTAATCCCAGTGTTAATGACTTTAGCAATGGCCGACAAGCCACCAGTCACCTTTTTCTTAATTGACGTCCAAATATTTTCAGTGAATTTAACCACACTATTCCAGATCTTGCGCCAATAATTGCTAATGGAATTTAATCCTTTTCGAACTGATTTATAAATATCATTAACCGGATTTACTACATAACGTTTAATTAACTTCCATGCTTCAGATGTTGCACTCTTAATCACGTTCCAAGCACTTCTAGCTACTTTAACTACTGTGCCGCGAATCACTCGATTAACTGTGCGATATATGTCAGTAACCGGATTAACCACGTACTTCTTAATTAGCTTCCAAGTAGTATCAGTGGCTTTCCGAATTATTGACCAGGCACTTCTAACCGTCTTAACAATGGTACCTTTGATTACTTTGATGATCGTTCGATCAATTGATAGCACTGGATCAACCACGTACTTCTTGATGGTCTTCCATACACTACCCGTAGTTTTAGCGATTGCACGCCATACACTACCGACAGTCTTAGAAATAGCATGTACGACACTACTAATAGTCTTAGAGATTCCACGCCAAATACTGCCAGCCGTTTTACTAATCGCACCAAATACTCGGCCTGTGGTTTTAGATAATGCATTCCAAACTTTGCCAACGGTATTAGCAACACCTTTAGTCACGGCTTCAATCGGTTTTTTAATCTTTTTAAAAGCAATAACCGCCAAACCAACTACTAAACCAACTGGAATAATAATGGCGTATTTTAAAGCGGTCGTAATAACTTTAGCTGTGCCCCGAATAACATTAGCCACCGTTTTCATGGCTTTGCCGACACCATTGATTAATGGTGAGAAGAATTTACCGATACCTTTAAAAATGTTACCGATGGTTTTACCAATTCCACTAAAGGTTTTGGCCACGGCCTTACTGATTCCGGATAAAGACTTGCCAATTGATTGCTCCCAATTAAGCTTTCCAGTGAAAGCTTGTTTTAACCACTTACCCCATTTCTTGGATTCCTTTTGGATGCCTTTACCAATAGCACCACCTAATTTGGTTCCGATTAGAGTACCGCCGATCCCACCAAGCACGGTTCCAATTCCTGGCAAAATAGCAGTACCAATAGCGGCACCTGCGGCCCCACCAGCTAGTGAACCACTAGCACGACCAATCTTTTCACCTTTGTTTCTTTTGTTGATACCAATCAATTCGGTGGCACTCATCACGGCGTCTAGTGGTGTGGCTGATAAAGCCCCTTTTCCAACGGTTTTTAAAGCTCCTTTGGCAGCTCCATCTTCAGATAATGCTTTAATCCCAGAAGTTAGCCCTTTACCACGCATTAATCCGCCGAATAAACCTTTACCGCCTTTTAGGGATCCTTTAAATAAGTCACCGATTGACGATAATGCTTTTTTCAAAGGACTTAATTTACCGGCCGCTTTTTCAGCGTCAGAACCTAATCCCAGGATGTTTTTACCCCATTCAGTTGCTTTCGATAAGCCGCGAAGCATTTTAATGGTTGGCCCTAGTGTCAGATTGAAAGTTTTAAAAGCCATATTGGCCATAATGGTTCCGGCAATCATATCCCCAAATAATTTAGGGTGCTTTTCAGCAAAATCACCGATAACTTTAATTGCAGGCAATAATGCTTTTAGAGTTGCTGCGAATACTTTCATATTGGCTGAACCGACGGATTTAAAGATTTCAAAGAACGATTTAATATCACCTGTGTGTTTAACGACGTAATTACTGAACTTAGTTACATCTTTAGTTAAACCAGTGATCATAGTATCTAAAAATTTAGTCGTGTTTTTAATGCCATAAACCTTCGCAAATGATTTAGTAATGGCATTCATACCGGCCGAAGATGCTTGTCCTAATTTAGTAAATTCTTTTTCGGTATGCTTATCAGAAACCCACTTAGATACGGCACCTAAAATCGGATTTTGAGCTTTAACAAATGGTTTTTCGATCGCTCCGATTAACGCCGGTACTCGTGATTTAATAACCCTTTCCATACCTGGTAAGGTCTTCATCAAGTTCTCAGATGCTTCCTGGTATTTTTTACCCAGAGAGTTCATAACATTCTCAGCATCTTTGGCGGTAATCTTCCCAGCACTCATTTGCTTTCTAAGTTGGCTCATCGTCAATTTAGAATTTTTTGTACTTTCTGTTCGTACTCTAATAAGGCATGACCATACATTGGCAAGGCATCCGTAATGTGGTTAAAATCACCAACCTGCATCTTGGATGAACTCATCATATGCGTAAAGTTTAAGCCTAAATTCTTGGTGTTTTCCGCACTCAAACCGACGGCATCAGACATTGTTAAGACCGATCGAGTTAAACGCTCGGTTGGTTTTTGTTTGTCTAACACGTGATAGAACTGTTGGTTTAATTCATCGGTAACGTCAACATCTTGGCCTAAGGCAACCGATAAACGATTAGTTGTATCAACCATGGCCTGGCCTTTTTTTGCTGAACCGGTTAACGTCGTCCAAGTGGCCAGCATCTTTTGCTGGGTTTTGTCATACTCTAATCCGGCACGTGTCGCATCGTTGATGTGATTGGTTAAAGTGTTCCACGCAGCCATCACACCATTGGCCATAATTTGGCCACCAAACACTGAACCAAAGATATGTTGTGTTTTTTCGGCTTTGTCATCGACTTTCTGTAAACCGCCGATTAGCCTGGTCAATCCAGTGGGCTTTAGTTTCCTTTCGGATTCCTCAACCTTAGTAATTGATGTCTTTAATTTGGCCATAGAAGTGGCCGTTTCATTGACCCGAATCTTCTGTTTGTTTAGGTCACCATTAGCACTGTCCAATTCATTTTTATATGATTGCACCGCTTGCCTGGCCCTGGCATATTCGTCAGTATTTTCCTTACCGGCCTGAGTTAAACGTGTTAATTCTTGGCGAGATTTTTCATATTTATCATTCAACCCGTCAACACGTTGTTGATGTTGAGACAACTCGGTGCTTTGCTTGGAATATAAACTACTAGTTTTTTGTAGACTAGTCCGATAACCCGATGCTTCAGCTTCTAAGGCCTTATACTCCTTACCTTCAGCCCGCAAGCGATCGATATATGATTTAGTTAAATCATTCGTTGATTTAATACTTTTCTCTAAGCCAATAATTCCTGATTTATAACCAGATAGTGATTCACTAGCCTTAGCTTGTTGCCGAGTTAAAGAAGCAATCCGGTTTTGTGTCCGATCAATTTCGGCTTGGTACTTAGCGTATTGGCGCGCGCCGTCTTGGGTCGTCTGGTCTAATCCTTTTTGCTTATCACGCAAATTATTGATCACATCTTGATTAGATTTGATTGACTTAGACAAACCGTCATATTTAACCTGCGCGGCCTTAAGTGAATCGCCGGAAGCTCGCAAAGCATTCGCCTGTGCTT
Source organism: Lentilactobacillus kosonis (assembly GCF_003864335.1). Classification (GTDB taxonomy): domain Bacteria; phylum Bacillota; class Bacilli; order Lactobacillales; family Lactobacillaceae; genus Lentilactobacillus; species Lentilactobacillus kosonis. Next base: position 23,505 of record NZ_BEXA01000009.1, on the reverse strand, counting down.
TCCACGAAGCAGTGACCGAGTTAACAACCGTTTTTAAACTCTTTAGTGAATTTGATGCTTGCAATGTCCCTAGATATACTTCGGTCGACATCGTTGCATCAATTTTTTTGCCATGTTACACCCCTTTCTGAACTAAACTATCCACTGGCCCGAACTTGTTTTAAGAACTCTAACGGGTCGACCACTTGGCGGTCTTTTTCCGGTCTGGCTGATAAAACGTCATTCATGCGATAGAAGTCTTGTTCATCAAATTCATTAGGCGTCATGTGCATGTTCACCAGCGCTTGTTGCGCATTGTAATTAAATTCTTCAATCTGGTTGTCTAACTCGTTGTAATGACGACGCGCCCTTATTTTTTTTCGGTTTCAGTTAGCTGTTCCTCAGCTTCATCTGCCTGGGCTTCGTTAAGCTCTTCCGGGTCTTGATGTTGTAATTTCAAGATAATTTGTTGCATCAATTCACCAGTTTCTTCCGTGCTTAAGTCCATTAACTTATCAGCATGTTTACTATCTAAGCGTAGGATGTCGGTAATAAAGTCAATGACCGCTTCATTTGATTCAATAGTCGTGGTCAATAAATCTTCATCACTGGCGTCTTCTGATAAGGTTTGCACCTTTAGCATTTGCTTTTGAATTTTCAAAATCTTCAAAAAATTTCGGTTAGATTCCTTAACTTCAACTGGTGCTTTGATTCCTAATTTCTTTGCATTAATTTTTACTGTCATAACGCTACCCGCTTTCTGTTTTTGTTGTTACACCACAAAAAAGGGCAACCGAATTAACGGCCGCCCTATTTCGTGACTTATTCAGATTTTGGAGCACTCGTAGTAGCGGCGCTAGTTGGGAAAAATTCCTTAACTAAGGCGTCGTCGGTAAAGCCTTCTTCAGCAGCGTAGAAGGTCTTATAAACATGACCATTTAACCCAGCGACTGGGTTATAGGTTAGGTTATCAGTATCACGAGTTTCATTTTCGTTAGAAGTACCGATTGTTTTATCTCCAGCGGTTAAGTTACCGTCATAGAAAGCATAATGAATGTCATTACCAGCTAAGTCTGAGGTAATAATGTCCATTGCAAGATGAGGCAATACCCCATTAGAGTTATCCAGGTACCCACCCTTGCCATCTGATTCATGGCCTAAGGCTTTTTCTAAAATATCATGTGGTAAATCATTGAAGTTAGCTGCAACACTAGGTTGAGCTTTACCAATTGATTGGTCTTGTAAAATATCGTTACCCCAAATTTTAGCAACGGCAGGAGCTAGTCCTGTAATATTTGCTTGGGTAACACCTTTTGCGACTTTACCGCGGGCATCAAAAATACCATTTTCGGTAAGTCCTTTTTCGCCGGCAATTACTAACCCAGTAGTTGGATCAATAATTGCCATCCGAATTCCTTTAACACCGACTGTTGCCATAGTTTAACACTTCCTAAATTAATTTATTTTTGCCAACAAAAAAGACCTTGATAACTTGATTAGTATCAGGGTCAAGAATATGCGGACGGCTATTGGCAATGCGCCACCCGTTAGTTTGGAACAATTGCATCAATTCAATTTCGCAATCGTTTGTATTGCGATCAAAATCTTCACCGTAAAAGATTTGGACTTCGACACCTTGAGCCATGCCATGAAAAATATCATTACCCCAAGCTTCAGGGCGATTTTCTGATTCGGTTAATAGTGCAATGGTGTCGGTTGTGTTGCTCTTAATTGCTTCTGGCAAACTTGTCAGATAGATATGATTTTCAACCACTCAACGCCTTGCAAAATATTACTAACTGCGATAATTGGCAGTTCCATCAGTTGTCACCCCATTTCTTGTGTAATGTTTGCTGATAAACTTCCGTTTCAGCAGCAATTACTTCTGATTTGGCTTCTTCGCGGGCATTATCAACGAAGTGGTCTGCGGCAATGTACTTAGTCCCGTCATTTAAGAAACGTGCGATATACGCTTTTTCCGGCGTAAAGCCCACGGTACTAACACCCGTCCGTGCTCCGTCAATGTCCGTTTTACGATAGGTTACGGCATCTGATAAATGAGTATCCGTTTTACCTTTAATATGAACCCGGTAATGCTTTTGTTTTGTCATATCTTCTAAATGTTTGCTCAAAACCTTAGCACCCGCGCCCGTAATGTGGGCCTTTTCGGCATTCGTGAAATGTTGGGCCTGTATGATGTTGGCTAGCCAGTTATCCAATGCTTTATCTAGTTCCATCATTATGCCCCTTTCACACCATCCGTTTTGGTTAAAGTAATAAAATCAAATGCAATAAAATTATTGCTATCATCAGGTGAAATATTTACGATCCGATACACCTCACCATTCAATCTCACACGAAGTTCCTCAACAATGTGTTGGTTATGTCTAACAGCAATCGTCCGTGTATCTTCTAAACCTGCCGATTTAGCTGCAAACATCTGATTGAGTGTCCGTGTCCTGATCGCACACCACAAAGTAAATTGTGGGACAAACGCTTTCCGATTCGCGCCGGTATTGGGATTAACTTGTTCGTCAATTGTCCCAAATTCAGCCCGATTATTTAATTGATGCGGTTTAATTTTGACCATCGTTGTCACCACCTGGTTTTGCATTATCAGCGAACTGCCACATGCGCCCCCTAAGATGATTGATCATCATGGCCAATCCTTTTGAAGTTCCGACCCCGGTTGATCGGTCGTAATAGTATGAACTAACATACGTTTTTACGGCCCGATCAAATAATGGGTACTTTTCATAATCCTCAATTGAGATATTATAGTCGACAGCCGACCGAATATAATCTTGTCCTTCAGTAATGAGTGACTGTAAGATTTCTTCTTCGCCGTCGATATGCAATTCAGTTTGAACTTGCTCAACGGTAACTGTCATGCTAATCACCTCTTAAGATTACTTGCTAGAAGTTGAACCAGCAGTATTTGTTAAGAAGTAACCAGCTTCAGCATCGGCAACTTCAACGTCAAACCGAAGGGCACCCATGAGGTATTGACCGAAAATCTTATCATCAGCCCATGATAAAGAAACTTCCTTGCGGTCAGCAAACAAGATTGCGCGTGATAAATCACCGATGAAGGCATGTTCTTCGCCAGCTTTACCAAGCAATTCATCACGAACTTTAACAACACGGACGCCAAGTAATACGCCTTGTGATGCTGAAGTAATATCTTGATGGAAGATGTATTGACCGTTGTTATCTTTTAAAGTGTCTAATTTATTATAGAATGAGGCACTAGCAACGATGGTTGGCATGTAAGCAGGATCAAGTTTAACGTTCAAGATACCTTTTAAGGTGTCCACCAAATTTGCATCTGCGGAAGCCACAGCACTAAAGGCTACTAACTTAGCTGAAATAGCTGCATTTGTAGTGTTAACTGATTTTTCTTGCATGTTCTTGGCCACGATTGAAGTTAAATCAACTTGAGTGTCATCAATAGCTTCTTGTGACAAAGGAATAGCACCACGATAAGTTTGTACCTTCCAAGATACGTCCTTAAAGGTTGGTTCGTCTAAAGCAGGGTTTTCTTTTAATTCAGCAACTGAATTAAAGTTGTCATCTGCTCGGGCTAATACTGGATAAGTACCAGATGCAGTAGTAACTGGAGTAACTGATACATATTGCTTCAAATCTTGAACTGTATTTACTTCAGATTCAGGATTGTAAACAATTTCTTCTGGGATCAATGGGTCTTCAGTTGAAGTAACTTGCATTGCACCAGCGTCTTTAATGGTTCCTTTGCTGTGAAGATAGTCGTTAATAGCGGCCTTTTGATCTTCTAATTGATTAGTAGGTTTCACTGTCTTTGCGCCCTTTTCAATATTTTTAGAATTAGTGGTGATGTTGGCAGTAACCTCGGCAGCTTCGGCAGCATCGCGTTGGCTTTTCAGTTCATTAAGTCGTGCCTTTTCAGCATCACGTGAATCTTTAAGCTTTTGCATATCGTCAACACTAAAGTTATCGTCAACCAAACCGGCATTAATTTTGTCAGTTAAGTCGGTCAACTTAGTATTAGTGTCATCGATCATGTTCTTAATCTTTGATAATTCCATTAATTTTCACCTCGTAAAATTTTTAATTTTTCTTCTAATATCGAAGCTGACTTTTCTTCAGGCTTTTCAGTAGTTTCACTTGAAGTTTCCGATTCGGTATCAGGTTGTTCAGTACGATCCATAATTAATTTATGGAACTTATTGACTGCTTCACGACTAGGAATTGAAGACAGTCCATTAACAAATTGGACAGACGGTTGATCATCGAACATGATTTCATCAGCAAACCTAACTCTTTAGCTTTATCAGCCGTTAGCCACGTTTCATTATTCATCAAATTCAACAAATCTTGTTTAGCCATACCAGTCTTGTTAACGTAGGCGTTAGCATTGATTCGTTTACGTTATTTAGTACCTGTGATTCGTGAGCCATGTCACGAGTGTCACCTTGAACAGATGATGAAGCATTATGAATCATGATTTGGGCTGTCGGTGACATTTTTAACGTGTCCGCCGCCATACTAATTACGCTGGCAGCACTAGCAGCAATTCCAGTGACCGAAATGGTTACGTTACCCGTATATTGTTTTAGTTCGGTATAGATTTCGCTAGCTGCGAACACATCACCGCCGTTTGAATTGATGGAAACATCAATATCTTCACCATTGGCTTTGTCTAGTTGTTCATTGATAGCGTTTGGTGAAATGCAGTTCATGCCAAAAAAGTCATAAAAAAAAGCGGTATCGTTGTCCACGACATCACCCGTTAATCGCATCTTCATTTACTCACCCCCTTTCAAAGTTGGTTCGTCACCCGTGTAATCAGGGGTATCTGGCGGAATCACACCGACCTTTTTCAACACAAACGTTGACTGTGTCCCATCTAAGGCCTTGTTTTTAGCCAAATCAGAAATAGTGGACGCATATTGCATATAATCTGGATCAATGGCCGGTTGCATATCCAAGTCGACCCCAGTACCTAATTTCATGGTCAATTCAGAACTGATCGCATAAATATATTTGTTCAAGCTCTGCGAGTACGTCGACCGTACTTGATCGATATTACTATGCGCACTTTCGTTATTTAAAAAGTCTTGCGGTACGCCAAAAGCTTTGGCTACTTGAGTTCTGGTATAACTAACCGAATTAAGCAAACTTGCGATATTGCTATCAATTTGTGGACTTGAATAAGTGGCGGTTTGGTCTAAAACCATTACCCGACCAGCATTTTCACCGCTATTAGCACGTTCAAATTCAGATCGCATATGTTCCTTAGCATCTGGGTCAACTGCACCAGCATTCAAAGTTAAAATACCGTTTGGTCGAATCGCTTCGGTAATTGACTTTAAAGCCATACCATTAGCTTTGTCCTGAATATTTAAATCGGCAATCAATGATTGTAAAGGTGATACGCCAACAAACTTGTTAACTGACAAATTCGACATTAATTTAAAGTGCAGCATTTGACCGGCAGGAATGGTGACTGTATGCCGATTGTCATTGTAGGTGATCTTATAATTTAGTGTATTTTCACCATCATCAACGACAATTTGTACTTGTGAAGGCTGCAATTGCTCAAAGTGATCCAACCGGTCATTAGCCATCTGCATAACCACGTACGAATTACCATTTAGTAATAACGACGCCATCACTGATTGCCAAAAGTTGTAACTGTTTAAAATTGGATTGGGAGCATTAAGTTTGTGTAGAACAAAGGAATTTTCCGATTCAAATCGACAAGAACTAACATCTGCCGAAATCATATTGATAACTGAATAGACATCCGAATTTTTAAGTGCCTGGCTCGCATTGACATAGCTAGCTGATTGCACCACTTGACCGTCGACAATCAGGAATGGTTGGTAGTCGGTACTAGGTAAGTACGATTTATTACTAAATAAGCGTTTAAATGGATTACTAAATTTCAAATTTTCACCCCCTTTCAGTCGTTACTTAAACCAAGTAAAAAGGCGGCTGCAACTAGCAGCACGCCCGTGGTTATATCTCCGGTAATTTCATTAATTAAATAAGCTCCAGATGCAATTGAATAAAATCCAATAATTAAGCAGCACAGCGGGAGTATGTCACTAATAAATCTAACAAGTTGATTAAATACGTTCATATGATTCCACCTCACATCCTGTAACTACTAAAGAATTCATTAACGTCATCATTTTTCCAACCAGCAAATGGGTCATCATCTTCAATTCGAGAAATATTTTCAAAATGCAACATGGCTTCATAAAAACAGTTAATAATTGCATCGACACAGTCAATTTTGTCCGTTGCCAAGTTCTTATCTATCTTAATCCCGTTATTATCAACTAATGTTACGGCATTAAGCATACCGGCTTGCATGATACGATCATCAAACATAGTTACATTGCCATTTTGCATCTGATGACGTAGAAAACTAGTTGGTTCATCTAAAGATTTAGTACCTTGGCGAACTGGTTCCAATAACCAATTGTTTTCCTTTTCCAACTTATCGATAAAAACTTTAGTTCGCCATGGATCATATAGAAAAACCTGAACATTCAAGTTGTGCGTATCCACAAAATCTAGCAACCAGTAGTACACGTCAGAATAATCAATGTCACCACCCACTGTGTGCGAAATCGTCGCAAACCGCGCTTTTCTTCTTCACGGTATGGGATACCATCCTGATTTTCTTTAATGTTGATTGATTGCTGAGTTCTTGAAGTCGGAATAAACGAATGTTGGTAGATATGATACATTTGGCGACCATCTTGTTCATATGGAAAAACAAATGCCAATGATGTGTCATCAGAATACTGTGAAGCATCAAACCCTACATACACGTCGCGTCCATCAATGTCAAATCATCATCGGCGATAATGGCGTTATTAATATCTTTCAAATCAATATAACGATTTTCCTTTTCATTCAGCCACATATTCATGTTTTTAGTTTCAAAGTCGCCAATGGTACCCGATAGCAAATCACTATCACGTTTATCAATAAGACCCTTTAAAAGTTTGTCCTTTTGGTCAGCCAAATTTAATAACGGATTACTTTTAGCCCAACTTTCCGGCATATTGATTTCCTTTAAGTCATCTTGTGCCCAAACTAGGCATAAATAAGTATCCGCATCGCGCTTATAATCTTCTTCCATCGACTTCTTAAGCATCCGTTGATCATCATAAAAAGGTACTTTAGGATCAGGATATGAAGTAGAAATCTGAATATATCGCCGATTATCAATTTTGATTTGTCCGGAAAGAATTTTAGAAGTTTTCTCACGACTTTTAAGCTCACCAACTTCATCAACAATGGCTGTATTAAAATGGAAACTATCAAACTGGCCACTTTCAAATGAGATGGCTCGAATTACATTATTATATTTTTTCATGATGATTTGATCATTTTGAATCATCAACCCGGATTGTTTAGCTAATCCTTTAAATGGTTCAATTTCGATGATTTTACGTAACATTGTTTTTAGGTAGCCGAGTAGCTTACTGGTTTGTTTCCAGTTGATACTAGCTACTAAATAATCTTGGTTAGTTAGGCCAATAGAATCAATTAAAAACGTGTAACACATGATGATTGCGGCAATCATGGTTTTACCCTGGGCACGGCCCACAGAAATCAAGGATTTAGTAAAGCGAACTCCGCCATCTTCGTTTTTCCAGCCAAATAGTTGTGACATGATAAATTGTTGCCACCCCATCAACTCAACCGGCTCACCAGTATCAACATCTGGAGTGAATTGGGCAAAAACCATGACTTTATTAACGGCTTCTTGGTCGTAATTGAATGAAAAATCATCCATTTCCTGCCGTTGTAAATCACGAAGATGTCTGAAGGCAGCCAATTTCATCATATAACCAGCGACCTGTTTGCCGTCCAAAACGTTAAAGGCGTATTTGGTTCCAGGATCAGTGTATTTTTTCGAATATCATCAAAATTAATATTTTTATACGCTTTACAACTTCGCGGTCTTTAGATAAATCAATATTTTTCATTCAATCACTTCCTTTCTTGTTATAATGTGTTCATGGAGGTATTCAATTTATGATTAAAAAGTTATATCCATCATTTTTATGGTTTCTGCGATGGCGCTTGTTTTTTTAGGTAGTAAGTCTGCATCAGCAAGTAAGTTGCCAAGTAACTATTCGTTTGATGTAATGAAGGCACAGGACGGATCTATTCCATATATGGTAAAGCCAACTGTCAAGAGTGGGTATATTTGGAATTATAGCCATACCAAAAGGATTCACAATATTAAGAATTATCCAAGCTCAAACTGGTACGTAAATTACGCCTCGATCAAAAAATATGGCAATAAATCAAGTGTTTATTACCGCGTCGTATCCAACTCTGGTAAGGTTAAAGGCCTAATATGGAGCGGTTATTTAACTCGAATCCTGGCGCTAGAACCAGATAGTTTTAACAGCGAAGCCAGTTTTGATAATTATATGCAAACTAATAGATCTCAAAGATTATCTAGAGAAATTATGAAGTTATTTCCAAATTCAAAACTCAGCTTGGATTTAACTAAGGCCACACAAGGCGTTAATCCAAACCATCCTTTTAAGACGAATAAGTATACCGACGTTATCAATATAGGTGACTTACAACCAACTGGAAGCACAGATGAACTAAATAATATTGGTTGGAAACTTAGCCAAACTTCCGGTGATCCGATTACGCCAAGAATTAATTATGTTAAACAAGTTCTTGAAGATAATGGATACACTGCTCAAAAGCGAAATTCAATGAGTGATTATTACCTTGGACTTTATATAACTGACAATGCTCAAATTGGAACAGAAAAAGACTTCCCGTTTCCATACCCAACTATCCAAAGCGATGATGGTATGACATTATCAGCTCAATTATTTCTTGCAAAACTAAAATAACATTCTATGTAAGCCCTTCATTTGAAGGGCTTTTTATATTAAAACTCAGACTTACTAATGCTGTAAACATAGTGATTATGACTTCCGTTAGATAGTTCTTCTTCAATACCAAAATAAACGTTATCACCATACAGTTGAGGAGCTTCGGTTTCGTGCGCACCCATTCCAGGGATAGAAACATTTAAAGTTTCTGGTGCAGGACTAGAAAAGTTCCATGGAGCACGAACAATTTTGGTAGTATCTCCAGGTTGACCACTAGTTAAATAGACCCAGTTATATCCGGCTTTAGTTCTGTTGGATAATTCCATTCCTTGCCAAGAATCTTGTGGGTAAGAATATGATGAAATAATACGAGATGAAACAAAGAACTTACCTTTAGGAAGAACTCTACTATCCTTCTTTGCGTCAATATTTCCGTCTTTTAAGGCAGCAAATAAAAGCTTAGCATTTAACGCTGTAATCTTCTTTTGAGCATCTGAATTACCTTTGGCTTCAGTCCAAATAGCTAATCTAGTTCCATCTGATGATAATGCACCATCTACACGGTGCATAGGGAAGTCTTTATTACCAGTTCCTAGGTAGTTAAGATCAGTAAGTGAATGAACAGAACTAGCATTTTTGCAGTTCCATCCAATGGAATAACTCCAATACGACTAGCCCATTGATCCCCAATACTGTCTTTTTCTGTTGAGCTTGCATATGTTGCTACCCAAGCCCACTTTGATCCATCATCATCTGTGAAAACTTCAAATGTTTGCACATGGCCAAAATTGTTTAACATCATGTAATCTGTAAAATCGAGAGTTGTGCTGTTTCCAATTGGTGCTCTAGATAATAATGTGTCTTTAGTATCTTCTTTAGGCATTTGGAGTGCATAGGCATAGCCTCCGTCAAAATCTAAATAGCATTTTTGAACAACCTTGTTGGTGGTGTGAAATTTTAATGTATATCTTTGAGTTGCTGTTACCATAATTAATAATCTCCTGTTTTTTTAATTTTTAAGTGGCATGAATTATAAAATGTGCTTATTCCCAAGTCTAAATCAATGTAACCACCTCCCTTCATGTACAAAAAAAGCACACTATCTAGTGCACTTCTTTTAGCCGAATAATTCTTTTAGTTTTTTCATTGAATCAACATCATTACCTTGTTCTGGGATAGCTAGCAATTCAGCTCGACTTTGTGGCGTCATTCCCAGGTCTTTTGAGATGGCCTTGATTTTTGCAGAAGCAGAATCAAAATCTGGGTTGAAGGATTTCTTTTATAACCAACAAAATCAGTGGCCACAATTTCGCCATTAATTGGGTTGGTTATTGTCCGATATGCTGCTTTAACAGAACCATGCTTCTGAATATCATCATACGAATCACGCATGAGCTGGTAATTAATACATAGTGCTTCAATCAACGTTTTATCCTGGTATTTGATATTAGAATCCTTTTTAAGAATCGGAACTATTCGGCGCCATAAATATCTAGCCGTCCCCGCCATATATGCAGGTGGCTCGTCAGAAATTTTATAATCGCCATTTTTGGGCATTTCGCCACCTCCTTGGGTATAAATAGGCACCAAATGCCCATACCAGGGCAAATCGGAATATTGTTATTTCAAGGGTTCAACTATCGAAGCCCCCCTATATTTTTTTAAAAAATTTTGAAAATTTTTATAAGACGACGGCATTGTTATGCGGTGTTCTTTGGCAACCTAGGGGCGGGCCTTTTTTTGTAGCCGTCGCATCCAATCTGATTTAGTTTGTATTTTTAATTCTTTGGCAGTCATTTTTTCTTCGCATCTTGTTTTATGATTATGACAACCTCCACACAGCGTCCACAAATTTTCAGCATCTAGTCGTTGGCTGTCATCGCACACTGACAAGGGAATAATATGATCCACATACATCCGATGTAACGACCGACCACACACCTGACAAATATTCATATCACGGTTGGCAATGGCTGTACGAACCTTTTGCCATGGCTTTGAATAATAAAACTTTGCCCTAGAACTTTGAGACATATTTTTAGCCTCGTTTTTATCCGAAGTTTTTATGTCGAAACTTTTTAGCCAAATCTTTTACTGAATTTTCCTTGTCAGCATTTTCATCTTTGTTAAGCCTTTTATGCTGGTCATAATATTTAGCTCGTCTAAGGGTATGATAGCGATAGCCTTCAACCGCTTGTCTCGTTGATTGTTGATGCAGGTAATCATTGTAGTGCTGTTTATAATGTTTCTCACAATAGCGATATCCTAGTGGAATCATCTCACGACAGCCATGCTCACCACACCGATGAACCTTAGGCATATAATCACTACCCTTCTGAAGGTTATTTATCTTTCCAAGTCAGTATTAATTGCCACAATAAAACAACTGTCACCAGTATCTCTATCACGGCATAGAATAATATCATCATGGCTACCACCACTTATCCATGTCTTGCTTCATCTTGTCGTGCTCACTCTCTGGTGCACCGACTTTACAGAACACAACTGCACAGGCAATCATGGCAATCACAACAATTAGCACCATGCCGATGACTGGAATCATTACCCATATCCATGGGATTGCCAGTAAGCCAATTAACTTAATTGTTATAAGGATTAAAAATACAACGAATAATAATTCCATATCAAACCTGACCTTTCTAATAATATGTAAGCAAAAAGCAGCACTGCCTAATAGACAATGCTGCTCTTGTATTTGCTGTAAATAGAATGATTGAAAGAAAAGCTGAAAAACTAACAATCTTAAATATATTGGAGGTAATACACCACTGATTGTCACCAATCAGCTAAGCCGTTGCAGGGATTCGAACCCTCACAGATTCCTGTAATCACAACAGCTCCTGAACAAAAACACGCAACGAAGTCAACAAACACAACGGCACCTTATGGAACAGTTCCTTATGAACTAATTCCACGCTATCATAATAGCATCAAAAGTAATGCCAAAAGTCGCATGTTTGTCGCATGTTTTCTTATTGAGCAAATCCTAATTTTGCTGCTACCTCTTCAAAAAATCACTACGTTTTCTTGCGACTTGTGAACGACTTAGATTTAACATTCTGCCAAGTCCAGTTAAAGTCATCGTACTGCGTTTTTTGAAATACAATTCTTGGATGATTTCCAAAGTATCCTCATCTGTCTCTTCTAAGCATTCATCAACCATGCGTTTTGTATACTTTAAAAAAATTATTTCTTTATCAGTTGCAATCGTAATTGCAACCCTAGCTGTTCCTTCGTTATTTTTAAACTGTGCTTTACCACCTCCCACATTGTTATCACGTTCTACATATGGATAACTAATGGAATCTTCTCGTTCCTTAATATAACGATCTATATAGGGATGATCCTTTAATATCTGTTCAATATGCTTATAAGTTCCGCTTCTCATTTAAGCTCTCCCTTCACATACATATTTTTCACATTACTCAACACTTTCCAGCATACTAATACGTCTCTCAACACAGTGTTTATAATTCTTCATTGAATGCAATTGAACGTGCATCAATGATTTATTATTTGATTCTTTGTCTGAATATTTACTACTGAAGAATCTGTTATTAAAACTATCTTCTAATTTTTCTATTCGTTCATCCAAACCCTTTGCTTCCATTTTCAATTTATCAATAATTGCTTTATTTTCACTTTTTGTCATATGATCACTCCTATTCCTCTACAATTTTTATTGCATCCTCTGCTGATCTAGCCACCCCATATATGACATTGGGATATTTTTTTAGCATACTAGCAAACCTCTTTTGATCATCCCTAAGTCTTCCAACTTCATTTTTAACCTCAATAAAGAAAAAACGTCCATCTGAATGTCTAAAGCCAAACAAGTCAGGAAATCCTTTGGGTAAACCCGTATCAAACCATCTGCCATTTTCTAACAATACTTTGCCTACATTTGCTCTAAAAATAGTACATCCTGATTTAGAAACTGCAACCCGAATATCATTTTGTATTTTTTGTTCTCTCGTCATGACATTTACCATTCCCGAACTTTAATATCGATGTATGTTTCAGGCCTAAACGGAACATTAGAATATATTTTCGCAGCTCCTAATATCATATCGATTGTTTCTTCTGGAATTTCATGCTCTTCAGTTAATTCATATCTTTCTTCGTCAGATATATCCACAGTGCAATAATGACGCACATCATTATTAGACATAAACAAGTTATAGATCGGTATTCTGACTACATCGCCAGTTTCTGGTTTGATTAAATAACTTTTAATTCCTTGTAAGTAAGGAACTGAGACTTCAAAAAATTAGCTAGTTTTGCCATGTCGCTAATTTAGGTTCCCTAATACCCGTTTCATATCTACTAATGGTATTGTTACCAACTCCGATAGCATCAGCAACCTGCTGCAAGGTATACCCCTGCTGTTCTCTAATTGCTGCAATTCTATTTGTGACCTCTTTTTTCATTAGACTGTCCCTTTCATAATATATTATTAGAATGTGACTAGGTTGCTACTTGGGTTGTAACTATTACTCTTACTCCCACAAGGGTTTCGCGCATATTACAATAAAATGATGCGTTCAAACTTTTATATACCCTATATACCCCTATATATATTATTATTATTTATATATATAAATAGTATATTAGTAACAACTTATCTTCTGAATCCGTTGCCACTCTAGGAAAAAATGCAGTTGCCACTTGTCACAATTTAATGACAACATCCAGCAACCAGTATCAACTTTTTTTACGCCGATACCCTCTTTTAGAATTACCGTTTATTTTTCGGGAACCTGATTCCCAATCTGTACGATTATCCATAACATATTTGATTTTTTGGCTAACTTATGGTTGCCAAAAGATTATCTTCGCCAAGATTTATCGCAATGTCTGCACTAGTAATAAAGTCTTCATTCCATTTTTGAAGAACTTCATCAATTGCTTCTTCTTGAGCATCGATGTACATAAATGCTTTCCGATGATCCTCAAGCAATTGTTCCTCTTCATCACTAAGTAAAAATCTAAATCCTTCGTGATACATTGCGGTAAACTCGCCCCATAATTGAGCCACTATTTCATTTGTCAATTCAGTTAATGGTGATTTTGTTTGCAATGACTTATTGACTAAGTTTGGCATGAATCGCCGTTCACCAGTTTTATCTTTCAGATAAGTTAATTCATTAGTAGTTCTGGCCATGACAAAACTTTTATAACGTCTTACCGTCATGTGACCATATGGTTTACGATATTCCAATACTTCTGAACTAATGAACTTTTTTAATATCTCAAAGCTGGAATGGTTTGTTGCCGTCATTTCATCATCATTTATGATCAATGCTCGCAACATGTTGGCATAATTATCCTTATTTTCGAAATCAGTAAATTGGTCAGTATACCAATCATTAGACATCTTTTTAAAAAAGTGGTTTTACCAGCACCTTGACCACCAATCAAATCTAGTACATAATCAAATTTCATTTCAGGATGATAAGCCTTAGCAACTGCACCAACAAAGAAGATTCTAGTTTGTAAACTAGTAACAGCTGAATGTTCCACACCTAAAAAATCAGGTAATAAATCATCGCTTCTAATTTTTCCATCCCAATTACGTTCACACTCTTCGAAGTAATCCAATACAGGATTAAAAACGTTTCTTCTGGCAACGTTTGTCATCGCTAAGCGCAACAAGTTGTCTTTGAATAACACATGATAGTTTTTTTCGATATATCCCAAAATAGCTGGTGGATAATCATCATCAATTGTCCCTTTCTCCAGAAACAGGGATGGAATATCACTTAATAATTCGATTTCATAAGTAAATTCATTAAAAGCGATTTTGCCATGTAATAACGGGTCACGATCAAGAATCAACTCAACATTTATTAAGCTGTTAGCAACTATTTTGTCTTTATCATTACGTCTAAATCATCAATTGGTAAATTAGTGACCTTATTATCGTAATCATTAATGGCATCTTCCACACTCATTATTCAGCCTCCCTTCTTCGTAATTCTTTTTTCAGCATCGATTCAAACGTACGGTTAACTTCGTTGTCTGGGAGTGGCTCATCTGTATTCTGATTAGCGGTTAAGGCTAACTGATATGCCTCTTTAGCGTTTACCCCTCTAAACAATAGTCCACCAATAAAAGAAGCCAAAGCGTTGTTTCTACCACCTGTTACGCCTAAACCATTTACTATCTTTTCAAACAATTCAGAAGTAGCTGATCCATCCCCTGACTTGTAACTTGAAGGATGATAATTATTACTAGCTGTATGTTTATTAATTGCTTTAATTAACTCGACATTAGCTTTAACAATGGGTTCGTGATTTAACCATACATAGCGTTTTTCATGATTAGCACTTGGTGCTACTACAACATAATTATTAACGTGGGCCTTAATATCTACCCCTGGTAACCAACCAATATTTTGTTGAACACTCTGACTGTCATCCTTCATATAAAATAATTGTTGGCCACCTCCGGCAGTCTTCTGAGCCAGTGTTCTTTTAAACCAATCCCCATGATTTAATTCTTCAATAGATTTAAAACCATCAGCCCCATTCTCATGGCGATCAATATCCACCACAAAAAAATTAGTTGTTCGTAATGCGATATTTGCATATGGATGTTCTTTCCAAATTTTTTGATTTCATCAACAGTTAATGGAGGCCTATCAGCAAATTTAACTAATGGTTTCTTACCAATCATAGGCAACACGCTAAATCCATGTTCTGCATAACTAACCGCATAATTAATTAGATTTTCCATTGTATACCTCGCAATAACGGGCCTCTCACCCCGCTTGGTGTTTACGATCACGTGCGTATTTAAATATTATTAATCAAATGGTAATGGATTATCATTATCAGCTTCGGGAGCCGGAGCATCAGCATCGGTTGGCATTACCGGTTCGGTTCCCCAAGGCATATCGCTATCTTCAACATTTGGCACCTCAGGTTGATCAGCTTCTTTTAAGTCATAACTACGGTAAGGACTTGATGGATCTTTCTTATTAGGTCGTTCAATGATATCCAAAACAACGAATTTTCCGCTTTGCGCGTGTAGTTTATCAGCTAAGTGTTCATGTAAATCAGTCTCGTTATCAAAATCAAAATCCTGGGCAGTGATATCGATGCCAACTAAAGCACCAAGTTTGGCCACGAATTTGATATTACGATCTAAAACAAAGTCTGGGATTGGCTTACCATCCTTACTAGTTTCAGCGAATGAGATATTCACATTTTCTTTTCTGCCAGTATGTTCACCTTCAACTACTTGGAATGAAGCGCTGAAAGCATCCCATCCTGATTTGAATGCTGAATGTCCGATACTATCAATTGCCATTAAATATTCTCCAGCTGGTAGACCTTGAGGTGTACTAATTGAATCATTCTTTGCGTCAAAACCTGCTAAACCTTTACTTGCGAAATCTCTTAAACTCATTGTTATTTACCTGCCTTTTCATTTTGTTGTGTTTCTGGCTGAATTGCTCCAGGAATTGCTTTCAAAATCTGTAAAATCTTCGCATCATCGATACGACTAGCGTAATAGTCTTTTCGTTTATCGGTAATCGATCGGACGTATCTGGTTCCCATTTTCTGTGTGTGGATAACTAAGTCACAGTTACCATTGACGATGTTGTAATACTTAACTTTAAGGGATGGTATTTCTTCTGATGTACCATCATCACTGAGCTTATTGTCTACTCGACTGATATAAACTACATTGAATGGCAAAGCCTTTAATTCCATCACTAATCCCTGAAAAACTGCGTTAAATGCAGCATATCCCTTTCCATAACCTACATCTGCCAATGTTTGCACATTGTTCTCAAGACTAATGGCCTGTTCAATCATTGTGGCCACATCATCCACCACGTCGATCACTACTGTTTCAAAACCATATCCTGGCTTATTATTCATAGTTTGCAGTTCCAGCATAATTTCATCCAACTGGTCAATTACGCTATTTTTTAAACTACCATCTGAATTTCGTTCATTCTTTAATTGGATTGAAGGTGCCCGATTTGCTAATGAATTGCCATCAGTATTTAAAAAAATTGGATTTGGAAATCTTTCAGCCAAATAACTTTTTCCACTCATAGTGGCTCCATAAATGAAAAAATTTCTAGGTGTATCAATTGTTCTATGCGGTTCATTTTTAGGTAATAAAGTCATATTTTTCTCCTTCGTTGTCTTATCCTTATCAAATACATTTTCAATGTCTAATTAACCCTTTATTTTTAGCCTGATAGTAAATCCAACCTTTTTTGTAACCATGTAATTTTGCATATGCTCTTAATTCTGTCATCGTAGTTAATTCTCCAGGAGTTTTGTCAGATATGTTCATAACGGCATGATCATCAATAATTTTTTGCGCCAGCTCTTTACGTTTGGAACTTATCTTCTCTAACTTGGCATTTTCTACGACTTCAATCTTTTTATCTGTAACTAACTCCGCACCACAGAAAGGACAAATATTTCCTTTACGATAAAAGGTTGCAAAACATTGTGAGCATACCGTTACTGATTTGATAACTTCGCCCTTTTGCTGACGTTTAGACTTCTCTGAACCATTTAACGTCCACATTCTGTCATCGGTTGGAAGGCCAAATCTCTCCACGTTCCCAACATGATCAATAATGATCGCTGTTTTGCCTTTTCTAGGATTCATTGCCCGCATTCCAAATTGTAAAAACAGTGATAACGATTGGGTTGGCCGTAACATAATCACACAATCCACATTTGGTAAATCCAATCCTTCAGTGAAAAGCTCTGCATTAGTAACTATTTGAATTTTTCCATCCCGATACTTTTCGATAATATCGTCACGTTCTTTTCTGGGCGTTTTACCGGATACCGCTTTCGCTGTGATTCCAGCATTATTGAAAGCTTCTGCCAGCTTCTCGGCGCTTGAAACGTTATAGGTATAAGCAATTGCCTGCATTCCTTTGGCTAGGAGCTGGTAATTCTTAACTGCATTACCATATATTTTTGGCTTTACTGCCTTGGCAATACTGCTTTCAGTGAATTCACCGGTTCGCTTAGTTTTCAATAATCGACTGTCAATTTGTTTGGGAGCATAATAGTCAACTGGAGCTAAGTTTCCATGATCTATTAACCAATTCACTGACTTTCCAACAATTAAATCATCTGCGACTTCTTCAAATCCTTGTCCACTCATTCGATATGGAGTAGCTGTGAACAATAATTTAATTGCATTAGGAAAATTATCAATGATTCTTCTGTACGAATTGGCCAAAGCGTGATGTGCTTCATCGACAAACAAAACATCTGGCATCGGTAATTTATCAACCCGTCTAGTTAAGGTTTGAACCATCCCTACCGTTGCAAGTTTCATATTTACGCCTTGTGCCGCAAAGTATGTTTTGCTTGATCAACGATTTCTTTACGATGAACGATGAACATTATTCTGTTACCGTTATCAGTAGTTCGTTTGGCTATTTCAGCCATGATTACAGTTTTTCCAGTCCTAGGCGGTTGCTGTACCATAATAGAATGGTGCCCAGCCTTCATTGAACTAACAATTTGGTTGATAGTTTCAATTTGATAATCTCGAAGATCAAAGGTCATCGAATCATCAGACTTTCATTAAAAGAAATAGTGGCTCCTGGAACTTGTTCACCTGATTCGATTAATTCCTTAATTGCTTTTTTATCTGGCTTAGGTGGTTGCACATTCAACACCGATTCTGGTAACTTTGATTCGTCAACAATATCTACTGATCTGGTATTTTTAATCGAAAAACTAAATAATGATGTTTTTACTTTATCTTTACCAATTGCTGCCATTGAATCAATCAGTGCCATTCTTAATCGTTGTAAATTATTCTGGTAGGTACGCTTTTTGGTTGTTAAACGTTTAATTTCCGCGCTCACAATCTCTTCATCGGATTTAAGCTGATTAATTACTTGCCCATATGCCTCAAACTTGTCTTCTACCTGTTCATTTATTCCAGTTGAAGCAATAGTATCTTCAATTAATTTAGGATCACTTTCTGTATTTTCTAATGCATCTAATAGTTCTTGATAAGATTGTGTTAAATCGTATAAATTCGCCATTATTTATTACCCCCTAGCTCAAACTGTTCTAATACTTTTTGACTAACTTCATCAACTGGTTGGTATCCTCGCTTTAATAAGCGCTTTGCGTAATCCTTATTGTAAAATCCGGCATAAACGGCATACATTGCCACCAATCCAAAATTACCATCAGCTCCCGATAAATAAGTCACAGCTAAATTTGCTAGTAATAACCCAAATGCGGTTAACCAATCTTTTCGAAATAGCGGAACAAACCAGTTAAAGAGCAAGAAAGTCCATGAATAACCAAATGGAACTGTTTTGATTTTTTTCGTCAAGGGATGCTGCACTAAAATTTTCATTACTATTTACCTCTTTCTTAACGTGCCAATAATTTACTCTTTTCGTAATCCAATAATAAAAATTCACTATTCAAAAATTGCTCTTCGCCAATCGGTGTTTTAGCAATCACTTCGCTAATTTTTTTAATTCTTCTTTGAATCTCATCCATTGTGTTGTCCTCCTAATTCGAGTATCATTAAGACGTAAAAATTTTATCTGAAATATTTTCTCGCCTAATGGTTGCCGCCATTGGGCTTTTTTTCTTTTTAAAATCATCATTTATTTACCTCCTGTGAAGCTAAATCTCCTAAGGTACTAATAAAATCATCTAATATCTTGTTCATTACCCAGTCATGCATTTCTGTGCTATCAAATTTATTGACATAGATCGTTAGCAAATGATTAAAGAATTGCCCATCATTCTTCTTGGTTATTTGATACGCTTTATCAAGTGCTTGATACATCTCAGCTTGAGTTATTTGAATATTAATCATTCTTTACTTACCTCCGTTCATTAATTGAACCAATCCCGAGGATGTAAAATCATGCCGAAAATAATATATCCGATCCACATCAAAATTAAATATCCTAATCCTGTACTAAAATAGTTCCAAATAATTTCCTTCATTCTGCATCCTCCTAATTACATACCCTTCGCACAGATCTTTTAATTTTCGTATTGTTGATAGTATTCATCAGCAGATTTTTTTGAAATTCTTTGTACCCCGCCTTTTACAACGGTTCTTAACCCATCTGCAATGAACAAATCTAATGTTTTATCAGATACATTCATATAAACCGCTGCCTGTTTCTTTTTCATCCAAAAAGGTAATCCTGATTTAACCTCAGCCTGTTTAACTGCCTGACTGGCTTGTTTCACAACTTCCTCTTGTACGCCTTTCAAAAATTCATCAGGAAATGTAATTGACATGCCCACTACGACTACCTCCTTTCTCCACGAACCATTACTAAATACCATATTTTTTTGAAAGATATTCATAAATTTCATTAACTAGTTTTTCTGAAGCATTGGTAACTGACTTTTTACCCAAAGATAAACTAACAAATGTTCTTGATTTACCAAATCTTTTGGCCAATGTTCCTTGCGTTTCTAAATCCTTATGATTTGCTAGCCAAGATTTGCTTGCTTCTGCACGACTATTAGTTTCCATTTTGATAAACATATTGCATCCCTCCTTATTTATTAGTAAATTTTGTTAAGAAAAATTTTTATAGAATGCTTGTTTTTTCTATAAAATAGTTCTAGAATTAAAGCATAAATAAATAAGCCATAAAACACAATTCATCACCCGCCAAGCTGATTTATATGTGTACTATTTTGGCAAATCTCTTAATAACTTTTCTTAACAATGATTATTCTAGTATCTTTTTATAGATATGTCTAGCTTTTTCTATAAATATTTTCTAGTTAATCTGTTCAAGAGTGAAAGGAATCCTTGTATGACGCTATTTGAACGAACTAAAAAAATCGCTAAAAGTCGCGGATATTCTATTGCCGAAGTTGAAAGAAAAGCAAATCTAAGCGAAAACTACCTTTAATACTTGGAAAAGAACTGACAGTCCTAGAAAAAGCAGTTTAGAGTCTGTTGCTAAAGTTCTTAATGTTTCAGTTGATGATTTGCTAGGTAACCCTTCTGCTTCCCAAACTGATCGTGATTTAGAAGTTGAAGAAGCTATTGATGCCATGAGAAGTTATCAAGGAAAACCTATAACTGAATCGCAACGTGAAGTATTACGAGGCATTGTTAAAGGATATCTCGACAGTAAGGATAAATAATATATGGATGATTTGATTACCTACCTTTGTAACTATGCATATGACCATAAAATAGGATTCATTTTGAACAGGCAAAAATTGTCCTCTGATGAAGTGCCTATATCTAGTTATGCTTTGAATCTTATTATTGTTAACATGAATTGGAATCCTGAAACGGAAATTCCATTTCAATTTGCTCATGAAATTAGCCATATTTTAAATGGTGATAAAGGAGATAAAGGCTTCCCAGCAGCAATCATAAAAGAAGAATACGCTGCTAACAAACGTGCTATTGATATCCTTATGAAGTACGCAGAATTAAACGAAATTCCAACTAATAATGTGGTCAAATTTATGAATATTTTTGGAATACCCTATAAGTTAGAAGATTTAGTACGTAATGAACTTCTAAAGAATTCAATTGCCGTGTAAATTATTAAAGTCCAAATTCTGATGACAAAAAAGCTGATAATTATTTCTGGGGGATGAAATCCGTATGAATTTAGAAACTATACAACAACAAATGATTGATGCGAACGTTAATGATCTATTTGGAACAAAAAAAGAAGTTAAAGCATTACCTGATATTTTATCAGATGATGAAGTTATCCAATATGCTACTTCTGGTTTCATAGGAAACAGCACTGTTCTTGTCGTATTGACTCAGAAGAGAGTCATCTTCATCGACAAAGGATTACTATATGGAATCAAATCAACCGAAATACCATTAGATATGGTCAATGGTGTTTCTTATGAAAAAGGATTAGTTCAAGGAAAAGTTTCAGTCGTCAATGGTGCTGTTACGACCGAGATAACCAATATAGCCAAAGACAATGCATCAACTTTAAGCGCTAAGATTAAAGAAACCGCAGAAAGTTATAAAGAAGTTTTGCGCAACAATAGAAATATAAATAATACAAGTATTGATAATATCGATAACGACATAGATCAAATACGTAAATTCAAATCATTGCTAGATGATGGTATCTTAACTAAGGATGAGTTTGAAGCTAAGAAAAAACAAATTTTAGGAATCTAAATAAAAAAAGCACATCCCTCCCGCCAAGAAGTAAGATGTGCTCGAATATCACAACCGTTATAAAACGGTGCTTTTAATATACTCAATTTTATCATATTAAGGAGGTGGTGCAAGTTTATCCGTAGTAAATACCCTTCGCACAGGTTTAATTACGAAAGGATAAATAAAATGAAAATTACGAAAGAAAAAAGTAAAAGGAACATTATTATATGAAGTAACAGGCTACCTTGGTAGTTACGTTGATCCGAATGGTAATAAAAAACAAAAAAATTTCCACGGTCGTTTTAATACATCATCAGAAGCTAAGATTGCGTTTCAACGAGCAAAAAATGTATTTAAAAAGCAGTCTGATCAGCTTAATATTGGTGACTTCAATAGTCACCCTACTTTTAAAGCTGTTTATGATACATGGCTAGAAACATATAAAGAAACGGTTAAAGAAGCTACCTTAAACCATGTATTAGTCATATTTGAGCAACACGTTTTACCTGTACTCGGCAATAAGCAGATTAAAAAAATCACATGGCAAGATTGCCAGCGATTAGTATTGAATTGGAAAAAAGAATATAAAACTTATTCTAAATTCATGTCTTACACCAGTTTAATTTTCCGCCGTGCTGTCAAGCTTGGAATCATCCCTGCTAATCCAATGGACTTAGTCGATATTCCTAAAAAGCACGTTGACGTGCTAGATAATAATAAACACAATTACTGGAGTTTACAGCAACTCAAAGAATTCTTAGCATCTGTTTACAATGAAGACCATGATATACGTTATGATCGAATTACTTTATTTTATTTGCTTGCGACAACAGGTATGAGAAAAGGTGAAGCGTTGGCTTTAACATGGAATGATGTAGACTTACAGCAACATTTAGTTTCTATAAACAAAACTGTTTCTAGATCTCTTCACAATAAACAAATTATCGCTACACCAAAAACCATTAATGCTTAC
This sequence comes from Lentilactobacillus kosonis, assembly GCF_003864335.1. GTDB lineage: Bacteria > Bacillota > Bacilli > Lactobacillales > Lactobacillaceae > Lentilactobacillus > Lentilactobacillus kosonis. The sequence goes on along the minus strand of NZ_BEXA01000009.1, from coordinate 507 downwards.
CGTACATTAGCTTTAGATAAAGCCACTTCCAAATCTATTAATGAATATAAAAAGTCATTACCGAAAATACCTAAAGCAACTGACTTTATCTTTCAAAATGCAGCTGGCAATATGATGTCATTAATGACCCCTAATCACTGGCTAGCCCATTTCATTAAAGAAACCGGTCTGCCAAAAATTAGTGTTCATGGGCTACGCCATACATTTGCTTCGGTTCAAGTGACTAATAAAATAAATCCTAAAGCGGTTCAAATGCAACTTGGCCATGCTGATGCAGAAATCACTTTGGATGTATACACGCATATGGAACGTGATCAAGTTTCTGCAGACGTTCTTGATATTGGAAGTCTAATTTAAAAGTTTGTGAAATATTCGTTTCATATTTTTGGTTTAGAATTGGTGTAGAAACTTATCCAAGACATTCCGTTTTATACAAACATTCAAAAATAAAAAGCCCGTAATAGCGCTGTTTTTCGTGCTATTCCGAGCTATTTTATTCATAAGTGA
>NZ_BEXA01000008.1 GCF_003864335.1 Lentilactobacillus kosonis | reverse complement strand
AGTAGTTTGGTTCGTTGCTATCATTGGGATAGAACTGAAAAGTGTCAAAAAAGTGTCAACAAAACTTTTATTTTGTTTTTAGATGGACGATTTTTACATTATTTCACAAACTTTTTTCGTATTTAATTTATGCATAAAATAAAAAAGGAGCTATACCCAATGGACACAGATAATCATAAAAATAACAGCCAAATGGATTTACAAAAGATTGCCGAATTAATGGACTCACTTTTAACTTCTGATTGCTCTTTTGAAGATACAAAAGTTTCCATCTGGCTATCAATGAACCATGAGTTAAATTTTATGACATCTGGCTATCATAAATGGATAGATAACCAGAACGAATTTGATTTTAAAACAGCCGTTGTAAAATATCTAAGTAACTAATAAAAAATTATAGACGTTTTATGATAAAATGGGTGTTGGTTAGGCACCCAAGAATCTACCTGTCAGGAGGTAGGTTCTTTTTTTGTCTAAATTTATTAAAGTTCTTCAGATGTTTTATTTTTTTGTATTGGATTACCGTTTGATGGCCATAGTTCTCCGACAAATCCCCTATACAATTTGGTGAACTGATAGTAATGATTAAGTTCATCCAGTACCGCTTCTAAATTTTCTAAGTTGTATTCTTTGATTTGATAAATTGGGCTGATCAACATACTGCCATTTTTAGGCTGACGCATAAAAAAGAAAGTATATTCTTTGGCTTGGTTATCATTAACAATTTGTATTTGATAACGATCTCCTCTTAGGTTCTTAAATAAGGGTCCAATCTTGTTCGCGATTAACTTAGCTTCATATTTTGAATCAGTCATAAAATTCCCCCTTACTATAGTAGGAATTATAAATCTAACTACATAATAAAAAAGGTTATCCATTTCTGGATAACCCTTTACTATCTTAATTCATCAATAAAATCTTCGACCTCGTTGACTCTCTCTTCTAATCTTTGAATCCTACTATCATGCAGCAAAATATTATCGTGTAGATCGTTTTGTCCTTTAATAAATTCTTCAAGTTTAGAAGATGTATTCTGCAAGTTTTAGCTAGATTATCAATCTTAATCATAAGAGGTTGTAGTAAAACTCTTAGAACTGCATACGCTCCACCACCAAGTCCAAGAATTACAGTGATTAATTCTACCCAGCGATCAAAGTTCATCTAATCGCCTGCTTTCATTAAGAATTTAATGTAATCCTTATTAGCAGTAATATATCCGACAGCCGTTTTTAATCGATAAATATCACCATACTTAATTGGTTTGGCATAAATACGACTACCTTTTTCAAATCTTACTCGACGTTTTTGTTTAAACTTAGTATCTAAATAAACATTAATTCCCTTGATACTAGTAACTTCATAAAGCCCAGATGTTCGATAATACTCTGGTTTGTCTGGTTTTGATGCTTTATTTATACCTTTTAACGTTCCATCAAAATCATATGAAGCATCTACACCATAGAAGTTATCAGTGTATTGCCAGGCATTAGCATTGGCAACCCCTGGTTGGCTTACACCATAAGCAGCAACCCAAATATGTTTATCGATTAACTGAGAGCGACTAATACGACCAGTATTAAACCAAGAACCTGAACCATACGTCACAACACGTTTATATCCCGCATTTTTTAGCAATTTTAGGAAAATATTTACTTGAGCTGTGGTGTAATAAGCTAATGAAGGGTCTTCAACATCAATACCTAATACGGTGCTTTTATCTAATCCCAATGCCCTCACGTGGGCTAAAAAGTACTTAGCCTCGGCTAATCCGTTACCCAAAAAGTAATGGTAAACGCCAACAGTATCAAACACTTTAAAACCATTACTAACCTGTGCACCTGCTTTCGGATTAAGATAGTTTGTTCCTTCAGTCAGTTTGACCATTATGCTTTTTACACCGTGAATAGCATATGATTTTAAATAGCTGACCGTGTCACCTTGGTATGATGAAATATCAATTACTCGACTACTCATTTGCCTCGCCCTCTTTGATATTAGTTTCTGGTGTGATAGTTGCATCATCATTCAAATGAACTCTTGGAATATCGGTTGTTTTTGGTTCGTGATTATCAGCACCAGTTTGCTTGTATGATTGATATGCCTTTTCGACTAATCCAGTAAGCGTTTGGATATCGAAATCGAATCCTTGATCGGATAGATTTTGGTTAACAAACTTAATCGCTTCATTTCTTCGGTCGGATTTACTTAATCCAACCATCACGGCCATTTCAGGAACAATCGTATCGGCTAGTTTCTCTCCGATTTCTAATCCTTGTTTAACGTGGGTATTTTTTTCGGTTTTTATTTTTAGTATCAACGATTGGTTTAATTAGTTTCCAAATCACTGGAATCAACGTAATTAAAAAAGCCACCACTGCGGTAGCTTGTGCTGAATTAAACCATGTTTGAATTTCATGTAACATTTTTATTCCTCCTAATTTTAATAAGTTGTAACTGATTGCAAAACATAATAGACCCAATCAGCACGGTAAAGACCATATCCGGGGTCTTGAAGGTGGCCGACAAACCAAGCTAACGCATTATCATTACTAACATTCACAGTGCTTACTGAAGTTTTTATTGAGCCAGTTGTTCTGAATGTTAAATTTGATCCATCATAGTTTGCATACATATATGCGTGTTGAACACCATAATCAGATCCATCATGGTCTGCTTGGTAAAATGGGCTGCCACTATTTAAACCGCTTTTTGGAATTTTTAAATTTGTTTCCTTCAATGCACCTGGTTTGGGAATATCGCCGAGGTCTTCATTATAAATCCCAGTGAATCCGTCATACGGTACAAAAGAAACACCACTTTGATGATCATCAACAAAGAAATAACTTGCAAAATTTAATTGTAGCCCATTCCTAATTTTCTTCATATCTATATTTAAGGGCACCCCATTTATTTCATTAAACCCTGAGTTGCTAGCTTGACCGCTCAAAGGATTACCTACGACAGTATACGTAACACCATCCCAAGCTTTTTGTGTATTGGTTGTTTTAGTTTGCCATAAAATAGTCCCAGACTGATAGCCATCCTCAAAAATTATTGAGCTATTTAACAACGCTCCCATTATTGACCACCTGCCAATTCATACATTTTCTTAATGTTAGATGAAGTGCTAGCAATGGTAACTCCAGCTGCTTTGTTGACTTTATAAGTTAAATTTCCTGATGATCCAGGAGTTAAGGTCGTTAAATTTGCAACATTGGTACCACCAATAAAAAATCCAGTTTTTAAATCTGTGGCATCATAGAAAACCTTAGATGCACTATAAGAACTAGTAGTTGGGGACTTAACATTACCAACATTGTCTAGTTCATCTGTGGTTAGCGTGTGCCCCGACCAAACCCAATACATTTCAAGGTATCCTAAATTAGAAAGAATCTTTTTAATTTTGTCAGTTGAAACCATATTTCCTGGATAAATTTCAAATGCATTGATAATATTCGATTTAATTTGGCTAACACTTTGAACACCATTGTCAGTTAATAATCCCGTAGTTGCACTACCTTCTTCACTACCATATGAATTCATAATTGGAGAAGCTAATTCATTTGAATCATAAAATGTTAAGCTACTAAACAATGGTGTTGGTGGGTTGTTATAAATTGTAGTCCCAGCATTAAGCACGCCAGAGACTATTGAACCATTAATTAGAGCACCCATTATTCATCAGTCCCCCATTCGTGTTGTGTATTAGGATGAGTTGCTTGGCGGGTAGTTGCTGTTGATTGATCAGCAACTTTAACAATAGGTGTTACTGTATCAGTATCAACTGTCAAATCTCCAAATGCAAAATCCATCTTAATTTTGCTTTATGAGTTGTTGGATCAACAATTGAATTTAATACTTGATTAGTAATTGTATTTGTTAAATTGTTAATATAATCTTCATCAACCCAAATACCTGTCTGCCCGTTGGCAGTTACCGTCTTATTATCTGAATTAATCATCATTACTTGAGAGGGCGTTATTTTTTGCCAATTACCCCAATCAGTGTCAGATGTTCCGATACGTAAATAGAATTCCAACTTATTTGTATCTTTCGCTACTTGTGTTGGAAATCCACCTGAATTGTTATCCCAAGGAGTATCTGTCCAGACTTCTGAATAACCACTACCAGGTAAGCCAACAACAGAATTATTTTTAAACTCTCTAGTTTCTTTCCTGCCGTTATCCATGTACTGCTTAGGTGTCCAAGCAACTGTTCTTGTATCAGAGATAACTTGGCTTGGCAAAGCATTAATAACATTATTAATAGCAGTAATAGAATCACTAGTCGCATATGGTTTCAACGCATTTTGTAAATCTATGCCACTTGGTCTTTTTGACCACGTTGACCAGGTACCGTTACGGCTTGTTCGATCCCATTCCATGTCGTAATTATCACCATAAGCTTTTTGCTTTACCACAGTGGTACTAGTATCTGGACTAACAAAAACGATGATAAACCACCATGCACCAGTGTCAGGTACGTGGGTAGGATTTTTAGTGAAATAAATTCCTGGGTTGGTCAGAGTATTAACATCAGCAGTAGACAAAAATGCCATGCCAGAATCATCAGAGATCTTAAATTTTTGCCAATTTTTGGTGCTGTTGCTTGTTAAGTATCCACTACCATCCGAACTGATAGGCTCTGCTTGGAACGTTTTTGTGCTTGTAACTTTCTGTACAGTATCAGTAGTCATAATATCTGTTGGCAATTTGTTATTTTGTAACGCTTGGTCAACATATTCTGTCGTTGCAAGACCGTTAACATCAGCTTTTGTAGCATAATTTTGTAAATCAGATGATTTAACAAATCCGCTAGTTTTTTCATTCAAATCATCTAAAGTAATGAGTACATCTTTTGAATCAGTGAATTCAACTTTATCAGTGTCTGAAATGCTGCAAGTGTATGAATAAGTAATTGCTTGAACAATCATGCCATCATATGCCGGTAGGTAATCGGGATGTGTTGTGACTGAAACTGAATATAATATTTCTTTTCCAGAATCATCTTTGGCAAAAATACCATATGTCTTTACATAAATCCCATCAGTTAAGTCGGCCTTGTCATTACCATTTATATGGTTTAATCCAATTGCTCGGATTTTAGTTTCTCCAGTAGTGTCAATTAAGGTAACTGTTGGAGGCGCTACCGTTACATTCTGTGTTTGGATAGTAACTAATTCTTTTATTTGTGCATCTTGCATATCAGATAAATCATCTGTTGAAAAAACTATCTTTGTGTAATGAATACTTGTTTCACCAGCATTTACTCTGTTGATTAAATTTTTGCCGGCATTTGTAATAATACCTACGTTTTCTGTCGCCATTATTTATACCTCCCGTACTTTGGTTGATGGTGTGATTTTAGGACGCGTTGAATCATTTAATTTTGTTGATGATACTCGGTAAGTTATTGGATCTTCCTTGACATTGAATGTAGGAGCAACAGTTGAGTAATTTGCAAAACTAAGTGATCCAGTCGCAACTGCCGCATATTGAATATCTTTTAATTTATATTCAGGAGCTAAAATGTTTTGGATAGATTGTAATAACACTTCATATTTAATCTTTATTTGTGGTCCTTGCTCGACTCCTACCAAAACATTTTTTAATTCAATCTCTTCAGGATTATCTGTTCCAGCAACATCAAATGAAGAAATATCAATTCCAAATGCTGTGGCCACCATTTGCTTTAAATCGTTAGTAGTAATACCAACTAATCCACGCATCTTTTGTAATCGAATTTGAAACCTTAGAAATCCGTCATCATCATCAATCCGATTTACTCCCCAATCAGAAGCTATATCAGTTAATGTTTGACCATTTGCATTATCAATTAATACCTGATCAGAAATACTTAATAAACTGTTCTTATATTTAATTGATAAATCAGCAATAATATTTAAAATCCGAGCGTTGGTTGAATCATCTTGTTGGTTTAAAACACCAGGAAACATTTGTAAATATTTTTGTCGAATCGTGTCGTCAGATAAATCGGTATCAGTTTTATACATAGCAATACCTCCTAATCATACGTAATGTTTATTACGATGTTGTCAAAGCTTGTTTGTGCTAATTGAAAATCTGAAACGGCAATATCCTGAGTTAGCAATGTACCTGAATTAGGTGACAAAGTAATGCTTATTTGTGCACCATCAACTGTTGGATTAACACTAACTGTTTCAGGATCATTGACTGGTGATTTAGTGCCTAATTTAATTGTGGCATCATTTACACCTGGAGCAGAATATGCGGGTGCAAATAACCGAGAATATAGCACAGCATCACCCATTGATAATGTATCGAAATAATTCATAATATTGGTCTTAATCATTGACTCACCATTATCTGAATCAAATGTAGCAGTATCAGCATGAATATCCACTTCAATAAATACAGGTACAGTTGTGGCACGATCAAACATAATCGGTACCATTTTCCACCAATATCTTTAGCAATTGATGCCACACTGCCAACAGTTTTAGTGACTGGAGGTAAGACGTCAAATAAAGCCTGAGCAATATCGTCTGGTAAACCACCGATTACATAAACATGAATTGATTTAGCAGGATTACCATATTCATCAGGTGTCATTTCAATATTATTGACAATTCGTACGTCCTCAACGCCAGTAACATTGATTAAAGCAGTTTCAATACCTGAAATCGTTGAATTGATGGGATGCTTTCTGTTTTCTAGAATTCTAATTCGATATTGATCGTCAGTTTCAATATCTCCTCCGCCTTGAGCACCATTGATATTAGTAACTGCATTGAAACCATCTAGAGCTTCTTCAGAGTTAATGATTGTTCCAGGCATGACATTCATTTCTGCACCAGTATCTTGTGATACGGCGGACACGGTGCCACGGCCTAAAGGGTTACCATCATCATCTTGTAATGGTTGCACAATCCCACCTTCATCAACATAAGATGTCGCTTCCCCAACAGTTAAATCATCAGTTGTTTCAAATATCTGTGCATCATCAGTAGAGAATTGAGTACCTTCGGGGATCATAGTATTAGGATCGGCGTCTATTTGCAAAGTAACGTTACTATTGCTAGCAGATTTTCGATATAATCCTTCTTCTGCACCGATGTCATCGAGGTTAGCACCTGAACTTTGAGTACAAAAAAAGCGTTATACACGCCTTGGCCAATCTTTTCAATTTGATCATTGTTTTCTGATAAAACACCAGCTAAAAGTCCAGGAGTCTGATCATCATCTAAATCAATTCCCTCACCAAAATATTGAATAAACAAAGCATTGATATCATCCCTTAATTCGCCAATTTCGGGGCGGTCATAGCCATTATTCGTCATTGGCATTATTATCATCTCCTGTCCTTTGTTCTACTGAAGCCATGGCCACAGAGCCATCTTTTAATGTAACCGTTGCTGATAGTTCAGTTAATCTATTCAAGTTATCAACTTTAAATTCAGTCACATCAATGTTGTCATATGTGTCTGCCCATTGAGTTTGTAAGTAATCATCCAACAGCGTTTGAATGGCTGTTTGATCATCGCCACTCATAATCAAATCTAGTTGATTTAATCCAATGTCTTCATTCCAAGGCAACTCAGCAACGTTTATACCTAAGGCAATCCATAACTTTTGTGCTAATTCTTGATCAGTGTCAATCATGTTAAAAACACCTGTGTTTGAATTGAAATCTAAATCTCCGGTGTCATCTAAACCAAATGCAATCATGGCTTTAGCACCTCCTCGACCACAGCATCATTAACACTGTGTTGTCGTTTTGTTTCAATTTTAAAGTTAGATTTACCAGTCCAGTTATCCAATTCGGTATCAGCAATTCCAACCCAAACGACCGAACCAACTTTAAATGAATGCTTCAAGATTGCTTCAGGCATGGCAGGTGTTGGTCCACCAACAGTTGGATGCGTATGTCCATTTGCCCATTTGGCAAATTCGACAATGTCATTAATCATGTTGATATTATCCGGAACGATGACATTTGCCAATGGAGCTCGCTTGTCGCCGTCAGACTGTAAAGCAAGTGGTTGAACATCGCATACTGCTTTTTCTTTGTTGTAAGAAATAACACGACCAATTAGATGTGTATGGACTTGCGAAGCTAACATTGGTAAAAATTCATCATCCAAGAAATTTACTAACTTGTTATTTGGATCCACTGATTTTTTTCTCGGTTTAGGCATGCACGGTCAACTCCATTCCATAACTACTTCGGTCGTGTGTGTGATGAGCATTCTTAACCCGATAAGTCCCCTTTAATATTTCTGAATCAACATCAACTGCTGAGCCAGCTACAATTCTAGGGTCTTCCTCGCATTCAAGCGTGAAAGTAGACTCGCCACCGTCACCATCATTAGCCACTGGCAAACTTCTTAAGCCTGTATTCAGTGATAAGAATAGATGCTCATTGTATGGATTAACATCAGCACCGGTTTCAATGACTAGAGAGCCATGACGATAATACATTTTGCTCTTACAATCTTTCACAATTGATTTAAGCACTGCTAAAGGCTTTGAAGAAATCGTATAGCCTTTTTTGTATACGTGATTTTCTTTTAATTTAATCGAAGATATTTTAATTTTGGCTTCACTTTTAATTCGACTGATTAATTGCATAGCTGTCACTTTATTTCTAAAAGTTATGTTTAATTTCTTAACTTGCTTCTTGGTATAAGTGATTTTTTTCTTGCCTACAGTCACAGTCTTTTTGACCATTTTCGAACCATTGAATTTAGATTGCATCTTAGGTAACTTAGTGTAATCAGCTCCTTCTGTGAAAGAAATAACTGTGGCACGGTCTTGGCCATCTTTGGCCTCAACATTTACTTTAGTAATGTCACCCTCGGTCAAAATTCCATACAAATCAGCTGGGCCAGACTTTAATACAATATGGTCACCTTTAGCGAAATCATTTAGGCTTTCTTTGGCGACGTTATACAAAGTTACTGTACAACTCCCAGGTGCACCACCATCATCACTAGTCACGTCGTAATCAATCTGTGCATTAGTTGCACTAGTAATTTTAAAAGTCTTTTTACCATGAGTGATTTCAATTTCATCACGATAATTTGAGTAATAACCTTTTAAAGTAGTTTTGAATTTAACCGTCATCATCATCACCACTATTCGTTTCCGGTTGATAATCGTCGTCATCAATATCATCAATTAAAGGCAATACTGTATCGCCAAATGTGCCTGGGTCAATGTCATGTTCTTGGCCAGACTCATCAACCGGCACAATACTATCAGTTGGCAAGCCTGGGAAATTAATTAGTCTCCACAAAGCTTGTCCCCAAATAACAACTTCACCTTTATAGATTGGATTTCCACCAGCATCAGCAATATCAACGGTAAAATGACGATCAATATCATTCCATTGCCAAGTTAACTGATAGTCATTGCCACCTAGTGTTACATCTGTGGTATATGGCATCTGCTCTGGGTCTACTTCAATCGCCACTCGTTTACTCATTGAATTCGCACCTCCTGACCTGGTTTAAGGGATAAATCGCCAACTTTTTTATTAAGCTTCTTAATTTCAGAAATCTTGAGTCCTTTATCACGAGCAATCTCAATCAAAGTCACACCAGCCTTAACTTTTACATACTTATGTTTAGCTGGTTTACCTTTAGTGGTTGATGTTTTACCAAGGCTTTTTGACTTCTTTTTTTGTTTGGAATACTTAATCGGATATTTCATTGAATATGTGAAAGTAAGTTGAAGTGTCAAAACGTTCTTATATGGTATATCTGAACTCTTACCAATCCCAGTAATATAACAATGTGCGAGTTTTGAGAATCCTTTAACGACCACTTCAATACCTTTACGTGCCCAGCCTTGTAAAATTCGATATTGATTATCACGATCAGCCCACGACTTGCCGTATAGGTAATATGTTCCTGAGAGTTCTTTAGAATCTTCGATTGTGTAATCTGTTCGAGTATCAGCACCATCTTTTGGATTGGTATTGGTGTTAATCGTGATACTTTCTTGTGGTGAAACCTCAGCCAACATATAAACCCGATCAGTTTTTAAATCAGCCCGATAAACTGCTGTTCGTCCCTGATAAAGTTTTTCAGCAGCTTTCATCTTCTTTTGGATTCTTTTTTAAATTTAGCTTTTTGCTCAGCCTTCTTTTTTTTAGCATTACGCTTTTTCTGTTCAGCCTGATATTTAGCCAATTTTTGTTTATCCAAAGCTTTTTAAAGCTTTTTTAGACTTGATGACTTTTTGAGCATTTTTGATAAGTTTATTTGCCTTGTCATATGCCTCGCGGTCTTTTTTGTAACCTGTTTTGCTCTCAATTGTTTTTATCTTGCCTGCTAAAGATTTCATTTGCTTTTTATCAGCATCAATTTTAGTTTGAATGTTTTTTCTTTTCGGATTTTTTCTTAGCCTTTTTCAAAGCTTCCTGTTGCTTCTCTAAATCCTTAGTTCTAGAAACGTATGCATCATGAATTTGAATATAACCATTTGATTTATTCAATTCATCTTGATATTTATGGATAGCTGGTTGTTGGTCTTTGATAACTTGTTGGGCATTAACAATCTTATCTGCATCAATCGTGACAACTTGTTTCCACTCGTTAGTCTTTTGATTAATGTATTTATCACTTTTGCCACTCAAGTTTGATGCTTTTACTCTTTTTAGCATAAGTTGACGGGTTGTAATCAATACGAGTTGGACTCGTACTGGATTTATTTCTTAAAGACATCCGGAAACCAGGTTCCAGGCCTTTTAAAATATCATTGTCCGTAATTGGTTTTAGCTTTTTCTTTTTAACCATTAGACCTTCAATCCTCCATCGTCATTGAATCCAAAGAATTCACGCAGCTTTTCAACAAGGTCATCATTGTGCTTAGAGATAGCCTTATCAATTTGGTTAACGGCTGAATTATCAGCATTCCCATTAATCGTGATGTTAACTGGAGCATCAATCTTAACTGAAGCTTTGCCTTTACTAGATTTAGATAAATCATTCATGATACCAACAGATTTTCCATGTGGAATTACTTTGGCATCTTGAGTAGCTTTGATTAATTCATAACCTTGCTCACCCACAATTGATAAGTCGCCCTTTTTAAGATTGCCACCTTTGGCCATGTGTTTAATGGCATTATAGGCAGTTTGAGCATTCTTAATACGGGTACCACCAGTTGCATCCTCATTACCGCCAGACTCCCATCCAGCGAAGAAATGACGAGCGGCTTCGGTGGGACTAGACATACGCAAAGTTGATTTGAATGATGAAGCCATTCCAGGTTCGTGCAGAGCAAAGTCCAATTGGCCTTTAGCTGAGTTCCAAGCATAACCATGTTTCTTAGTCCAATTTCTCATGGCTGTTTCACGTCCAAAAGTCCATTGTCCTAATCCAGAACCATGGTCAGCCGCATCAATGGCACTTGGATCAAGTCTTGACTCTTGAATCCAGTTACCTAAAACCCCGGCAATACCACCATCTTTAGCAGCGGGATAAGCTGACTTCAAAGCTTTAGCAATCTCTCTGGCATGTTGAGCAAGTCCACCTGATAAGCCAACATCACCCATTGCACCAGTAGCATCAGAGAATAATGGTGCCAAGTGTTTTTTAATCCACTTGAACATGCCTGAACCTAATTCAACTTTGACTAGTTTAGATAAGTAAGAGTTATCTTTCTTATTCTTAGAACCGCCTTTAGGTGTTCCATTGCTATTGCCATGCATTTTAGTAACGTCATACCAACCATGTGTATTAGTTCCACCATGATCCCATAGAGAACCATGAGCGACACCAATATGAACATGAGAACCACTACCGGAACCATTTAAAGCCCCTAATGTAGCAATTCGTTGACCAGTCTTGATAACATCGCCCTTTTTTACCTTGATGTTATTCATGCCACCAAATTCCTGGTAAATTTCTTGCCAACCATCAGATGATGCAACAGTAATAACATCTCCCAAAGCGGCTTTATCCCAAACAGGATTACCAGTTCTGGTAACAGTACCACCATGGACAGCAAGAATTGCTGAACCCATTGGCCCAGAGAAATCAACACCATCATGAGAACCAAATGAACGACTATCACCAAAACGGTCAGTCATGCTCATGCCTGGATTATGGCGCCAAGTTCCACCAGTTCCAGCTCCACCACCATCTTTGGCAGCTCCTGAAATCTGGTTCCAAACTTCGCTCCACCAGTCATTGGCTTGGCTCTTCACATTAGAATAAAAGCCAGTCGCAAAATCACTAATGATCGGTGTTTTGCTCGTTGGCCTTTTCATCAAACTATTCAAATATTTAACTGGGTGGCCACCGATTTTAGTTAAAATCTTAGCCAAATTCTTAGCACCAGACCATGCTTTAGAAACGAATGACCCAATACCAGCAACGCCATTATCAACCGCACCAACTGCATCAGATGCCACACTCTTAACGCCTTTTAGAACGTTGCCTAAGAATCCGGTACCTTTAGCAAAGTGGGTTAAACCTAACTCACGTGCTTCACTAGCATTAAAGACTTCGGCTTGTGGTTCTAACATCTTCATAACGTTAGTACCACGGACTTCTTCTAATCCGCCATTAGCATGCATGATCACTTCGTGATTATGCGTTTGTGGTGAATCATGGCCATCATTTAAGATACTCATAGTTGGTTTGATAATTGCTTTTCGTTGGCCAGCAAAGACACCAGTACCAGTTGCCAAATGCACTGGACTAATTTTGCTTACGGTGTTTGATTTACCACCAAAGAAATGGATAACTGAGTCGATGCCACCGATACCAGCATTAAGAACTTTAATAACACCGTTAATCCCGTTTTGTACAGTTTTAACAATGTTATTCCAAAGATTGCCCATCCATTTGTCTAGACCGTTCCAAAAGTCATGCCAACCTTTGCCAATCGTATCCCAGGCATTTTGAAATGCTTTGATTAGCTTGGATAACCGACCACCAGTTAAATCATCAACATAGGTATAACCAGCCTTGAAGACATTCTTAATGGTGTCCCACATATTGCTGGTAAGTTTCTTCATATCCTTACCTAAACGACCCCAACGGCCAGTAATAAAGTCATAGATAGTCTCAATTAAGGATCTGATTGTTCGGTAAGCAGATTTAACAACATTGAAGATTTGGCCCCACATGTTGCCCCATTGCTTTTTAGATTGTTTGGCAATCCTACCAAAAGTTTGAGATATAAATTTAGCCATGGCATTGATTGCAGGTGAAACGACTTTGACCATATGACCAACGTCTCTAGCAACTTGACCAAATGCTTTTGAGCATCCTTAGCAATTCCATTAACAAATTTACGGAACTTAGTGTTGCTCTTGTATAGCTTAACCAAAGCGGCACCAACTGCCACGATTGCTAACGCTACATAAGTCCATGGATTGGCTAGTAATTCAGCTGTCAATGTACCAACTTGAAGAATAACGGACTTTAATGGTGCTCCTAAGCCAATCAAACCTGCTTTAAGGGTCTTCATACTCATTAACTTTTCAGTATCAGTAAAGGCTAAAATACTTTTACGAGCTCCTGATAAAGATCTACTAAAATCAGTTATTTTAGAAAATACAAATGCAGCTGATAAAGCACGCCCAACGGACTCTAGGCTGCTTTTTTGTTTAGAGATACTTTTAAGCGCACCAGCAAAACCGCCAACATCTTTTTTATGATCACCTAATTTAACCATTGGAGTCAAAATAGCATTTAAACCTGATATTAATCCTTTAGCAAAACCAACACTAATGGTTGTGATAATTTTGATGGAACTGGCCAGCGAACTAAAGAAATTAACAATTGAACTAGCATTCTTTGCAATTGACTTTGAAAGTGAAGTAACCCCATTAGCAATATTTTTCATCATATTGTCAGCAAAATGTGGAGCATTTTTCGGATTAATTGCTTTAGAAAAGGCCTCAGTTATTGTGCCAAGGCCTTTGGACATTGATTTACCAACTTTATTGAATTCAGTTTCAGTTCTTGGATCAGAAACCCATTTAGAAATAGCCCCGAACAAAGGGTTCTTGGCATTCATAATTGGCTTAATCAACGCACCTGATAATGCTTTACTACGAGCAGCAATCACACGTTGCATACCAGAAATAGTCTTCATCATGTTTTCAGATGCTTCGGCATACTTCTTTCCCAAACCATTCATAACGGCTTCGGCATCTTTAGCAGAAACTTTACCAGCTGACATGTCGTCACGTAACTTAGACATTGATAAACTACTGTTCTTCATTGCTTTGCGTTCGTATTCAAGTAATCTTTCTCCGAACATTGGCAATTGGTCAGTAATCATATTGAAATCGCCTAGTTGTAATTTGCCAGACGACATCATATGAGTAAAGTTAAGCCCCAACCGTTGAACGTTCTGTGCACCCATGCCAAGTGTATCAGCAAGGGTTAAAACAGATTTAGTTAACTGATCCGTTGGGCCTTGTTTATCCAGAACATGGTAAAACTGCTGATTTAATTCATTAACTAAATCCGCTGATTGACCAAATTGAACTGAGATTTTATTAATGGCCGTAACCATCTTTTCGCCTTTTTTGCGTCACCAGTCAGAGTATCCCAGGTAGCGTGCATGACTTGCTGTTCCTTGTCATACTCTTCGCCAGCTTTTAAGGCACCACCAATTGCCGATTTAAGACTATACCAAGAGTTTATTACTGAATTTGCAATGAATGAACCAGCAACAATATCTCTAATTCTATGGCCTGATTTATGAGCTTCGTCACCAGTCGACTTTAATGTATCACCCAATTTACGAGTTTCCGCGGATGCTTTTTCTACCGACTGATTAGTTTTTCCAGAAAACTCTTTCATAGATTTTGAAGCAGATGTAACTGCTTCATCAATTCCGTGAAATTCGCCCTTAACTTTGCCAACACCATTACTGTTCAAACGTCCTAGGTTGTCTTGTAACTCGTTTACCAACTTATTCGATTTATTAACTGTTGAACTAAAGTTAAGTCCGTCTTGTGCCTTTTTACCAGCATCATAAATGCCACTCAAAGATTTGTGCATATCATTGATCGTGATATTGACGGTTTGAGTGGCTTTTCTAGCCTCGTTTAAACCGTTAGATAACTTGTCTACTGAAGAACCAGCTTTGGCAAGATTGTCTGTTCCACCAAAATGGTTAAATGCATCTCGCATTTGGTTAATATTTTCAGTTAATGGTTTAACTTTTTCGTGTAAACGATCAACTAATTCATTAACTTTCGTTAAGCCATCTAAGCCGTCAATAGCGACATTAATACCAATACCAGCACGTTTAACTTCGCTTTCGGCCATCTATTTGCCCCCTTTCCCACTATTGAAAAGTTCAGCAATTCCGCGAGTTACAGCATGCGCAATCATTTCTTCAACGTCCTCACGCATTTTGGCACTTAAAACATTAGCTTCAAAAAATTCATCTTGGCTCAAGCGGTCAACATCTTCTTTTGACATGCCCAACCAAAAACGTGGCCAAAGAAAACCCATATTGTCACGAGCTATCTTGTCCACATCATCTTCATTTAATTGTTTTGCTTGCGAATTATCGTAACGTCGTTTGACAAAACTGAAGTGCATCAACAAGGACATATAACAAACCGTCTTTGTTTAGCGCACCTCCAAGGAATTCCAATGCTTGTTGATAAGCACTAATTGCAATACCGTCACCTTTAGAACCTTTGTCCCAGAATTCCATATCGATTGAATGCCCTTGAGCATCACGAATAACTGATTTAGTTAATGTGGCCAAAGTACCCATGAAATTAGAACCACCGTTGGTTTTGTTTGAGCTCATCATGATTTGTAGAGCATCACGATATCCAGGGAAGGTCAATACCAATGAAATTTCTTCATCATCACGGTTCTTCAATTTAATAGTCTTAGTTTGTTCTGACTTTTTAAGATCCTTGTTAAGGATTTCATAGTTATATTTAGGTGTAATCAACACATTGTTCATGATTAAATCAAAGATTTCCCCATAATCGGCTTCATTATCGCCAATATTAGTGTCATCTAAGATTTGTCCCGCAATACCAATACCTGGATCTTGAACGGTGGAATCAACGGTATGCTTTTCACCCTTGTCATCTGTATAGGTGACGTGGCGAGGAACATTATTGTTCATCATTTTTAAAACTTTAGGATCAACTGCTGTTTGTTCTTCATTTTTTTCAGACATATTTATTTTTCTCCTTATAAAAAAAGACCGCCCATAACGGCGGTCTCATCATGGTTAATTATTTTTTATGAATTTGCTGAGTTCATGTAATTGCCAATCTTAGTATTATCTGATAAGTCCGCATACATTGGTTCTTTTGGCGTTCTCCAGTTGTCAGTGTATCGACTAAATAGAACAACCCATGGTAGTGAGAATGCTGTTTCATTAGCCTGGTCTTGCGGAATTCCTTGAATACGTCCACCTTCACCAGCAATGATTTGACCAGTATCTGCATTGGTTACCGTGATGTTGATGAAATCATCCACTCCAGGTTGCGAGTTTTGCTGCCAATCAAAAAGCGTCCCAAACTTCTCAGTCGAAGAGGACGCTGGCATTGTGTTGAAAGTCATTTGTCCACTTTCATCTTCTGAATCGAAGAAGTTTGAGTTACCGTGGAAATCTCCTTGTTGAGTTACAGCGGCGTTAGTACGTTGAGAAGAAAAAGCTTCACCATTTTGGAAGCCACCGATTTCTTCTGAATCGCCAGTAGCATGCAAGGTTAAAACAACATGAATAAAACGGGAAGAATAAAGGTTAACTTCTTTACCGTTTGAAAGATTAATTCTTGGCATGTGTTATCCCTCCTATAAAGTTAAATCGAGTTTGGCATTGATGTTCTCAATGTCGTCTTGGATCTCTTCATCAGAAGAGAAGCCATTGTATTCACGTTCAGCAACAAGTGAATTAAGCACTTTGGCACGTGGAACATACTTGAATGTTGGTTGGAAAGCTAGAATTCCCATAGTGAAATACTTGGTTCCTAATGTTTCCAATCCAGTCTTCATTTCCAAGATTGTTTTATCTGTGTAAGCTGGCCAGTTATGAGTGTTTAGGTAATGTTGTAAGAAATTGGTGTAACCGTCGATGACGATTTGCGAATGTACAAATTGATCAACAAAGTTACCAGCAATTGCTTTCCCGGCATTCATAGTTACGTCGGTAGACTTATTGACGATTGCTAATCCATTAAGACTAGTAATTTGGTCAACATCATCATCACTAAGATTTGGTCAACAGCCATTTCTGACAGATTACTGATATGCATGATATCTGTTGGCACGTTAGTAGATGCATAAGCAACTAATTGTGCAGCAGGGAATCTATTGTCTGATGCGTCTACCAAAATTGCAGTATTACCTAACTTGTTAGGCTTGTTTTGGTAAGATGCCACGTGAGTTTGTAGTTTTACAAAATCATCAACTGATTTAGCTTGAACAAATAGCATTACACGTTGAGCATCATATAAAGCATCAGTTAATGCTTCTAAGTCAGCTTCTGGCACGTCATCAGTAATGAGATATTTAAATCCATCCCACATGTGTCCTTGCATTGCTGAAACAATACCCGGAGTTGTAGTTGCAGTAACTTGTGCTCCTGAGTTGGTTGGTGTTACTTGAACATTGCTTGGTGTAGCAACTGGAGCATTAGGATAAGTGATGACTTCCAACAAGTTATTGTTGAAAGAATCAACGTCAAAGATAGCTTCAGCTTGTGCATAAGTCTTAGTATTTTCAGGGAAATCTACTGATAAATCTTCAAGACTTGCATAGGTTTTAGCAGTGCTATTGGTGTCTTTACCCTGAACTGCGATAGCAACATCAGGGAAAACACCATCATTAGTTAAAGCCTTGATAGAGACAACGAAATGGACATCAGAACGATGTTTAATTTGTGTCATTTAATTCAGCTCCTTTAGTATTTTTAAAAGTTATTTTTGGTGATACATGACTGATATAGCCCGGTTGTGTATCATCTTGGAAATCGTCTTGGACTTGAAGTGTGTAATCAGCGCCGGCGATAAATTCCCAATCTACATCGAGATAAGTATTTACATTTGGAATCGTTGAAACACTAACCGCAACGATATGTTGGTCTAGCAACTCTGCTTGTGGTTGGTGCAAAAAAAGAAGCTTCCGCAACCACATTCCGATTGCTTTAGCTTCTGTTTCGATATTTGATACGGCCTTTAAATCCATGTGGATATTAAATGGCTCGTTCTCAATCGTATTAAATTCCTGTTGGTCGTCATCGTCATAGATACTGATCGACACGTAAGGGTATGCAGGTCTTTCACCTTTAACATTCTCTAGCGTTACTTCAAGTTCAGGCGCATATTTTTTAATTTGTGCAATGATTGCATCATCGATTTGCTGGTACAAATTCCACTCATTAGAATTGGTCGAGGTTTGGTCGTTGTTCATTAGCTCCCACCTCTTTCAAAGAATAATAAGTTAATCCAGCGGCTGGATCGTCAGCATACGCTGTCACTTCATAATTGATATTAGGTTGCTCATCTCGGACAACTTGAGTGCCCTTAGGATAACCACTGGTTTTAGAACGCCAATACAATGTCCCAACAGTCTGTGTACCACCAACACCCATATCAATTTGAAAGTTAGGGTTCGTATTGTTGACGATTGCTTCTTCAACTTTAAAAGTCTTAGCTTCTTCTATGATTGGATGTCCGTGTTCATCCCGTTTACGAGTATCAACACCCGGTACCGTGATGGTCAGTGGCTCAGCCAACATGTCATCAATGAAGCTAAAATTGTCGAAGTTATCAAACATATTTATCAGTCCTTTCTATTGGACTGTAAATCCAGCAACCTTTTGGAAAGTTCCTAAAAACTTTTCTAGTTGGTCATTGTAGAAACCAACATAGTAAGCACCATCAGGGATCACATCACCTGATTTATAACCGGAAATTTGTACGCTCGCTTCGCCTGAATCAACAATATCTTCAGGTTTAGCAGTGTAACGATTAGGAGCAATGTAATTGCCGTTATCATCTTGTTTGGCCTTGACCATAACAATTTTTAAAGCCATGCTTCTACCCTCTTTCTATATGCCACGTGATGGAGTTCATCATCTTACCAGTGTCAATCAATGGGTCATCAAACCCTTTGTTAGCAACAGTCAGTGGTGCATTACGTGGGTTTTTAAATTCTTTTATAGTCCGCTTCATATCATCAACAGCTTGTTTACCAAGTTTGGCTAATGCTTCATCAACTGTTAGCCGACCCATTAGCACTTCAAAAGTCCAATCACGCATTAATTTTGTCCATTCGTCGATATGTTGGTCGTAAGTGAACCGAATAAACGGTCGTTTAGGAATTGTCACCGAATGTCTTAGAATAAACAAAACTTCGATATCGTCCTCACCGTTATTTCTTGCTAATAGGTATGCGCCACTTTTCGATTGCATGAAAAATAAATCAGGAATCTCACGTGGCTTTTTACCTTTCGCATTTTCGGTCGGGATAGCTAAGAATTGACCGTTTTTAGGTTTGATAGTTGTTCCATACTCTTGAACTAATGCGATCATGGTCAAATGGTCATCATCATAAGGTACACCAATGTACACCTTAGAATTAGCTAACTCTTGTAACTTTTTAATTCCAGGTGTTAGCATATCGAAATCTTTATTAGCCATTAACTCTCAGTCCAAATAGCGCCCATATTCTGTCCTGTGCCGTACTTATCAACAATGTCATTGTAATTAAGTAGATACGGGTCAGAACCGTTGAAATTGACCATAGATTGGCTATTACCGAAGGTTCCTGCTGATTGCACACCACCATAACTCATAAACCAATCACGATACAACAAATGCTTGGCAAATGAAGTAGTTGCTTCATCAACATGAGTCGCTTCGATTTGGTCACTTTTGACTTGGTTTACTGCTGAATCAATCGCACGTTGAATATGATCGTCAGCAAAGTTCTTAACGATCTTAAAATCTTGTTTAATAACATCTGGTGTGATGCTATTTAGTTGATTATCAGCCATTTAAATCACCCGCTTAGTTAGCTGAGACTTTAGCACCGTCATCAGTTGGCTTTGGTGTAACGTCTTCAGGTGCAGTTGGTTGTGCAGCAACTGGAGTAACAGCAACTGCTGAACTTTCAGTACTATCGCCACCAGCATTATGTGCAGTAACAGCAACATTTACAGCAGTTCCATCAGTTAAACCACTAATTGAACCGGTAACGTTACCAGCAACATAAGGCACGTCTTGAGTTTGTTCTTTGCCACCTTCAGCAGTGTAGTGAACGGTGTATTTATCAACGTTTTCAGTCGCATTCTTAGCATCAGGTGTAATTGTGTAATCAAATCCACCATCAATTGCTATGGCACTAATAGTTGGTGCAGTTGGAACAGATGGCAATGCCACAGTCCATCCTGGAACATCAACTTTACCGGATAATGTAGTGCCATCTGAGTTGGCAACTTGATAATCACCATCATTTACAACTGTTCCAGGCTTTAAACCAGTAATATCTACTAATCCAGTACCTTTTTCACCAGTTGCAACAGGTGTATCGTCGCCCTTTTTAAATGCTAGTAAGCTTAAATCTTTTGCATCTGCCAAATTACTTACCTCCGTTTAGTTAATTTGTTGTTATCTGTGCCCCGCTAGTTGTAGGTGTAATGTTTACACCACTAGGGGCGGTTATTTTGACGAAGTTGAGCTTGATGAACTAGTTGAACCACTAGTCTTTGCTGGAGCTGGTGAGTTAACGCCAGGCACAACAAAATCAGGGTCAATCTTGAATCCATACTTAATAACTTGGATATCACGTACATCATTGATTGGTTTGTACAATGCTTTGCCACCAGCTTCAAGATCAGCTTTCCAGTTAAGTGGGTTAGCTTCGACGGCCATATCAGCACCAGTACCGGCAATATGTGTAGTTACAACACGTTTGTGGGTAATTGCTGAGATACCACCTTGAGCCATTTCATCACGTGTTACTGAAATACCATTAGGGCCAACAGCAGTTGAGTAATCAACAGCACCTGGAGCAAAGATATAAGCGGCAGCAGTACCATCAGTAGCAAGTGGTAATTTATCATCTTGCACGATTGCCATACCGTTGTAGTTGGCAATTGGTGTAGCACCTTCGCTTGGTTGAACAAAGTCAATCAAGTTTTGGTTAACCATAAAGTTGTAAACACCTGAGTTAACCGCAATCTTAGATACTTGGTTGTTGGCCACATCACCCATACGAGCCATAGCTTTAACAAAGTCAGTTGCAGCAAAGTCTTTTTCGGCGCCAACGTGGAATGATTTAGCAGTAGCGATATCAGCATTTAAAAAAGTAGCATTAAGCACTTGGATTAAACGTTGAGTATCAACTGAGCCCCAGTAATCTACGAATTGAGCTGTGATTTGGTCAAGTGTACGTGCACCAGTAACCATGTCATCCCAATCTGAATTACCAAATGATTGGCTTTCGTAAATCTTGACATCGTTATCAATCCCACTAGTTAATGAATTGGTAGTGATATCGTGCTTGTTATCCCATGGTTGTGATGCAATTGATGAATCAATAGCACGTGTATGAGGAATAGTTACGTATAGACCTTGGCCTAAAAGTGAACTACCTAACACAGGATCTTGCGCAATAATGCCTGATTTGAAAAAGTTATTTGTTTCTGTTGTCTTGTCATAGACCCATTGCAACCAAACTTCTGGAATGAAATTGGCAGAAAGGTCAGTGACGTTTCCTGAAAAAGCAGCCATTATGATAGCCTCCTAAAGTAATTTGTCTTTGAGTTCTGGATTTTCGCTAAGTACCTTCATTCGCTCACTGATATCTAGTTTTTAAAGTCATCTTTCGAAATAGAAGTATCAACTGCTCCATTACCAGATTGAGGGTTATCTTGGCCTTTTAATTTGTCTTGGACAGCTTGGTTTAAATTCTCTTGCCAGGCATTTGCAAACATCTCAACATTTTGTTGACGACTAGTTTCATCTAGATCACTTAAGTTTTTAGCAAAGCTGGTTGGAATCCCTTTGTCCTTTAATAATTGCTCAGTTGCCTGTACTGCCTCAATCTCTTTGTAGTGTTGAGCTTGTTGAGCCAATTGGTCTTTTTGAGAATTCAATTGATCCAACTGAGTTTGCAACTTGCGTTGTGCCTCTTGCTCAGCAGTTTCACCAGCCAATTTTTTACCTTGTTCGATTAACTCTTCACGTTGGCTAGTAAATTGGTCAGTCATTTCTTTACGTAAATCAGCAATTTTCTGTTCATATGTTTTAGTAATTTCATCTGATTTTGCGGACATCATGCGATTTACGTCAGCTTGTGTGTACTTCTTATCGTCTGGTTTATCTTTAGGATCTTTTGGGTCAGTTTCAGCAAAGTATTGTAAGTTAGTTTTCATCTTTAAGAACTCCTTTTTAAGTCACGTGGACTAATATCGGTTTAAGTGCGAATCACTAGATTGCAGTTCTTTAACGCCTGCTGAAAAAAGGCAAAATAAAAACACCCGTTAAGGTGTTGGATTAAACATGTGGATTTGAATAGTCGTCACTTGGATCAATATGGCCAAATTCATCACAACGAACTCGCCAACACCGACAACCAACATGAGTATCTAATATTGGCACTGGGCAATCACGCCAAAAAATACACGTCTATCCAAAGGCGCACAAATTTTACAAACGTTATCGTCTTCTTGAGTACAAAATAATCCGTAATCAAATCCTGGCATAGGATTTTCTGCATTGGCTTTTTCATAACCTGCATTCGAATTTAAAATGCTTTCATCTTTAACCAATACATGGACTCCGGACAAGGCTTTGTTTAAATCAGTCGCTAGATTTCTGTCTTCCCGAACACCATCTTGAGCAATAATTTTTAATAACTGTTTTAACTGGCCTTTATCTAACTCACTTCGCAATGCTTGGTTTAAAGTTTTCTGCATATTAGATTTGGCTAAATCATTATGAACCCACAATCTGTCTTGAAAATCATCATGTTGCTTAACATCTTGTGGAACTTGATTTTTAGTCATGTGGTTGTATTGCTTAACATTGTAGCCCTCAGCATATTGTCGGTCTAACTCTTCCAATGCGAATTTTTTAGTCTTGGTTGTCGCAATATCCATGCTGGCACCAATAATGGCACCCATTAGAGCTCGTCGATTTCCTTGTGCTTCAACATATGCAACAGCAAGCCTTTGATCTAACTCATTATCAGGTAACATGTTTCCCATTAATTCATTGATTGCATGCTCAAATTGACTTTTGTCCCATGAGTTAACTTGCTTGGTGACTTGGCTCAAGCTTAGACCGGTGTCATCAGCGTATTGCAGATAAAAAGCTTTTATATGATTGGCAACAATCTGTAATGCGTCATGATAGAAATTATCGATCGTGTCGCTATTCTTTTTGTCCTGCTTGACCATCTGAGTTATCTTCTTTTTGACTTGTTTCACTGTCGCCATTGTCATCACCACCTGTGTCACTGTCATCTTCGCTGTCATCATTAGGACTTACATTGGCATGCAACTTTTGAATTGCCTGTGCAACCTTATCTGCCGTATCATCACCAGACTGCTGTTGTTCTTCTTCAATTCGTTGTGCTTCTTGGTCTTCTGGAATACCAGTGACAGTGCTCAACATCTCTCGGATAGTTTTCTTTGATACGTCGCCGGTGCTTACCAATCCTTGAACCGTTTGAATGGTCTCTTGATTGTTCTTCGGTAGGTTTGGAGTGAATGTGATTTGAACGTTATCAGCCGGGTTAACATCTTTAGATAGACTTACCTTGCTATTTGGAATAATGCCCCAATATGAAGCTAACATGCGCATTCTGCGGTGTACTGCTTCACTGTATAGTGTCTCTGAGAATGACATCTCTTGATCACTACCAAATAACTTATAAGACATGGCCACGCCTGAGGCATTAGCCGCAAAGTTCTGGTCAGATGTATCCGGTGTGTTGGTTTCTTTATGAATATCAGACATTAACTGGTCAATGTTGATTTTCCAACCATTCATATCAAAATCTTTTGTAAGATACTGAGCAGTTGGATTACTTACCAACTTCGATCCATTAGGTTGGTCAACAACGTATGGTCGGACATAGATAACATTTGCATGTGTATCAAGTACTCTTTGAACCATCACTTCTGAATTGTATGAACCATCTTCATTAGTTGGCTGATCAGTGTAACCGCCTTGCTTGTTTTGATATACAGGACGTCCAGCACTATCAAGCATGACTTCTGGTTTAGATGCATTATTAGCAATCTTACCGGTTACTAATAACGAAGCGTTATTAAAGTCTTCTTGTGAGTTGACCATTTCAGATATCAAGAGATCATAACTATCCATCTTGTCTAAATCAGGTTCCCACAGGCCAACACGCTCTTCATTCATCTTGAATTCAGTTAATGGCACTGCTTTAAAATGATGTTCAGTGGTGTTATCTAGCTTCCAATCAGCATCCGGAGTGCCACCAGCCGTAAAGTAATACGTGTTAGTAGTGGTATAGACTTCAACTTGATAATTAATTTGTCCTTTAACGTTGACTGAATAATAACGAACGCCAAACAATTCAATCGGCTTAATATCTGTGCTATAAACAACAAATGCTGAATTAGGGTCAACAGATTGGACTTGAGGCGTTGTCGTGCCTTCTGGTACATACAGCAACTCATAAGCCCGACCAGTGTTAGATAAGTTCTTACCCATGATTTTTCATGATAAGGCTCATTGTTTTGCTGGTTAAACACATCTAATTCATTTAGAATTTCTTCGCCGTTATCATTCTCATCTTTACTATTGGTATATCCAAACTTCAACGGCGTACCAAATTCATAACCTACCTGAATGTTAGTAATATAACGAGCAATCGCACTAGCAATCCGGTTATCAGCACGGTTTTTCTTTTGGTTCTTAGAAATCCAGTAGTGAATGTTGTTATCAGCTTGATAATAGCGCTCTAACTCAAGAATTCTTGGTTGTTGATAACTGAAATGGTCATTCACGTACCACTGAATAAATTCGATCCAGTCAGTAGAAGCTGGTTCCAATTTTTCCCAGGCACTTATTGGTATCTGGTACTCTTGATTGGCATTGAAAGCATATCGACTACCGGTTCGACGTTCTTTGCCTTTCGGTAACATGTTCAATGACCGCATGTGTGCCGATAAATCATTACTTTCTGCCAAGTTTGTTCAACTCCTTCTGACTAATCGTGTAAAATTTAGGCTTGTTCGTTTTCTTTGGTGCTATTGGTTCTTTGTCTCTTATTCGTGACTTAGTTTTAAGCTGCGAATTATGTTTAATAAACTCGTTAGCAAACTTAACAGCCACTTTCTTAGCATCCGTATCAACGAACGCATTGTTATCAGCAACCGTGTCATTAACTAATTGAATCAATGCAATCAAGATACCTTGAACATCTTCGCCAAGTGGTATCACAAAGGTTTGACCATTATATTCAAACTGCAATGGCTTGTTCTCAAGCATTGGTTCAAAGGTTCGTAACGTAATTGGTGCCGTTGTCTTTTTATTCATTTCTTCTAGTGTCTCAAATGCCATTGTTTAACCTCCTAGCGCAAATCCATGTTCCAAGGATTATCATCTTCACTGGTTTCAAAACTAATCACACCACTGTTAGATAAGATGGTGTCTTGCTGTTCAAAATTGTCTTCTTCGTGATGCTTTTCATACCATTGCTTAGTAGCTTTGGCATATCGAATCGAATCCATCACATCATCATTTTCTTTAACTGGTTCGCCGGATTTTTCATCCCAAATGTATTGATATAACTCATCTAAGAATTTAGATTTATCGTCATCAACGACTGAATCAAGGCATAAAAAATGCCCCGTCTTAATCAACGTGGCAATCACTTCAACTCCTGTGAGTCGAATCTTATAAGCGTTAAACACATTTAGATTTTCATTTCTGAAACGGTCAACGTATTCAGGCCGTGCACTATCAGCATAGAATGGCATATTCCAACCATATTTGACACGGTACTCTTTAGCCACCTTGACCCAGTAGTCGATATCTTTGTGCTGTCTGGTATGCTCTTCAATCAGGTAAGTATTACCGTCTTCATCATCGGCCATAACGACAATCACACCTTTATGTTCAAAGCCCCAATCAACGCCGGCATAATAAGTTAAATGCCGTTCATTCTTGATATGATCATAGTCATCTAACTTAATGATGTTCTTAGACTTATCAAAGTCAGCGTATACAAGGCCTTCACCAGCAACCCATAATCCACGTAATGCACGGTCACTAAACATCCCTGATGGTGTATCAGACTTCAACGCTTGAACGTAAGCCGGATCAAGGAACGTATTATCGTCAATAACAAAGTGATTGCTAATAATCGTCTTTGAGTTGTTGGGATTGTCGATATATTTAACCTTTAACCAGTGTGTTGGTACATCGGGGTTGGTATCACAAACAACACGTGCTCCAGGCATATTACAACGGTTTCTGATTTCATTGAATACTTGTTCATTAGCCAGAGAAGCTTCATTGACATATGCACCATAAGCAGTCATACCACGAACAGCACCTAATCCACTGATTGAACCTGTATGAATCTTAACGACTTTCACGCCTGGCAAATGTGGAAAGGTAATCTTGAACGATCCATATTGATCAAACTTGAAACTAAGGCCAAAAGTTTCCATGATTTCAGTTAAGATATTATCTTCAATCGATTTACTAGACACGCCGGCCAGAATATATTGTGGATGTTTCTTACCTAATCGCTTAGCAACTTCGGCAGCATGACGAACTTCATATAAGAACACAAAGTTATCAACGAAAGTCTTACCAGCACGAACGGCACCGTAATTAATCATCAATCGCCAATCGGGGTTGTTTAGTTCCTGGTCTAATACATGTACCTGTTTTGCAGTAAATAAATTATTCATCGCGGTTGCTTTCATCTGTGTTGGCCTCCTTTACGTTCATATCAATCTTGTTCAAGATGTCGCTAATGGCATCCATCTGTTCATCATTGTCATTTTGAAGAACTTTAACTTTGGCTTCAGCAATGTCTGCTTCGGCTTTAAGCTTTCTAATTTGTTGTTTAACCAATTCATCGTTATCTGGGTAACGTTTCATGATTTCTTTCATAGCTAAAATCTGTGTTTTAGTATCAGCAGGCTTTTGCTCCTTATCAACACCCCAAGGACCAGACACGATTACCGTTTCCTTCTCTTCGCCAATTGCTATCCTCGTTAGACGCTCTAAAATTTCCTGTGCGCTCATGATGTGGCCTTTCGATAAGACATTCATCTGAGCATCTATATAGGCCTTAATTTGAGGTTTTTTGAGGTTTTCAGCTCCCGTTTGATAAGCTGCCTTAGGTGCATAACCTGCCTCAAGTGCTGACTGAGTTGCATTACCTGTTTCAATGTAATTGTCTGCAAATTTCTGTTG
This sequence comes from Lentilactobacillus kosonis, assembly GCF_003864335.1. Taxonomy (GTDB): domain Bacteria; phylum Bacillota; class Bacilli; order Lactobacillales; family Lactobacillaceae; genus Lentilactobacillus; species Lentilactobacillus kosonis. The sequence continues at coordinate 15,099 of NZ_BEXA01000008.1, read as the reverse complement.
TTTTGGTGTTAATTTCTTACTCATTACATATCACCACACCTCGCCTTATTTGGAATTTTATGTATAAAAAAAGCGTCACATCTCTGCGACGCAAATCATTAAAAAAAGCTTACTCTGCCTCTATTTGGATCCTTACCAAAGTACACCATGTAACCACATGACGGACAAATCAATGTGTATGAATCACTTTCAACTGGTCTTAAAACATTCATTGAAATCATTGAATCTTTTTCTTGAAGACACTTTGAACAGTACATATGCTCCAACATCTCATCAGAAAAAGGAACACTGGTACTTTTGATAGTTTGTAACATATCTTTATCCACGAACATATCATGAAATTTTACAAGCATGTCTCTATCCACTTTTTGTTGTGATAGATTAGCCAATTGGTCTTTTAAATCTCTGACTTGGTCTTTTAAATCCTGATTTTCACTCATCAAATCTAAGAACGTTCCTTGCAACTCAAATGTTTGACTTAGCAATTCAGCATTTTTAGACTTTTTTGCAGCGTCTGAAATATCTTTGACCATCTGTCTAATCTCAGTATATGAAAACACTTCATCATCTCCTTAGAACCATTGTACTAAGGAATGCTGAACTTTACTGCTACTTTTTTGGCTTTTTACGCTTAATTTTTACTTGAATGGTTGTCTCACTATCTTTGTGGTTAACACGCTCAATCTGTTTATCTAAACACCACTTGTTTAGCTCTCTATCTATTTTGGTTTCTAATCCACTCACATAACCAAATTCATTACGCTTCATCAAACTCACTCCTATTTCCACCAACCACAATGGCGGCCTAGCCACCAAATAGTTGGTTCACTTAATATAATGATTGTCACAACAACTACAGTAGACATAAGCCACCTTCTTCTTGTTTTAGAGTACAAAAAAAGCCTCCACGAAAACTGTCATTGAATTTGCGAAGGTCTTTTTAAGTTTGCCCGATGTAGAACTAAGATTAGTCGTTAATTAGTAATTTTAAAAAATAAGGGGCATTTCACATCCCTTTATTGAATTTTTTGGGGCAATGGCTAACCGGCGGAGTCGAACCACCGAAATACCGTTGTTAGTCGTTATCAGCTAGTGAAATATGAAAACTTGCGCTAAAGAAAGAGAAGTTATACGAATTATATATTAGGGGAATTAACACAAATTCGATACATGGTAATCATTAATGTTATGGCATTCAGAACTTTGTATAAACCGATATGACCAAAGATAAAGTGGTATAAAAAACTAAAGGTATTTGTTCATCAAAATAAAATATAAGGAGAATCACTAGCTGATAAAGTCGTATGCCGGAATCAAACCGGCTCGCTATCAATTACGACCGGGTCATTTATATTATTATCACGATATCAATATAGCACCGTAATTAACTCAAAACGTCCCACTTTTGTACTGAAAGTGTACTGATTGTGTACTGAATATGTACCGAAAGTGTTGATTATTGTTTTTGGTACTCAATAAGGTCACTTTTTTTCGGATAAACCTCAGCAAAGATCAATAGTGCTTCATCACGTTTGTCATAGAATTTGTTTCTGGACATTGGTAAACCATTCATAGGTTCCATAGCTGAATTAAATGCCTCTGACAGCTCGAAACAGCACTTGGTTACACTAAACCGGTCAATATATCTTAAAGTAAGTAACTTAGCTAATTTGGCCGTATATTCATCAATTCTGGTCATTTCAACTAATGTCTTATCAATCAAAGCGATCTTAAATTCGATTGACTTACGTTCTTCTTCGATATCGTTTAAATCATTTATTAAAGCTTCCTCGGTGGAATTCCGATTGCTTTGGCTTTTAGGCATTCCATCATATTGGATAGCCGATAAATTACTGACTAGTTTTAACTTATGACGATCTATATTTAACCGTCGATATTCATTTAATAATTTGTTTGTATTGTTTTTAGTAGCATCAAAATCAATGCTAGTGTGATAATTCAAAATAACCCCCCTAACCGTGTGATATACTAGTTGTGTCGCAACCGCTCATGATTTATGGGGTGGCTTTTTTTTATGCTCTTTTTTCTTGATAATGTTTGTTAAATATTTCTCCAACCGTGCCCTTATAAATGCCACCAATATAAACTTTGTTGTTAGAGTTTACCCAAACGCTACTACCGTCCTCTAGATAAATTCTGGTTTTGTCTTTATGATCGGTCATGTTTTTCCTCATCGCCAATCTTTTCACCATACGCACGCACAAGTTCTTCAATTTCCTTTTCAGCGACTTCACGCAATTTATTTATCTTGTGAGTAACGATTAAATCGTCAATTCGCTCAGCGAGGTACAGTACATATAAAATCAATAACCAAATGCCTAAGAATAACGGTGGAAATATCGGCATAAAGAAATTGGCTATTAATTCAATAATCAGAAACACGGTAATGGCGATACTTAAATATTGCATTTTGATATCCAAACACCTCCTAATTATTCATGTGTATTGCCATGACTATTAACATAACTATTAACGTAATCAAAATACACAATGAAAAAATTAAAAACGATTATTGCTAAATCTTCGACTGACATTTACATACCTTTCACATCAACTTATTTGCCACGGTTAATCCATTGCCTTAACTCTTCTGTGCATTCCTCACATAGATATCCTGATAGGTAAACTTTAAAATCATCACGAATATCATCATTGAACTTTGCCGGTCATTTAATCTCTAATGGTTGTGCATCTTTGCCGACATCTACTGGATTGCCAAACCGATTGCATGCAACAGTCGCATTTGAAAAATCAACGCAATCTTTATTATTTTTCATCTATTCTTGCCCAATTTTCATTTCCAACATAATGAGCCACATCATGACCGTTTATCGAAAGAATAATTTCTGTCGCATCATATTTTTTCTCAGTTAATTCATTCTTATACTGCTGCTCTTTTTTCCTTTGATCATGATTAAACTTCTTAACAAATTTATCATTGCTATATTTTGCCTTCTTCATTTTCTTCCTCTTTCCAATCGATCATATCTGTGTACCAACGATATTTGATTTGACTATTAGGAACTGAAAATGAAACGTAACCTATATCGGTTTTAATTGAGATGTTTATGCCATCTGAAAATCCCTTAAATTCATACACAATACCCATAACATGACGGTTGTAAAACTCACCATCACTGTTTCTCTCAAGCTCGTTTGCAAAGTCAATACCGAACAAATTTGGATCAATTGCTAAGTTATCAAAAAATTATCACTCACACTATAAGCTTCATATTTATCACTTGTAAGTGTTGAACTGTTAATAACATCCATTCCCAAATTAATTGAAGTACCGTCAACTGTGGTAATTCCCTGTAATCTCTTGTTTGTCACTAATGGCATATTTATTACCTCCGATAAGTTCATTCATCATCTTTAACCTGATCTTTTAAATATTCTATGGATCCGAGCAATGCGAAGCTTTTATCATAATTGTTATTATCGTTGCTGTATGCATCAATCGTTTTGACTAATAATTGACCATCTTTTTCAACCAAAATTACCGCACCAACCGCCTTAACATTTTCTTCACGATAGATTTTGTTCATGACAGTGAAGGCATCAGAAATATCAAATTTATCATCATGGCCAAAATCTGTTATTTTATTTTTCATAACTGGCCACAATGTCTCCCTTTAGCCACTTGTCAATTTCTCTTAATTCGTAATCGCTAAGTCCTTGGAACTTATCCCACATTCCGATTGTGAATGTAGTCATATTCACTCCATCATGATACTTAGAATCATAGCTAAAGCTAGCCACATACGATCCACTTGATAGTTGATAACCTAAAACTTTGTTAGAATCTACAACTTCATAATCATGAATGACAGCAGTAACCGCATCCTGCCAATGCTCGTGAACCCACTGCACCAAGTCATCACTCAAATTTGTCAGTCCTGGATAAGATACAACTGAATAATTAACACTACTTCCAATTCCTGTTAAATACATAACTATATAGTTGCTATCATTGTTTAAATTCAGTTGCACATTTAACCAATTTTGAAACTCCGTAGGAACTTTAACTTTGTCAGTCATCGTCTTCCTCCACAACTTCGCCTTTTACATAGAGACTTAAAATCCCGATTTGTTCATTAGTTAAGGATCTAAATTCATCAGAAGTATCAAACTGTAACGAATTTAATGAATTTAAATTTTTAATAGGTACATCCGACCGTGAACCATCTACATACTGACCATTCGGTAAGCGATATCCATAAATTGCTTCTGAATTTTCATATCCAAACAATATGGCCTCAACAGCTATATCAAAATTGTTAACAAGCCAGTTGTCTAATAACCGATATGGATTAGCAAATTCAACATATTGTCCAAGAACTTTAAGAAGCACGATTTGTTTTTTAACTAAACTAAATTTGTCATGATCGTGAACATCAAAACTTGCATAATAATAGTCAATCATGTCTTCTAACCAATCAGCATACTTTTGTGGTACTTTAACTTTATCCATTATTCAACCTCACTTTCTGCATCTTTAATTTCATAGCCATGAATGATTGCATCAATTGCGGTTGAATAATTATTTTTAATCCAGTCATTTACGGGAGAATGCTCTATTTTGGAATCCCTGAATATTTTATCGACTCCATTAATCAAATCTGAATATGCTAAATTGTTTTTCTTATCTTGATCAGCCTCAAAAAGATACTTTAAATAATTTTTGTCTAGTAAGTATTCTGCTCTCTCTTTGAGGTAGTCCTCATAATATTTTGGCACTTTAACTTTATCCATTATTCATCCACCTCATTTTCTGAAACTAATACTTTACTCATTTCAACGATCGAAGCTAATTTAGGCTCATTTTGCTCGTTAAGTCTGTTGATTAAATCATTAACTTCATCTTCGGTAAATTGATAACGATCTTCATTTAATTCATATGAATATGCAATATCAGTAACTAATATTTCACCAGGCTCTGTTTTATGGTATGCAGTAAAAAATATCTCGCCTTCATCATTTAAGTCCTTTCCCAAAATCAAATTGTATTTAACATCGTCAACTTCATAGCCTTTTATAATCGCATATAGCGCTTTTTTATGATGTCCGCCAATCCAATTTAAAAATAGGTTGGATTATATAAGCCTTGATTGTTAAACATACTTTCTACGGTTAAAATAGCGTGTACTTTAAATTCATCTTCATCCATCACATCGAATTTCATTTCTTCGAAACTATCATAAACATATTTTGGTACTTTAACTTTTTTGCTCATCTTTGGCACTTACTTTCTTATTAACGATTTGGATTGTGATTACTTCTTCAGTTTTGCTTTCCATGAAAATTGGATCAGAATATAACGGATATTCATGTTGACTTAAAGTCACAACATCACCAGCATGAAATTTTTCTAAATTGCTTTTAGTCATTCTTTCATCAACCTTTGCAAGATATTAACTGTTGAATTGTCCACTTGATCATCATCTGGAACATTGGCAATACTGCCAAACTTATTCTCTAATGGAATCAACAGATCATACATATTTTTTGTACTCTGTTTCATTTGGATCAGTCCATTAATTGTTATTGGTGTTTTCATCTTCACCAACATCAAACAACACTCCATAACCATGCAAAGCTATAATTTCATCAGGAGTTATAATCGCAATTGGTTCTCTGTCTTGATCGATGATAGTGATGTTTGAATAACGTTTACCACTGATGACAATAGATGACTGCTCATGTGCATCTTCATCCAAATATTGACCATCAGTGAAAATTAGCTTTTTCAGTCGTGCTTTCACTTGTGCTAACTGTTCGTCAACATCTAATTCTTCTTTATTTGGCTTATCCATGATAAGCGAGCTCCTTCATTAGTTTGTCCGTCGAATATCCATTCTCTTGGAGCACTCGTAATACATATTCAGTCAGCATTGCAAATGCAATTTCTTTATTTTCATAATCGGTTTTTGTAATTTGAGGAGTAAATTGATTTCCCTCGTTTTTTATTTCAACTTCGATATGGTTCACTGGTTTAAAAATTGTCGTGGCCATGTTTAATTCCCCAATCTATTTAATTTTTTCTTCAAAAGTTTGTGTTTCTTTATTCCATGTGGCAATTACCACAGGAACTTTGTATCTGTACATGAACATTTTCATACGCATTGTACTAGCTATTGTTTGTGTTGCTTTACCGCCTTTGACATCAACTACACTAACCAATTTTCCTTGCTCATAAATGCTAAAATCAGGCTTATAAGTCATGCTTTGATGATGCACACCACCGCATTCAAATTTTGGCTGTAATTCAAATTTTTCATGCACTCTACAATCCAGCTTCAAGATTTTAAGTTGCTTATAATAACCACATTCAACTTGAGAATCGAACCGGTGGCCATCATATTCTACTGGTCGGTTATGATATTTTTTTTGCTTTTGTTTTGATGACTGTGCTACTTTCGCTTTTACTGTTATTGCTTTTACGCCTGTCGGATACTTAACCATGCATTTCTACCGTCCTATAATCTGTCATACCATCGAACATAAAGTTGTTACCGGTTGAATGTTGGATCATACGACTTAATAACCTATTCCCATAAATCTGTCTTAATATCGAACCGGATTGATTGGTTGTGGTGATTGTTGCTTTAGATGCCCGTGCATCATAGATAGATGTGACAATGTCGATATCGTATCGACTGGCTGAATTGTTTACATAGTCATCACCGATTTCAGAACCTAAATCATCAATCACAACTACATCAGCCTGTTTGATTTGATTAGTAACTAAATCATCATATTTGCGAGCCTCTTCCTTAGAATTAAAACTGGCTCTCATCTGAGTTAATAACTGCCGATAGTTCAAGAACATGCATTTCTTTTGAAGTCTGATTTCTGTAATACTTCATACAAATGGCCATGGCCAAATGTGTCTTACCTCGTCCAGTCCCACCAGTGAAAATAGCATTAACAGGTTGATCAGTTAAGATTTCTTGTGCGACTTTTAAGGCTTGTTGCTTAGCTTCTTTTTGTTTTGGATTACCAGCATCAAAGTTAGCAAAATTCTTATTAATAACATCCTGATCGCTAAACACACTCGAATTAACCAAGTAATTAATTGCATCCTTTTTGCGGGCTTGCATTGACCATTCTCGCTCTTTTTATGTGGGTCTTGTGCTTTACCTTTAGTGACTTTATAACCACATGCTTGGCACGCTGGCAGGCTTAAATCACGTTTGTTCTGCATATTAACAAAGACCAACATCTCTGACCCACATTGTGGACATGGCCCACATTCTCGCATTCGTCCACTATCGATCCATTCTTTAAATATTCCTGTAATTGAATCTGCCATGCTTTCCATGGTCGTCATCTCCTAGAACGGGATAACCGAATCATCAAAGCTTTCATAGCTAACTGGTGACCGTTGTTTTGCTCCAGCAGTTTCAGGCGTAAGATCATAATCGTCTTGCCAACGTTTACCGGCTAACCAAGTAGTTGGTAAAGCTGTATAACCATCACCCTTGCCCTTAGCTTTTAAATACTTTGAATAATTTTTAACCCCGTCAATTATTTCTTTTTCTGTTGCCCCAAATTCTCTGGCTTTCGTATATTCAGCCAACGCCTCTTGGTACTTTTGACGCTTTGGATAGTTTTGCCAAAATCCCTGAATAAATTCATCATTCATCCGTTGCTCTGCTTCGTCACTGGGCAATAGTTTTGCTTTTTCTGCTTTTGAATCATCTAGATTATCTGTTGAATCTTTTTTAACTGGTTCTTCACTTTGATCTGGTTGTACTTGATTTTGCATGGGTTCATCATCTAGTAACCAAAACTCATCGTGGTGTGCATTCTTACGGCGCTTCGTTGCTTCAATATAAGTGTTTTGGATCCTAACGCTAGTTAGCACATTCTCGGTCTTAAATAATTCTTCATCAAAGGTCTCGTACTCAACTAACCGATGAACGAGCTTATCAACTGCTTCTGGTGTTGAATTCACTCGATTAGCAAGTTGCATCTTTGATAATTTATCCCATTTCAAAAATAACCTTGCCGATAAATCGCTGAAAACAAGTAAACCATTGCTAATACTCCAGCTTCTTTAAATTCGCCCATAATTGCTTCGGTTTTTCATTGGTTGGAAAATCAACATCAAACGGGAAATAATCCAGCCCATCTTTTTTTGGTCTTGCCATTTGATTTCACCCTCATAAATCATCTACATGTGCTAATCTTGTTCGTCTATCTCGATTGTGTCTGTATCACCTGCAAATGGATCACTAGGCACATGTTCTGATGCCATCAAATCTTGAATATATTTTTTAGCCTGACGATATGTGCTATCACTAATCTTAGTTAGATCACCTAACCAATCCGAATCTGCCATCTTAATTAAATCAATAGTAGTTTTCTTAGCATCAACTATGCCGTGACTTTCAGCATAAGTTTTACCTAGGTCGCTTAATTCAATAACTTGGTCTTTCGTTGCAAGTTTTTCGCCATTCTCATCGGCTGGTGGATTTAACAGCATTTTAGAAGCCTGCTTAAGGTCTGCCTGCCGAGCATTATCACTAAGCCATCTGATATAGCTTTGATCAGATTTCATGACCTGGCTTAACGTTTCACCTTTATGTTTGCCAAAAGTTATTTTTGTATTTTCCGCAATTTCGATAGTCATCGTTTCTGACTTTTCTCGATCTGAAAAATCCTTTAACTCATCTAGATCTTGAGTGAAGATATTAGATAACGAAGCGATAGTGAGTGTAGCGTCAATTTGTGCTCGCTTCTTTGCCATTTTTAATACGGTGTTTTTCATATCAAATCCGGAGTTAGGATCAACTTCTTTTTCTCCGCTCGAATTTTTAATTTTGCGTTGGAATTTTTTCTCGTTGGTATTTGCTGAACCTAGTCCTTCTGTTAATAACATGCCATTTTTTAACAGTTTTGCTTGCACTGTATAGTCAAAGTATCCTTTTTGATAATCTTCAATCTTATCAACGATTTCATATTTGCTCTGCACACCCATGATCATCAGGATTTTTTCAGCCCCTGGTTTTAATAGTGTTGGCTTGTTGGTGCCTTGAATAATCCCATAATCTTGGTTTTCTGTAAGTTGTTCCTGCACCATGGCTTGAAAATGATTAATGGCTGTTAGCTCATTTCTCATATCGTTTGTATTCAAGTTATTAATTAATTCAAGTGTGGATAAACTTGGTTGGTATTTTTCTTCTTCACTCATAGTATTTTCAACCCCCGATTACTTTCTAAACTCGCTCCGTTAATAGTTTTGCCGGCCTTGATATCTGCCTTGATTTTTGCTTTATTTGGCGTATAACTAATTTTTTCACTCATGTAATCAACTGGTAATTTCTTTTCATCTACGATGACTTTTTCAGATTTCCTACCAAATTCCACATGGTAATTTTCTGTATACAGTTCGCTTACTCCAGCGTCAGTCAAAGAATCCTTAATATACTGTTTTAGACTGTCGATTTTACGTTGCTTTTGCTTTTGTTGAATTTTTTAATTTTTTCAATTTTTTATTTTTGTTAAAATCAACATTTGCCTGGAGACTATCAATCCACGTTGCTATGTTTTCAATTTTTTTATCTCTGCTATCTTGCAGACTATCTAACGTATCTTTGATAATTTCAGGATCTAGATCCTCTCTATTTTGCAAATCATTAATCGCTTGAGTTAAATCATATAAACTGGTTTGCATATTAATTCCTCCATACAATTAGTTATCCCATGAATCTTCACAATCTTCTGTGTACTTTTCTTTACATTCATCAGCTGTGGGACGTGGTTCTTCATACTCATCTGCTAAACGATCATAGAATCTATCTTCGTCCATGAATCCAACCTCCTAACCATTGAAAACGGCGTCTTTTGGGGATATAATCGAAAGCATAAGATATTTTCACAAGTTTTTTACTCGTTGAGTTGGACAGTGCCCGCTGTTCAGCTCTTTTTTTATGCTCATTTGATTTTTGTTCCGAAAAAGTCATTTGTTATTTCCTCCCAGATATCTTTAAATTTTGGAAAATCGAAAAGTTCTTTGCGGTGTTCAATAACGAGCGCGATACCGCCGAAAATTGCTAGATACAATAAAAATAAAAATACTCTATAAAGCAATTCGCTTAAGATTTGTAGCATCCTATTTATCTCCTTTCATTTCGTCAGCTTTTCGTTTTAATTCTTCACCTTTAGCTTCGAGTGAATCTGAAACTCTTACCAACCGTGCTGCTCGTTTAGTCCACTTCGCAAGCTGCCTCTCTAAAAGATGCTTTATTATGCTTTTAATTTTTGACATGCATTTCAACCTCTTCCTTGTGGTTTAATTCTTCCCTGTTTCTAAAAATCAACAACCCGCCAAGTAATTTATCATTATGATCTTGCTTGGCTTTTTAAATTTTGCGATTAAGTACCCTCATACGTTGTAAATAATCTGTGATCATATTAATAACCCCCGTTTCTGTTCTCGAATTACTGACTGTGGCAACCTTGTTGATGCTGGTGTTCCGTGTTGGTTGATATAAGTTAGCCAAGCATCATTCACTTTGTCAGCTTGCCATAAACGTTTTGAGCCTAAATCAAATTCAATGTTGATAAATTCAGGTGTATCAACCGCATGCTGACGTAACCAACTTTCACTCATACCAGTCAATTTTGATAATCCTTTGATTGAGACAGTCACTGGATGTAAATTGGCTACTTGTGTATCAACAACTTTTTTTACATAGTCACTCAATATCGAATTAGTTATTTTCCCTAATTCAGTTGATAAATCACTCATATAAATCCTCCTAACCCAAGTCTCCAAATTGTTGATTGAAGTCTTGCTCCATAGCCTTCAAATCATAATGAGCTACATCACTAAATTCTTTTGCCATTAATGAAGCTAGGCTGATCGTCTTCAGTAAACCTACCATCCAAGTAAATGCTTCCTTGGTTTGCTTAGTCGTCCAATTTTCACGTTTTTCCATGGCAAATCCTAATACGTCGTTGCCCATTTCTAAACGCTCTTGTTCAATTTGACGCAGCTTAATCCAAATAGCGTAAGGTGATTGTTTGAACTGGTCTGCCCATTCCTTCGGATTAAACATTGCTATCGCATCAAAGTAAATCGATGCCATCTGCTGACTAAATACAGGATCGTTAAAATAAAACTGAAAATTTGAATGCAGAATCAATTGGCGTATCAAACTTCTTTGTTTCCTGATTAGATATATTGGAACTTGTCATTTTTAAATCATTAGCCATAAGTCCCTGATATATCTGGTTTCGCTTAATCGCTCTTCTTAATGCTTCGGCAATATTCTTTGACGTTTTGATTTTGTTTTTCATGTTAGGCAACCCCATTTATTGAATTTTGGTTAATCTGTTCAGGAAATTAACCAATATAATTTAAGAAAATAATCAGTACATTAGATTTCAGCGTTTTGTTCTATTTCAGAACTTTTGTGTTTAAAAAAATAGCTATAATCGACTTTCAGAATTTTACTGATTTGTTGTAAAGTATCGACTTTCAAAGTATATTCGCCACTTTCGTATTTGTAATATGTCGATGGGCTTTTAAAGCCAAGCTTTTGGGACATTTCTAGCTGTGTGATTTTTAATTCCTTACGTCGATTTTTAATACGTTCCAAGTAAATAGGATTTTGCATAGATTTGTCATCTCCTTATCTAAGTTCTGTTTTAGAACCTCTATTCGAAATTCATTATACAGTTCTATTTTAGAAATGTAAACATTTTAATTTCTTTTTTTAGAACTTAATATTTTCTGATATAGAAAAAAATGGTACGGTAGATGTGCCAATATAGAAAGTGGTGGAAAGTATGGCAGAGCTTGATCAAACTAATCAATTCCAATTAGCAATTGGAACTAGAATTAGGCAACTAAGAACACAAAAAAAACTATCGCAAAAAGACTTAGCAAATAAAATAAATTTGAATCGTGCTGTATTAAATCGAATTGAGAATGGAACTAGGCCTATCCGTGATACAGAATTATTAGCTATTGCTAACGTTTTAGGAGTCACGGCTGATTATCTATTAGGTCGTAAAATGAAGCCAACGAACCATCAAAATATGCCATCTAACGGTATTCCAGTAGAAAAAAATGATTTTGTTAATGTACCAATAATTGGGACAATAAAAGCCGGACCCAATGGATTAGCATTAGAGGACCATCAAGGATTTGAAACTATTTCTAAATGGGATCTTGAAACTAATCAAGATTATTTCTGGTTAATTGTATCTGGCGACTCTATGACTGGTGATGGAATCCACGACGGTGACTACGCCTTAATTCAGCGAACTCCACTTTTTGAAAATGGCGATATTTGTGCAGTGATTGTTGATAGCGAAGAAGGAACTCTAAAGCATGTGACTCGTTCTGATAAGTCAATTATCTTAACTGCATCTAATCCAAAGTATCAACCAAGGATTTTTGCTGGAAATGAGATCAATGATTTAACAATTGCTGGGCGTCTTGTTGAGACTAAACGAAAATATTAAATCAAAATTGGTATAGTCATTGTCATTCGGTTTTGATTTTTTATTTTTGTGTTTTTTCTGTCTCACGCGCGCGTATATATATATATTCTTTTATTTACTTTACTTTACTTTACTTTACTTTGTGTACTTTTGTATACATTAACGTTAATTGAACGATATTAATGTATACATAATGTGAACATTAACTAGATTTAAAGGATTTATCGTTGACTAAATACAGCAAAATGCATGCCAAAACTATTTATAGCCATTTTTGCTAAAAATTTATGAACTAAAATTAGTTTTTGCATACATTAACTTTTTCGACAATTTAGAAATATGATCATTAATTAACGATCATATTTAATTAAATTGGTTCAATATTTTTTGAGTTGTATAGCAAAAATGGTTATTGCGAAAAATGCAATAATCACCTAATTTAGTCCAAATACCGACGACTTTAAAAGCTGAACTCAGGGGGTAAAATCATGAAATTAAAGAATTATGTATTAACTGGTATTGCTGCTCTTTCTTTCGGTGGTGCAATGCTTGCTAATCAAAGTAATGCTGACGCTTCATCATGGCATTATGGTGCCTTGCCTAAGGTATTAAGAGGTAACTGGTATGCACAAGGAAGTCATAATAAATCTGGTGAAACCATTACTAAATATTTTATTGTCGGTTTTGGTAGTTACTCAGATACTTCATCACATGTTGTGAACCGATGGAAATACCTTGGCAATCATTACTACAAAATACAATATCTTGAAGGTGCCGGTAGCAATTCACTACATTACTTTAACCGCCATCACATAACAATGAACACATTTTGGCACAGTTATTACAGATAACAAATTCACTCATTATGGTATTCCACGATGGTTCGAATCCACCGGTGAGTATTCCCTCTGGGGTTTTATTTTTAAGGCGAAAAGAACATACGTTTGAAGGAGAATAGATATGAGCGAAATGTTTAGTGAAGATGTTTATAAAGCTACTGACTTTATGACACTGAGAGAATTTTATGAAGGATTACAACGTGATGTTGGTGTGAACAAAGATTTTTTCATGTTCGACTACCCTGTGCCTCATAACCAAAAAGAATATGACCATGCTGTTGAATTTGTTAAAAGCTTTGTTATAGAAGCTAAAGAACGAAAACAACATCCAGTTGATAAAGAAACTGAACTTGAGAATTTGCGTAAGGTTCTTCGTGAGCATCATAACGATGAAATTGGAGGAGATTTAAATGGCTAGTTTTTCTAAGATGCCAAATGGTAAATGGAGAACAAGAATTTTATATAAGAACAAGCAAGGCGAAAAAAATGGCTAACAAAATCTGGGTTTTCAACTAAGAAAAATGCCCAAGATTATGCTAACCAAATGCAATATGAATATAACCGTGGTGGAGATTTAAACAATAAAAATATAAGCTTTGTTGATTACCTTGTCAAATGGTATCAAACATTTAGAAAGCCAAACATCAGTGAAGCCACTAGGGATAAATATCTGTATAGTATTAGAGTTGCACAGAATTATTTTGGCACAACCCCTATTGCTGATATTACGACATCTATGTATCAAGATTTTTTGAATTTTTATGGAAAAGGTGATGGGACACATGCTAACCCACCACATGCAAAGGCCACTGCCGAAAAGATAAATGGTCATCTTAAAGCTTGCGTCCAGAACGCCATTAACGACGGCATCATTACCAAAGACTTCACACTTAATACACAGCTTGTTTATGATAAGTCGCATACCCGTGAACACAAATATCTATCATATAATGACAGCGTCAAATTAATTAGTTACATCAAAACTAAATTACGAAGTGCTAGCACAGATAACACAATCTATTTCATGATCCTTACGGCTTTAATGACTGGAATGCGAATATCTGAAATCGAAGGATTATCCTGGGATAACGTCGATTTAAAAAATGATACTATTCGGGTTGAAAAAACATGGAACATTAAATACAAAGCTTTGGCACCTACAAAGAATGAATCGTCAAAACGATTAATTGAAATCAATAAAGATTTTAGTGCCCTACTGGCAAAACGTAAATTTGAACAAAATACTGAATTCCAATTAGCCGGACAAAAAAACGAGAATAATTTAGTATTTAATAATCACAAAAATAAATTGCCGGATTATGGAATTATTAATAATGTTTTAGATCGTACTGTAAAAGAAGCTGGTATCGATACAGAGATCAATTTTCATGGCTTGCGTCATACACATGCATCCATTTTATTGTATAAAGGAATATCTATTGCCTATATCTCTCATAGATTAGGTCATAAGAATATTGACACCACTACTAGGGTTTATTTGCACATTATTCAAGAATTGCAATCTCAAGAGGCCACGAAAACTGCTGATATGCTTGATACTCTGCTAGGATAAAAAGTGTCAACGATTTGTCAATAAAGTGTCAACAAAAGTGTCAACAGAAAGTGTCAACTTTGACACTTTTTCAGCCTAAATTTGGGCCAAGTGTCAACAAAGTGTCAACAAAAAATGTGAACTTATGTGAACCTATGTGTTCTTTTTGAAGACAAAATAAAAGGAACGTTGATATATCAACGTTCCTAATTTCACAAAATGCTA
>NZ_BEXA01000007.1 GCF_003864335.1 Lentilactobacillus kosonis | reverse complement strand
TTTTTTTGTTCTCTTGATGTTCAGTATTAATTCATATAAAATTAAGATTGCCGTTTTAGCTCAGAAGGTAGAGCATTTCCATGGTAAGGAAAAGGTCCCGGGTTCAAATCCCGGAAACGGCTTAAATAGTAAGCTAATGTTTATCTTAATTGATTTAAGTGAAAAATAAATAAAAAAAGCGACCCATCATAGGTCACTTTTTTTATTCATGATTAATTGTATGATCAATTTTGATCTCACTGTTGGTCAATGAATCTTCAGTAATGATTGGGGTAACCTTACCAACACTGATCATCGTCAAGCTGTGCATTGCTCTTGTAAAGATAGTATAGAGAGTACCAGTGTAATTTGGATTGGGGTAGTTCTTTTCAGAAATATCCCAAGCAATTACAGAATCAAATTCCAATCCCTTTGCTAAATAGATTGGAATGATAAGCACACCCTTTGGTAAAGTCCGATCAGCATCCTTAAGTAAGTTAACCTCAATTTTTGAATGAAGCTGGTCGTAAACTTGATTAGCTTCCTCAACATTTTTAACTAAGATTGCAACAGTTCCATATTCTGCTTGCTGCTTAATGACTAATTGAATTAGTTGATTATATGATTCTTTTAAGTCATCCGTAATAATTAGTTCTGGTAACTCACCTTCTCGTTGGAAGGCTTCAATTTCACCACCATTAGGCAGAATCGATTTAGCAAACGTCGTAATTGGATAGGTGGAACGATATGATTTAAGTAAACTAATTAATCGAGAATGCTTAGTTTTAAATGAAGAATTTAAACGATTCAATAGTTGCTTTGGTGTTTCAACTTCTTTGAATAGCGCTTGTTCACTATCTCCAAGTAATGTCCACTTAGTTTGCGGAAAAGCATATTTTAAATATTTTAGCTGTGCAACTGAATAATCTTGCATTTCATCAATAAATAGATACTTCATCGTGTTATTTTGGCCGCCACCGCACATGTAGTCTCTTAGATATAGAAGTGGTGCTGCATCATCTAATTCAACTTGATGAAATTCAATCTGCCTCATAAAGCTAGGTAACTTAGATTTCCATTCTTCCAATGAAGCGTTAGCTGGTGAATGATATTGTTTCATAAAGCTATTGTATTGAACGTATGGATCAACAAAATTGTTATTGAAAATCGCGTCATATACTGACTGAAGTCGATTAGTAACGATTTGCTTTGCGATGTAGAATCTTTCAGCACTTTCATCTTGAAATCATTCAGGCGTTTGCCAGCAAGAATATTGTGATAACGTTCATCAGTCATCTCGTCGATTTCCTCGTTAACCCAATCAGCTTGGGTTTCTTTGTCAATTCTTCGCTTTAGAATCTTAATTAATGCATTCTTGGTCTTTGTGAACTTATCAGCGGTTTTTAGAGCGGTCGGAAATTGGTTAAATACTTGTTTAATTTCGTCCTTAGAAAAGAAGACTTCGCCATTGAAGTTAATATTGGAAAAGGCAATGGTGTCCGCAGTTAAGTCATCACAGTATGTTGTGATGGCATTCATGTATTCACCAGCTTCTTTTTCTCTTCTAATATTTAGATCAGTATCACTTGTAGTATCATCGACTTCATATCGTTCAAACAAGCTCTGAACATTAATGCCCTTGAGACGATTTTCGATAAATTCGGCAAAAGTGACTTGTCGCATATTCCGTTCACCTAAACTAGGAAGAACTTCAGAAATGTAGTGACTGAAAAGACGGTTAGGTGAAAATAAAATAATCTGATCTGCTTCTAAGGTATCTCGACTGTGATACAGTAAAAAGGCAATTCTTTGAAGAATTGCTGAAGTTTTACCAGATCCGGCAACCCCTTGAACAACTAACAAATCACTACGTGTATCACGGATAATATCGTTTTGTTCTCGTTGAATTGTTGCGACAATGTTTTGCATATATTCATCGTTTTGTTCACCCAAAGCATTTTGAAGGAGCTCATCTCCAACTGTCTCATTGGTATCGAACATGTTTTTAATTTCACCATCATTAATTTGAAACTGGCGCTTCTTATTAAGGGTAACTTTTTGAGATCCCATGGGTGCCTCATAAGTTACCTCACCTAATGTGCCGTTGTAATAAATACTAGAAATTGGCGCACGCCAGTCATATATTAAAAATTCGCCATCTTTATCCTGAAAAGAGGCTGTGCCAATATATAATTTTTCTGGTGTAGTTTCACCATCTTCAGTGATATCAATTCGACCAAAGTATGGTGATTTTTGTAATTGTCTATAAGTATCTAATTGATCCTTTAAAATTGATTCATTTTCAGTTAATCGAGAAACTAAGCCTCTTTGTTGCTGTAATTCAGCACTAGTTTCGATTCGGTCATCAACTTCAAAGTAGTTTACTGAAGTGTTGGTAGAGTAACTTTGTTGAACCCGTTTGGTTTCGTCATGAGCCCGGTCATACTCTGTTTGGGTATCATCAATCTTGTCTGAGAGTTTGTTTACTACATCATCGACACGTTGTTGTTCAATTTTCTTTTCAGTATTTTCCAAATGGGCAAGTCCTTTCTATAAGTCGTAATTCTAAATGCTTTGAATATTCTAGATGTATTTTATGGGCCTGTCAATTCAAGCATACTTTGACATTTTGGTGATTTATAAGTAAAATAAAAGCGATATTTTGTTAAGTAGATGAGTCACTATCAGAGAGACTATAGTTGCTGAAAGTAGTCACGATAAATCGAAATGGAAAAGGTAATGTATGGGTAACTCCTTATCGTTGAGAAGTGGCGGCTATTAATAGTCCGCAATTTAGGTGGTACCACGGTTTAACGTCCTATTGAGCAAGTCAATAGGGCGTTTTTGAAAGGATGGATATGAAATGGCAAAGAAAGTTATTTTAACAGGTGATCGTCCAACAGGCAAGCTACACATTGGTCACTATGTTGGTTCCCTAAGAAACCGGGTTGAATTACAAAATTCCGGTGAGTATGATACCTATATTATGATTGCTGATATGCAAGCTCTAACGGATAATGCACGCGATCCAGAAAAAATTAGAAATAGTTTGCTTCAAGTTGCAATGGACTATTTAGCAGTTGGAATTGATCCTGAAAAATCAACTATTTTAGTTCAATCACAAATTCCAGCATTATCAGAACTAACTGAACACTATTCAAACTTAGTTAGTGTTTCAAGGCTAGAAAGAAACCCAACTGTTAAGTCAGAAATTCGGCAAAAAGAATTTGGTAAGAGTGTTCCAGTTGGATTCTTTACATATCCAATTAGTCAGGCTGCTGATATTACAGCTTTTAAAGCTGACACAGTTCCCGTTGGTGATGATCAAGAACCAATGCTTGAACAGACTCGAGAAATTGTTAGATCATTCAACTCGATCTATCAACAAGATATTTTGGTTGAACCACAAGGCTATTTCCCACCAAAAGGAATGGGAAGAATTCCTGGTTTAGACGGAAATGCCAAAATGAGTAAGTCACTTGGAAATGCAATTTATATTTCTGATGATGCTGATACAGTTAAACAAAAGGTTATGTCAATGTATACTGATCCTAACCATATTCATATTGAAGATCCTGGTCAGGTTGAAGGAAACGTAGTGTTTACTTATCTTGATATTTTTGATGAAGATAAACAAAAAGTGCAAGAACTTAAGGACCAATACAGTCGCGGTGGTTTAGGTGACGTGAAAATTAAATTATATTTAAACGAGGTCCTTCAAGGGGTCTTGGAGCCTATCAGACAACGGCGCAGTGTCTATGAACAAGATCCTGCAGCCGTTTACGATATTTTGAAAAAGGGTAGCGAAAAAGCAAATATCGTTGCTAATCAAACTCTTCAAGAAGTTCGTGACGCAATTGGAATCAACTATTTTAACTAGTAGAAGGTGTTCACAATGGAAAACCTTGTAATCTTGGATGTTGGTTCTAATTCCGTTAGAATGGCAATTAACCAAATTCAAAATGATGGCTCCTATCGAGAAATAAAACGGGTCAAGAGTGATAGTCGACTTTCTGAAGGCATGGGAACTAAGAAAATCCTTCAAGAAGTTGCAATGAAGAGAACCATCGCGTCATTGGCTGATTTTAAGGATATCTATTCTCAATATAGTCATGTTAATGTAATTGGTATCGCAACAGCCGCAGTTCGCCAAGCTATCAATAGTGCTGATTTTTTAAACCGGGTCAAGCAACGAATCGGGATTGAAATCCAAGTTCTTTCTGGGGATGAAGAAGCATATTATGACTACGTGGGAGTGGTTAATAGATTAGGTATCAAAAATTGTCTGATTTTAGATATTGGCGGAGCTAGTTGTGAACTGGTTGCTGTAAAGAAAGGAAAAGATACTAATCTAATTAGTATCCCAATTGGCGCAGTCAACTTATCAGAACGGTTTCATTTGGCAGATCGAATTTCAGGTTCTAATCTATTTAACGCTCAATTTCATATTAGAAAAGAATTTGCCCAAGTTGATTGGCTTAGCCAATCAAGAAGACAACCGCTAGTTTTACTAGGGGGGGCCAATCGAACACTTGCTAGAATTAATCGAAAACGGCAGAATATGTCACGAATTGATGCAATTCATGGGTATCATTTATCATATGAGCAAGTTAATCGCACGTTTTTGAATCTATTACGGGGAAATATGAAGCACCGCCAACAAATCCCTGGTTTGGAAACAGATCGAGCTGATATTATTGTTGGTGGCTTGATGCCACTTGTGGTATTAATGGATTACCTTGATACTAAAAAGTATATTTCTCTCAAGTGGTGTTCGGGAGGGAATTATTACTGAATACATTGAGAAGCATTATAATAAATGATAATTAGCTAAAGCTGGACAAGAAATCTTGACCAGCTTTTTGGCGCTATTGGTGGTGATGATTTGCGTTTGGAGCATGATGGCTTTTATAAGCATGATTATTTAACAAGATTAGCATTAGTGTTAGGACAGATAACTGAAACGAAAAGTGCTCGGAAAGTCATAGCTCATAACTATGACTCTAAATTAGCCAATATTATTGAAAACTACCTCACTAATTATCAGCTACCTGAAGGTATTGCCACTAACTTAGTGGTTAATGGAATTGAATATATGGTACCAATGGTCACTGAAGAGCCGTCTGTTATTGCAGCTTGTAGTAATGGCAGCAAATTATTGTCATCTGATGATGGAATTTTGGCGACTGTAATTAGTAATTTAGTTGATGGGCAAATAATATTGAAAAGCAGCCAATTTGAATTGGTGGAAAAGTATATTGCTAAGCATGCGACTGAAATTATTAAAGTTGCTAATCAGAGTCATCCTTCAATCAAAAAATATTCCCAAGGTGTAGTTTCGGTTAATACTAGGCGGTTAGATAGCCAATATCTTTCGCTAGACGTCGTAGTTGATGCTGGTGAGGCAATGGGAGCCAATATTGTTAACTCAATGCTAGAGGCTATTAAAGGCTATTTAGAGACCAATCTGTCACAGACAGAAACCCTAATGGCTATTCTAACGAATAATGCGCAGCATGCATTGGTCAAGGTTAGGGGGCAAGTGCCTGTTAGTAAATTGGCGACTTCAGAGGTAGATGGCAGGGTGGTTGCTCAGCGAATTAGCGAGGCCAGTTATATTGCTGAAATTGATCCAATTAGAGCTACAACCCATAATAAAGGCATTATGAACGGTGTGGATGCAGTAGCAATTGCACTTGGAATGATTGGCGAGCATTAGAAAGTTCAGTTCATAGTTTCGCTGCCAAGAATGGTCGTTACCAAGGACTGACTTCTTGGCATGTGGATAATGATTCTTTAGTTGGTGAAATGACAATTCCGATTCCAATTGGGTTTGTTGGTGGGGCAACTAGGGTCCTTCCGTTAGCTAAAATTAATCAGGAGATTAGCCAGGTAACAAACAGCAATCAAGAGATGATGTTAATTGCTGCCACAGGGTTAGCACAGAACTTGGCGGCTTTAAAAGCATTGGTTACCGAAGGAATTCAAAAAGGCCATATGGGATTGGCAGTAAAATCGGCGGTTCTAGCTAATGGCGCTAATCCGGCAGAAGTCGGTCAAATAGTTAATCGATTGAATGAAATCGGTAAGCACGATGCTGAGACAATTAAACAAGTAATTAATGATTTCCGTAAGGAGAATAATAAACATGGATAATAATGTTGAAATTGAATTAAATGATCAAGTTCAAGGACTTATTAATGCAGTTAACCAGTTTTGGGATGGTGATGTTTCCGTTCAATTCATTGGGAACTTGCAAGCAGGGTTTGTACGTCATGATCAAGCGCAAGCAGTTCAGGATGGCAAAATTTAATGATCCAAGTATCAGATTTAAGCGCTCCAAATTACACGGCATCACACGAATTAATTCATGTGTTGATGACTTTGCGGGGCTTTCCACAGGTCTTTTTTCCATTAACTACGGGAGATACTAAACTTGATGAGCAATTACAGATGCTGGGAACTGAACTATTTGACATCGTCTCGCACTTTGTGGTGGTTAGTGAACAACGTAAACATGGTTTGGTTGATGATGAAATTGAATCAATGTATTTAAAAGGAATTTACAAAACAATCAAGCCAGAACCTAAAGATGGCGATGACCAACAAACACTTCGATCGTTAACTTTACTAGATGCGATGGTGTTCTTTGGTGACAAGGTTGCAGAACACGAAGATAAGTTTAGTCAAGACTTTCCAATTTCATATGAAGCAGCTAAAAAATTATATGCGGTAATTACAGCGAAACCAACTAATTCTCCGTTTGCTTTAAGACGGAACGTTGTTAAATTATTCAAGGCATTTGATGAACAATTAAAGGCCTGGGGACTACCTCAACTTCACAACACTGAATTCACAACAGTAAGTAATGTATTGTCTGAACGCCAATTAGGTTTATCGGTTCGCCAAGTATTTGAAATTTTCCATTCAGAGTTGAAGATTGCTAATACTGACAAACGAGCATATGTGGGCTTCAATAAAAATGATGATCAAAATTCATTTGTAATTGAAGAGCTCAACGGTGATGTTGATAGTGCCGAATTCTTCAAAGAGACTTACGACAAAACTGTTAAGGAATTATTAGAAGAACTAAAGATGCCATATATTATTCGCGAATAATTTGGGGATGAATTTGATGATTGAATCAACAGTTCAACAACTATTTGATAATGCGAAAAAGATTACGTTTTTGACTGGTGCTGGAGTATCGACTCCATCTGGAATTCCAGATTATCGGTCAAAAAACGGTTTATACACTAATAATCACCATGCAGCTAAACCGGCTGAATACTATCTAAGTATTGATTGCTTAAATCAAGAACCAGAAGTGTTTTATGATTTTATGATGAACAATATGTATTATCCTGATGCTAAGCCAAATGTCATTCATCAAAAGCAAGCAAAATTTACCAAACAACGGGATGCAATGGTCATTACACAAAATATTGATGGTTTATACCAAAAGGCTGATACTAAAAGGTTAGTCGAGTTTCACGGCACGTTATTTGATGTTTACTGTCTTAAATGTGGAGAACATGTCGATTACCGCGAATATTTGGATAACATGCATCATCAAAACTGTGGTGGTATTTTAAGACCGAATATTGTTTTGTATGGTGAAGGATTAGCGGGTGAAAATATCAGTCGAAGTATTGCTGCAATTTCAACAAGTGATTTAATAGTGATTGTTGGTACTTCAATGAAGGTTTATCCATTTGCCGGGTTAATTGATTACCGGATCAAGAATGCCAATGTTGTCGTAGTTAACCAAGAGGTATTAGATCTTGGCTTTAAAACTACGATGCTTAAAACCGATGCAACAGCTTTCTTCAATGATTTACAAGTTAACTGATATAGGGGAGGTAAACTATGATTAATATTGGTTTAACCACCTTTGCTGATCATCCTGATTTGTCAGTAGATGGGAAAAAGCAGTCCAGATTAAGTGAGTACAGCAGTCACTTTCCAATTGTGGAAATGGACACACCATTTTATGCAATTCCCAAAGTTTCCGTAATTGAGCATTGGCAGCAACAAGCACCTGATAATTTCCAATTTATTCTTAAAGCTAATCAGTTAATGACACTTCATGATATAGCTAAAGGTGACCAAGTTAACAAGGAGGACCGACAGACAGTTTTCAAGAATATTTAAAGGCAGTTAAACCATTGGTTGTCGCTAATCAGCTCAAAACAGTCTTATTTCAGTTTCCACCAACATTTAGGTTGAACACTGAATCAATTGAGTATTTGAGGTTAGTTAGAAGTCTAATGGGAAAAATTGCAGTCTCAGTTGAATTTAGGGATGATTCTTGGTACGCAGATAATGTTAAGACTGACGTTAAGAACTATTTAACAGAGCTTGAGTTTACATTCGTAACACCTGATGAGCCCCATACGTTAAACGTCGGGGTTCCATTTGAACCAATTGTTACTAATCATTCATTGGCCTTCCTAAGACTTCACGGACGAAACGTAAAAGGTTGGACAACGCCGGGAAATAATTGGCGAGCTAAGCGGACGCTGTATAATTATTCTGAAACTGAGCTAACCGACATCGCAACTATGATTAAACGACTTGCCAATGAAGTGGCAGAAGTGATTGTGGTTTTTAACAATAATGCTGGTCATGATGCTGCAAAAAATGCGCTTAGGCTAAAGCAAATTTTGAATATTGAATATAATAATCTAGCACCCTTACAAATGGATTTATTTTGACTTAACATCGCCAAATATACGGTTTTTTGCTATACTTGAGGTTAATTATTAAAAAGTAAACGATATGAAAAGAGGTACTTTCATGGCAGAAAGTAAGCCAACATACTATATAACAACGCCAATCTACTATCCTTCTGGTAGATTGCACATTGGAAACTCATACACAACTATTGCTTGTGATGCGGAGGCCCGGTTTAAACGAGCAATGGGATTTGATGTGTTCTTTTTGACGGGAACTGATGAGCATGGACTAAAAATCGAACAAAAGGCTGAGGCATTAAGTACAACGCCTCAGGCTTACGTTGATGACATGGCTGCTCAAATCAAAAAATTATGGCAGACATTGGAAATTTCAAACGACCAATTTATTCGAACAACTGATGATTACCATGAAGAAGCCGTTGCCGAAATTTTTGATCGTTTATTAAAACAAGGTGATATTTATCTTGGTGAATATGAAGGTTGGTATTCTGTCTCTGATGAAGAATACTTCACCGAAAG
Source organism: Lentilactobacillus kosonis (assembly GCF_003864335.1). Classification (GTDB taxonomy): domain Bacteria; phylum Bacillota; class Bacilli; order Lactobacillales; family Lactobacillaceae; genus Lentilactobacillus; species Lentilactobacillus kosonis. The sequence goes on along the minus strand of NZ_BEXA01000007.1, from coordinate 44,690 downwards.
CCAACTTGCTGAAGTGTATAAGGATGAAAATGGTAAAGTAACTGGCGGAAAAGCTCCATCAGGACACGAGGTCCAATTAGTTAAAGAACAGTCTTACTTCTTTAAGATGAGTAAGTATGCTGATTGGTTATTACAATACTATCGTGAACATCCAACTTTCATTCAACCTGAATCACGGATGAATGAAATGGTTAAGAACTTTATTGAACCTGGACTAGAAGATCTTGCAGTTAGTCGAACAACTTTTAACTGGGGAGTTCCAGTTAAGTCTGATCCTAAGCATGTGGTCTATGTGTGGATCGATGCACTTTCTAATTATATTACGGCCCTGGGATATGGTTCTAATAATCAAACTAATTTTGATAAGTACTGGCCAGCTGACGTCCATATGGTGGGTAAGGAAATCGTTAGATTCCATACCATTTATTGGCCAATCATTTTACACGCATTAGGATTACCATTACCTAAGCAAGTATTTGGTCATGGTTGGTTATTGATGAAGAATGGTAAAATGTCTAAATCTAAAGGTAACGTAATCTATCCTGAAACGTTGGTTGAACGCTATGGCTTAGATGCAGTACGTTATTATCTACTTAAAGCAATGCCTTATGGGAATGACGGAATCTTTACTCCAGAAGATTTTGTTGACCGCGTTAACTATGATCTTGCCAACGATTTAGGTAATTTATTAAATCGGACTGTTTCAATGGTAAATAAATATGATGACGGCATCGTTCCTGAACTCAACAGTGGGATTACTGACTTCGATAATGAGTTAGAAGCTACTAGTAATGAGGTTGTGACTAACTTTAAGTCACTTATGAATGAACTGCACTTCTCTGATGCGCTTAGTGAGGTATGGAAGCTAGTTGCGGCATCCAACAAGTATATTGATCAAACTGAACCATGGGTTTTAGCCAGAGATGAAGCTAAGAAGGAACAGTTAGATTCAGTCATGGCACATTTGGTTGCATCATTAAGAGTTATTGCTGAATTAGTAAGTCCGGTAATGACTCATGCTCCTAAGGAAATTTTTGCCCAACTTGGCATTCATGATGAAATTGATTTAACTAACTTAGCCTTTACCGATCTACAAAGCGGGATAAAAGTTGCTGAAAAAGGACAACCAATTTTCCCTAGATTAGACACTGAGGAAGAAGTTGCCTTTATTAAGGAACAAATGACTAAATCAGATAAGGCCAAAGGACGTGCTGCAATGAAAGAGGCTGCTGAAAATAATTTTGATCCAAATGAAACCGAACTAGCTTCTGATAAAAAAGAAGTTAGATTTGATGCTTTTGAAAAAATTGAGTTAAAAGTTGCCCAAGTTAAGAGTGTCCAAAAGGTTGAGGGTGCTGATAAATTATTGCAATTCAGACTTGATGCTGGTGACGATGGTGATCGCCAAATTCTATCAGGAATTGCTCAATGGTATCCTGACTTCAATAAATTGGTTGGTAAAAAAGTAATTATTGTTGCTAACTTAAAGCCACGAAAGATGAAAGGTGAAGTTAGCCAAGGAATGCTACTATCAGTTGAACATGATAATGGTGACGTTGAATTGGTTATCGTGCCTGAGCATTTACCAAATGGCTCAACTTTAGAATAAGAGAAAGCCGCCTTCATAAGAAAGCGGCTTTTTCAATAATTGAGGGATAATATGAAAATATTTGATTCACATACCCATTTAAATGATGACATGTTGTATAAAGATGTTACGAGCTATTTCAATCATGCTCAAAAATTAGGGGTAAAAAAAATCGCCAACGTTGGTTCTAATCAGAAGCTAAACGAGCGATCAATTGAACTTGCCGAACAGCATCCAGATATGTATGCAATTATTGGCTGGCATCCAGAAGATTCAATTTACTTTAAGGAAGACCAGGAACAATGGTTAATTGACCAGCTTACCAATCCTAAAGTGATTGCAATTGGAGAAATTGGTTTGGATTACTATCAAACCAATGCACCTAGATCAATTCAAAAGGCAGTATTTAAACGGCAATTGGAAATTGCCAAGGAATATCATTTACCAGTTTCGATTCATAACCGAGATGCCTTTGAAGATACGTATGAAATTTTAAAAAGAAGTTGGCGTAAGTGAAATTTCAGGGGTGATGCATAGTTTTAATGGTGATCCAGAATGGTTACAAAAATTTTTAGATTTAGGAATGTTAGTATCTTATAGTGGTGTTGCTAGTTTTAAGAAAACTCACGAAGTTCATGATTCGGTTCGGCAAACACCATTGGATAAAATGCTAGTTGAAACGGATGCGCCTTATTTAGCACCTGAACCATTTCGTGGAAAACAAAATGAACCTGCTTATACGTTGTACACGGTTGAAGCAATTGCTAGAATATTAGATATTGATCCAGATATTGTGGCCCAACATACCTACGAAAATACTTTAAGATTATTTGGGATAAGTGAAATAAATGAAATAAAAAAATTAAAGAAGTAATCGTTGTTGAAGGCAAAGATGATACTAAGCGAATTAACGCCGCGGTGAACGCAGACACAATCGAAACTAGAGGGTCTGCAATTGATGAAGCCACTTTACAGTTAATTGAAAAGGTGGCTGAAACGCGGGGAATTATCATCTTTACTGACCCAGATTTTTCTGGTGAAAAAATCCGGAAAATTGTGTCTGAAGCTGTCCCTGAAGCTAAGCATGCGTTTATTAAGAAGAGCCAAGCGGTTCCGGAACGATCTACTGGATCGTTGGGAGTGGAACATGCTTCACCAGAAGCGATTAGAGAGGCTTTAGCCCATGTTTATACCGTTGATGATAATCCGGTTGAAACAATCTCTGTGGAGGATTTACTACGGTTTGGCTTAATGGGTGGTGAAGGTGCTAAGCAACGGCGTCGGCGATTATCTGAATATTTGAATATTGGCTATGTGAATGCCAAGCAATTGCGCCATCGATTGGCAATGTTTCAAATTTCGAGAGCAGATTTTATTCAAGCAATGAAAGAAATTGAGGAAGAAAAATAATGAGTGATTTTCTAGAAATTGGGACTGAAACCAGAACCATGGCTATCCTAAATCAGTACCGACTATTTGCGAAGAAGGGCTTAGGCCAAAATTTCTTAGTTGATATTGATGTGTTAAGGCGCATTGTAACCACGGCTGAAATTACCGAAGATGACGCGGTTGTTGAGATTGGGCCGGGAATTGGAGCGTTAACTGAACAACTGGCAAAGAACGCTGGTAAAGTGGTGGCGTTTGAAATTGATGATAACTTGCTGCCAGTTTTATATGATACGCTTCATGATTATTCAAATATCAAGATTATTAATCAGGATATTTTAAAGGCTAATTTACCTAAAGTGATTGATGAAGAATTTGGTGAGGATAAGCAAGTTAAGGTTGTCGCTAACTTGCCTTATTACATCACCACGCCAATTATCATGGATTTATTAAGAAACGATAATCGGATTGATTCAATTGTGGTTATGATGCAAAAAGAAGTTGCTGAAAGACTAACTGCTAAGCCAAGTACTAAGGCATATGGATCATTATCAGTAATTATGCAGCAACAAAAAGATGTCGAAGTAGCATTTTTAGTTAACAAGGAGTCGTTCATTCCAAGTCCTAAAGTTGACTCTGCAATTATTAAAATCACTGCTAAGAAACAAACTGGCATGCAACCATTTGATTTGAAAAAGTTCCAAGGATTTGTCAGAGGATGTTTCATGCATCGTCGAAAGAGTCTATACAATAACTTACAAGGTGTTTTGGTAAATCACCTGAAATTAAAGAAAACATCAAAAAGTCACTAATGAAATGGGCTTAAGTGATAACTCACGACCTGAAGAGCTAACCGTTGAACAATTTGTTGAGTTATGTAATCGCTGCAATGATAATGGTTTAATTGACTAAATTGCGATTTATGATAACTTGATTAATTTAATTAAAGGTCAGATAGTTTGTGCTTTTATTCACGATATGTTATACTAAGATATCGTGAGGTGAGTGCAGTGCCTATCACATTATCTATGATTAAGCACAATATTGATGATCATATTGGTCAACGCATTAGTGTGACTTCTCAAATTGGGAGAAGAAAAACTGCTACGCGCGAGGGGATTTTGCGGGAGACATTTCCTGCAGTGTTCGTAGTGGAATTAGATAAGGATTCTAGTTTAAATAGAGTTTCTTACAGTTACACGGATGTTTTGACTAACAACATCAAAATTGAGTTCGATGCAAGTCAAGTTGACTAGCAATTTGGGGGGCCGGGAGGCCTTTTTTTTATGCCTAAATAGTAATCTAAAAGTGACTAACTGACTTTTGACTGATTATTTAGTATACTTTTTATAATATATCGTTGGTCAGGGGATGTTGTTAATGAAAATGATCATAAAAGCTCCCGCCAAACTTAATTTAGGATTGGATGCACCATTAGTTCATCCCAATAAAGAAGTTGAATGGGAAATGATAATGACTTCAATTTCACTTTGTGACTACGTTACCTTGGAAACAAATGATTCTCAAGAAATTGAAATTGATACTGATAGTGGTTTTTTACCTGCCGATAGTCGTAATTTAGCACTTAAGGCAGCGGAACTATTCTTTAAAGCTAATCACATTAACAGTGGTTTAAAAATTACCATTGAAAAAAATATTCCAGTTGCAGCTGGTTTAGGTGGAGGATCAAGCGATGCTGCAGCAGTTCTTCGTGGCCTTAATCAAATGTTTGAAACTGGATATTCAATCTTCGAATTGGCTAAATTTGGCTTACAAATTGATTCCGATGTTCCGTACTGTGTTTACGGAAAGACAGCGTTAGTGTCTGGGTATGGAGAAATTATTACACCATTACCAAAACTACCATCAATGTGGTTTGTGTTAGCAAAACCAAACGTTAGCGTTTCAACGCCTAAGATTATTAGATCGCTGTATGGTACAGAACTACAGCATCCTAATATCAGTTTATTGACCGAAGCCGTAAAACGACAGGATTATGGAGAAATTGCTGGTAACCTGGCAAATACGTTAGAAAATGTTACTGGGGAATTATATCCACAGATTTTAACGATTAAACAACGATTGGTTAACTACGGAGCTGATGGTTCATTAATGACCGGAAGTGGGCCAACAACTTACGGAATTTGTCGAAAAAAAGTCGGGCTAATCGAGTGTTTAATAGTATTTCTGGCTTTTGTCGGGAAGTATATCTGGCCCGACCAATCGAAACTAAATAATTAGTAGCAGTAATAAGCCGATCTTATTGCTGTTTTTTTGTTTATTAGGTAATAATAATCGGTCAGTATACCAAAATTACATTGACAAATAAATCTGGACCTGTAAACTAAAACAGTAATGATTACTTTTTGCAGGAGGAAACAAATTGGTGGAACAAGTTATAAAAGTAAACGATTTAAACGTTTCGTTTGGTCGTCAGCAAGTAATTACTAATTTGAATTTAACACTCAATCGTGGAGATTTTCTTGCGATTCTTGGACATAATGGGGTTGGTAAGACTACATTTGTTAGAACCTTGTTGAAGCAATTGAAACCAACTAGTGGTGAAATTATGCTTGCTCCTGATACTAAAATTGGGTATGTACCACAATTTAGAAATATTGATATTGAGTACCCGTTATCAATTCGTGATTTTATTGCATTATCATTTACAGGATTTCGACTACCGTTTTTAAGTCGGCGGGAAAAACAAATATTAAATGAAGTAATTGAACTAGTTGATTTAACGGAGATTGCTGATCGCTCAATGGGTAAAGCTTCAGGTGGTGAAAAGCAGCGAGCATACTTAGCATCCGCGCTGATTAAACAGCCCAATTTACTAATTTTAGATGAGTCAACGGCTAGTTTGGATCCTGACGCTAAGCAAGAACTGTTGGCGGTGGTTAAACGCCTTAACTTGCAAATCAATTAACAGTAATTTTTATTACGCACGATGTGTCGGTGATGGCTAAATATCCAGATCACTATTTGTGGATGAAACAGAATGGCTATGAACTTGGCCAAATTCAAGACTTACCAAGTGAGGTGCTTAATCAGGATAATGTTTAATTTAGAATTTATGAGGAATGCGTATCTTGCGGGTACCATGATTGCGATTGTTAGTGCGATTATTGGCACATTTGTGGTAGCCAGAAACATGTCTTTTATGACCCATACGCTTTCTGAAATTGGTTTTGCTGGAGCATCATTTGGAATTTTTATTGGCTGGCCGCCGCTTAATGGAATGCTTTTGTTTACAGCGATTAGTTCAATTTTAGTTGGTCAGTTAAGTGGTCGAATCGAATCACGTAGAGAGTCAGTGATCTCGGCTATTTCTGGATTGTTTATCGGGTTAGGAATTTTATTCCTCTCAATATCGCAAAAAATGCCAGTTATGCAACGAACATTTTGTTTGGTAGTGTGATTGGAATCAGTGCCCAAGATGTTCAGCTGATGGGTATTTTGTCATCCATCGTACTGATTGTTGTGCTGTTTATATATCGAAATTTAAAAGCAGATTCATTCGATGCGATTGGAGCAAAAATTAATGGTGTTAATTCACAGGCCATCTCAATTGTGTTTTTACTATTACTTGCGATGAGTGTGAGTGTAGCAGCTCAAATTGTCGGATCGTTGTTAATTTTTATTTTATTAACGTTACCGGCTTCAAGTGCTAAGTACTTTACCCATACAGTATTTTCAATGATTATGGTTGGCATTGCCTTTTCACTTACTGGAGTATGGCTTGGCCTTTATCTCGGTTATGTTACCAATTGGCCCGTAACCTTTTTTATTGCTTGTATTGAAGCTTTAATTTACGGCATTGCGCTATTATATAATTCAATTCAAAACCGTAGCTAGTCTAGTTACGGTTTTTATTTATTTTGTAAACGAAAAAAATGTTATAAATTAGTAATCAATTCAGCAAAATCCGAACATTTATGATAAAATCTAATAGATATTACATACAAATTGAGGTGGGATTTTTGAAAGTACGCAGAAGTGATCGGTTGATCGATATGACCCGCTATTTGCTTGAACGTCCGCATACACTTGTGCCGTTGACGTTTTTTTCCAAGAGATATGAATCAGCAAAATCATCTATTAGTGAAGATTTAACAATTTTAAAAAGAACCTTTCAAGAACGTGGGACAGGACTTTTAGAAACTGTTCCTGGAGCTGCTGGTGGTACTAGATTTTTACCATACATCTTAAAAGAAGAAGCGACCGAATTCGTTGGTGATTTGATGGATAAAATGACTGATAAAAGTCGTTACTTGCCAGGCGGGTATGTTTACATGTCAGATTTACTTGGCGATCCTGAAACCTTACGTCAAATTGGGAGAATTTTTGCTACCCAATATTTAAATCAAGAAGTTGATGCCGTAATGACAATTGCCACCAAAGGTGTACCAATCGCTCAGGGGGTGGCTAACCTACTAAATGTGCCATTCGTAATTGTGCGTCATGACATTGAAATTACAGAGGGCTCGACGGTTAATGTTAACTATGTTTCTGGGTCTAGTGAACGTATTGAAAAAATGTCATTATCAAAACGAAGCCTTAAGAAGGGCGCTAACGTATTGATTGTTGATGATTATATGCGCGGTGGCGGTACAATTTCAGGAATGATTTCAATGGTGGATGAATTTGAAGCTAACTTAGTTGGTATTGGAGTTGTTGCTGAAAGTTCATTACCGGAAACCCGCAAAATCGGGGAATACACATCATTAATGACGGTTGATGCTGAAGACAATACAGTTATTGCCAAAACGGGAAATTATTTAGATCGAATTTTTAATTAATTTATTATAGGAGAAATAAGAATGGCAACAAAAAACACGATTATCCTTGCTGCGGGCAAGGGGACTCGCATGAAATCAAAGCTTTACAAAGTGTTACATCGAGTATGCGGTCGAACAATGGTTGATCACGTACTAACACAAGTTGAGCAAGTTAAGATGGACAACATTGTGACCGTGGTTGGTCATGGTGCGGAAGCCGTTGAACAAGAACTAGGTGATCGAACAAAATATGCAGTTCAAGAGGAACAACTAGGAACTGGTCATGCAGTAATGCAGGCAGAAGATATTTTGGGTGACCTTGATGGAATTACAATGGTTGTTAGTGGAGATACACCACTCTTTACGGCTCAAACCTTTGATAATTTATTTGAGTATCACAAAAATAAAAAGGCCGCCGTTACAATTTTGACTTCAAAAACTGATGAGCCTACAGGTTATGGTCGAATTGTGCGGAATAATTTGGGTATTGTTGAACGAATCGTTGAACAAAAAGATGCAACCAGTGAGGAACAAGCAATTACTGAAATTAACACTGGGGTATATGCATTTGATAATCGCGCATTGTTCAATGCTCTTCATAGTGTTAATAATGATAATGCCCAGGGTGAATATTACTTGCCTGATGCAATTGAAATTCTTAAAAAGCAAGGTAAGACAATCGCCGCATTCCAAATGGATAATTTTTATGAATCCATGGGAGTTAATGACCGGGTTGCGTTGTCAAAAGCAACTAAAATCATGCAACAACGAATTAATGAAAGCCACATGCGCAACGGAGTGACGATTATTGACCCAGAAAACACTTATATTGACGTTGATATTAAAATCGGGTCTGACACCGTAATTGAACCAGGAGTGCAACTTAAAAATCAAACGGTCATCGGTGATGATTGTTACATTGGCGCTCATTCGGAAATTCGGAACTCAACAATTCATAATGGTGTAACTGTAACTTCATCATTAATTGAAGATTCAGAGATGCTTGATGGATCAGATATTGGTCCTAATAGTCATCTTCGTCCAGATTCACATATTGGCCAAGGCGTTCATTTAGGTAATTTCGTTGAAGTTAAAAAGTCAACAATTGAAGACAACACTAAGGTGGGCCATCTTACTTATGTCGGGAATGCTAAGCTAGGCAAGAACATTAACATTGGGTGTGGAGTTGTTTTTGTTAACTACGATGGTGCAAATAAGCACGAAACCGTGGTTGGAGATGATTCATTTATTGGTAGCAACTCAAACTTGATTGCACCACTGAAAGTTGCTGATCATTCATTTATCGCTGCGGGTTCAACTATCAACAAGGATGTCGCCCGATATGACATGGCGATTGCTCGTGAACGTCAAACCAACAAACCAGGTTATTATAAAAAATTACCTTATCAAAAAGATTAGCTTTAACAATGATATTTTAGGGGGATTCATTGTATAATTAGGTTAACTAGTCGAGTTGGCAAAAATTAAATTGGAGGATCCTAATGGCTCAGCAATACTTTGACGAACATTTAAAAATCTTTGCTCTAAATTCTAACAAACCACTAGCAGAAAAAATCGCTGCTACAGTGGGGGTTCCGCTTGGAAAAACTTCAGTTGATCGATTCAGTGACGGTGAAATTAGAATTAACATTGAAGAGAGCATTCGGGGAGATAATATTTATATTATTCAATCCACCTCAGCTCCTGTAAATGATAATTTAATGGAATTGTTGATTATGATCGATGCGCTTAGAAGAGCAAGTGCTAAGACAATTAACGTAGTAATTCCTTATTACGGTTATGCCCGTCAGGACCGCAAGGCACGGTCTCGTGAACCAATTACTGCTAAATTAGTTGCTAACATGCTTCAAAAGGATGGCGTTGATCGTTTAATTACGCTTGACTTGCATGCAGCTCAAATTCAAGGATTTTTTGATATTCCAGTAGATCATTTAATGGGAGCACCACTATTAGCAGATTATTTCTTAGACCATGATTTCGATGAAGATACTGTCATTGTTTCTCCTGATCATGGTGGAGTATCACGAGCTAGAGCGTTGGCTGAATTTTTAGAAAAACCAATCGCCATTATTGATAAGCGCCGTCCGGAAGCTAACGTTGCCGAAATTATGAATATTATCGGTGATGTTAAAGGTAAACGATGCTTAATGATTGATGATATGATTGATACAGCTGGAACAATTACTTTGGGAGCCCAAGCATTGATGGATGCTGGTGCAAAAGAAGTTTATGCTTGTTGTACTCACCCGGTACTTTCTGGTCCAGCAATTGATAGAATTGCTAAGTCACCAATTAAGAAATTAGTTATTACTGATACTATCCAATTACCAGCTGAAAAACAAATTGATAAGATTGTTGAAGTATCTGTAGGTCCACTTATCGGGGATGCGATTAAGCGAATTAACGAAAATAAACCCGTTAGTCCACTATTTAAAAATCGGTTTCACGGATCTGAGGCTTAATGATCAAATTAAAGCCAGCAGTCTTAGTTAGTTGGTTGGTAGTCATGGTGGCCGATGCCGTGGGAGTTATGTTGTCTAGTATGCTTACGGTTGGGAACATTAACTTTATGTTTGGTCTTGGATTCATGATTGTGGCAGCTTTTTTAATTGTCAAGAGTGGTCACTTATTCACTGGCTGGCGTTTCAATACCAAAAAGAAGACGGATCTTGAGCAAGAAAACTTGCCCAATCAGCCTAAAGTTAATGAGGTTGGCTCCGTTAAAAATCAAGCAATCAAACTAAGTATGCTAACTAAGTATTATTTATTAGTTGGTGGATTATTAATAGTTTTGGGAATTGGATTAACCATTATTTAAAAAAGAACGCCATACCAATAGATTAATCTATTGGTATGGCGTTCTTTTTTATACAAATAGTTAGTTGGCCTCGTTTACATACTTGTTAATTGCAAATGCAACGCCGTTTTCAGCATTAGTTTTGGTAATAAATGATGCGGCTTGCTTAACTTCATCAATGCCATTACCCATTGCAACCCCCATACCGGCATATTCAATCATGGTTAAGTCATTTCCTTCATCCCCAATGGCCATTACTTGATCTGATTTTAAATCTAATCGCGTAGCTAAATCCTTTAAAGCATTTCCTTTACTGGCATTCTTGTTCATCATTTCGATGAAGTATGGTTCACTTTGAACGACGTAGAGCCGATCAGTCAGTTCAGCAGGGATGTTAGCTTTAATTTTGGAAATAACTTCTGGATGATCAACGAACATGGCTTTTGAAATGACCATATCATCCGTTATTTGTTCTGGAGTCTTAAAGACGATTGGTAATCTAACAAGATAACTTTCACCAATCGTGTAAGGACTTAGTTCTTGGTTTGTAGCGATAATTTGATCGGTGGTCTCAATTTGATAATGGGAACCAAGCAAGCGACTGAACATTTCTGTTCTTAAGAAATCCTCATAAGATAGGGTATGATGACTAATTACATTACCACTAAGATCTTGCGCCATTGCGCCATTAAAGGTAATCGCAAATTCATTGCTACCACTAATTGAAAGTTGCTCTAAGTATGGTTTCACGCCACTTAGTGGTCGTCCAGTACATAGCACAACTTTGATGTCACGTTTACGAGCAGCGGTGATTGCATCGATAGTTGCTTGTGCTAATTCGTTCTTCTCGTTTAGTAGGGTACATCGATATCAATGGCAATAAGTTTAATATTCATAATAAGACTCCTAAGGTTAAATTAATTTATCATTGTGAATGTGCTTGGTAAATTCGTCATATTCCGATTGGAATAAATCAACATTATCTTCCCTGGTCAAAATATTTTTGGAAAGAAGAATCGATTGTCGCCTTCAGAACGGTCAGAAATGGCGCTAACGATTGGGCTTACATCTGCCAATTGGACTAATGATCCATCAGCTTGAATTAGCTGAATTTGTTTTTTAGTGGGAGTGTATGCATCGTATGGTTGATCAAAACTATCATCGGTTGATGTGTAGTATGCTGGATTGTATCCCGATTGCTCGACTAATTTTTGTAAATGAGGAATTAATGATTCAGTATCTTTGGTAAATCGTACAGATTTAAATGGTTTTCGATCAATAAACCGGCTAGCTAGATCAGCTAATACATCATCGGGATATCGTTTCCAATGAATAAAGTAGGTATTGAGGACGCCATCGTCCAACTGAAGATAATCATCAAGATTAAATTCGTTTGCAAAAAATGGTAGCAATAAGTAGGGAACCTGAGAAGTTTCAGCTATTGATTCGCCGAAGACTTCTTTAGCTCGAGATAACAGGCGATTTAACACGACTTCCATGGAACGAGAACCCGGATGAAAATAGACTTGTTGGTACATCTGAAATCGACTAACAATGTAATCTTCAACGGCATGCATGCCGTTGATCTCAAAACAGATACCATCGTGGTATGGCCGCATTACTTCGAGAATCCTTTGTAAGTCAAAGGTTCCGTATTTTACACCGGTATTATATGCATCACGGAGTAAATAATCCATCCGATCAGCGTCGAGTTGACTAGAGATAATTTCAACGACTTGCCGATTAGGGTACGTCTTATTAATTACACTAGCAACCATTTCTGGGAATTCCGGGCTAACCTTTTTTAAAACAGCGTTAATTTCAGTTTGATTAGAAGTAATGATTTGTCGGGTAATTGCTTCGTGGTCAGTATGAAAAATGTGTTCAAATGTGTGTGAGTATGGACCATGACCAATATCATGTAGGAGAGCTGCACAAAGAGTTACTAATTCTTCTGAATTATCCCATAGGCCATCCCCGAGAGCTTTACTTGGATAATTTTTGGCGAATGATTCTGTAATTCTGCGGGCAATTTCGTAAACCCCAAGAGAATGTGAAAATCGAGAATGTTCGGCTCCGTGAAAAACCAAGGGCGTCGTACCTAGCTGGTGAATTCGACGTAATCGCTGAAATTCACTGGTGTTGATTAAGTCCAAGATAACTTGGTACTTAACATATACATAATTATGGACCGGGTCTCGAAAGACCTTTTCCTTAGATAATTGTTGCTTAGCGTAAGTCAATATTAACCTCCGATTAGTGGTAATTGTTGGTTTCGCAATTCCATTTTTGATAGTTGTTTGCTGCGAATTTTATTAAATGCAGTTGTCTGAAGGACATTTCCAGAATGTTGATTTAATGGATAGGTTTGTTGTATAGCTTGAGAAATTCGCTGCTTGATAATTTCATTATTACTATAGTGGTTGTTTAAATCGACTAAGCCAGTCATTGATTCAGGATTTATTTTAGGAAAATGCCACTGGGTTTGTTCATAAGCCGCGGACTTTTGATAAAAGTCAGATACTACGGCACTACGAGCATTCTGATTGCCAAATACACTCATATAAAGCATTAGCACAACGGCATCTTTTTCACGACGTTGGGCGATACCGGCGATTTTTTGACCGTTCACGCTTAAATCATATTTACCTGGGCAGTATGAATCGGTAATTTCGTAAGCGTCAATTTGTAAATCAGGCAAAGATTGACGAATTAGAGTAGTAATGACCTCATAAGCTTCATCGACAGTTAGCGGTTGTTCACTGGTGGGAAGAAATAGTGAAACGTTAAGAACTCCCGGATCAGAAATCACAGCTAAGCCACCAGAATTTCGTAAAAAGTAATTATATTGCTGATCTATTAGTTTCTGCAAGCCAGTTGTTAACTTGGGGAGATGGCGATCGTTGATCCCCAAAATTAGGGTTGGCGCAGTTGTAGTCCAAAATTGTAAAAATGGCGTTTGCAGTTTGTTAGTAAATTCTAAAATGGTGTTGGTATCCGCAAATGATTCTAATTGGTGACTAGGTGAATAATCAGCTTCCAAAATAGTAATTGCATTAGTAAACATGGCTTCGCCCCTTACAGTTTAATAATTTAATTATACCAGAGATTAGTTAGATACTAATAAGGTAGATTAAATGAGTGAAAAATATTAACAGGGGGCATATAATTAATAGGTAAAACGTGTGAAGAGAAGGTGCAAAATGGATAACCCAACAAATAATTTACCGGTACAGATCCATCTAAGAACGGATATCCTTCAAGATGGGAAAAAGGCAAACTATGTTTTTGATATGGAAGGTCAACTTGTTGAGATTGGTAATGCGATTTATATTCGTTACGATGAAGAAGTTGCAGGAGAGTCAATTCCTGTAACTATCAAAATCACTGGTAATGGTGACGTTAAGATTACCCGTTCAGGTGAAAATCGATCACAATTAATGTTTAGCGAAGGAAAACGCATTTCGGCAGTTTATAAAACACCATATGGTCCATTAGACATTCAAACGGTTACTCTAGGATTAGACGTTGAGTTATTAGAAAATCCGTTAAGAGGGACCATTGAAATTTCTTATCTACTTTATGCTGGCCAGGAAATGTTAGGTAAATATAATATTTCATTGCAATTTACGGTGTAACCGAGTATAGTAACTTTTAGACTGTTGAAAGGACGTGTACCAGTTTGGAATTAAAAGTCTTTGAAGGCCAAAACAAAAATGAACTATCTATGATCGAAGTTGCTCACGCAATTTTAGCGGAGCGCGGAGATGTTATGCCGTTCGCTGATTTGGCTAATGCCGTTCAAGAATACCTTGGTGATAGTAATAAGGAAATTCGAGATCGATTATCTCAGTTTTACACTGACCTAAATATCGACGGTAGTTTCATTTCACTTGGTGACAATCTTGGGGCTTAAGAACTTGGTATCCTTACGAATCGATTGATGAGGCCACAGTTCATACTGAACTCGACGATGAAGATCGACCAAAGAAGAAGAAGCGTCGTAAGGTTAATGCCTTTTTAGCTGATGCTTCTGATGATGACGACGTAATTGATTACGACGATGATGATCCTGAAGACCAAGATGATGATTTGAGGATGAGTCTGAAGACGAAGATGAAACTACACCAGATACTAACGTTGGCAAGTACGATAACGACTTAGCTGATATTGATGATGACAGTGATGACGATGATGATGCTGAATTACCTGATGGAATCGAAGGCGAGTTGACTGACTTAACTGACGATGATGACGATGATTTATTGTCTTCAGATGACGACGATGACGATGATACTGATGGTGATGATTCTAGTTACGAAGATAAAGAAAAGTAATTTATCTTGACGCTGACCATAATATTATGTATTATATTTTCTGGGCTCCTTGAATGTTCAAGGGCATCAGAACGATGATTAATTTGTTCCCTATTCGATTATTTGGATAGGGGATTTTTTCTTTTTTACCCCCTGCAGATTTTAAGAGGAGAGGAATTTTATATGACCAAATATATTTTTGTTACCGGAGGCGTAGTTTCATCTTTAGGCAAAGGAATCGTTGCCGCATCACTAGGTAGACTACTAAAGAATCGTGGATTAAATGTTACTATTCAAAAATTTGATCCATATATTAACTTAGATCCTGGAACAATGAATCCATATCAACACGGAGAAGTTTTTGTTACGGATGATGGAACAGAAACTGATTTGGATCTAGGCCATTACGAACGATTTATCGATAATAATTTAAATAAGTATTCGAACGTTACCACCGGTAAAATCTATGATGAAGTTCTTCGCAAAGAACGTCATGGAGATTATCTTGGCGCAACTGTTCAAGTAATTCCTCACATCACTGGCATGATCAAAGATAAAATTATGCGGGCTGCAAAGACATCAAACGCTGATATTGTGATTACTGAAATTGGAGGAACGGTTGGTGATATTGAATCACTACCTTTCCTTGAAGCAATTCGGCAAATGAAAAATGAAGTTGGTGAAGAGAATACCTTCTACATTCACACCACGCTAATTCCTTACTTGGGGGCTGCTGGTGAAATGAAAACTAAACCAACTCAACACTCTGTTAAGGAACTTCGTGGATTAGGAATTCAACCTAATCTACTAGTTGTTCGTTCTGAAAAACCAGTTACTGATTCTATGAAACAAAAGATTTCACTATTCTGTGATGTTAAAAAGAAGCCGTAATTGAGTCATTAGACGTTCCAACTCTTTATTCAAT
Source organism: Lentilactobacillus kosonis (assembly GCF_003864335.1). GTDB lineage: Bacteria > Bacillota > Bacilli > Lactobacillales > Lactobacillaceae > Lentilactobacillus > Lentilactobacillus kosonis. Next base: position 28,876 of record NZ_BEXA01000007.1, on the reverse strand, counting down.
TCCATTACGCTTACAAGAACAAGGCATGGATCAACAAGTGCTTGATCACTTTGGCATCGAAGCCCCAGTTGCTGATATGGAAGATTGGAAGCAACTTGAACAACACGTGCAACATCTAAAACGAAAAATTAAGATTGTTTTAGTTGGTAAGTACGTTGGTCTTCAAGATGCTTATATCTCAGTTGCGGAAGCTCTTAAGCATGCTGGTTATCCTGTAGATGCTGATATTGATCTAGAAATGGTTGATGCAGAAAAGGTTACTCCAGAAAACGTTGCTGATTTCGTTGATCATGCTGATGGAATCTTGGTTCCAGGTGGATTTGGTGATCGAGGAATTGAAGGAATGATTACGTCAATTAAGTATGCCCGTGAAAACGATATTCCATTCCTTGGAATTTGTTTAGGTATGCAGATGGCTAGTGTTGAATTTGCCCGAGATGTTTTGGGCTATGCCGATGCTAACTCAACTGAAATGGATCAAAACACTGAGCATAAAGTAATTGATTTAATGGCTGATCAGGCTGATGTTTCTGATATGGGAGGTACTCAACGATTGGGTGCATATCCATGTAAATTAAAGCCTGGTACTAAGGCTGCTGCGGCTTATGACAACGCTGAAGAGATTTCAGAACGTCATCGTCACCGTTATGAATTTAACAATGCTTATCGTGAAGAAATGGAAGCTCATGGGCTAGTATTCTCAGGAACTTCACCTGATAATCACTTAGTTGAGGTTATTGAGGTTCCAACTAACAAATTCTTTGTTGCTGCTCAATACCATCCAGAATTCCTATCACGACCAAATCGTCCTGAAGGATTATTCCGTGATTTTGTGGCTGCTGCGAATGATCGTTATCTTGAAAATCAAAAGTAATTAATACTGACAGCTCTAATTCCGTGTTATGCTGAATTAGAGCTGTTTTTTTGTTGAAAACTACCCAAATTTTATAATTAGGCGGAAAGTATTGTATTTTGCCATTATTTTTTATAAGATATCTCTTGGCATGTAATTTGTCTGAAAGAAGAAATGAGGAAGTTTACGATGAGTAAATTAATTATAAATGGAGGAAAAAAGCTAGCCGGTGAAATTACTATTGGCGGTGCTAAGAATAGCACGGTAGCATTAATTCCAGCCGCTATTCTTGCTGATACACCGGTGAGTTTTGATTCAGTTCCGGATATCCTTGATGTCCATAACCTAATGGTCATCTTGGAATCGATGAATGTATCCTCCGATTTTCATGATGATGTGTTAAACATTGATCCAACAAACATTGTTGAAGCACCATTACCTAGTAAAGCCATTAAGAGTTTACGTGCATCGTATTACTTTATGGGAGCATTGCTGGGTAGATTCCATCGAGCAACAGTAAGTTTCCCTGGTGGAGATAATATTGGCCCACGACCAATTGATCAACATATTAAGGCATTTAAGGCATTAGGAGCAAATGTTACTGATGAAAATGGAACAGTTACTATTACCACTGGAAAAGAAGGGCTCCATGGAGCTCAAATCTTTTTAGATGTTGTTTCAGTTGGAGCGACCATAAATGCAATTTTAGCTGCTGTTAAGGCTAAGGGAACAACGGTCTTAGGTAATGTGGCTAAAGAACCTGAAATAATCGATATCGCAACGTTTTTGAACAATATGGGTGCAAACATCCGTGGCGCCGGAACCGACGTTATTCGAATTGAAGGGGTTGACTCATTAGTTGCCCAAAACACTCATACAATTATTCCTGATCGGATTGAGGCTGGTACATATCTATCACTCGCGGCAGCGATGGGTGATGGGATAACTATTACTAATGTCATTCCGGAACATTTGGAATCATTTGTGGCTAAGCTTGAAGAATTAGGTGTTAATCTCAAGGTTAACGAAGACAGCATTTTTGTTGCGACATCAGATTCATTAAAGCCAATTCAAGTTAAGACAATGCCTTATCCTGGATTTGCGACTGATTTACAACAGCCGTTAACACCATTATTGTTTAAAGCTAAAGGTCGTAGCGTGATTATCGACACGATTTATCCTAAGCGAGTGAAACATATTTCTGAATTAGTGAAATTAGGCGGTCATATTAAGTCTGAAGATATCGAAGAAGGAATCATTGCGGTGGATACATCTGATAATTTACATGGAACTACGGTTTCTGCTGGCGAAATTCGTGCTGGAGCCTCGCTATTAATCGCTGGGTTAATGGCAGACGGGACTACTGAAATTACTGAAGCTGATAATATTCTTAGAGGATATGGTAGTATCGTTAAGAAATTGACGGCTGTCGGTGCTGATTTGAAATTAGTAAGTGATTAATTTTCATTTGATTTAATATTGAATCAATTTTTATTCTATGTTAAACTAACAAAGTTGACTAATCGATAATCTCTGGGTCATCACATTGGTTCAGGGCAAAGGAGCGATATATAATGAAACAAGGAATTCATCCAGATTACCACAATGTTGTATTTCAAGATTCAAGTACTGGTTACAAGTTTATGGCAGGTTCTACTAAGAACTCTGACGAAACTATTGAATGGGAAGATGGCAACACTTATCCATTGATTCGTGTTGAAATTTCATCTGACTCACATCCTTTCTACACTGGTAAACAAAAGTTTACTCAAGCAGATGGTGCTGTGGACCGATTCAACAAAAAGTACGGTCTTTCGAACAACTAATCAAAAGCGAGGCTTGCCTCGTTTTTTTTTACCTAAAAATGAAAACAAAAACAAAAAACGGATTGCTGATCTCTTGTTGTTAAGAGTTTAGCAATCCGTTTTTTATTCGTAACAAGATAAGCTATCTTGCTTTGCGAAGCGATTTAGTATTGGTGTAAACCATTCCTAAGTTAATTACTACTAAGCAAGCTGTTGAAATGAATACTCCTGCGTAATCGAATGATGATGAAACAAATGAACCAATTAAAGGGCCAGCAACGTTGCCCATTGCTTGAAATGACTGGTTCCAACTGAAGATTCTTCCAGTTACATACGATGGCGTGTTCTTAGTTAAAATTGTTTGAACTGCCGGAAGCATCGAAGCGTTTGAAACACCAATCAAAAAGCGCAGGCCGATTAATTGCCAGACGTTGGTTACGAAAGCCATTGGAATGTAAACGAGAATGGCAAGCCCAAATCCAAACATGAGGATTTTTCGGAACCAACTCGATCGCCCACCCGGCCTAACATTGGAGCCGCAAATAGAGTGGCAATTCCTGGGATGGCTGCGACCACTCCACTGAAGAATGTGGCTTGGGGGCTGTTATTCATGATTTCTCGAACGTATAATGCTAAAATTGGGGCTATGGAATTGTTAGCGGCCTGGATAATCATAGTGGTTACGAACATTCCAAAAACTAACTGTGAGTTATTTAAGGACTTAATAACCCCACGGGTAGTTAGCATTGCCTCTTTCTGAACGGGTTCAAAGTTTTCGTGAACTAAAAACGTAGTAACAAAAGAAAACCAATACGAATAAGAAACCGGTAATGATAAAGGTTAATCGATAACTAAAGATGGAAGCTAAGGTTCCCCCAAGCAGTGGTCCTAGTAATGTTCCAGAAACGTTTCCGGTAACTAGGGTTCCTAGGGCTTGACCCGATTGACTCTTTGGAACCTGAGTAGCGATTAATGCGTTGGCATTACTAATGTATCCAGAAAAGACACCTTGGATTAGTCGGTAGATAATTAATTGCCAGACGTTAGTCGCAGTTCCCATTAAGAAAAAGATTACAGCTAATCCGGCTGATGCTCGAATTAACATTAATTTTCGACCGGTTTTATCTGCTAGTTTACCCCAGAGCGGTGACACAATGGCGGTCATAAAATAACTAGCCGCAAACGCTAATCCACTGTATAAACTCAATTGTCCTTTTGTAAAGTGTCCCATGGTATCAACATATAGCGATAAAAATGGCATGACCTCAGAGAAGCCGATGCCGGCCATAAAAGTACCAAACCAAAGGACGATTAGATTTTGTTTCCATGAAAATTTCTTTGCCAAATAGGTCTTCCTTTCAAAATAAGTTGGAGAATCAATATGAAACTAAACAAATTTGTTAATATAATAATCGGTTTAGGACTGGTAATTTTATTGGTGATTGCCTTGTTATTAATTTTTAATCGACAGGTCAAAAATCAGTTAATTAAGTCTTACCAACCAGAAATTTCTCGTAAAATGATAATTCAAAATGAGAAATTAATTAATCAAAATAAGCATATGTCTAATAAGTCTAACGCAATGACAACTAATCAATCAAGTAAAGAAATCAGTTTTGACTTTGATAAAGTTCAAGATTTAGATTTACAGACTGCGGTTAGCGCAAGAATTCATGCTAGTAATGTTCGTGTGGTTGGGCAAATTATCGTTCCCCAGGCTGGGTTACATTTGCCAATTGGAATAGGAGTAGCAAATCCAACCTTAGCGTTAGCTGCAGGAACAATGCGAGCTGATCAAAAAATGGGTCAAGGAAATTATTCATTGGCTGGCCATCATATGCTTGACCATAATATTTTATTTGGTCCATTGTATTATCGAGCTAAAGTTGGGCAACCAATTTACTTAACTGATATGAAGTACGTTTATAAATACGTAATTTCGCAGAAGAAATTTATTTCAGCTTATCAGACATCAGTAATCAACCAAACAAAAAAGCCGATTATTACCCTGATAACTTGTGACAAGACTGGGGTAAATCGACTGATGATTAGGGGAAAATATCAAGCTCGCATATTACTAAAAAATACATCTAAAACTTTACGACAAGCAGTGAATAATCCCCAATATAATTAATTAGTTAACATGTTGCGTTTGATATATGTGAGCCACGCTGGTAATGATGATGCTAACTGATTATAAGTTCTGTCAAAACGATGATCATACCAAGGATCAGCGATTTCTTTTCCTGATTCGTCTAAGATATTTAAACATAAGTGGATTTTATGGACATCTTGTTTAGGCGCCATTTCTGTTAAATCCACGATATTTTGATTATCCATACCAATGATTAGATCAGCCCATGCAAAATCATCTGAAGTAATTGGACGACTAAATTGTCCAGTCATGGATAGATTATGCTTAGCTAACTCAGCGATGGCACCAGGATGAGGAGGATTACCCTGCTCATAGCTGCTAGTTGCAGCTGATTGGATATTAATTGAATCTTGGAGTGATTGTTGCGCAACCATGTGTCTAAACATGGTTTCCGCCATCTGTGATCGACAAATATTACCCAGACAGACAAATAAAATATTCATTATTTAGGGTCACCTCATTTTTAAGTAACTTTTATGTTAACAAGGGAATGAATAAAGCGCAAATTAGCTGAAAATTTTTAAGGTTTATGTCCACAATGGTCAGTGGAGAGTGTACAATTGAACTATATAATTAAGGCGGGTAGAGGATAGGCATGAAGGGTAATTACTTATTTTTAAATTCAAATCCAATTGCAAATATGGTGCTTTCGTATGGGATTACGGGAGCTGATTTTTTGAATGGAATTGATGACATTCCAGATAACATTATGCTTTTAGATGATGATGTCACTTCGGCTAATGGTTTTAATTCTCATTCAAAATTTAATTTAATCAATGGTTCCGGCGAGATTCGTCGGTATTTACTTGGTGATCCGCATCAAATCAAGAAATTTATTGATTATGACTCAGAAGACAGCTTAAACAGTCTTAACCCATTTGAAATTGCTGAACTTTTATATTTAGGCCATATGCATACCCCTATGGGCCGTCCTTACTCATCAAAACTAATTAATCGTTATATTTATTTAAGCCAGGGTGATGGGGTAATGAGAACATATTATCGCAAGTACTCTGAATTTAATCATATATTGGAAATCGCAATTAAGCGTAAGTTGCGTGAATTGCATAACTCAAGGCGAGTATTCTTGAGACCATTAGCTATTAAAGACCTTGATAAATCGATTCTGATTGATTTGATTAGTAAAGGCGGCGATGGTCTGTTTATTGAGTTTGAAGGATTGGTTGAAAAGCATAAGACTTACCCAATTCAATTAAGAATGTTAAATAATCCAGATGGCGCTTCGGTAGTGTTTAAAACGTCTCAAGTGAAGGAAAATACCAGAATCGTTGGGACGCTAACGTATGATTTAAAGTCGTCTGAGTGGAATCTTAATTGGATTGATGATGAAGATTTATTATAGGGTGTGGTATTATTCTTAATAGACAATAATTTTAGGAGAACAATTATGAAAATGACAATTGCAGAGATTGCCCAAGCAATCGATGCCGACACCTCTTTACTTTCCGAGGAAACATTAGCCAAGGAAATAACGAGTGTTGATTTTGATAGCCGGAATATCAAACAGGATGGGTTATTTATCCCACTGTTAGGTGAGAAGGATGGCCATAATTATATTGAAAGTGCGGCCGCTAATGGTGCAGGGGCAACTTTGTTTGCTAAGGATCACGAAGACCAGCTTCCCGTGGCGGTTCCAGTGCTATTAGTGGATGATCCCTTAAAATCATTTCAAAAATTGAGTAAATATTACTTACAGAAAATTAATCCTCGGGTTATTGCGGTTACTGGTAGCAATGGAAAAACCACTACTAAGGATATGATTGCTGCAGTACTTAGCTCGGAATTCAATGTTGTTAAGACTTACGATAATTTTAATAATGAAATTGGGGTGCCTTACACATTACTTCAAATGGAATCTAATACTGAATTTTTAGTGGTCGAGTTGGGAATGGATCGCCCAATGCAATTGGATTTTTTGAGTAAGTTAGTAGAACCTGATATTGCTTTGATTACAATGATTGGTGAAGCCCACATTGAATTCTTTAAAACTCGAGATAAGATTGCCGACGCAAAAATGGAAATTACCCATGGCTTAAAAGAAGATGGTATTTTTATTTATGATGGTGATGAACCACTATTACGTGAACGAGCTAAAGACTTATCAGTTAGAACCATGACTTTTGGTAGCAAGCAAGACAATGATATTTATCCAATAAAGATTGATGGTCAAAAGTTTACAACCAACTTTACTACGAATTTATGGCCTGATGTTGAAATGGTTATTCCAATGATTGGTGACTATAACGTTAACAATGCCTTGATGGCAATTTTAGTCGGTAAGATTTTTCGAATTCATGAAAAGTTAATTTGTAAGCAACTAAAAACTGTTCAATTAACTAAGAACCGAACTGAATGGCTTGAAGGCAAGCTAGGCGAAGCTGTCTTAAGCGATGTTTATAATTCAAATCCAACGGCAGCTTTAGAAGTACTGAAGACGATCAATGAGACACCAGTAGATGGCCGCAGAGTCATTGTACTAGGTGATATGTTAGAACTTGGCGAACAATCATTAGCAATGCATGCTTCTCTAGCTCAGGAATTATCTTTAGCTAAAGATAATCAAGTTTATTTAATTGGTGATGATATTCAGGCGCTTGCTGAGGCACTTAAACCAGAATATGATGCTACCCGGCTCCACGTTTACAAAAAAGATCAGTTGGATCAACTTGCTGCAGACTTAATTGCTGACATGCAACCAAACGATACAATTTTATTAAAGGCTAGTCACGGAATTCATCTAGAACAGGTGGTAGCTAAGATAGTTAAGTGATAAAAAAGAGGCAGAATTGCGTGTGGTTACGCGATTCTGTTTTATTTGTTTGCTTACTGCTAATGGATGTTGTATACTTGTACAGTTATTTTATTTGAGAACTTGGTCAAGTCATGAACGAACCACGAGAAACGGATTTTCTCCAGTTCATGACGGTGCCCTGATGTTTCATAATTTTAGGAGGAAACATATTTGAAGTTTAGTGAATTAGGATTGTCAGATAGCATTTTATCTGCTATCTCAAAGAGCGGGTTTGAAGAAGCAACCCCAATCCAAGCCGAAACCATTCCAATGGTATTAGATGGCAAGGATGTAATTGGTCAGGCTCAAACAGGAACTGGAAAGACAGCTGCCTTTGGCCTACCTATCTTGCAAAAAGTTGATTTGCAAGGTAAAGATATTCAAGCATTAGTGATTTCACCAACCAGAGAGTTGGCAATCCAAACCCAAGAAGAATTATATCGCTTGGGTAAAGACGAAGGTGCTAAAGTACAAGCCGTTTATGGTGGTGCTGACATTCGTCGTCAAATCAATAACTTAAAGAATCATCCACAAATCGTGGTGGGAACACCAGGACGGATTTTAGATCATATCAATCGTCGGACTTTGAAGCTTGAAAACTTGAAGTACTTAGTTCTTGATGAAGCTGATGAAATGCTAAACATGGGATTCTTGGAAGATATTGAATCAATTATCAAAAAGACCCCTGAAGAAAGACAAACATTGCTGTTCTCAGCAACTATGCCACCTGAAATCAAACGGGTTGGGGTTCAATTCATGAAAGATCCTCATCACGTTAAGATCAAGGCTAAGGAATTAACCACTGATTTAATTGATCAATACTATGTACGGGTTAAGGAATACGAAAAATTCGATACAATGACTCGATTCTTCGATGTTCAAGCACCTGAAGTAACCATCGTATTCGGTCGAACTAAACGTCGGGTTGACGAAGTTTCTAAGGGACTTGAAGCTCGTGGCTACAAAGCTGCTGGTCTTCATGGTGATCTTACTCAAAGTCGTCGGACTCAAATCATGAATGAATTTAAGCAAGGCAAGATTGATATTTTGGTTGCCACTGACGTTGCTGCTCGGGGAATTGATATTTCTGGAGTAACACATGTGTACAACTATGATATTCCTTCTGACCCAGATAGTTATGTTCACCGGGTTGGTAGAACTGGTCGTGCCGGCCAACATGGTGTATCAATTACATTTGCAACTCCAAACGAAATGGATTACTTACGAGAAATCGAAAAGTTAACCAAAGTGAGAATGTTGCCTTTGAAGCCACCAACGGAAGAAGAAGCATTTGCTGGTCAATTAAATGCTGCTGAATCTCAAGTTGGCGAATTGATCAACAAGACTAACACTGACAAGTATGCTGATATGGCCAACAAGCTTATTGAAGAATACGAAGCTACTGACTTAGTTGCAGCATTGTTAAACGAAGTTACTCGTGACGATGTTAAAGTTAAGATTACTCCTGAACGTCCGCTATCAAGAGGTGGTCGTTCAAGAAGAAATGGTGGCGGTCGTTCTAGAAATAGAAACGACTCACGTGGTGGTCATCGTGGTAACGGCGGCGGTGGCCGTGGTGGAAATCGCGGTGGCGGTAGTCGCGGCGGTTACAACCGTTCTTCAGATAGAGATCGTAACAAGAAGAGTAGCGGTGGTCGTCGTGATGGCGGCAAACGTGAAGGCGGTCATAGTTCTGACAGAAAAAAGAATTTCACTATTAAAAACGGTTAACATTAACCATTTAAAAACAGTTTTCCTTTGGGAAGCTGTTTTTTGTTTTGTTTTAAATTAATTTGCTTCACTAAACCGTGAATTATTTTCAATATGGAGCTAGCTAAGATTTCAGATTATCTGTGGTATTATATATGATGACTTTAAATTGAAAAGAGTAAACAAATGATTGCAGGAATCGGAATTGATATAACTGAAATTGAACGAATCAAGTTAGCAATTGAAAAGAATCCTAATTTTTTGACCAGAACGTTAACAACGGATGAAATTGCTGCATTAGCTAATCTCTCCGAAAAACGTAAACTGGAATTTATTGCTGGCAGGTTTTCCGCAAAAGAATCGTATTCTAAGGCGATGGGGTCGGGATTAGGAGCAACGGTTTCATTGCTTGATTTAACCATTTTGAATAATGAGTTAGGGAAACCGGTTGTGACAAAACATCCATTTAATGGTCAGGCTCACTTGTCCATTTCCCATACTGATAAGTTGGTTATGACGGAAGTAATCTTAGAAAAAGGGGATATTACAGATGGTAGTTTCAATGATGCGGAATAGTCAGGTACTGATAGACCAGCAAGCAATTTTTACTAATGTTCAAAATGCTCGTGAGCATTTGGATGCTGACTCCGATTTGTTCGTAGTAGTAAAAGCGGATGGATATGGTCACGGAGCAGTGCAAGTTGCTAAAACAGCTGAGAAGGCTGGGGCTACTGGATTTGTGTCGCCTTGATTGATGAAGCAATGGAATTACGTGAAGCGGGAATCACTTTACCAATCTTGGTGTTAGGAATTACTGCTCCTCAGTGGGCGCCAGTTGCTGCTGATAACAATATCTCGTTAACGATTTCAACAACTGATTGGCTTAAACGGGCTGATAAAATTTTAAGCACTATCAGTAGTGAGAAAAAAGTTAAAGTACACGTGGCGTTGGACACTGGAATGGGAAGAATTGGTTTTCAGACGCCCGCTGAGTTGAGCGAGGCGTTATCCGTACTAGATTCAGCGGTTAATGAGATTGAGTTTGAGGGAGTTTTTACCCACTTTGCAACTGCTGATGAGAAGGATGATCAGTATTTTAAACAACAATATCAAAAGTTTAATGATTTTATGGCAGTTGTGCCAGTACGTCCTAAGTATGTGCATGTCGCCAATTCAGCAACTAGTCTCTGGCATAAGATTTGTGATGGTAACATGGTGCGACTAGGAATTGCTGCCTATGGTTTGAATCCCTCACAAAAAGAAATCGTTGAATTACCATATGATTTAAAACCAGCGTTAACTTTAACTTCTAGTTTGGTTCACGTTAAGCGGGTAACCAAGGGTACCCACATTGGTTATGGAGCTACTTATAAAGCTCAGCAAGATGAATGGATTGGCACCGTTCCAATGGGTTATGCTGACGGAATTTCTCGTAAGTTACAAGGATTTCAAGTATTAGTAAATGGCCACGCATGTGAGATTGTTGGTCGAGTCTGTATGGATCAATTCATGATTAGATTAGATCGTAAATATGATTTTGGCACGCCAGTGGTTATTATTGGTGAGTCGGGGGGCTTACAAAATACTGCTGAAGACCTAGCTACCTATCTTGGGACAATCAATTATGAAGTAATTTGTGACCTGCAACCGCGGATCAAGCGCGTATATTATTAAATTTTTATGCATGAGAAGCTATTCCATGGTATATTAGTATTTAACTAAAGAAATATAGGGGATAGTTTTATGGCAAATGTAGTCCAAAATAACAAGCAATTTTCATTAGCAGTAGACGAAAAAATAACTCATAAGCTAAGCGATTTTGTCGCCAAGTCGGGATATCTCAATCATCAACTGTAAGAATTGCTATCAACTATTTTTTGATGATCCGAAACTGATCCATTCATTGATGGATGGCTATCGCGAGATGGGAAACTTAAATCGTGAGTTAACTCACGATTTTTGGCTTGTGAGGCTGACGCTGAAATTCACCTTGCCCAGTATCGGAATAAATACGACGTTTAACTATTTTGGATTATAGTTTTTGTCGTTATAGGGGGGGTAAATAATGGCTGACGTTTTTATTTAAGCGTGGGGACATTTTTTTATGCTGATCTCTCACCGGTAGTTGGTTCAGAGCAGGGGGGAATGAGACCAGTATTAATTGTCCAAAATGATATCGGAAATCATTATAGTCCGACGGTGATTGTTGCAGCAATTACTGCCAGAATTTCTAAGCCTAAGATGCCAACACATGTGGGTATCAAAGCTGGGGATGGAATCGAACGGGATTCGGTAATTCTGCTTGAACAGATTAGAACAATTGATAAACAACGTTTGAAGGATAAGGTAACACATCTCAGTCCTGCTTTGATGGCTAAGGTTGATGAAGCTATTAAAATTAGTATTGGGATTGTGGATAAGTAAATTCTTCAAACTGAGTACATAATTTGTAAAATCCGTAGTTAACTTATAAATCAAAAAGTACTGATCATTTATTGATCAGTACCTTTTTGATTGTAAGTAGTTTAAAGAGTTTTTTCATCTTTTAAATTTTCTACTTCAGGGACTCGGAATTCTTTTCGTTCGAGCGCAGCAATAATTCGGTTTAAGCGATCTTGGTCTACTTCTGCAGGCAAGGTGAACATAATTCGATGAACTAATTCGCCTTCTTGGGCATCGAGGGAAATTACACTTGCAATTGACGTGTACTTCGTAATAATTTTAGTGATGTCTTCCAAATCACCACGCTCGCCGCTAGCGACAACAGTTAATACGTAACTACCGATGTTAACGTTCCATGACTGAGATAACATGTCTAACAGTCTAGTATGTGTTAAAATTCCATAGAAGTTATTTTGTTCATCCAAAACAGCAATGTATGGTAAGTCTTTGATTGAAAAGAAAACTTGAAAGAAAGCTGAGTTAATATTAATAAATTTAGTGGCATTCTTTAACAGGGTAGTAACTGGTAAAGTCATATCTCCCCCCCGAGATTTGTGACGATAAATATGCATTTTGTAGATATTACCACGGAAAATTGTACCAGTTTCATCTAAAATTGGAACACAACGATAGCCGGAATCTTCGAGGACGGTGAGGGCCTCTTCAAGCGTGTTGCTTTCCTTCACTGTTACTAATCGTTCTTTTGGCTTAACTAAGCTTTTAAATAGCATAAACATTCCTCCGAATATCAATTTTATGTTCTCATCATAACATAATAAAGTAAATTATTTATTAATAAACCGAAAAATTCGGGTACAAAAAAGCCGCCTAAGCGACTTCTTTGAATGAATTATAGTTGAGCCATACCATCGGCAGTTGTCTTTTGAAGAGTTTCTGCTGATTTTCTCATTAATTCCTTTTCTTCATCACTCAAAGGAACTTCGATAACTTCGGCAACCCCTGAACCATTAATAATGGCAGGTGTACCAATGTAAACATCGTTTAAACCATATTGGCCATCCATTGGAGCGCCAACAGGAAGAACAGTGTTTTCATCACGTAAGATTGCTTTAGAAATTCTCATCAAAGCAGTAGCAACTCCGTAGAACGTTGCACCCTTACGATTGATGATTTCGTATGCTTTATGACGAGTGTCATCTTCAATTTGGTGAAGATCATCCATTGATAAACCAGCACGTTTAGCACGTTCAATCAATGATTCACCACCAACAGTAGCTGAAGCATAAGCAGCAAATTCTGAATCACCATGTTCACCCATGATGTAAGCGTTAATTGATTGTGGGTTAACGTTTAGCTTCTTAGCTAAGCCAACTTGAAGTCTTGATGAATCAAGTGATGTACCACTACCAAATACACGGTTCTTAGGGAATCCTGAGAATTTTTGAGCAGCGTAAGTCAAAATATCAACTGGGTTAGCTGCAACCAAAATGATTCCCTTAAATCCTGAAGCAACTAATGGGTCAATGATTGCTTGCATAATTTTAAGGTTCTTATTAACAAGGTCCAAACGAGTTTCGCCTGGCTTTTGAGGAGCACCAGCAGTAATAACTGCTAGGTCTGCATCAGCACAGTCTGAGTAGTCACCTGAGAAAACGTGTTTTGGTGAAGTAAATACTTGGGCGTCCTCAAGGTCAAGGGCGTCTCCTTCTGTACGTTCCTTTACAACATCAACGATAACAAATTCTTCGGCAAGTCCTTGTTGCATCATAGCGTATGCGTATGATGATCCAACGGCACCGTCACCAATTAAAGCAACTTTTTGGCGATCTAAAGTCAAATTGATCATCTCCTATAAAATTTTCTGAAACCAACTGTATTATAACATATGATTGTTGCTAAATTCACAACCAATTTAGGAGATACGTAGTTTAGCTGGGGATAATCACCGATTAATTATTATAAAAATGAACAAAACGCATATTATGGTATAATTTTGAAGATATCTAGTAGACAAGCTGAACATTCTTTGTTCGGCCTTTTGTGTTGTCAGGAAGAAAGAGGAACTAAAAAATGAAATTAATTGTTGGGTTGGGAAATATCGGTCCCCAATATACAGGAACACGACATAATACCGGTTTTATGGTGGTTGAAGAATTTGCTAACCAGCATAATATTCAAATCACAACCAGAAAGATGGACGCTAAGTATGGCGTTGGCTTTATTGGAACCGAAAAAGTGATGGTTGTGGAACCAACAACGTTTATGAATGAATCTGGCAGAGCAGTAGCTGCTCTTCAGAATTACTTTGATGTGGACGTTGATGATATTATTATTATTCATGATGATATGGATCTGCCAGTAGGCAAAATTAGAATCCGAGCTACGGGTTCTGCAGGTGGCCATAACGGGATTAAGAGTATTATTAGCTCAATTGGGACTAAAGATTTTGCTCGGATCAAGGTGGGGATTGCCCACCCTCAACGGCAAAAGTTGTTGACTATGTGTTAGGCAAGTTCTCAAAAGAACAATTACCTGATTTTTTAAGTGCACAAGATCATGCGGTTAGTGCTATTGAGAATTGGATCGACGGTAGCACGATTCCAGAATTAGAAAATCAGTTTAACTAAACAGATTAACTAAACAGATTTAAGAGAGGAAGAGACGAATGGAATTAGATCATCTATTTGAGGGGATTCCGGAATTCGAGGATGTTGTGACCAAAGTCGCACCGCAATCCCGTCAATTAGTTACTGGATTAAGCGGATCGGCCAAAACTATGTTTATTAATGGAATATACAAACAGTTAAATCAGCCAATGATTATTGTGACAGATACGCTTGCTCATGCAGATCAGCTAACGGCCGATTTAGCTAATCTTGTTCCTGATGATCAACTATTCGAATTTCCAGTAGAAGAAATTGGCGCTAGTGAATTAGCTACTAGTTCACCTGAGTATAAAGCGTTGCGAGTCTTAGCACTTAACCAGTTAGCCGACGGGTCACCTGCTGTGATTGTGACTTCAGTATCGGGGATTCGGCGAATTTTACCAACTAAAGGTCAATTTGAGGATGCTAAGCTAATGATTTCAACTGGTGATGAATTTGATTTAGCCGAGTTAAAACTCAAATTACATCAAATGGGGTATTCACTTCAGAAAATGGTTGCTGCTCCTGGTGAATTTTCAATTAGAGGTTCAATCTTGGATATCTATCCATTAAGTAGCGATAATCCAATCAGAATTGATTTTTTGACACCGAAGTTGATTCGATGAGAAGCTTTAATGTCGCGGACCAGCGAAGTATTGAGAACATTAAAAGCAGTGTCATTTATCCAGCTAGTGATTTGATTATGACAACTGAACAAAGACAATCAGTTGTTAATCAGTTACAAATGAAACTAAAAACAACGGTTAGCGATTTAGATGACGAAGCTGCTCAGGTTCTTCAAAGCAATCTTGACGTCAAAATCACGGATTTAAGTAACGGTTTGAATGATCCTTATTGGCTATTATTCTCACAGTTGCTTTACCCAGAACAAACGTCAATTATTGATTATCTTGCGGCTGACGGGGTTGTTGTATTCGATGAGTACTCTAAAATAACTGAAGCTAACGTTCAACTACTGGCTGATGAGCAGGATTGGTTGGAAGATAAGATTTCTCAGCACGAAATTCTACCGGATTCCAATTACACAAGTGACTTTAAGGCGACATTTAAAAATAATCAACATGGTAGTGTTTTACTATCTTTGTTTAAAAAGGGGTTAACTAACTTAAAGTTTTCACAAATCAGTCAAATTAATACTCGCCCGATGCAACAATTTTTCTCCTCAATGCCAATGCTGAAAGGTGAAGTTGACCGCTGGTTGAAAAGTCAAACGACGGTCATCATGATGGTTGAAGATGAAAAACGGCTAGATAAAGTTGCAAATACCTTGGCTGATTTTGATGTTAACGTTAGTATTGCTACTCCAACTAAATTATTAGCGGGCAAAGTGCAGCTGATCGCTAATGGATTAGATAATGGTTTTGAATTACCACAGAATAAGTTAGCGGTGATTACGGAGCGTGAACTGTTCCAAAAAGTTACTAAAAAGCACCGCAAGATGACTACATTTAGTAATGCTGAACGAATCAAAAGTTATACCGATTTAAAACCCGGAGATTTTGTGGTCCATGTCAACCACGGAATTGGCCGTTATGAAGGCATGAAAACGATGGAAGTTGATGGTAAGCATCAAGACTACTTGACCATTACTTATAAGGACAATGCCCAACTTTTTATTCCGGTAACTCAACTTAATTTAATCCAAAAGTATGTTTCATCAGAAGATAAGCATCCCCGTATCAACAAACTTGGCGGTAGCGAGTGGGCTAAGACTAAGCAAAAAGTTGCTAGCAAAATTGAGGATATTGCCGATGATTTGATCGAATTATATGCGAAACGCAGTGCCCAAAAGGGATTTGCTTTTCCAAAAGATGATGCCTTACAGCATGATTTTGAAAATGAATTTCCATACAATGAAACTCCTGATCAAATGCGAAGTGCGCAAGAAATCAAACGAGATATGGAAAATGCTAGACCAATGGATCGGCTCTTAGTCGGGGATGTTGGTTATGGAAAGACAGAAGTCGCCTTAAGGGCTGCATTTAAGGCAATCGAAGTTGGTAAGCAGGTGGCATTTTTAGTGCCAACGACAATCTTAGCTCAGCAACACTATGAAACGATGCAGGACAGATTTGCTGATTATCCCATTGAAGTTCGTGTATTGTCTCGCTTCCAAACCAAGGCGGAAATTAAAGCGACTCTTGCTGATTTGCAGGATGGCACCGTTGATGTGGTAGTTGGAACTCATCGAATTCTGTCTAAGGATGTTGGGTTCAAGGATCTGGGATTATTGATTATTGATGAGGAACAACGATTTGGCGTTAAGCATAAGGAGCGGATTAAAGAACTTAGAAGTAACGTGGACGTATTAACGTTAACGGCAACACCAATTCCTCGAACCCTAAATATGTCAATGATGGGAATTAGAGACTTGTCAGTTATTGAAACACCACCTGCAAACCGGTACCCAATTCAAACTTACGTGATGGAGCAAAATGCTGGGGCAATCAGGGATGCAATTGAACGTGAAATGGCTCGAGGCGGTCAAGTGTTCTACCTGCATAATCGGGTAGGCGATATCGAAAAAACGGTGGCAAATTTAGCCGAGTTAGTTCCTGATGCCAGAATTGCTTATATCCATGGTAAGATGACGGAAAATCAATTGGAAAACGTCTTATATGAATTCATTAATGGTGAATACGATGTTATGGTGACAACTACAATTATTGAGACCGGGGTAGATATACCTAACGTAAACACGTTATTCGTGGAAAATGCGGATCGAATGGGCCTTTCACAGCTGTATCAACTCCGTGGGCGAATTGGTAGAAGTAGTCGAGTGGCGTATGCATACTTTATGTATCAACCTAATAAATCATTGACTGAAGTTGGTGAAAAGCGATTGGAAGCCATTCGAGACTTTACTGAATTGGGTTCAGGGTTCAAGATTGCAATGCGAGATCTATCAATTCGAGGAGCAGGTAATTTGCTTGGCAAACAGCAACACGGGTTTGTAGACTCGGTCGGGTATGATCTCTATACTCAGATGCTTTCTGATGCGGTGGCTAAGAAACGAGGCGCAACCGTTACGCAAACTACTAGTGCTTTGATTGAATTGGATGTCGAGGCTTACCTACCATCAGATTATATTGATGATAGTCAACAAAAAATTGAATTATATAAACGGATTCGGCAGCTTGATGGTAAGGCCCAGTTAGATGAAATTACTGATGATTTGATTGACCGATTTGGTGATTTTCCAGTGGCAGTTGATAACTTACTGAAAATTGCTGAAATTAAGATGAATGCTGACTATGCATTAATTGAAAAATTCAGCGTAAGGATCATGATTTAACAATCACATTCGCTAGATTGGCTGATTCTGAGTATGAAAGTAAAGATTTGTTAAGAGCTATTGCTCAAACTAAATTCCGTGCTACTATCAATTCAGCAGAACAAAAGTATCAAATTAAATTGGTAGTCCAAAACAACATGGCTGATTGGTTAGACCAGTTAATTAAGTTAGTTACCGAGTTAGCTGACATTCGGCATGTGAAATTGGCAGATGGGAAAAATCAGGATGAGTAATGATTCAAATCGAAGTGCGTTGGTAACAGGAACCGCGTTACTAACAGTGGCTTCTTTGATTGCAAAAATTTTGAGTGCTGTCTACCGGATTCCTTTTCAAAATATGGTCGGAAACGTTGGTTTTTACGTTTACCAACAGATATACCCGATTTACGGAATTGCAATGACAGTTGCGCTCTCTGGGTTGCCAGTATTTATCTCTAAATTAGTAGTCGATGCTAAAACAGAAACGGACAAACTAAATATTGTGTATCAGATTCAAAAGATACTCTTTATTGTGTGTGGCTTGATTTTTGTCGGCCTGCAGTTAGGTGCAAATCAGATTGCAATCTGGATGCATGATATTCAGTTATCGCCAGTGATTTATGCAGTCTCCTGGATGTTTTTGGTAATTCCATTTTTAGCTAGTTGGCGTGGGTACTTTCAAGGTAGATACCTGATGAAACCAACTGCATATTCACAAGTCCTTGAACAGCTCGTGAGAGTTTCCATAATCTTGGTGACAGCAGTGTGGGCAGTCAGGCACCACTTAGATCCTCATCGTATGGGTAGCTTGGCGATGCTATCAGCACCTTTTGCCACGCTGGCTTCCGCGGGTTTAATTTATTACTTCTTAAGAAAAGATCATATTCGAAAATTATCTCGTTCATATGCGATTCCAGGATTATCCCGACGGTTATTACTTGAAGGAGCCACAATCTGTTTAGTCGCTTCAGTAATGTTATTGCTGCAACTTGTTGATTCATTTTCTGTTGTGGCTGAGCTAACCAAATTAGGAAATAACCAGTTGATGGCTCAAAACATTAAGGGAGTCTATGATCGTTCTCAGACGTTAGTTCAACTTGGATTAACAATTACTACTGCCTCAACGACTGCAATTTTGCCTCAATTGGTGGCAGCTGTGAAGTCAAAAAATCAACAAAGATATTTACAATTGGCTCATGGAAGTATTGCTGTTAATTTTGGGTTAGCCTGTGCGATGAGCTTTGGGATGCTTGCTTTAATGGCTGCAATTAATCCGTTGTTATTTGCTACTCCAGAATTGAATTTAACTATTAGTGTTTACTGCTTTAGCATCTTGGCAGCGTCGATTATTTTGGTGTTGAATACCATTTTTCAAAGCCATGATGTTTTTGGCCCCACAGTGATTGCAATTATTATTGCAGTGGTGATTAAAGCTGCCGTTAATTCGCTGTTTATTGATCAATGGGGAATCTTGGGTGCTAGCCTGGCAACCGTTAGTAGCTTGTGCGCGGCAATCTTGATTATGATTGTTAGTGGCTGGAAGTATTTACGCGATTTAATTTCATGGTCTCAACTAGCAAAGCTGGTATTAATTAGTGCGATAATGTGGTCAGCGGTGATCGGTGTTCGGATCTTAATTAAAGCAATTTTGATTGGCAAAGTTACGTTAAGGATTATGGCTGGCATTCAATCAATTGTTGGAATTGGTGTGGGCGTATTCGTATTTGTTATTGTATGTATTATGTTTAAAGCATTTAGTGATCAGGAATGGTTACTTATTCCGATGGGAAATAGAATATTAGAAATTCGAGGAAATTATAATGAGAATCGATAAATTTTTAAAGGTTTCAAGAATTATTAAGCGTCGATCAGTTGCCAAGGAGATTGCCGATCAAGGTAGAATTAGTGTTAATGGTCGAGTAATTAAGTCGTCTAGTGAAGTTCATCCAAACGATGAAATAGTAATCAAGTTTGGTAATAAAACTTTAACTGTCCGGATTAAAGAGCTATTGGATACTACCAAAAAGGATGATGCTCAAAGAATGTATGAAATTATTAACGAAGAGTATGAACGCGATTACAATTCAGAAAATGAATAATTAATCTTAAATTCTCCTTGAAAAGTAGACAAAGCTCAATTGGGTGTTGTAATATTAATTCAAAAGGGTTTGAGTCATTTTTGATCGGGGGATTTAATGTGGCAAAATCAAAAGGGAAAATTAGTAAGCTTGAGAATGAATTTACTAAAAAAAGAGATATTGAAATTCTAAAGAATAAGATGTCGCTAAAGCTTAGCCATAAGCGTAAGCGCCGAGCACTAGAAATTATTGGTGGTTTTGCATGCGTGGTTTTGCTATTTGGAGTTCAGATTGTTAGAGCCAAGGGAAATTTAACTCAAATTAATAGTCAAATTGCTAAACAACAGGCAAATTTGAAATCCGAAAAAGCTACTAAAAAACAACTGAGCGTGAAGGTTAAGCAGTTAAATAATCATTCTTATGTTGAGAAACTTATTCGCGAACGATATTACTACACCAAACCGGGTGAGACTGTGTATAGTTTTCCGGATAAAGCAATTGACGACTTAGATTAAGCATTCAAATTAAGCTAATCTCTAAAAATTTATTTTAGAGATTAGCTTTTTATTTTCTTGATATTAAATTGGTTGATCCTAGCTTAGTTTGTTAAACTAATTCGAATTAAGTATGCTATAATTTATGTACAACTACATAGGAGGAACAATTTTTTAAATGGCAATTGAAATTGGGGAAAAAGTCAGCGGTAAGGTATCGGGAATTACTAATTTCGGTGCGTTTGTTGACTTAGGTGACCATAAAACAGGATTGGTTCACATTAGTGAAGTTTCAGATGGATTTGTCAAAGATATTCATGACATCCTAAAAGTTGGTGACGAAGTTACGGTCAAAGTTTTAAAGGTTGACGGGGATAATAAGATCAGTTTGTCGATTCGAAAGGCAAACGAAAACCACGACAATAACGAGGAACATAGTCACAGCACTCATGAACGTAGTAATTCTGGCTTTCACCATGAGAATCATAACGAGCATCGTAGTAATAACGGGGGTAGACGTTCATTTGATAAAAAATCAAATGGCAATAACAATGCGCATAAGTCCGATAGTTTTGATGATTTAATGTCTGGCTTTTTGAAGCAAAGTGAGGACCGTTTAGCGACTCTCAAGAAGAATACTGAAGGAAAACGTGGGGGCCGCGGTGGCCGTCGCAGTTAATAAATCAAGATCAGGTACTTTAATTAGTATCTGTTTTTTTATTGGTGGAGGTTATTTTGTCGTTACTTAATCAATTCATAAAAAATGTTCATGAACAGCATTGGTTTGACCGTGAGACAACCGTTGTGCTAGCTGTTTCAACTGGGGTTGATTCAATGGTGATGTTGAATCTATTTTTAAGGGCCAACATCAAGGGACTAAGAATTATTGTGGCATATGTTGATCATCATTTGAGACCGGCATCATTTGAAGAGACGACGTTTATTAAAGAGTATTGTGCTCAGCATCATGTAGAACTCCAAATGAAGGAATGGCCTGCTGAAGTTCATCCCAAAGTGGGGATAGAAGCTGCGGCCCGGGAATTTCGTTATGGTTTTTTGCAGAAATCATGGATCAGTTTAAAGCTGATTATGTTGCGACTGCCCACCATGCTGATGATTTAGCGGAAACAATGGTTATGAAGTTAGTTAGGGGCGGACGGTTAAACTCCTTGGTTGGTATCGCACCTGAACGTCAATTTGGGAATGGTAAGTTAATCAGACCTATGTTGTCATTTGGTAAGTTTGAGATTCGCCAATATGCTAACGACAATACATTAAAGTGGTTTGAAGATGAGACTAATCAGAATGACGAAAACTTACGCAACCGGATTCGACACCACGTAATGCCCCAATTAAAAGAAGAAAATCCGTTAGCGATTAAACATATGGTTGATTATTCTAAACAATTAATTAAAATGATAACCGTTAGTAACCATTATATTGATAATTTGTTAAGCGGTATGGTTGGGGACAAGCATGAATTAGATATCACCAATTTTAATGACTTTGATGATTCACTGTGGACCCTACTGATTCAACGGTGGTTAGAGCAATTTCCAAAATCAGTTGCAGTTTCTAATGACCAGTTAACTCAAATCGTTCGGTTAATTAATAATCCTCTGAAAGCACAAGGAGAGGTTGATTTAAATAGCCAAATTACAGTAGCTAAACGGTATGGAAAACTAGTTATATTAAATAAGTCCAAAAAATCATTTTCTACCTATCAAAAAAATGTGGATTTTATGGTACCATTAAATCGTTGGAACCAAATTGAAGGTGGTCGCTCTTTTGGCGTCTTTACTCATGCTCCTGACAACATTACTCCGGGTATTAAAATTCATGAATTGTTACTAACTGAAGCCGATTTTCCGTTAATTTATCGGCATCCTAAGCCGGGAGATCGGTTCGAAATCGAAAACGGCGGTCATCAAAAAGTTGCTAGATTTTTGATAAATCAAAAGATTACAACTGATGATCGTAAGAGGATTCAATTGTTAGTTTCAAATACCGATAATGTATTAGCAGTTCTTGGGTATCGAGTGGCTAAAAGCAGCGGTAATCAGGACACCAACAAATACTATTTAATTGAGAAGTGAGAGGAAACCAAATTAATGGATAATGACATCTTAAAGGTGCTGTACAGTAAGTCTGACATTCAAGAAGCTTGTCAACGACTAGGAAAAGAAATCAAGTCGTACTATGGTGACAAAGTTCCTGTAGTAATTGGGGTTTTAAAGGGAGCAATCTTCTTTATGACTGACGTAATTCGAGATACTGATATGTATATGGAACTCGACTTTATGGATGTTTCCAGTTACCATGGCACAACCCAATCTTCAGGAGTGGTTGAATTAGTTACAGATATTTCAACCGATATTTCTGGCCGAGATGTTTTGATAATGGAAGATATCGTTGATACCGGAAGAACGTTAAAGTTCTTGATTGACACCTTAAATGATCGTGGCGCTAGCTCGATCAAAGTATGTACTTTATTAGATAAACCTTCTGGTAGAGTGGTTGAAGCATCATCAGATTTCATTGGTTTTGAGGTGCCTAACGAATTCGTAGTCGGTTATGGATTAGACTATGAAGAAAAGTATCGTAACCTTCCTTATATTGGAGTTCTGAAGCCTGAAATTTATACGAACAATTAATGGTCAATGAAAGTCAAATGTGGTAATATTTGGACTATCAAAATAAATACTGTGTAGGAGGACGTCGATGAATTCAAATCGAAATGGACTATTTAGAAGTAGCCTATTTTATATCGTGATGTTCTTGTTAGTAATGGGGGTCATTTACTTCTTTAATGGGAGTAATACTCACACGGAATCTCAAGAAATCCGATCTAGCCAATTCGTTCAAAATTTAAAGGACGATAAGATTAAGAACTTTTCGATTCAACCAAGTGGCGGAGTTTACAAAGTTACTGGGGAATATCGACAAGCTAAAAAAGTAAAAGAACAAACAGGAATCCTTGGTGGTGCTACACAAACTAGAGAAGTTACCAAGTTTAGTACCACTGTCTTAGAAAATAATTCTTCGGTTGCAGATATTACTAAGGCAGCTCAGGATAATGACGTTAAAATGAACGCTAAGCCTGAAGAATCTAGTGGTTTTTGGGTAAACTTATTAGTTTATGTATTGCCATTGGTTATCTTCATCTGGTTCTTTTACATGATGATGGGCCGTGCCGGCGGTGGTCAAGGCGGCGGTAATGGTCGAGTAATGAACTTTGGTAAATCTAAGGCAAAACCAGCCGATAGTAAACAAAATACTGTTCGTTTTGCTGATGTTGCCGGTGAGGAAGAAGAGAAACAAGAACTTGTTGAAGTTGTTGAATTCTTGAAAGATCCACACAAATTTACCTCGTTGGGGGCTAAGATTCCTCATGGTGTATTACTTGAGGGACCTCCAGGAACGGGTAAAACATTGCTAGCTAAAGCGGTTGCTGGTGAAGCTGGAGTACCGTTCTACTCAATTTCGGGTTCTGACTTTGTTGAAATGTTTGTCGGGGTTGGTGCTAGTCGTGTTCGTGACTTATTCGAACAAGCTAAGAAGTCTGCTCCAGCAATTATCTTTATCGATGAAATCGATGCCGTAGGTCGCAAGCGTGGCGTTGGCATGGGTGGCGGTAATGATGAACGTGAACAAACCCTTAACCAATTATTAGTTGAAATGGATGGTTTTGGCGGTAACGAAGGCGTGATTGTTATTGCGGCAACTAACCGTTCTGATGTCTTGGATCCTGCATTGACTCGTCCAGGCCGATTTGACCGGAAGATTCTTGTGGGTAGTCCAGACGTTAACGGTCGTGAAGCAATTCTTAAGGTTCATGCTAAGAATAAGCCAATTGCATCTAATGTTGACCTGAACGAGATTGCCAAACAAACCCCTGGATTTGTGGGAGCTGATTTGGCTAACTTGCTTAATGAAGCAGCGCTACTTGCTGCTCGTCGAAATAAGAAAGAAATCGATGCTTCTGATTTTGACGAAGCTGAAGATCGGGTAATTGCAGGGCCAGCTAAGCGTAACCGAGTAATTTCTGAACTCGAAAGAAAGACGGTTGCATACCATGAAGCAGGACATACCATTGTTGGTTTAGTCCTTAATGAGGCCCGAGTAGTTCACAAGGTAACAATTATTCCTCGCGGACGTGCCGGCGGTTATGCAATTATGCTTCCTCGAGAAGATCAACAATTGATGTCTAAGAAGAATGCTCAAGAACAGATTGCTGGATTGATGGGTGGCCGAGCTGCTGAGGAAGTCATCTTCAATTCTGAATCTTCAGGAGCTTCAAATGACTTTGAACAAGCTACAAATATTGCTCGAATTATGGTTACCCAGTATGGGATGAGTGATAAGTTGGGTCGAGTTCAACTTGAAAATCCAAGTCAAGAATCTTATGGTCCAAGGTATTCACAACAAACGGCTGCTGTTATTGATGAAGAAGTTAAGCGATTCACCGATGAAGGTCATGATGAAGCTGTTAGAATTATCGAAGAGCATCGTGAACAACATAAGCTAATTGCTGAAGCTTTACTTAAATACGAAACTCTTGATGAAAAGCAAATCTTGTCACTCTATAACACTGGTAAGATGCCTGCTGAATCAGAATCAAGTGATTTCCCAAGCGAACGGGCAGCTACTTTTGAAGAAGCTAAACGGGAGCTTGAACGTAAGGAAGCTGAACGTCAGGCCCACATCGAAAATGGTAAGGATACTGATGATGAATCTACTGATTCAACTGAGAACCCTAAGCCGGATGATGTAAATCCTGATTTTGATAACCAAGATCACCGTAATGATGATTAAGTAATATCGTTATTTTGAAGTAGTTATTGAATAGTAAGTGGGATTGCAACAAAACGTTGGTTTTGCTGTAATCCCGCTTTTATTTCTAAAAGGAGATTAGAATGAAAGATTATTTAGTTAAAGCAATCACAAGCGGTGGTATGTTTCGAGCTTATGCAGTTAATGGACATCAAATGGTCGCTGACGCTCAGGTTAAACATGACACTTGGAGTGCGTCTTCAGCTGCCTTAGGTAGAACTATGATAGGGTCGACATTGTTGGCTGCATCCGTTGATAAAAATGGGGCAGCTATCACAGTTAAAATTAACGGTGGTGGCCCGGTCGGCCAAATCTTAGTTGATGCGGATTCTCATGGTCACGTTAAGGGATATATTAGTGAGCCACATGTTCATTTACCTTTAAATAAATTTCATAAAATTGATGTTGCACAGGCAGTTGGAATCAATGGGGGCTTGGAAGTTAATAAAATTTTGGAAAATGGAGACCCATACACAAGTAGTGTGCCATTGGCATCAGGTGAAATTGGTGACGATTTTACTTATTATTTAGCTCAATCCGAACAAATTCCTTCAGCTGTTGGGGTTTCAGTATTTGTTAATGAGGACAACTCAATTGGAGCGGCGGGTGGTTATTTAGTTCAGGTGTTACCTGGAGCAACGGATGAGGCCATTGACAACCTAACTAAGCGGATGAAAGAAATGCCAATGTTATCTGAGCTATTGTTAAAGGAACAATCACCTGAAGATATTCTTAACCTATTGTTTGGTGAGGATAATTTGAAGTTTCTGACAACAGAGCCAGTTGAATTTTATTGCAATTGTTCAAAAGATAAGTTCCGAAATGATTTGGTTGGGATTCCAGTTGATCAGTTAAAGGAAATTTTAACTGAAGATGGTAAAATCGACGTAGTTTGCAATTTTTGCCAATCAAAGTATCATTACGATGAAGCTGATTGAATGATATTATCACTGAGGCCGAAAGTCGGAATAGTAAGTAACTTACTATTAAAAGTTAAATTCTGTGATAATATTACTCACGGTATTTTTTAGATTAAAATTACGCGTTTGAGGTGAAAATAATGGAATGGAAAATTGGTGACGTTACAATTCCTAATCAAGTCGTCGTTGCACCAATGGCTGGAGTGACTAATTCTGCTTTTAGAATTATTTGTAAGGAATTTGGTGCGGGATTAGTTGTTTGTGAAATGATTTCTGATCGTGGCATTATGTATAAAAATAAAAAAACTTTGGATATGATGTTTGTTGATCCTAATGAACATCCAATGAGCATTCAAATTTTTGGCGGTACTAAAGATACATTAGTTGAAGCTGCTAAATTTGTTGATCAAAATACTTCTGCTGATATTATTGATATCAATATGGGATGTCCTGTTAACAAGGTGGTTAAAACCGATGCTGGTGCTCGTTGGTTATTAGATCCCAATAAGGTTTATGAAATGGTTTCTTATGTAACTGACGCAGTTAAAAACCGGTCACTGTTAAGATGAGAACTGGCTGGGACGAAGATCATATCCTCGCTGTAGAAAATGCATTAGCTGCTGAAAAGGCCGGAGCTTCAGCCTTGGCAATGCATGGTCGGACTCGTAAACAGATGTATACCGGTCACGCAGACTGGGAAATTCTTAAGCAAGTTGCTAATGAATTAACAATTCCATTTATGGGTAATGGAGATATTAAAACTCCTCAAGATGCTAAAAAATGATTGATTACGTTGGTGCTGATGCTGCGATGATGGGCCGAGCTGTTGAAGGCAATCCGTGGATTTTGCGGCAAACTGAGCACTATTTAGCCACTGGTGAGTTGTTGCCAGAGCCTACTGCAGAACAAAAGATTCAAACTGCTAAGGAACATTTACATCGCCTTGTGGAATTAAAAGGCGATTATGCAGGTTCTCACGAATTTAGAGGTCAATCTGGATACTACTTAAAGGGAATTTCACATTCTGCTAGGACTAAAGTTGCGTTGAATAATGCTGATGGTGAGGAAGCAATGGATGCGATTTTTGATGAATTCTTAGAAAAAAATGCTAAACGTAACTCACAACATCAAGAAATCGTTCAATAATCAGATAGATATGTGCTAGAATTGGAATGTTAATACGATTTAGGAGGTTTAATAGTGGCCAAAGATAAAGAAATGAACGATCAATTAATCGTTCGTCGCCAAAAATGAATGAATTACGTGAGGAAGGAATCGATCCCTTCGGACACCGATTTGAAAGAACAGACCTTGCACAAGGACTCCATGATGAATTCGAAGATGCAGATAAAGATGAGTTAATGGACTTGAATAAGAAAGTTACCATTGCTGGTAGAATGATGTCTAAGCGTGGTAAAGGAAAAGTTGGCTTTGCCGATCTCCGCGATAGAAGTGGTAGAATTCAAATTTATGTTCGTAAAGATATTGTGGGTGAAGAAGTTTACCATATCTTTAAACGTTCAGATATTGGAGATCATTTGGGTATTACTGGTCAATTGATTAAGACCGATATGGGAGAATTAACGGTTCGGGCTGAATCAGTTACATTTCTATCAAAGGCCCTTCGGCCACTACCTGATAAATATCATGGCTTGCAAAATCAAGAACAAAAATATCGTCAACGTTATTTAGATTTGATTGCAAATCCTGATAGTTTCGAGCGTTTCCAAAAACGTAGTAAGATTATTACTGCTGTCAGAAGTTATTTAGATGGCAATGATTTCTTAGAGGTTGAAACTCCAGTCCTTCATAATCAAGCTGGTGGTGCTAGTGCTCGTCCATTTATTACTCATCACAATGCTCTAAACATTGATTTATACTTGCGGATTGCGCTTGAATTGCATTTAAAACGCTTAATCGTTGGTGGTATGGAAAGAGTCTATGAAATTGGTCGAGTATTCCGTAATGAAGGAATGGATACAAGACATAACCCTGAGTTCACAATGCTAGAATCATATGCTGCTTATTTTGATTTCAATGATGTAATGGATGAAACTGAAGGCATTTTAAGGCAGCTGCCTCAGCGGTTACTGAAGATCGAATCGTGGAGTATAAAGGTCATACCATTGATTTGAACAAAGAATTTACTAGAATGCACATGGTTGATGCTATTAAAGAATATACCGGTATTGACTTCTGGAAAAAAATGAGTGTTGATGAAGCTAAGAAATTGGCCGATGATAATGGTATTCATTACGAAAAGTATTGGAAAGTTGGCCACATTATTAATGCTTTCTTTGAAGAACTAGTTCAACCAAAGTTAGAGCAACCAACATTTATCTATGGTCATCCCGTAGAAATTTCGCCTTTAGCTAAGAAAAACGCTGACGATCCTAGATTTACGGATCGTTTTGAATTGTATATTGTTACTAATGAATTTGCTAATGCCTTTACTGAGCTTAATGATCCTATCGATCAACGCGAACGATTTGAAGCTCAAGTTGCTGAACGTGAAGAAGGTAATGATGAAGCTGAAGGAATCGATGAAGATTACATCGAGGCCTTGGAATATGGTATGCCACCTACAGGTGGATTGGGAATCGGAATGGATCGTTTGGTAATGCTATTGACCAATGCTGAATCGATTCGCGATGTTTTATTGTTCCCAACAATGAGACCTGATGACGACTCTGCAAATGAATAAATAAAAAGACGCTGCTGATAAAGCAGCGTCTTTTTATTTTCTCATAACTAATTTACTTTCGTGTGTTGACATTTGTCACAAAAGTCGGTATATTATTACTTGCGGTTTTAAAGTTTGATATTTTGAATCGCAAAATGATTTAAAAAGTCGTTGACATATAAACGACGAGA
>NZ_BEXA01000006.1 GCF_003864335.1 Lentilactobacillus kosonis | reverse complement strand
GGTTTTGAATTTAAAATCAAGAACAAATTTGAAATTAATTTTTAAATTTTGTTTGATTTGTTTGGTGTTTCTTTTGCGTTACTAATTAAGCAACGAAAATAAGTTTACCAAGTATCAGCGCATCGGTCAAGCCTATTTTTGAAAATTTATTCAAATTTCTTTCGGGCATCCCGTAACCATGATTTACGACTTGCCTCAATTGGTGCAAAACCCGAGTTTAAATGATAGTTAGTCCAATAATTCTGAGACTGGCGATTTGGCCGTAAATGTTGATCTAATACCTTAAAATCAACGTTATTAACCCTAGTAGATAAACTAATTCGTCCAGTATATTCATCAATATCGATAATAACTGCTTCAACAACATCCCCAATTGAAAACAAGTCATGAATATCAGTTACATATCCTTCTCTGCATTCAGAAATATGAATTAAGCCTCGATACTCACCCATGATATCTACAAATGCACCATAAGATTGAACTCCTGTAACCTTAACTTGCATAATCATACCGACTTTTGGTTTCATTAAACATCGCCTCCTAACTTAAAAACATTTTACTTGCTTTCATACTAAGTGTCCAATGCCAAAAGTTTACTTTTTTATAAACACTACGCCATTTTAATTTTATTCCAACGGTTTTTGGTATTATAGTAACTAAACATTAAAGGGACTGATTTTTTGAGTACATTAATCGATTTTGTTCTCCACATCGATAATCATCTAGTAAACATTGTCACAACTTTTGGTAACTGGACTTACCTAATACTGTTTGCAGTTATCTTCATTGAGACTGGGGCTGTAATTCTTCCATTCTTACCTGGTGATTCGTTATTGTTCGCTGCTTCAGCTTTAGCTGCTAATCCAGATTATGGACTCCATCCTTGGGGATTCGTATTCCTGTTCTTAGTTGCTTCAATTTGTGGGGACTCACTAAATTTCTATCTTGGAAGAAAATTTGGCGAATTGATTCCTAAGCATCCTGTGTTGGGAAGGTTCATTAAAGAGAAGAATCTTCAAAATGCCCGCAACTTTTTTGATAAGTATGGGGCATGGGCGATCTTCTTAGCTAGATTCATGCCAATCATCCGCACACTAGTACCATTTGTTGCTGCAACATCCAATTTTCCTACCAAAGATTTGCCAAATATAATATCCCCGCTTGCATTACTTGGGTAATTATTTGCTGTGGCGGTGGTCATTTCTTTGGTAATATTCCATTTGTTAAAGAACATTTCTCAATGGTAGTAATTGGAATTGTATTGGTTTCTCTAATTCCGGCTGTGTTCGGATTTATAAAAAGTAAGTTATCAAATTCCTAAATTTATCAAATTACGATTTACAACCATAACTCAGATTGATATAATTATGGTTGTTGTGGTGAGTTGGCAGAGTGGTAATGCACCGGACTCGAAATCCGGCGAACCCGTGTTGAACGGGCGCGCAGGTTCAATTCCTGTACTCACCTTAAAAATAAAAAACGGACTAGTCTCATTGGCTAGCCCGTTTTTTTATGTCAAAATTACTTGCTATGTGCTTTTTCATAATCTGCGATAGCTTGCGTACCCTTATCAGTTAAACCATTTATAAATCGATCAGCGTTAATGTACCCTTCTGCAATCAATGGGCGCGGATCACCGCCAATTACATTATCACAATAATCGACAAAATGGCTTGGACTAGTTCCCGATTCCACTCTACCTGACTGAATTGCCTTTAAAATATTATAATCTGTTTCTGTTAGTTCCACGATGTACGCCTCCCCTTACTCTTATACCAAAATAATACCACATTGGTAATTTTTGCATAAAAAAAGCACTCACTCGAGTGCTTTTTAGCTTAATTAATAAGTAACCAAGCTTAAAATGTCATAGTCTGCGATCTTGTCGCGACCTTTTAAATCTTTTAGTTCAATAATAAATGCAGTTCCAACGACGATCCCACCAAGTTCTTCAACCATTCTAATAGTAGCATCAATGGTTCCACCAGTTGCCAGCAAATCATCGGTAACCAACACACGTTGGCCCTTCTTAATCGCATCTTTACGTAAGCAAAGGCTAGCTTGGCCATACTCAAGATCATAACTTGCAGTAATTACTTCACCAGGTAACTTATCTTGCTTACGAGCAGGTGAAAAACCAATTCCAAGTTCATTAGCTACAGGACAACCTACAATAAATCCCCGAGCTTCTGGTCCAACAACCATGTCGACGTCACGTTCACGAGCAAACTTGACGATTTCATTGGTAGCAGCTTTATAAGCATCCCCGTTTTCAAGCAGTGGAGAAATATCTCTAAAGAGCACTCCAGGTTCAGGGTAGTTTTCGTAAGAAGCTATATACTGTGTAAAATCAATTGCCATTTAATTTCTTCCTTTCATCAGTTTCTAAATATTGCGAAACGAAACTGACTAATTCACTTGTGTTTGCTAACAATAGGTGTTGTTCTGCGTCAATCTGCTTTTCACGGAGTTGATAACTAGGCGCCATTTGTAGCTGCTTGCTCTCAGGATTGGGATTTAGTTTAATAACATTCCCAGACCGTGAAACAAATCCCAGTTCCAAAAACACCTTAATCATAAACGCTAATGACCGCTTATCTAGCTTTAAGCCCTGAGCAGCCTGGTTTAATTGATTAACTATGTCAAAATCTCGATGACTTGAAACGAACTTAAATAGTTTAGCATAAGATTGTCTTTCTGGCATCCCTATTTTTGAAACCATCTGTTTTTTATATAAATAAAAGATGGTCGTAGTGGGCCTTGTACTTTCTAAAACTGCCTTTAAATCATCAACTGTATCTGGACAGTCGACAACAAACAACGTATTTGAATGAGTATTTTGATTAACTAAATCTGTAAACAAATACGCATCCCCAGATTCAGGCACCACTGATGCTAACTGACGTTTGATAGAATCGTGGAAAAAGACATACGTCCCAGAGTTAGTGAACATCTTAGTGTGCAATTGATTAGTCCTTAAATCAACAATTGGCGGCATAATTTGATCAATATCTTCCACCATAATCTGCAGATTAGTTCGGTTACGCCAAGTATTAGCACCTAGTTCACCAATAATTTTTGTAGTACATGTTTGATTTGCAAGTTCCTCAGCATAATGGCCAAGTTTAAAAGCAATGGCCGCTATCTGATTTTGATTCCCTTTAATTGCAAATTTAAGATGTGATGAATCCTGCCCAATTCGTTTAACTTCAACCACTTCATTAAAATTAAATTCAAAAATTGGTTCAAGATTGTCTTCACCAAATGGAGCTAATTTACGTAAGTCCTGATAAAAAGCATCGGTAACCCCATCAATATTAACTTTCGCTGTGATAATTTTAGTGGGTTTGGATGTTAAATCCAACCGTTGCTCCTGGGCAGCTTTGCCTAATTGCTCTCTTAATATTGAAACTCGATCGGCTGACATTGTTAAGCCAACTGCTGAATGGTGACCACCGAAACCAATCATTTGTTCACGAATTGGATCAATTGCTGCAAATAAATCAAAATTAGAGATACTTCTCCCTGATCCCTTAACCTCTTTTGAATCAACTAATGTGGTTAAAACAATTGCTGGGCGCTGGTACTGATCGACTAACCTGCTAGCAACAATCCCTAGTACCCCCTGATGCCATCCTTCGCCCACAACAACCGTAACTGAGGCATCTCGATGTTCTTCGTCGGCTTCAATCATATCGACAGATTTTGCAAAGAATTCATCAACTAATTTTTTGCGCTCATCGTTTTGGTGATCAGCAAAGTTAGCAATTTCTTGAGCCTCTTCCTCATCGAATGTATGCAACAGGTCAACACCAACCCTTGCGTCACCCATTCTCCCTAAAGAATTCAAACGTGGTGCTAATGCAAAACCAATATCTTGTTCATTAAATGTCCCAAGATTTACCTTAGCTTGCTTTAACAGTGCTAGTAACCCTGGACGCTGGGTATTTTGAATCGCTTGTATCCCGAACGAAACGATCACTCGGTTCTCATCGGTTAACGACACAACGTCGGCCACTGTCCCGATGGCAGCAATATCCAATAAATCGTATGGAACCTCTTCTAACAGCGCAGTTGCAACTTTAAAGGCAACCCCGGCTCCAGATAACATCCCAAATGGATACAGCTTGCCATCTGCGGCTGCTACTCGTGGATGCACAATAGCATAAGCATTAGGCAATACTTCAGGTAGGTCATGATGATCAGTAACAATCACATCACAACCTAATTTATTGGCCAGATCTATTGACTCATTTCCGGCCACCCCATTATCAACCGTAATCATTAGAGTAGTCCCACCATTAATGATAGTTTCAAACGCCTGATTATTTGGTCCATATCCATCTGTAAACCGGTTAGGAACATATACATCCACATTCCCACCCAAGTCTTCAATCGCTTCCGACATAATAGTAGTACTCGTGATGCCGTCAGCGTCATAATCGCCATACACCGTAATCTGTTCAGCATTCGCAATTGCTGTTTGAATCCTTTCTACCGCCTTTTGCATGTCTGGCAGTAAATATGGATCATGTAAATCATTAATATCTGGAGTTAAAAAATGCTTGGCATCATCAATACTATCAATGCCCTTCGCAATCAAGATGTTAGCAATTAATTCACTAACCCCTAGTTGGTCTACAAATTGAGTAACTAACTGTGGATTTGATTGCTTGGTTGCAACTTGCCAATTGTACTTAGAATTAATCATTAATTATCTACCTTAACTTATAATTACAAATTCTGGTTTAGCTTCTCAATTTGCCTTTCAAGTTCCGTAATTTGCTGGTCTTTCTCGCCAATTGTTTGCTTTCCTGTAGAATTTTTCAACCGAGTTTCCATCATTTTTAAGCTTTTCTTTAAATCTTGGATCTGGTTTGATAATTCAGACTGTTTAGCATCACTCAACTTTTCGAAGCGCTTCATTTGACGATTCTTCTTAACCGTCTGTGTTGAAGAAAATGTAAAGATAATCAGTGACCCTAATAAAAGTGAAATTAAAATCAAAAGTATTAGTGGTGACTGAACTCTAGCAAATCCAAAGTTAACTTCGACCGAATTTAAGTTCATCAATGAGAAAATCGCCACAATAATAATTAAGATGATGCCAACAATTGTCCCTATTTGCTTCTTCATTTTATCTCCCCCTAAAACTACTGATGTTACTTATTGAACGGAACGTCAATCACATCAAAATCCCGAACCACTTTAGTATCCGCAAATACTGTTTGTGCTTGTTTTTCTAGCTCATGAGCCATTTTTCCTGTATAGCGAGCAGAAATATGATTTAATAATAATTTCTTCGCACCAGCGCTTTTAGCAATATTAGCTGCCTGAATGTTAGTGGAATGATAGTAGTTACGGGCTAGCTTATTCTCACCTTTGCCAAAGGTGCTTTCGTGAACTAAGACATCTGCGGACTCTGCTAACTTAATGGCATTGTTTGTTTGGCGGGTGTCCCCTAAGATTGCAACGGTTCTGCCTGGTTGGGCAGGGCCAATCATCTTACTACCATCAATAACCCGACCATCCTTTAAAGTAACTGTCTCACCATTTTTTAT
This sequence comes from Lentilactobacillus kosonis, assembly GCF_003864335.1. GTDB lineage: Bacteria > Bacillota > Bacilli > Lactobacillales > Lactobacillaceae > Lentilactobacillus > Lentilactobacillus kosonis. The sequence continues at coordinate 90,248 of NZ_BEXA01000006.1, read as the reverse complement.
ACGGCCATAAACCGGCCCAGATGGAATATTTAGTTCTTTTAGCTTATCAACCATCAACTCGCCTGGATGATCATGTTCAACGACTCGATAACCAAAACTTTCGATTCTGTGATCTAATGGGGCAACATATACTGAAAACTTATTATCTTCAAAGATTAATCCTTCAGCATTTGCCTCAAGTTCATGATAACGCAATTTATAAGAAAGTCTGGTTCCAGAGACTCGCAAACTGACATCAACAAATTGCTTAATTCCTTTTGGACCATAGATATCTAGGTCGCTCTCACCACCTTGATTTGATCGACTACTTAATAAGCCTGGCAAGCCAAAAATATGATCGCCATGAAGATGAGTAATAAAAATTTTTTCAATTTTCCGAGGTCGAATAGTAGATCTCAAGATTTGGTGTTGAGTTCCTTCTCCCACATCAAATAACCATACAGCATTAATTTCATCTAATAATCTAAGCGCTAAACTTGAAACGTTACGAAACTTTCCTGGAGAACCGGCTCCAGTTCCTAAAAATTCAATTTGCATAATTTATTTTTCCTTGTTTAAGTCGATTTACTAATCTAATTTTCAAAAAACACTATATAATTGTATCATAATTCGGTATTAAATATTCACAGACGGAGGTGTAACTTTGAACCTAGACGAATTTGTAAGAGCAACTAATTCACTTAATCCGACCCTAATATTACTAGTTGCAAAGGGACAGCATTTTGAACCGGTTACTCAAATCTCCCTAATTGAATCCACGATTTTTCTACAAACCAAAGCTGACAGTCCAAGCATCAATTCAACCTTGAATCTGAATCAATTTATAAAGATGCTTAAGAAAGTTCCAAATTCTTATGATATTCGGTTCTTTAACACTAAAAAATTGGTATTTGGGTTTAGAATTATTGACAAGACATTAGTATTCTACTAGGGGGAAAAATATATGAAAAAAATCGGTTATCTATTAGGCATCACGGGGCTCGTCCTCAGTCTGGCTGCGTGTGGGAATAATAATTCAAAACAGGCAAATGATAACAGTCAAGATAAAGATTCCTACTCTGCTAAAATGCAAAATAGTTCCTCAAATAAATCCGCTAATTCAACTGCATCTAAGCAAAGTTCATCTTCAAAAACAGCCTCAAAGGATCCTCAGAAAAAAAGCCGCACCAATCTAGCTAACTATCACTACACGGTGCCAGCAGCAGAGCGTCATCAGCCAAACTACACTAAAAACGGCAATCTAACCAAGCCCAAACAATTTACCTTTGATAATTTTGGCACCCGGCAGCAACTATCGAAAATTAACAGTCAATCTAAATCATTAAGCGTCGATAATATTATTTATAAAGTCACTAAGGCTAAAGTTATTAAGAACACGCCTAAGACAGCGGCTGCTAAGCAAGCTGTTGCTCAAACTCTAAATCTGCAGAGCGTTCCTAATCAGTACTACACCTTTGTTATCAACTATACAATCACTAACAAGCAAAGCGACACAATTGCGCTTAATGGAATTAACAACGTTAAGACTGATCAAGGCGACACACTAGCAGTAAATAATCAACTTAGCGATTCTTCCGCTGGTAATCATATTGAGCCAAATGAGACAAAAACTTTCACTACAGTTGGCTACCTACGCGATTATGCAAATCAACCAACCAATAAAGTAACCCTTAACTTTGGCGATATTTATAATTTACAGGGTAACAAAGTATCATCTGCTCCAACTCAGGGCTTAACAATTGATTTGAATTAATAAAAAAAGAGTTTAATCTCAGTTGAGATTAAACTCTTTTAATTTACCCAAATTTTAAAATCTTACTCATATCAGTAGCGACTAACTGAACAAACTTAGTGTTTCCAGTTGGGTTTGGATGAACATTGTCCTGCCAGAACCAGCTTGAATTACCTTGACTGTAGCCGTGCCAATCAATCATATACATATTCGAGTGTTTTTTAGCTGCAAGAGCTATCGTTCGATTAACTTCAGCTTCCCAATTTCTCGTTGGAACATGACAATTAATCCAGAAAATTTTGCGTTTAGGACCGATTTCCTTAATAACACTGTCAATTTGTTGACTAGTCATTGGTGAATTGGTTCCTAGATTAATAACCACATTATTGGCTAGTTCGCCCTTACTCTTTAATTGCTTAATGACAGATGACGCTTGCCAGATTTGTCGACCAACGGCAGCTGACACATATGCTTGCTGAAAGACAGTTTGTAAATCGTGACTGGTATCCGCCATGATTGAATCACCAATTGCCGTAACTGGTTGCTGGTGAACAGTTAAATATTGGCGTTTGGTCAAGCCAAATCTATTGGCAATTTGTTTTTGGGTTGGAGTTAATTTCTTCTTTAACAACTTCTGCTGCCGTTGAGTACTCTTAGCAGCAGCTTCTGCCTGCTTTTGTTTAGCTAAAGCCAACTTATTCTTTTTAGCGGCCTTAGCTTGATTCTTAGTGATATCAGTCTGTAGTGCCGTCTTGGCCTCTTTACTTGGAGCAATTGCACTACCATAAGCACAAATCCCTACTAATAGCACAATTGGTACTGCCCACAGCCGTTTCAGACCATAAGTTGACTGTTTACCAAAAAGTTTCTGATTGCGCTTGGAGTTCGTGTGTAATGATATCTCCGAAGCGGGTTCTCAATGTATCGATAAGATAACTCACTAATGATACAAATGATTGCAATTTCGATGATTGCATTCATAAATGGGTGTGCAGCGATGTTCGTAACCCGCATTTCATAGAAAATCATTACTGGAAATTGATAAAGATAAATCCCATAGCTTCTAGTTCCGACCCATGCAAATACTGGATTAGTTAGCCAACGATTTACATCAGACCCTGGATGTGCACAAGCAGCAATCAACGCGACTGATGCCAGTGACATCAAGAACATCCCACCACGGTAGGTAATGATATTTGACCAGCCAAGGTAAAATACAGCCATCCCATGATGGCAAAAGCTCCAATTCCTAACCCATTTAAGGTCCATCGACCACGATTAGAAATTTTGGCTTTTAAATGAGTTGCTGGCCAAATTATCGCTAATGTGACACCAAGAATGATTGAAAACATTCGCGTATCGGTGCCGTAATATACCCGATTAAGAGCATCCGGTCCCGTGTAGATTACTCCCATCAATCCAGCTGATAGCAGTGCGAATGTGAACATAATCCAAGCAATAATCTTTTTTCGCTTGATTAAAATAATCATTGCTGTAAGCAGCAGTGGCCAAATTAAGTAATACTGACCTTCGATTGATAATGACCATAGATGAGTAAATGGTGATTCACCATTAAAGCGATCAAAGTAACTTTGACCATGTCCAACTTCCCACCAATTATATAAATAAACCAAATTAGTACTAATGATTGATCTTAAGTTTGCCAACAAAGACCGTTGAAATAACGTTATGTATGCTCCCGTTCCGATAAGCATCGCAACCAGAGCAGGATATAATCGTTTCAATCTTCGAATATAAAAACCAATAAAATCAATTCGACCATTTTGCTCCCATTCTTGAAGCAGCAGGTCAGTAATCAGGTAGCCCGAAACCGCAAAGAATATCGGTACCCCCATATAGCCACCTTGCAGATTGTACGGTAACAAGTGATAAATAATCACTCCTGCCACCGCTAAGGCTCTAATTCCGTCAAATCCAGTAATATAACGACTTTTTTTCAGCCGTTTTCCCTTACTATTAGTACTCCCTTGTGCTTGTTGCATGTTGAATTCCTACCTTGTTTTACTTTTTAATTAGTCAACATAAGTAAAGGAGAAATCAAGGATTGTTACGGTGTCCCCATCTTTAGCTCCGGCATCTCTAAGAGCTTTGTCAATCCCCATTCCCCTCATTTTGCGAGCAAATCTTAACATACTTTGTTCATGCATCGTATCAGTCATTTTGAACAGCTTTTCAATTTCTGCTCCTCTAATAACCCATGATTCGAGTTCATCATCAAACGTAATGCTAAGATCATTACTTGTTTTATGATACTCGTATTCAGCAGTTTCTTCCACATGCTTAGTAGGAATTGCGACAGTTTGCTCTAATAAGTCAGCAGTTTTTGCACTAATTCTTGGAGACCATCATGCGTAACCGATGAAATTGGTAGTACTTCGAAATTCCTTTGTTCATTATCTGCAAGCTGTTGCTTAAATTCAGCCAAATTATCAGCTGAGTTAGGCAAGTCCATCTTAGTGGCAACAATGATTTGTGGCCGTTCAAGAATTGCTTCATCGTAGGCTTCTAGTTCTTTGTTAATAGCTAAGTAATCCTCAAATGGATCACGTCCCTCTTCACCAGACATATCAACCAAGTGAAGAATTACTCGCGTTCTTTCAACGTGACGTAAAAATTGAATTCCTAGCCCAACGCCTTCTGATGCCCCTTCAACAAGTCCTGGTAGATCAGCAACCGCAAAATCACGACCATCATTTAATCTGACCATTCCTAGATTAGGTACCAAGGTCGTAAAATGATAACCAGCAATCTTAGGCTTAGCACTAGTTATTACTGATAATAATGTACTCTTACCAGCAGATGGAAAACCAACTAATCCAACATCTGCTAGCACCTTTAGTTCTAACTTAAGCGAAACCTCTTCCCCAGGTTCACCATTTTCAGCGATTTCTGGAGCAGGGTTCTTGGCGCTAGCAAAATGGATATTTCCACGGCCACCACGACCGCCCTTAGCCACAACTAGTTCTTGATCTGGTTCGGTCAGGTCGCCAACAACTTCACCGGTAACCTCATTGATTACCGTAGTTCCTTCTGGTACAGGAACAACCAAGTTTTCAGCACTACGGCCAGTCATCGACTTATTGGCCCCATTACCACCAGCTGGAGCCTTAAACTTCCGATGATAACGGAAATCCATCAGTGTATTCATTCCGGAATCTACTTTAAAGATAATGTCGGCTCCGTGACCGCCATCACCACCAGCAGGGCCGCCATTAGGAACGTACTTTTCGCGCCGAACGCAACCATTCCGTTACCACCGTTTCCTGCTTTAACATCAATTTTAACTTGATCAACAAACATATATTTTCACCATTTTTTACCTTAATCTATTTAGTTCAGTACAGATGTACCCAAAGTGCAGTATACAGAGAATATAAATCAACGTCAAAGTAATTCTGCTAGTTGTTAGAAACAATTACCTATTCCTTAGTCGCATCAGCTTTCGCAATTTTTCCAAGTGAAAATTTAATTGTTTTTGCAACGGTTTCGCTAATCCCTAAATCTCTAATTTCTTGTTCTGGCGCATCAGCGATTTTCTTTAACGATCCAAATTTACGAAGTAACTTATTTCTAGTCTTAGGTCCGACCCCTGAAATAGCATCTAGTCGGGAAGTCAATGTATTCTTCGTATGCACCTTGCGATGGAACGTAATTGCAAATCGGTGAACTTCATCTTGAATTCGTTGTAGCAGATAAAAGCCTTGGCTCTTCGGGTCTAAGTGAAGGGGCGTGTCTGCCTTTCCAAATAATAAGTCTGCCGTTTGGTGATGATCATTCTTAACCATCCCCCCTACCGGAATGTTCAAACCAAGTTCATTAACCAGGACATCCTTAGCGGCATTCATCTGAATGTCACCGCCATCCATTAAAATTAAATCGGGCATATCTGAATGCTCTTTAAGTAACCGAGTATATCGCCGCCGAATTACTTCTCTAGTACTAGCAGCTTCATCAGCATGATCGACAGTTTTTAACTTGTACTTTCGATACAAGTTCTTATTTGGTTGCCCATCTTCAAAGACTACCATGGCTGACACTATATCTGCTCCTTGAATATGAGAATGATCAAATGCTTCAATACGATGTCCAGGAGCTATCCCCATTGCATCAGTTAATTCGTTCATTGCCCCAGTAGTCTTAGACTCATCCAATTCCATTAACCGGAATTTCTCTTCCAGCACTAGCTTAGCGTTTGTACCAGCCATATCTAGCAAATCCCGTTTTTGTCCCCGTTTAGGTGTTCTTACTGGAACACCCTCCACAACGTTGCTAATCACATCAGCTGGCAACGTGCTGGTACCAAAATCTCTTTTGGTAAGATCTGATTCTTTTGTTGATAAAACTGTGCAATAAAGCTAACCATTTCTTCATCGGGATCATTAATGATTGGAAACAAGCGCTTTTCACGTTTCATCAATCGTGATTGCCGGATAAAGAAAACTTGAATTGATAGCCATCCTTTATCCATATAATAATTAAAGATGTCACGAGGCGTATTGTCATTGCTAATAATTTTCTGTTTTTCAACCGTAATTTCAATATACTTAATTTGATCTCTAATCTCAGCGGCTCGTTCATATTCCATTTGTTCAGCCGCTGCTTGCATCCGCTGTGTTAGCAATTTTTTTGCACTATCCACATTCCCACTTAAAAACGATTTAATCTTTTTGATTTGTTCATCATATTCTTCTTTAGGAACGTCTCTAAAACATGGTCCCAAACATTGGCCCATATGATAATACAGACATGGCCGGCCTTGGTACCCATTACAACGTCTCAATGGATAAACTTTCTGCAAAAAGTTAACTGTCTCATCAGCTGCATATACGTTTGGATAGGGTCCATAATAATAAGCACCATCCTTAGACAATGAGTTAACGATTTTAATTTGTGGATCACGTTCATTAGTTATTTTAATGTACGGATATCCACCATTACCTTGCTTTAACTTAATGTTAAAGTATGGCCGATGCTTTTGGATTAACGTAATTTCTAAAAGAAACGCTTCCTTATCGGTAGAAGTGACAATGGTTTCAAAGTCAACAATTTCCGAAACAAGCTTAGCCGTTTTCCCTTCATGACTACTCTTGAAATAAGAACGAACTCGGTTCTTAAGATTTTTAGCTTTCCCAACGTAAATAATCTTACCGTTAATGTTTTTCATTAAATAACATCCCGGCATATCAGGCAATAACGCTAGTTTGTGTTCTAAATATTCACTAGCCAAGTTGTCCACTTCCCTTTAAAAGTCTAGTCAAAATTATAACGCGAATACATGTTTGCTTCAATCAAACTGAATTACAATCAAAGAAAGAGTGTCAACGAAGGCTTATTCCCTTATTGACACTCTTTTATGCTGCATTCTCAACTAATCACCAATGATTTTAGAAATGAAATCTTTTGCTCGATCATTTTGTGGGTGCTGAAATAATTCTTTTGGTTGGTTTTTTTCTAAAATGTAACCATCTGCCATAAACCAAACTTCATCAGCAACTTCCTTCGCAAATCCCATTTCATGAGTGACAACGACCATCGTCATCCCATCATCTGCCAATTCCTTCATAACCGATAACACCTCACCAACCATCTCAGGATCAAGCGCTGATGTCGGTTCATCAAATAACATTACTTCTGGATTCATTGCTAACGCTCGCGCAATAGCCACCCGTTGTTTTTGACCACCAGACAAACTATCTGGATATGCATCAGCCTTTTCAGATAATCCTACTCGATCCAATAACTTCATAGCTGCTTCAGTGGCCTCAGCATCACTGATCTTTTTCACCCGTTTTGGAGCCAACTTCAAGTTGTCAAGCACTGACATGTTTGGAAACAAATTAAAGTTTTGAAATACCATGCCCATTTTCTCACGAATAGTAACCAATTCCTTATCAGTTAATTCTAGCAAATTCTGGTGATCAAAGGTCACGGTTCCGTTAGTTGGCTTTTCAAGTAGATTCAAACAACGTAAGAAAGTGCTCTTTCCCGCTCCTGAAGGTCCAATAATACAGATTACTTCCCCAGATTTAACAATTCCTTCAATATCCTTGAGAATCACATTCTCACCATATTTCTTTTCTAATCCTTTAACTTCAATCATTGACTTATCCAGCATGTTTCATCTTCCCTTCGTAGTAGTTCAATAGTCTCGTTAATGCAAACGTGATAATAAAGTAAATAATCATTGCAACGAATATTGGCATTACCCCACGATAGGTGTCAGCCCTGACAATATTGGCTTGGTAAATCAAGTCAGTAACTCCAATGATTGAAACAATTGAGCTTTCTTTAATCAATGAAATAAATTCGTTTCCAAGGGCTGGCCAAATATTTTTAAACGCCTGAGGAAGAACAACGAATCGCATCATATCTGATTTAGATAACCCTAAACTAGCAGCCGCCTCCGATTGACCTTCAGCCACTGAGTTAATTCCCCCACGAATAATTTCTGCCACGTAAGCTCCACTATTTAATGAAACTGCGATAATACCCGATAGTAAAGCCGGAATATTAACAATCAAGCCAATCCCAAAATAAACAAACATCACCTGAACCATTAGTGGAGTTCCTCGAACAAATTCAGTATAACTAATGGAAATTCCCCGAAGCAATTTTGATTTGCTAAATCTAAGCAATGCTAAGGTAACCCCCAGAATAACCCCAAAAATTGATGCCAGTACCGAAATTAACGCCGTATACTCAACCCCTTTTATGAAATAAGGTAAGTAATGCACCATTGATGTATTAACAGTATTAACTTTCATATACTTACCTGAATCAGCCAGATACTTTTCAGTTAAATTATGCTTTTTGATTTGATCAATACTTTTATTAGCTGCCTTGACTAAACTAGTTGAGCCTTTTTTCATTGCGATAGCAGCCCCAACCTCGTTAACATTCAAATTATATCCTGAAGGAATCATTGCCAACGACTTATCATTTTTAACGTAAGCCTCAGCTGATGGGGTTTCAATTCCTAGCGCATTAAGTTTATGAGTTTTCAAGGCCAGAATTAAATCCGTTGTCTTATCCATCCCTTTAACACTTGAACCGGGAATTTTCTTTTTGGCCAAATCATACTGTAATGTACCAGTCTGGGCCCCAATTTTGGTATTACTTAAATTTTTTCTACTCTGATACTTATTGGCATCTGCCTTATTGATTAAAAAGCTTTGCCCACCGTTATAGTATATTTTTGAAAAATCAACACTTTGTCGCCGCTCTTGGGTTGGATTAATTCCTCCGATGGCCATATCAGCTTTACCAGTCTCAATCGCAACTAATAGTGAATCGAAACTCATACTTTTAACCACTAACTTGACATGAAGGTCACGAGCGATCTTGTTGGCGACGTCCATATCCATTCCTTTAACTTCTTCCTTACCATTTTGATTAACCTGAAATTCATATGGCGGATAATCAGGGCTAGTAACCACAATTAACTCTTTTCGCTGTTCCACGTTTTTAAGAGAATTATCTGCCGCATATGTATTTATTCCTAATATTGCAATCAAGCTAAATGCCGCTAACAGAATTAGTGTTCCTGCTTTTATGCATTTTTTAATAATAATATTCATAAATATAACCTCTTTTAAATTTAATATTAATTAGATTACACTGTTTTTTCGTTTTATGCAATAAAAAAACGAAAAAATGATTTTTATTCATAAAATCAAATTTTTAATGCATATTTATATCCAATCCAATCATCAAGTGACATTATTAGTGATATCTGCTATTATGCAGTTAAAGGAGTGAGATTAATCCATGGGACTAAAAGTAAACCGTCAAGATAACCTTGATGCAATGTTTGGTAAGTTTGCCGAACTTGACCTTGATGATGAAAAACGCGATAAGTTTTTAAAACACGATCGTAAAGATGATAAAAAACGTAAAAACGAAAAACGGCCTGAAAACAAGCATCATGATGTTGATACCGATAAATAAGTACAATTAAAGAACCTGACAAAGACTATTCCGTCTTCGTCAGGTTCTTTTTTAGTCATCAGCCAATTCTGATTTAGCAGCCTTAATTTGCTTTCTTACTTGATCAAATCCCGTACCACCTAATGAGTGACGGCGTTCCACCGCAACTTCAGACTTTAAGTCCACATATACGTCAGGCGCTATCTGATCTGAAGCCGCTTGTAGTTCCTCAATTGACATGTCCTGTAAATTTTTGCCTTCATTAATTCCTTGAAGGACAAGTTTACCAACAATTGCATGTGCTTCTCTAAACGGCACTCCCTTAGCCGCCAAATAATCTGCTAATTCGGTCGCATTTGAAAAATCGTTTTCCGTTGCTGATTTCATCCGTTCTACATTAGGCGTGGCCGTCTTAATCATTCCATTGAAGACCTTTAAACAAGGTAAAATAGTTCTGACAGTGTCAAATACCCCCTCCTTATCCTCTTGCAGGTCCTTGTTGTAAGCTAATGGCAGTGACTTCATCGTTGTTAATAAGCCCATTAAATGGCCATACACCCGACCACTTTTACCACGTATTAATTCAGCCATATCGGGGTTCTTTTTCTGTGGCATAATTGAGCTCCCTGTGGTGTAAGCATCGCTTAACTCGAGATAATTAAATTCATGTGAAACCCACATACTAATTTCCTCGCAGAATCTGGTTAAATGCAACATCAGCATTGAAGCATTGCTTAAAAACTCTAATGCAAAATCACGGTCTGAAACCGCATCTAGTGAATTTAAGTAAATTTGTGAAAATCCCAGTTCATTTGCTGTATATTCCCGATCAGTAGGAAAAGTCGTTCCTGCTAACGCCGCCGCCCCGATGGGCGAAATATCTGTATGAACCTTATTAAACTCGAATCGTTCCTTATCACGTTTAAACATTTGGTAATAAGCCATTAAGTAATGGCCATATGAAATTGGTTGAGCATGTTGTAAGTGAGTATATCCTGGCATAATGGTTTCCACATTTTCTTCTGCCAACTCAACTAATGTCATTTGCAATGTGGTAATCGCATCAATTACTTGTGGTAAACGATTTCGAACGTATAAGTGAAAGTCCAAAGCTACCTGATCATTTCTTGATCTAGCTGTATGCAGTTTGCCAGCAACCGGACCAATTTTGTTTGTTAACAGTGCTTCGATGTTCATATGAATATCTTCATTTTCAGTAGTAAATTCTAAACTTCCAGCATGAAGTTCTGTCCTCAAATCTTCTAAACCCGCAATGATTTTATCACAATCATCTGCTGGTAAGATGTTGGTATGCTTCAACATTTTAACGTGAGCTAGCGATCCCTCAATATCTTCATCAGCCATCAACTGATCAAAAGAGATTGATGCCCCGAAATCGTCGACCCATTCCTCAGCTTGGTCCGTAAAGCGACCACCCCATAATTTCTTGGTACTCATTAATGGTTCGCTTTCTTGGAGCTGTTATCAACTGCCACTTTTTCTTTGGCCTCGCTGTGAATCACTGCATCAACAAACTGGGCTTGTTTGTTTTTTAATTGCACTTGTGAATAGACTTGAGTTGGAAGCCCCCAAAGCTTAATAAAGCCTTTAGCTGCCTCTTGATCAAATGAATCTGATGATGTATAAGTTGCCAAATCCTTATCATATAGTGATGAACCTGATCTACGACCTAATACCATCACATTACCCTTGAATAGTTGCAATTTAATAATACCGTTAACAACTTCTTGAGTCCGATCAATAAAGGCTTGCATTGCATCCATTAATGGTGAAAACCACAATGCATTATAAATCATTTCACTAAGTTGTTTCTCAATCACTGGTTTGAAGTGAGCTAAATCTCGTTCAAACGTTAAATCTTCTAACTCTTTATGCGCTTTCAGTAAGACAGTCGCTGCTGGAGCTTCGTAAACTTCACGTGATTTAATCCCAACTAATCGATTTTCAATATGATCGATCCGACCAACTCCATGCTCGCCAGCAATTTCGTTTAATTTAGTGATAATATCCGCAAAACTCATTGCTTGATCGTCTAAGGCAACGGGGATTCCCTTTTCAAAAGTAATCTGAAGTTCCACTGGTTCATCAGGCGTTGCCGCAATTGGATTAGTAATTGCAAATGCATCTTCAGGAGCACTTTTCCAAGGATCTTCTAAAATTCCGGCTTCGTTAGCACGGCCCCAGATATTCGCATCAATTGAATATGGTGAATCCAAATCAATTGGAATGGGAATATTATGTTCCTTCGCATACTCAATTTCTTGTTCACGAGACCAGTGCCAGTCACGAACTGGACTCAATACATCTAATTGGGGATCAAGTCCATGAATGGCAACTTCAAATCGAACTTGATCATTTCCCTTACCAGTACACCCATGGGCAACGGCTTCAGCATGCTCTTGATGAGCAATTTCAACAAGTTTCTTAGAGATGAGAGGGCGAGATAAGGCAGAAATCAAAGGGTAACTACCCTCATAAAATGCGTTAGCTTTAAGGGCCACCGCGGCATAATTATCTGCGAATTCATCTAATGAATCTAAGACATACGCTTTAATTGCACCGACTTTAAGAGCTTTAGATTTAACGAAATCCAAGTCCTTACCTTCACCAACATTAATACAACATGCAATTACGTCATATCCCTTATCATTTAACCATGCAATTGCAACCGAAGTATCAAGACCTCCAGAATATGCTAAAACTACTTTTTTATCTGCCATAAAATTTCCCTCTTTCATCTAATTGTTATACAAGAGAATAACACTAATATACATTTCAAACAAGGTTTTATTAATTTTTATTCAAAAAGCAGAGAAATGATATTAAAAATATTCATTTATTAGGATGAATATGATTAAAAAACAACTAAAAAAGACCGACTAATTAACTTAGTCGGTCTTTTTCCTTAACAAGTAATTTAATTATTAAGTGCAGATGGATAGCGTTGCTTTAAGCGGTTAATGTTGTTGTCAGCGACTTCATCAAATGGAATATCTGCCCATTCGGCAATTTGAGATAAGTACCATAATACATCGCCCATTTCTTTGACAATTGCATCATGATCTAGCTTTTCATTATTAAATGTATACTTCCGAATTAAATCAGCGACTTCACCAGCTTCACCAGTTAATCCTAATGCACAATTAGTTAATACTTGTTCTTTGCCCATTAAAGTTCGATTAGCTGCTTTTTGATAATCGTTAAAATCCATGTTTACATTCTCTCCTCAATCCATTTCCAAACTTCGTCCTTACCCTTTTTACTAACCGCAGAAAATAATACTAAATCATCTGACTGTGACATTGATAGGGTTTTTCTAATTAACGATTCTTGCTTATTCCACTTGCCTGGAACGATTTTATCCATTTTGGTAGCAACCGTTAACACATCAATATTGTAATAATTCAACCACTCACGCATTGAAACATCATCAACGCTTGGTTCATGACGACCATCAACAAGCGTAATAACTCCCTTAAGTTGATCCCGTTGACTTAAATATGTTTCAATCATTCGTCCCCACTTCTCACGGCTAGCCTTTGAAGCCTTAGCATAACCATAGCCAGGGACATCAACAAAAAATAGCTCATCTTCAACATTATAAAAATTCAAAGTTTGTGTTTTTCCGGGTTGGCCAGAAGTATGCGCTAAACTCTTACGGTTGATTAAAGTATTAGTTAATGATGACTTCCCAACATTTGAGCGCCCAACCAGCGCAATTTCCGGATAATTCGTCTTAGGATATTGTTTTTCTTCTACAGCACTAATCGTCAAATCGACATTATGAACGTCCAAAAGTAACCCTCCAATTTTATGTAAAAACTGATGCAAACCAATTGTAGTTTACATCAGTTTATTCCAAATTACGATGCTTGTTTTAATACTAATTCTGGATTTTGGTGATCTGTAACGGTTTCAGGAGTGATAATTACTTTTCAATATCAGTTCGACTAGGAATATCAAACATAATATCTCTCATTACCCCTTCGATAATTGATCTTAATCCACGAGCACCTGTGTTTCGCGAAATTGCCAATTGAGCCATGCTCTTAAGGGCAGCAGGTTGAAATTCCAATTCAACGCCGTCCAATGAAATTAGCTTCGTGTACTGCTTAACTAAAGCATTTTTAGGTTCAGTTAAAATTCTAACTAAATCAGCTTCGGTTAACTTATCAAGTGCTGTCAAAATTGGTAAACGACCGATAAATTCAGGAATTAACCCAAATTTAAGCAAGTCTTCTGGAATTACTGATTGCATAATATTGTTATCATCCAAATCAGGAGCAGAGTCGGAGTCAGTTCCAAAACCAATAGTCTTATCTCCTAGACGACTCTTAACAATTCCTTCAATTCCATCAAATGCACCACCAACAATAAACAAAATGTTAGTAGTATCAATCTGAATGAATTCTTGTTGAGGATGCTTACGACCACCCTGAGGTGGAACATTTGCAATTGTACCCTCTAAAATCTTTAATAATGCCTGTTGAACACCTTCACCAGAAACATCACGAGTAATCGAGACATTTTCTGATTTCTTAGCAATCTTATCGATTTCATCAATATAAATGATTCCCTTTTGGGCTCTTTCAACGTCATAGTCGGCATTTTGGAGCAACTTTAGGAGAATGTTTTCAACATCCTCACCAACATACCCTGCTTCAGTCAAAGTAGTGGCGTCAGCAATTGCAAATGGCACATTTAATGTCTTAGCCAAAGTTTGGGCAAGATAAGTCTTACCTGAACCAGTAGGCCCGATTATACAAATGTTACTTTTTTGCAATTCTAAGTCTTCATCAGGATTTTCGATCATGTCATTAACCCGCTTGTAATGGTTATACACGGCAACTGACAAGGTCCGCTTAGCATTTTCCTGACCAATAACAAACTCATTGAGCTTATCAAGGATTTGTTGTGGAGTAAGTACTTTTAATAAATCATCTGGGGTACTTTCGGGAGCAAGTTCTTCATCAATAATTTGTTTACACAAATCAATACATTCATTACAAATATATACTCCAGGACCCGCAACGATTTTTTTTACTTGGTCTTGTGACTTGCCACAAAATGAACAGGTCACAGTTCCGCTAGTTTCTGTATCATCAAACAATATATTCACTCCTCCTACATATCGGAAGCATCATTACTTATAAACAACAAAGGTAACTTTATCACATAACTACTAAAAAGCAATCATATTGATTAAGCCCAATAAGGGAAAAAAGACCGTCAATAAATAACGGATCTTTTTTAGCACAACAACTAATTAGTCGTTATCTTTAGTATCTTTTGCTTTAGTATCTTTTGCTTTTGCATCTTGCTTAGAAGAATCAACAATTAAGTCAATTGCTTTCTTGATAGCAATATCATGCTTCAACATATCTTCAGTCAATGCGTTACGAACTGCATCTTCCTTCATACCGTATTGGTCAGCTAAGTTCTTAACTTCAGCATCAATATCCTTAGCATCTGGTTCAATGTTTTCAGCGCTTACGATTTCTTCAAGAACTAAGTTAGTCTTAACGCGCTTTTCAGCACCATCGGAGAATTGTTTCTTCAAATCATCTGGAGTAGTACCAGTCAATTGGAAGTACATTTCTGAGTTAATACCTTGTTGTTGCATTCCTGCAAGATATTGATCCATTTGACGTTGAATATCATCATCCAACATTGATTGAGGAATATCCTTAACTTCAGCGTTATCAACAGCTTCGCTAATTGCGGCGTCTTCGATGGCGTCACGAGCTTCGCTCTTCTTTTGTTCCTTAAGTTCTTCTTTGATCTTGTCTTTCAATTCATCAAGACTATCAACGTCTTCGTCAACATCCTTAGCGAAGTCATCATCAAGTGCAGGCAATTCCTTAGCCTTAACTTCATGAATAGCAGTCTTAAAGATTGCTTCTTTACCAGCAAGTTCTTTTGCTTGGTAATCTTCTGGGAAAGTAACTTTAACGTCCACTTCATCGCCAGCCTTGTGACCAACTAATTGATCTTCAAAGCCAGGGATGAATGAGTTTGATCCCAATTCAAGTGAGTAGTTGTCAGCCTTACCACCATCAAATGCTTCACCGTCAACTGAGCCATCAAAATCGATAACGACAGTATCACCATTTCAGCAGCTTTACCTTCTTTAAGAACTAATTCAGCTTGGCTTTCGCGACGCTTTTCAAGTTCTGCATCGATATCTTTTTGGTATACTCGAGTGTTTTGCTTAGGAACACTAAGCCCTTCATAATCGCCAAGTTTAACTTCAGGCTTAACATAAACAGTAGCCTTAATTACCCATGGTTTACCCTTTTCCATTGATTCAACGCTAATTTGTGGTTGATCAACAGGATCAATATCAGAATCCTTAACTGCATTTTCATATGATTCTGGTAAAAGAATGTTTAAAGCATCTTCATAGAGTGCTTCTTCACCGTACATTTGGTTAAATACTTGGCGTGGAACCTTACCCTTACGGAAGCCAGGTACACTGATACTATTTTTGTTTTTTTGAATGCTCGTTCCAAACCATCTTGGATTGAGTCAGTACTAATTTCAAAAGTTAATTCTCCATCGTTAGTACCCTTTTTTTCCCATTTTGCAGACATCTTGTTTCCTCCGAGACAAAAGATTATTTGTACAATTTCTCATTGCATAACATTGTTATTTTAACTTATTAACCAGTAAAAGTAAAATACATTTAGAATTTAAACAAAAAAGCCATGGGAAAATTCCCATGACTTTTTTGGTAATGCCAGATAAGAGAAGGAAATTAGTCCTTAACTTCACCAACAACACCGGCACCAACAGTATGTCCACCTTCACGAATAGTGAACTTAGTACCTTTTTCAATGGCAACTGGCTTAGTTAATTCAACGTTGAATTCAACATTATCACCAGGCATAACCATTTCTACGCCATCTTCTAGTTCAATAACACCAGTAACATCGGTAGTATGGAAATAGAATTGTGGACGGTAGTTTGAGAAGAATGGAGTATGACGTCCACCTTCTTCTTTGCTCAAGATATAAACTTGACCAGAGAATTTTTCGTGGGTTTGGATTGAGCCAGGGGCTGCAAGCACTTGTCCACGAACAACTTGTTCACGGTCAACACCACGAAGAAGGGCACCAATGTTATCACCGGCTTGGCCTTCATCAAGTGTCTTACGGAACATTTCAAGACCAGTAACAGTTGTTTTCATTACGTCTTCGTGAAGACCAACGATTTCAATTTCGTCACCGACTTTAACGATACCACGATCGATACGACCTGATGCAACAGTACCACGACCTGTGATAGTGAAGACATCTTCAACTGGCATCAAGAATGGTTTGCTATCATCACGTTCTGGAGTTGGGATGTATTCATCAACAACGTCCATCAAATGTAAGATAACTTCTTCTTGTTCCTTATCGCCTTCAAGGGCTTTAAGAGCTGAACCACGGATAACAGGAATGTCATCTCCAGGGTAATCGTATTCTGAAAGTAATTCACGAACTTCCATTTCAACCAAGTCAACTAATTCGTCATCATCAACTAAATCAGTCTTGTTTAAGAATACAACGATGTATTCAACACCAACTTGATGAGCAAGCAAGATATGTTCACGAGTTTGTGGCATAGGACCATCAGTAGCGGCAACAACCAAAATAGCACCGTCCATTTGAGCGGCACCAGTGATCATGTTCTTGATGTAATCAGCATGTCCTGGGGCGTCAATATGAGCATAGTGACGAGTTTCAGTTTCGTATTCAACGTGGGCAGTGTTGATCGTTATACCACGTTCACGTTCTTCTGGAGCTGCATCGATATCAGCATAGTCTTCAGCCTTTGCAAGACCTTTAGAAGCCAATACTTTAGTGATAGCAGCAGTTAATGTAGTTTTCCCATGGTCAATATGGCCGATAGTACCGATATTAACATGGGGCTTTGTTCTTTCATAATGTTCTTTAGCCATTAATGAAACCTCCTGTTGTTTTCAAGAATTACATTGATTTTTGTCAATGCATTTCTGATAGATATTATACTACATCTTCTCTAAAAGACAAAGCCGTCAATTTTTCGAAGAATCCTTAAGTATTATATCCATTGTTAAATTGTTTGTAAACAGATTAATATTATTTTTTTATTTTTTATTTTATATTACATATATTTTATTCGTTGTTCTTGCTTAAGGATTGCCTCTAGCCAGCGGATCATCCCCTCATCAGCAACACCATCACCAATGACATGTTGTTCTAAAACATATCGACTAACAATTGTAACCCAAGCCTTAGGGTTGTTAATTACTTTGAATGCATACGGAAATAAATAATTTCCCAATTGATAAATTTGTGTGATTAAAAGTTGGGCAGTAATTGGATCATTATTTTCATATTCGCCCATAATTATATTTTCTGAATCGGTTAATGGCTTCATTGATTGATTTAAATCAATCTTGGCTGGAATCATTGTATGAATTTGATCATCTAACCATAGAAATTTAACTTGATCATCAATCTGCAAACTAATCAATTCGAATAGAAATTGAGTTTTAATTACTTGCCAACCAGCCTTATCTATCAAGACAGCGGTTACTCCTTCTAAATATTCAGTTAATGGCAAATGTAATGCTTCTTTAACAATTCTTGCTTGGAGATCTGCACTATGGCTACCAATATAGAATAGTTTTCGCTGTAATTTAACCAAATCATGCCGATGATTTCTTCGATAACTATGCTCTGCCATCACAATTTGATCAAGTATTTCATTTCTATGTGGTTGCCTTAATTGTGATACTAACTTTCGAGCAGAAATAAATTGTGAATCATTCAGATACGTGGTTACAATGAAGGTAACATCTCCTGGCTGAACCTCTTCATTTGCAATTTCGTTAATTATATTAATAGCCACCTCTTGGTTACCAAGTTTTGCGTATGCTCGAGCCTGCAACAATAATAACTCATAGCTCTCGCCTACTGTTACCCGTAAATTATCCATTTTCCTAATTGTCTGTTGATAGTTTCCATTTACAAAATCATCCTTAGCACTTTGAATAATCACTTTATCTTGTTCTGATAATGACATTTAATCACCTCTTCTTATGCCATAATATAGAAATAAGGTACAAATATATCTCAATCGAGGATATTTGTACCTTATTTATCTAAACTTCTGAATTTTCAGCAGATTCAACTTTATCTGATTTGCCGTTACCCTTTGAATGCTTTTTGTTTGTCCGTTTATGATGTTGATTAACTTCCATAATGACAGGCAAAATTACTGGGTGTCGCTTAGTTTGATGATATAAATAATCGCTAAGGCCATCCCGAACATCCTGTTTTAAGTTGCTCCAATCAAACTCTTTGTTCTCTAAGTTATCTTGAACCGTCTTTTTGATTATTTCCGAGGCTTCATTCATTAAATCTTTGTTAGCTTTGACGTAAACAAACCCTCTAGAAGTCAATTTAGGCGATGAAATAACCCGTTTCTTCTTCCGGTCAATAGTAATTACCGCCACGAAGATTCCATCCTCAGACAATACTTTTCGATCTCTGAGCACGATATTACCGATATCACCAATTCCACTACCGTCAATCATCGTATCAGCAATATCAAGTCCACCAGATACCCAGATTTCATCTTCACTAATGGAAATAACATCACCCTTGCTAGGAATCACAATCTGAGCATCTGTATAACCTAATTGCTTAGCTAATCTAGCATGAGATGATAATAACCGATATTCGCCTTGCACTGGGATAAAGAATTTAGGCTTGAGAATGTTCAATAGTAATTGAAGATCATTTTGACTGGCATCGCCTGCAGAGTTCATCTCATCAGAGATCATCTTAACTTCAGCATCAGCCCGATAAATCATATCCCTAGTCTTGGCAACAGTTGTTTCCATTGCGGTAGATGGCGTAGTGGTAATGAATACTAAATCACCTGGTTCAATGTTAATATCCTTTTCTTCTTTGTTCGCCATTCGTTGAAGAGCCTTGATTGGCTCACCCATCTTTCCGGTTTGAATAATTACTGTTTGGTTAGCGTCAAGCTTTTCTAAGTCGCTAGCGTTATTAATCAACAAATCTGGACTAGGGAGCTTTAACATTGATAATTTTAAGGCGGTCTTAACAATCTTATCTAAGTCTTTACCGCTTAAGAATACTTTTCGACCAGATTGAGCGGCAGCATCGAATACCTGTTGCATTCTAATGATATTTGAAGCAACACTGGCCACGATAATTCTTCCTTGATGGTCATTGAAAACGCCTTTGATGTAGTCGCTAATTTGATTTTCAGATGCTGACGGTGCAGGGTTTTCAGCATTACTTGAATCACTTAATAAAGCTAAGACACCTTGATCACCAAGCTTAGTTAACTGAGAATAATCCGTGCGATATAAATGAGTTGCGGTTTGATCGAATTTAAAGTCTCCAGTATAAACAATTGCTCCAGCATCAGTATGAACTGCAATTCCCAGTGAGCCTGGAATGGAATGGGTAGTTCTGAAGAATGTAATTCTCACATCTTCAAAGTCAATCTCACTTCGGTCACTAACTACATGGAAATCATCGAAACTAGCAGCTTCACTAGATTCGCTAACACTAATCTTGGCCAGTTCAATGGTCATTTTTGAACCAAACACTGGCACATTAAACTCACCTAAAAAGTATGGTAAGGCACCAATTGCATCAGCGTGTCCATGAGTTAAAAATACTCCAACGATGCGATCACGATTTTCTTTCAAGTATGAAAAATCAGGAATAACAACATCGATTCCCAATAATTCATTTTCTGGGTATTTAAGCCCACAATCTAATATATATATTCCATCATTGATTTCAACAGCATACATGTTTTTACCGTTTTCACGTACGCCGCCTAGTGGAATAATCTTAATCTTACTGTCCATGTTTCACCTCAAAATTTTTTTCTTTTTTTTACGTCCATAATTCAGCTTCCTTTAGTTTACCATATTTACGCTAATTGCGAAATTTGTATAAAAAAAAGGAGTCGAATATTTCGACTCCAAAATTAATTTTAATTTTAATATTAACGACGAAGGCCCAAGCTCTTGATAAGATCACGATAACGAGCAACGTCATTGTTACGTAAGTAAGCAAGAAGATTACGACGGTGTCCAATCTTCTTCATAAGACCACGTTGTGAATGGAAATCCTTACGATGATCTCTCATATGAGCATTAATTTCATCAATATCAGCAGTTAGAACAGCGATTTGTACTTCAGCTGAACCAGTGTCACCTTCGTGACGAGCATACTTTTTGATAATTTCATTCTTTTCAGTTTGAGTTAAAGCCATGATATATTTACCACCTTAGTATTTTAGTCCAACAACTGAGTACCCGGTAAGTGGCCCCGCAGTACTAAGTTGAGGGTTGTGTTCAAGACACAAATGATATTATAAGGGATTTATCCAGATTAAACAAGTGTTTTCTGACTTTTCACTATTAACCACCCTTGCAAACATATTCTCGATTCTGTATAATGATGCTTGTTGAAAATTTACTTATAATAGTTATCGACTCGGAGGTGAAACCAATGCCAATTATTAAATCAGCCATCGAACGTGTGAAGACTAACGAAAAAGCACAAGAAAGAAACGCTTCACAACTCAGTAAAATGAGAACAGCAGTTAAGAAGTTTGAAAAAGCTCAAGCTGCTGGTTCAGATGATGCCAAAGATCTTTACATCAACGCCATCAGCGCCGTTGATCACGCAAAGTCAAAGGGATTAATCAAAGCCAACAAAGCTGCTCGTGACAAGTCACGTTTAACTAAGTTAGCTAAATAATTAAAAAGCCCCATTATGTGAGAATAATCTCACATAATGGGCTTTTTTATGCCGTTTTTTTCATGAAGTTCACTACGAATAATTCAAACAATAATTCTGTCGAACGCGATGACGACTTCATTTCTCGTTCAATATTAACTAACCCTAAATAAGCTGATGTCAATTCTTCATAAGCAAATCTACGAATTGATTGTAATGCTAATTTAACTCGGTACGGATGAACTTTTAATGACGAAGAAATATTTCCCTGTGAGGACCCGTGCTGCTTCAATACCATCACTTGGATAAGCAATCTAAATTGTTGAATCAATACGGCATTAATTTGAATTGGATTATCACTTTCTAGAACTAGCTGGTGATAAATCTCTAATGATTTGGTTGGTTGTTTATCAAGAACCGTATTGACTAAATCAAACACATTCTGTTCCATTGACTTTGGTACTAACGTTGCCACCGATTTTGAGTCGATTCGTTTAGTGTCATTGTTATATATCGTCAGCTTAGGTATTTCATTCATCATCTTAGTTAGATTACCAGACGTTAATTCCATTAACTTATCGATTGCAGCATCATCAATTGCACAACCAGCTTTTGCAACTTCATTTTTAATAATTGCTTTAGTTTCATTTTCAGATGGTTGACCAATGCTTACCACAGTTGCCAATTTTTTTAACTGCTTGGTAATTTTCTTTCTGGAATCTAACTTATCATAAGCAGCAAAAATTACCATAATCGTGGATTCTTGGGGATGATTAATATATTCAATCAACTCGTCAACATCGTGGTCAATTTTACTTTTCTTTTTTGTTCCAGTTAAAAAGAACGGATGATTAATCATTACTAATCTTTTCTCACCAAAAAATGGCATAGAAACTGCATCTTCGATGGCGTTACTCAATGATGTCTCTTCCATATCGAACACAGATAGATTCATTGATCGTTCCTCTTCAGGGATTAGTTGAGTAAAAGATTGCTTAATTTTATCTGAAAGATAATCTTGAAAGCCATCAATCAAATATACCCCTGCTGGTGGATTGTTTTTAATTTGTCGCATAAATTCAGAATAATTCATTACCGTGTCCCTTCAAATTAACAACTGGTATTGCTACTTTATTCCAAGTGCTAATGGATCAATATTTAATAATCAATTGAAATCTTAATTAGTTTATCATCAAACTGTAAAACACAAAAGCAGACAATATTAATCGCTATATACTAATTCTAACTATCATCTTTAGTTAAGTTGACCGTTGCTTCAAATCTACCTAAATTGTGCCAATATTTATATCTTACCATTCCAGAAATTTGAGAATTAATGATCAATCTTCGTTTATTAGTTAGAGTAGCAATAGTCTCGTCGTTAGGATGATGATAACGGTTATTACGGCCGGCAGAAATAAGTGCAACTTGTGGCTGGATAGTATGAATGAATACAGGATCAGAAGAAGTTTTACTCCCATGGTGCCCCACCTTCAAAACATCAATTTGCAATCCAGGGTACTTATGGATCACGTCTAATTCTCCTTGTCGATCTAAATCGCCAGTAAATAACCAACGTTTGCCGCCATAGGTACCAAATAACACCATAGAATCATGATTTTCTCCCTTTCCAGGAATAAAGGGGTGTAGAACTTGCAAACCAGAAATAAAATTATTGTGCTTATTAGAGACTGTTATGACATGATCTAACGGATAGCCTGCCTGTCTTAACCGTTTAATAAAGCTCTGATTTTTATCCATACCCCAAGGGACGATAACACTATTAACTTGCATTTTATTAAGATATGCCGGCAAGTCGCCACAATGATCTGCATCTTGATGACTAATACATATTTCATCAATCCTACTAATTCCAATACTTTTAAAAAGTTAATTCCTAGACGATCAGCTTGATAATTTTGTGTTTCTCGCTGCCACACTTGCTCCTTAAAATGAACTTTGCCACCAGTATCAATCAGTGTCACATGACGATTAAATGGCTGGCGAATTAAGAAGCTATCGCCTTGGCCGACATCAATCATCGTCACTTCACCTGTTAATGGGAAATGTAGCCAGCTAAATGCACCCAAATATAAACTTACTATGATCATAATCGCTCGCTTTGAGTTGGCAATACCATTAACTGCCAAATAATATGTTAATACTAGTTCCAATATTATCAGCCAAAGTGGCGGTTTCCCAAACACGACCATCCCAGGTAATTCACCAACTTGATTAATTAATTCGTTAAATAATTTAATAAACCACTCACAGGTTGTGGTAATAAATATGCCATTACCAACAATACATATCAAAACCACCATTGGAAAGATAACACTGGTCAATATTGGTAAAAATATTACAGTTGCGGCAATTGACAGTAAATGCCATTCGTAAAAATTATAGATGATAATCGGAAAGGAAATAGCATTTAACATGACTGTCTTTGAGATCATCCGCCAATTGGCAGTCACAATTATTCCTAATGCCAGTGAATAACTAAGTTGCACGCTCAGCAAGTAAACTGCCTGGGGTAACACAAATAGCTGCATAATTAACGTTAAACTCCAGCAATCAATATTTGAAACTTTAAATTTAAAGGCTTGGCTTAATAGCCCGATAACTGCCATGACAACCGCTCTAAATAATCCTGGGCTACCACCAGCAAATTGAAAGTAAACAATCAGAGAGCCCACCTCAATAGCTATTCTAAGCTTATTAGGTAATTTGATCAGCAGCAAAATTTTATCAAGTAATATTAAAAAATAATAAACATGCATTCCCGATACTGAAAATACATGCATTAACCCTAATTTAGAACTTCCGATCATTGCTTGATAAAAATCACTATCTCGAAAGCCGATTATCAATGCCAGACAATATCGCCTAAGTTCTACTGGCAAGCCGGCAGTACGTAATAGTAATCCAGTCCTCAATATGTGAGGTAAATCAGACACACTAATTGACCTATCATTAGGTTGCATATGCAACTCAGATATTTGGACTAGCTGATTGATTCCTTGATAGTGATAATACTTTTTAATATCAAACTCATTAACATTAGTGGGATTCTTAAATCGAGAAAGTTTCGCACTTAAGCTTAAATTTATAGCCCGCGAATAATTCTGTAACATCCATTTTTGATCGTGACTTCTTAGCTGACCAAAGTACACTGACTTTTGCCGATTTATAGTATTAGTAGTTACAAAACTAATCTTATCTCCGTTAACTTTGATTTGATCTGGATAAAGTCGAATTTGTTCAGTATTCTTGATTATAGTCTTCTTTGGGTGGGAATACTTTAGTATTAAACACATCAAACGTGAATAACAGTCCCATTACCCCAGCCACCATCATTAATCTCCGGCATTTACAGTACCACACACGAATTCCCCAAACACAGAGGCTAACTAGTCCAATTACTGGGTGAACACTTGCTAAAGCTATAATCATTAGTAGTAAAGCAACGAAAAGCCATAAATCTTTAATTTTTAATCAGACAAATAGGCATCAAAAGGTACTTTAGTTAAATCATCATGGGTTAATTTAATCTTGTTTAGTTCAATCTGTTTTAACCGAATTAATTTTTGTGCATATTCATCATTATGATAATTTCGTAAATAATTAATTTTGGTAATTCCTGCCTGTAGAAGCATCTTCGTACATTGTAAACATGGAAAATCAGTTACATAGACTTCAGCACCATCAGTTTGTTCACCAAACTTGGCACACTGTAAAATAGCATTCATCTCGGCATGAATTGTCCGCACACAATGACCATCAACTACATAACATCCCTCATCAATACAGTGATCGTCGCCGGCAACGGAACCATTATACCCACCCGCGATAATTCGCTTGTCTCTGACTAAAACCGCTCCGACTGATAACCGCTCACAAGTACTTCTAGAAGCCAACAAAACTGCTTGAGTCATAAAATATTGATCCCATTTAATTCGGTTATCCATTATATTAACCTCCAAGAAATTTATATCGTTTAAAATTATCTCACGTTATACACAAATTGACGACTTTAAGTTCATAAATGTTTTATCACCAAATCCTGGAACATCCTTTAATTCATCGATTTTCTTAAAATTACCATGGGCTTGCCGATATGCGATAATTTGATCAGCTTTTTTTTCGCCAATTCCAGTAAGTTCCTGAAGTTTAGTCTTGTCTGCAGAATTAAGATTAATTTGGTTATTATCTGAATTAGTATTTTCAGAATTAATTATATCTTCGTTACTTTCTGATTGTTCTGAAGCAATTGGTTTCGCATCACCATCCTTAAATTGGTTACCTTTAATCTCTCCTCTGATAGGAATGTACACCACTTGTTGATCAGTTAGCCGCTTAGCAAGATTTACTTGTTTTTATCAGCTGAACGATTAAAACCCCCGGCTAAGTCAACCGCATCACAAATTCGCATATTCGACTTCACCTGATAAACTCCCGGATTTCTAACTGCCCCCTTAACATCAACATAAATTTGCTTATGTCCACCTTGAGTATTTAGTTTAGTATTTTCAGGATTTTGCCTTACTTCGGTAGATGATGAGTTGTCACTTGTTCTAGAATCTTCCTGATTAATGCTTGCTTGCTCACCCACACTAGTAGCTTGATAATTCTGAGCTATTGAAGGAGTAGCGGGCCGCATTATTAAGATTAACCCCAACAATAATCCTGCACATACTACAACCATGCCCCCAATAATTTGGTATAAATGATCTTCAATAAATTCCTTGAACCTATCCATCAGTCTCACCCCTTTCTATTATTAAATACGAAAAAAGAGTTGGATTTCTCCAACTCTAATTATTTTTTAAATATGAAACTGCTTGTGAAAATGTCGTAATCGGAATAACTTTCATATCCGGAGCATACTTTTTAGCAGTTTGTTTAGCAACCTCATAATTTGTCTTATGGCCCGGTTCCAACTTCAAAATTTCTTTATTAGGTTTAATATATGGCGCTAAGAAAATTTTAGCACCGGCTCGTTTAGCTGTGATAACCTTCTTATCAATTCCACCAATCTCACCAACATAGCCATTACCACTAATCGTTCCTGTTCCAGCAATTTTTTGATTGTGCCGTAAATTTTGATTAGTTAGTTGTGAATAAATTTGAAGTGAAAACATCAATCCTCCAGATGGACCGCCAACTTCTCCCGGGTCAACTTTGATAGGTATTTGGCTCTTTACGATCACGTCATCAGTCAATGTAATCCCAATTCCAGGACGATTCTTAGAAATTTCAGCTAACCTCCTTATAACTTGATACTGCTTGCCATTCCTAATAAACGTAACTTTAGCTCGATCGCCAATCTTTTGATGTCTTACATAGTTAACAAATCCCGCCGATGTCTTAAACGAGCGATTATTAACTCGTGAAATCACATCGCCAACCTTTAGCACCCCTTGAAAATTAGATTTTTTCGAAATATTTAATATATAGATTCCACGATATTTTCGTTCAACTTGTTTGTCAGCAGCTTTATAAGCAGTATAAATTGCCTCACTGATTGAACTTTTCATATAGAAATTTTGAACTTTATCATATTCAGCTGCATTTTGACCAGCAGTTACCGCGTCATCAGGCTCAATTGAGTAATGTGGATTCAACTTCGCATATAAATACGTAAATGGTCTTGCCTTAGCAATACCAACTGATGTCAATAAGAACTCACCCCTATGCTTATCTGGGTGATTCTTAATGGTCACTACTTTACTAAGATCAAACGCTGCTCCAGGCCCTTCTATGTATTGTGGTAACGGAAGAAGAAATCCTAGTACCACTAATACCATTACCACTATACTAATTAAAAACCGTTTTGAAACTGGTTTTTCATGAATGAAGAAGCCTCCCTAATTGAATTTAGAACTTAAAGCCACTGCCACATTTTTGGGGACCATCCCAGTGATATCACCATGGAACTTGGCAATCTCCTTAATCATTGATGAAGATAATGCTCGATACTTAGGATTAGTTGGTAAAAAGATTGTTTGAATTTTATCATTCAATTGCTCATTTAAATCAGCAATTGCCATTTCACTGTCGATGTCATTACTCCCGCGAACTCCGCGAACGAGGAATTTAGCTCCATGATCCAATGCAAATCTTACAGTTAATTCATTCGATTGCATCACTTTAACATTTGAAATTCCAACCAAAGCTTCTTTAATCATTTTCTCCCGCTCATCAATCGAAAACATTGCGTGCTTACTAGTGTTAACACTGACCACAACTAATACCCCATCAAATACCTTAGCCGCTCGTTTGATCACATCTACATGACCTAACGTAATTGGATCAAAACTACCAGCATACACAGCAGTTTTCATGTTAAACTTCCTCCTTATACTTATAGATTACTAAATTAGTTAATCCATAATTTTTCCGCTTGATTGCTGTAAAAGAATTATATTCTTCAGGCAAATCAACAGTATTATCGGTTTCTGCGATTACCATTGCATCATCATTAAGTAAGTTTAAATTTATTAATTTATCTAAAACTAGTAAGATCTTTTGTTGTTTATATGGTGGATCAATAAATACCATATCAAATTTAGTTTCATTAGCAGCCAACTCAGACAAAATAGTAAACGAATTTCCTTTAATTACTTGAACATTATCATCATGCAGCTTAGCCAAGTTTTCATTAATGGTATCAATGGCTTGCCGCGAACGATCAATCAAGATTGCCTGACCCATACCTCTAGAAATCGCCTCTAATCCAACAGCTCCAGATCCTGCGAACATATCTAAAAACACCCCGCCGTCAAAATAAGGACCCGTCATACTAAAAATAGCTTCTTTTAACTTATCCGTCGTGGGTCGGGTTTTGTCACCTTTAACCTGATTTAACCTAATTCCGCCATATTTTCCAGAAATAATTCTCATTCTTCTGTCTCATCCTTTACCTCAACTTCACCCGAAAGTGACTGTAATGCACTGATTCTTAACTTAAGTTGTCTTGATTCGATAACTTCTTTAACGTAATGTTTCGCCTTTAGTTTTAGCAATGACTTCTTCCTTTGCTTCAGCGTCAACGTAAATCAAAGCATATCTCAATCGTTTTGAAAAATAAATAACTTTACCAAATGTGTTTAAACTTCTCACTTGGCGTGGTGAATGAAGGTACACAATTAATTCAACTCTGTTACTTAGTGAAAAGTCCATAACCAATCCTCCTACTTACGATCTGCTTGTAGTCGTTCTTCTTTTTGGCGGCCACTGATATTAAGGACCACCCCTATACATAATGAAAGGGTTAAAATACTAGAACCACCATAACTAATAAATGGAAAAGTAACTCCGGTAATCGGTAATAAACCAACAACTCCTCCAATATTAAATAATGTTTGAATAGTAAAATATGTGGCCACTCCATAACAAATTAAGCTATGGAAGGTGTCTGTACTTCTGATTCCAATCAAGATGGTCCTAGCAACAATCAACGTTAATAATCCAATAATTACTAAAGCAGTAATGACTCCCAATTCTTCAGTTAACACTGACATTATAAAATCAGTATTGGGTTCTGGTAAGTAACCTGTCTTTTGGATACTGTTACCAAGGCCTACACCAAATAGTCCCCCGTTACTAATCGCGTAATATGAATTAACCAGCTGTTGTCCCGTTCCTTGAGCATGGCCAAAGGGATCCGTGAAGGCAATAATTCGTTGGAATTGATAAGAATTAGCCGCGAAACTTGTATGTGACAATGGAATTAAGATAAAGGCCACCACACCAGCGACTGCCGCAACGAATCCTCCTAACACGGTCATTGCTCTTTTAAATGAAATTCCACTCGTAATCATCAAAATGAAGAAAATCATGAAATTAATTGCCGCCCCACCAGAATCTGGCTGTAGAAGAATCAACATAATGCTAATCATGACTCGAATAATTGTCCCCCGCATGGCAATCCACCAATCACTAGCTGAGCCAATCATTTGGTCTTGAAGCTTATCCACACTATTAGCAACTCGGATAATCAAGAAAAATTTAAAGAATTCAGCTGGCTGAATATTTATAAATCCTAGATTAATCCAGCCAGCAGCTCCATTAATCTTACTTCCAAAGAATAGTAGTCCCACAAATGTAACCCAAAAAACAATTTCAATAATGGACAAAACATTTTTATTTTTTAATTTATTCAAATTAGCTGCAGTCATTGCAGCAACAATCACTAGACTAACTATTACAAACAAGCTCTGTTTAATTAAGTAACTTAATGGTGAACCGCCATTTTGATCACCAATATTCGCACTGGCTGAATACACCATGATAATTCCAACCGCACACATAATTATGTAAGGTAAAAATATATAATAATCTAAATTTCTTAACCTTTTCATACCCTGTTCCCACACCTTACCTATTTATTAAACCTCAATACGGACAATTATATCACAACCGCATAGTTGCAAATTCTAAACTTATCTTAATCCGTCATCTGTTTTAAATGCAAAAAACCGTAAAGACAAATGTCTTTACGGTTTTAATTATTATCCCCAATTACTTGGTTTAATTAGTTATGCTTACGACGCTTAGCATCCTTTTCACGTTCACTAGTGTTTAATAAACGTTTGCGGAGACGGACGAAGTTAGGTGTGATTTCACATAATTCATCTTCATTGATGAATTCCAATGATTCTTCAAGTGAGAAATGGGTTGGAGTCTTAATCCGAGCCATATCATCAGAACCAGCAGCACGAACGTTGGTCAAGTTCTTACCCTTAGTGATGTTAACAGTAATGTCGTTTTCACGGTTATTTTCACCAACGATCATTCCTTCGTATACTTCAGTACCTGGATCGATTACTAAAGTACCACGACTTTCGATTCCCATCATTGCATAAGTAGTAGCTTTACCAGAGTTCATAGAAACTAAAGTACCCTTTGACGACCAGGGTTCCAGTTCTTAATAACTGGCATGTATTTTTCAAATGTATGGTTCATAATCCCGTATCCACGAGTCATTGAAAGGAATTCTGTTGAGTAACCAATCAAACCTCTAGAAGGTGCAAGGAATGTCAAACGAGTTTGTCCATTACCAACACTTTCCATGTTTTGCATTTCTGCTTTACGTTTTGAAAGGCTATCAATGATTGAACCAGTGTACTCATCAGGTGTATCGATTTGAACAGATTCAAATGGTTCGCTCAAGACACCATCAACATCCTTATAAATAACCTGTGGACGTGAAGCTTGTAATTCAAGCCTTCACGACGCAAGTTTTCAATTAAGATAGAAAGATGAAGTTCACCACGACCGGAAACAGTCCATGCACCAGGGTTGTCAGTATCATCTACTCGAAGAGAAACATCAGTGTGTAACTCACGTTTCAACGATCTTCAAGTTGACGAGCAGTAACAAATTCCCGTCTTGGCCGGCAATGGTGATGTGTTAGTTCCGAATGTCATTTGAAGAGTTGGTTCGTCAATTCTCAACACTGGAAGTGCTTCTTGATGAGCAGCATCAACAACGGTTTCACCAACACTGATTTCATCCATACCAGAAATGGCAATCAAATCTCCAGCTTTAGCTTCTTCAATATCAAGACGCTTTAGGCCAAAGAATCCCATTAGCTTAGTAACTCGGAAGTTTTGAGTTGAACCATCAAGCTTCATAACAGTAACACTGTCCCCAACCTTAATAGTTCCACGGAATACTCGACCAATACCAACACGACCAACGAAGTCATTGTAATCCAACAAGGCAACTTGGAATTGTAATGGTTCGTCTGAGTTATCGATTGGTGCAGGAATATCTTTAACAATTGTATCAAAGATTGGCTTCATAGTATGTTCTTGAGTGCTTAGGTCAGAATCAAAACTTGAAGTACCATTCATAGCTGATGCATAAACAACTGGGAAGTCCAATTGTTCTTCGTCGGCGCCAAGTTCAATGAACAAGTCAAGGACTTCGTCAACAACTTCTTCAGGACGAGCACCATCACGGTCAATCTTGTTAATAACAACGATTGGAGTTAGATGTTGATCAAGGGCTTTTTTAAGCACAAAACGAGTTTGTGGCATAGTTCCTTCATAAGCATCAACAACAAGCAAAACACCATCAACCATTCGCATGATTCGTTCCACTTCACCACCGAATCGGCATGTCCTGGGGTGTCCAAGATATTGATTTGCTTACCGTCGTAACGAACAGCAGTGTTCTTCGAAAGAATCGTGATTCCACGTTCCTTTTCAATATCATTGGTATCCATGGCACGATCTTCGATTTGAACGTGTTCGTCAAGTGTATCTGATTGTTTAAGTAATTCGTTAACTAAAGTGGTCTTACCGTGGTCAACGTGGGCAATAATGGCAATGTTACGAATGTCGTCTCTTGTTTTCAAATTCAGTTGCTCCCCTTCATCTTTTAAATCATAAAGTTATTTTCTACAAATATTAGCATAAAAAAACTGTGACATGCGTCACAGTATGACTACTTCTTCACTATTGTAAGAATGTCGTGATGTGCATTTTCTGTCGCTAATAATACCGGTTCCGATGATAACACACCTAATTGATGTCCGTCAATAGTAGTGATTTTTAATCCGATGGTTTCGGCAAGGATCCTACCAGCACCAAAATCCCAAGGTTTTAGATAAGATATATATCCAACCAATTCACCCTTCAAAACAGCAATCATGTCAATTCCAGCACTACCATACACTCTCATTCCCAAAGACGTATTAGCAATTTCTTGCATATTAAAATCATTATGAATAACCATTGGTCCACTTAAACCAATTAAGCCATCCTTTAATTTTAAGTTATTAGCTTTGGTCATCTGATTTGAGTTCAAAAATACACCAAAATCTGGTCCGCCGTACAACAATTCATTGTTCATAACATCCATTATGAAGCCAAGAACTCCGTCACCGTTGATATATAAACTTATCATCATCGCAAAGTGATTGCGTTGTTTTACAAAGTTCATCGTACCATCAATTGGATCAACAATCCAAACTCGACCGTCAGAATTAGTAACCTGATCGCCAAAGCCTTCTTCACCCAAAATTTTTGCTTTTGAATCAAATTCCCTGATCTTATTCACTATAAATTGTTCATTTGATCGATCGATATTCGTGACTAAATCGCTTCGACTACTCTTAGTGGCTACCTTTAGTCTGGAATCAATTTGTCTTAAGACATTGTCCCTAGCTTCCATTAACCAGCTTCTAACAACTTTAACTGTCCTACTTAGTTCGTCATTATCCATTCCTATCACCAACTTTAATAAGGCTTGATTCAGTCTGTTCAAGTTGTTTAATCGCTTGGTATGAATCAAAACCAGATTCATCAGCAAACCGTTTTTCTAACTGTTTTTGTTCCGATTTAGCTGGAATGATTGCTCGAAATTTGTTATATGCACTTTGGAATTCACTACGCTCAATTCCCCCGCGGATTCTCATAAGCCTGTTCAACCGCATTATAAAATTCAATTAAATCAGAAAGTTCCGTTACACTCAATCCCTCTACCAGGGGGTACTCATAATTTTCTGCCATTAATTTTCTCCATCACTTTATTAAGTTAATTATAATCTAACCCGCTATTTGTGAAAAGTCATTTCACAAACTTTAGAAACAAGAATTTATTTTTTATTGGCACGTTTTTATCACCTGGTTTTAAACATAAAAATAATTAAAATTGGCAATCAAAAAACTCGTATTATCAATACTAATACGAGTCTTTTGATTATTAATTTGTCTAACAAGTCTAGATATGAGTTGGGAAACCAAGTGCAATATCAGCAGCTTCTTGAACTGGTTCACTCAAGGTTGGATGTGGATGAATTGTTAACGCGATGTCCTCAACATTCATTCGTCCATTTACTGCCAAACTTAATTCGGCAATTAAATCACTAGCGCCAGGTCCAGCAACTTCACCACCAAGAACTGTTCCTTCATCTTTAGTAAAGATTAGATGGACAAAACCATCAGCTTCGTAAAGGGAAACAGCTCTTGCATTTCCAGCAAATGGGAACTTAGCGGTTTGAACTTCGAGGCCTTGTTCTTTAGCTTGAGATTCAGTTAAACCAACAACGGCTAACTCAGGGTCTGAAAAACATACAGCTGGGACGCCAATGTAATCGTTGGCAGTCTTTTTACCCGAAATTGCTCCAGCTGCCACTTTTCCCTGGAAGAAAGCCTTATGAGCCAAAGCAGGACCAGAAGCAATATCACCAATGGCAAATATATGTTCAGAAGCCGTTCTACCTTGTTCATCTGTCTTAACTAAACCACGATCATCAAGTTCAACCTTAGTGTATTCGAGACCTAACTCATCAGTGTTAGGTCTCCGGCCAACCGTAACCATGCAATAATCAGCAGTCACAGTCGATTCTTTACCGTCAACTTCATAAGTGACAGTAACACTATTATCATCTTGAGTTGATGACTTAGCCTTAGCGCCTGTAATCACATCAACCCCTTTGGCCTTAAGTTGCTTCAAAACAACGGCAACCATATCTTTAGTAAATCCGGCCAATATAGAATCAGTCCCTTCAATAATAGTTACATGGGAGCCAAGATTAGCGTACGCACCGGCCAATTCAGTTCCAACGTATCCACCACCGATAACAACGAATTCTTTAGGAACCTCAGGTAAATTAAGGCCACCAGTTGAGTCAACTACTCGTCCGTCGAACTTAAATCCCGGAATTTCAATTGGATGTGAACCACTTGCAATAATCAAGTTATCAAAGTCGATTACTTGACCATTGTTGTTGTCCATAAATTGACGTGGACCAACTGGCATAACTCGTAATCGAGTATCACTATCTAAGACTGCTTCGCCTTGAATAACTTCAACTTTGTGCTTCTTCAATAACATAGAAACCCCATTAGTCATTCGATCAACCACGTCGTGTTGTTTCCATTCTTGAGTTTTAGAAAAATCGATTGTAGCACCTTGGCTAGTAATTCCATATTCATCAGAGTTATTAGCTTCTTGTAATCGATGTCCAGCCGCAATCAACGCCTTTGATGGTACACAACCAACGTTTAAACAAACTCCGCCCAAGGTATCCGATTTTTCAATCAAGGTAACCTTTTGACCAAGTTCAGATGCACGAATGGCGGCAACATAACCACCAGGGCCTGCTCCGATAATTACTGTTTCTTTCTTTTCAGCATCAGCCATTATTCAATCATCCTTCCATCAAAAGCATATCTGGATCATGTAACAATTTATTAAGCATGTTAAGTGCATTCTGAGCCAACGCGCCATCGATTAACCGGTGATCGTAACTCAATGATAACTTGAGCATGTTACCAACTTTAATTTCACCGTCATCATCAACGTATGGTTCTTTAGCAATTTTACCAACTCCAAGAATGGCAACTTCTGGGTAGTTAATAACTGGGGTAAACCAGCCACCACCAATTGAACCAACATTACTAATAGTGATTGAACCGCCACTCATTTTATCAGCGGAAAGTTTATTATCGTAGGCAGCCTGACTATTTTCAGTAATTTCCTTGGCAATTTCAAACATACCTTTAGAATCAGCATTCTTAACATTTGGTACATAGAGTCCGTGTTCAGTGTTAGTGGCAATTCCAACATTATAGTAATGTTTATAAACAATTTCTTGTGTTGTGTCATCAATTGAAGCGTTCAATTCAGGGTAGGCCTTCATAACAGCAACCAATGCTTTAACAATGTATGGCAAGAAGGTCAAGTGAATATCGCGATCCTTAGCAAGTTCCTTGTAACGTTTACGGTTTGCCATCAAAGCCGTTACTTCAACATCATCAAATGATGTTACGTGTGGCGCAATGTCTTTAGACAAGCGCATTTGTTTAGCAATTGCTTTACGAGTTAATGACATCTTTTCGCGTGTCTCTAATTCTGGAGTTGCTGAAGTGTAAGCTTGAATTGGAGTTGCAGCAGGTTTATCAGCCGCTGCTGTAGGAGTAGTGGCTGCGGGTGCACTTGTGGAAGCTGCAGGAGCTGCAATACTACCATTAAATCCATCAACGTCAGCCTTAGTAACTTGGCCATGATTTCCAGTGGCCGGAACAACTGAGATATCAATTCCCTTATCACGAGCATATTGACGAACAGAAGGCATTGCTAAAACCAATTTATTTGGGTCAGCAGCAACTGGAATTGTGCTGCTTGCGGCTGGAGCTGATTGTTCTACTGGGGCTGCACTAGCTGCAGGCGCTTCAGCAGCTGGTTTCTCTTCTGCTGGGGTTGCTGGAGTATCATCAGCTGAGTCAGCTGAACCATCATCAATGACAACTAACACATCGCCAATTTCAGCAGTTTCCCCTTCTTGTTTTTGAATTTCCTTGATTGTACCAGCTACTGGGGAAGGTAATTCAGAAACTGATTTATCGTTTTGAATTTCAACTAATGGATCGTCTTCTTTGACTTCATCGCCAGGTTTGACTAGCCAAGTGGCAACTTCACCTTCGGCCATTCCTTCTCCTAGCTCTGGGAGTTTAAACTTGTAAGCCATAGGGTCAAACTTCCTTTCTTAATTAGAATTAATAATTCAAGATTTCCCGTACTTTTTCTTCAATATCGTCGGCATTTGGAAGCCAGTCGTTTTCTGCCATTGCAAATGGGAAGATACTATCAGGTGCTGCCACTCTTCCAATTGGAGCATCTAATGACATAATCTTATTTTCTGCAATTTCAGAAGCAACATGGGCGCCAACGCCAGCCATTTTTTGGGCTTCTTGAACTAGCACGACCTTATGAGTTTTTTCAACTGAGGCAAAAATTGTGTCAGTGTCAATTGGTGAAAGTGATCGAAGATCAATTACTTCAACCGAAATGTTTTCTTTTTCCAATTTATCGGCAACTTTAAGTGCTTCGTTAACTTCAGCACTGTAAGCCACAATAGTAATATCAGTTCCTTCACGAACAACATTAGCCTTATCTAGCGGTACCGTGTATTTACCTTCAGGAATTTCGTCCTTCATTGAACGATATAATTTCAAGTTTTCCATAAACAATACTGGGTCATTATTTTCAACTGCGGAAATAATTAATCCCTTAGCGTCATAAGGATTAGAAGGTGTTACCACTCTAAGTCCTGGCACACCAGTAAAGATGTTTTCCATTGAATCACCATGAAGTTCAGCAGTATGTGTACCACCACCAAATGGAGTTCTAATTGTAATTGGCATTGACATCTTGCCATTAAATCTGAAACGGTTACGTGACATTTGACCAACGATTGAATCGACAGCTTCAAATGTGAATCCCATGAATTGAATTTCTGGGATTGGACGCCAGCCGGTAGCTGCTAGTCCAATTGATAGACCTAAAATTCCCGATTCGGCTAATGGTGTATCAAATACTCGATCTTCACCAAATTTTGCTTGTAATCCATCGGTAGTTCTAAATACCCCACCGTTTTTACCAACGTCTTCACCGAAAATAAGAGTCTTTGGGTCGTCTTGTAACACTTGATCTAATCCGTCGGTAATTGCTTTAATATAAGTTAATTTAGCCATGATTACTTCGACTCCTTTGCTTCATATTTTTCAATGTCCCGTTGAACATTAGGGGTTGGGGTTTCAAAAGTAGTCTTCAAGAAGTCAGTTACCTTTTGTTCAGGTGCTGCTTCAGCGTTCTTCATTGCTTCCTTAAATTCACCCTTGTATTGTTCAACTAATTCATCTTCTTTGGCTTGATCCCAAAGCTTTTTATCAGTAAGAACTTTTCTTAAACGAATCAATGGGTCACGATCGAACCAAGGTTGTTCTTCTTCTTTAGTCCGATAACGACTTGGATCGTCACCAGCTGAACTGTGGGCACCAAAACGGTAAGTCAAAGTTTCAACTAACACTGGGCCATTGCCAGCTGCTGCGAACTCACGCGCTTCCTTAGCAACTAAATAAGTTGCTAAGATATCCATTCCATCAACTTGAGTTGCAGGAACCCCTGAAGCAACACCCTTTTGGGCCAATGTTTCAGCAGCGGTTTGTTTGTATCGTGGAACTGAAATTGCAAAGCCATTGTTTTGAACAAAGAATACTGCTGGTGCTTGGAAAGCACTAGCGAAGTTAATTCCTTCGTAGAAATCACCTTGAGATGTACCACCATCACCGGTAAAGGCGTATGATACAGCATTTTCTTCCCCGTTCTTCTTAATTCCTAAAGCAGCACCTGCTGCTTGAACGTATTGAGCGCCAATAATGATTTGTGGGAAGAATGAGCGTGTTCCCTCAGGATTATATTGGTTTGCTAAATAGTGTCCCTTAGA
Source organism: Lentilactobacillus kosonis (assembly GCF_003864335.1). Classification (GTDB taxonomy): domain Bacteria; phylum Bacillota; class Bacilli; order Lactobacillales; family Lactobacillaceae; genus Lentilactobacillus; species Lentilactobacillus kosonis. The sequence continues at coordinate 52,540 of NZ_BEXA01000006.1, read as the reverse complement.
CCATAGGTATCCTTGTTCAACAGTCGCACCATGTTGGATCAATTGTGGTAAGTCCCGGTAAGCAGGGAATAAATAATCTTGTTTTTGCATTGCATGCGCAATTCCCATTTCCGAAGCTTCTTCCCCGTAGGTAGGAGCGTAAAAACCGAGGCGACCTTGACGAGAAAAGTTCATAGTTTGTTCGTGAAGTGTACGTTCCCAAACCATCTTTTCCATCAAAGTAACTAATTCATCATCGCTGAATGTATCAAACAGTTCTTGATTAACTATTTTTCCATTCTCATCGATTATTTGAACCGGTTTTTTGTATGGATCGCTCATTGTTGATTTGATTTTTGCGAAGTCAACAATATGCTTACTCTTTGCTGCCATATATAACACTTTCCTTTCCTAAAAAGCTAGACTTGTGATACACAAATGATCTTTTTCAACCACAACTAGAATTTATCATTGTTTCAGAAAATATGCAAGCCCTTTCAATCGCTTAAAACCAAGTTTTTCATAAACTGTTTCTAAAATTAATATACGGGTTTCACTATTCTTTCATTTTTATAGTTTGTGAAAAAAATATCAATCCCATCAAATAAAGGCTCATAGTATTTTTTCTCAAATTAAGCTAGAATAGAGTGTAGATAATTTTTATTTTGGAGGTTTTAATCGTGTTTCTTATGAAAGATATTGTCCGTGATGGTGATCCAGTATTACGACAACAAGCTCAAAAAGTAACCTTTCCCCTTTCAGATGAAGATCGCCAATTAGCACATGATCTAATGGAATATCTTGAAGTCAGTCAAGACCCAGAATTATGTGAGAAATATGGTCTTCGTGCAGGAGTCGGATTAGCTGCTCCTCAAGTAGGCGCTTCTAAGATGATGGCTTCCGTAATGGTCCCCGCAGAAGATGAAAATGAGGAACCGGTTTTCAAAGATGTTATTATCAATCCTGTGATTGTTTCTAACTCTGTTCAACGCGGTGCACTAACTGAAGGCGAAGGTTGTCTATCAGTAGATCAAGATGTTCCTGGTTATGTTCCCCGTTCAGCTAGAATCACCCTAGAATACACTGATGTGGATGGCAACAGTCACCATATCCGGTTAAAGAACTACCCAGCAATTGTTTGTCAACACGAAATCGATCATTTGCACGGCGTTCTATTTTACGATCATATTGATAAAGAGAACCCCTTCTCTAAATCAGACGATGAAATTTTCATATACTAAATTGAAAAATGATAAAAAGCCGCTATTCCTAACCATTAGGAATAGCGGCTTTTTATCATTTTTCATTAATTTAATCGATTTAAATCCTCAACATATTCAATTGTTGTTTGGTTAATTAAGAATGCAATATCAAAGTGGATTTTTCCTTCAAATTCCCAAATGTCAGTCACTCGGAAAACTGATTGTATTTCTGGCGTGGTACTTGCATCAAAATGATGATTCCTACTATATTCATGGAGTTCGTCAACCAACTGCTGTTTAAAATCCAGAAGCGTTAGCTGAAGTTTATCAACTGGTAATTCATATTCGAAAGCCATTACTCCTCGTCCCCACACTTTAGCGATGGCTTGAGACTTCAGTGTGCCTCGATAATCATCATCAATGATTTGGGGAAGGACTCGTTCAACCGCTTGGTCAACTATTGATTGGCTCATGTTTAATCGCCTTTGAGTGGGTCTAGTAACAAAAAATAATGCACAATATTATATAAATCACTGCTAGCACAATGCCAACAATCACCTGAAGCAAGAGCGTCATTAATATCCACCTCAATTCTTATTATCATTTTAGCACTTCCTATTTAAGGTTTGCTTAAACCAGTTACTAAAATCCAGATTTATATACTTATTTTGCAGTTATGGTAAACTACTTATTATTAGTTGTGCTAAAAGCAACCACCTGTGCGAAAAGGAATCATCGATTTCTTAAAAAACAGAAATAAATTTTAAAGGAGTTTTTTTTAATGATTTTTAAAGTATTATACCAACCTCAGGAAAATGAAAACCCAAGTCGCGAAAACACTCAGAGCCTCTATCTTGAAGCTGATACTGAAGTAACTGCTCGCCAACTCGTTCAAGACAATACTAACTATAATATTGAATTCATTGAACCATTGACAGGCAAACATCTAGAATACGAACAAGAAAATCCCGATTTCAAACTTACGGAGTTCAATAAATAATGAAAAAACTAAACGTCAAAAATAACGAAGCGGCTATTTACGGCGTTGGTGGTTTAGGTGAAATTGGAAAGAACACTTACGGAGTACAATTTCAAGATGAAATCATCTTGATTGATGCCGGAATCAAGTTTCCGGAGGATGAACTTCTAGGTGTCGACTATGTTATTCCAGACTACCAATATATCGTAGATAATAAGGATAAAATCAAAGCCTTAGTAATAACTCATGGCCACGAAGACCACATTGGTGGCGTTCCTTATCTGCTCAAAGCTCTTAACGTCCCTATATATGCTGGACCGCTGGCCATGGCTCTTATCAAGAATAAGTTAGACGAACATGGCTTGCTAAGTACAGCTGAATTACACGAAATTAATGAAAGTACTGTTTTAAAGTTTAGAAAAACTAGTGTTTCATTTTTCAGAACGACCCACTCAATTCCTGATACTTTAGGAATTGCGGTTCACACTCCCGTTGGCGTAATTGTAGAAACTGGTGATTTTAAGTTTGACTTAACTCCAGTTACTAAACAGGCCCCTAACCTACAGGCAATGGCTAGACTAGGTGAGGAAGGTGTCTTGTGCTTGATGTCTGATAGTACAAATGCTGAACGACCTGTTTGGACTAAATCTGAAAAATGGGTGGCTAATTCAGTTGCTCACATTTTTGATCAAATGGAAGACCGTATCATCTTTGCAACCTTTGCTTCTAATATTTCTCGAATTAAAACCGCCTGCGACAATGCTTTAGCTCATGGTCGGAAAATTGCCGTATTTGGGCGAAGCATGGAAGCCGCCATCGTGAACGGCCGCGAATTAGGATATTTAGATATTCCCGATGATGCGTTTGTTGACGCCAATGAATTACAATCATTGCCTGCTAATAAAACAATGATTCTCTGTACTGGTTCTCAAGGTGAACCAATGGCAGCCTTATCTAGAATCGCTAACGGAACTCACCGCCAAATTTCTATCCAACCTGGTGATACCGTTATTTTCTCAAGTAATCCAATTCCTGGAAATACTACTAGCGTTAATAGCGTTATCAACAAATTAGAAGAAGCCGGTGCTAATGTTATCCATGGTAAGGTGAATAATATTCATACTTCAGGACATGGTGGTCAAGAAGAACAAAAATTAATGTTACGCTTGATGAAGCCTAAGTTCTTTATGCCAATTCATGGTGAGTACCGGATGCTTAAGATTCATACTGAGCTTGCTGAAGAATGTGGGGTCCCACTTGACCATAGCTTTATTATGGAAAATGGTGATATCTTAGCATTATCAAAAGATAGCGCTCGCCTTGCTGGTCATTTTCAAGCTGGCGATGTTTATATCGATGGCAGCGGTATTGGGGATATCGGTAATATCGTCTTAAGAGATCGACAATTGCTTTCTGAAGAAGGAATTGTGGTAGTCGTTTCAACAATTAACTTAAAGAATCAAGAAATTCAATCTGGTCCAGATATTCTATCTCGTGGATTTGTTTACATGCGTGAATCAGGTGAACTTCTAGATGAGGGTCGTCGGTTAGTATTCAAAACGATTCGTAAAGCCATGCGTTCTAAAAAGGCTACTGAATCGTCAATTAGAAATGCAGTAATTGATGAACTTCAAGAATTTCTTTATGAAAAGACTGAACGTCGTCCAATGATTTTGCCAATGCTAATTATTAGCGATAAAAACAAGTAACAAGTAGCTTGAATCTAATAAAGATTCAAGCTATTTTAATACATATAATTAATTATTAGGAGAACTGTAATGTCCAAACATTTCATTTTCATCGTTAATGAAGCCGCTGGCGGTGGTAATGTTCGCAACCTTTGGCCAGAAATTGAAAACTATTTAAATCAACTTTCAGTTGATTATCAAAGCATCAAGACTCACTTTGTTGGTGATGGAATTCAGATTACCAAACAAATTCTCAGCGCCCTTGACAACTATTTAGATGATCAATTAGTATTGGTTGCCACCGGAGGTGACGGGACCCTCCATGAGGTCTTAAACGGTTGTAAAGAATTTTATCATGCTCACCCATTAACTAAACAAGTTCCCATTTCATTCTTACCAATTGGTTCTGGAAATGATTTTGCTCGCGCATTAAAAATTTCTAATAACTGGAAAATTGCCCTCCAACAAATTTTATCCGTCCAGCGACCTAAAAAACTGATAGTTGGTAAATACCACAATTTAAATCAAGCCAATACTGGATACTTCATTAATAATTTCGGGATTGGCTTAGATGCAACGATTGTTCATAAGGCAAACCACTCTAAAATCAAGCATAATCGATTTTTAGGTAAATTTAGCTATATCATTGCTGCAATTAACATAATTCGGACATTTGAACCGGTCAAGACAACTATTTACTATGGCGATAACTCACAATATGTGAGAGAATTCACTAAAGGCTTCCTAATAACTGTTACCAACATCCCCTACTTTGGTGGTGGCGTTAACATCGTCCCATCAGCTTCTACAAATGAAGATTCCCTAGATATTGTTATAATTGAGAAGCCAACTTGGCGGCAAATCATTATTTTCATTGTTAACTTACTTGCTAAAAGGCACTTAAAGTTGAGCTTCGTTAATCACTTTTCTCAAAAAAACTTTACAATAGTAACTAATGGGGATCGCTTTGGCCAAATTGATGGTGAAGAAACCTCAAAACAATCGTTTAATATTAACTTTAAAACCTCTACCTACTTATTTTGGGTCCATTAAGGGGTTTAACTACTAATAACGAGGTATTTGCGTATGTATTCAACTAGCTACCTGTTACTACAGGCCATGACTGCCGTTGCAGTCGGAGATGCCCTTGGAGTACCAGTCCAATTTACCGATCGGCCTACATTGCTTAAAAATCCCGTTGATCAAATGATCGGCAATGGGGCTTTTGATGTGCCTGCAGGTACTTGGTCTGATGACACCTCTTTAACATTGGCAACTCTTGCTAGTCTATCCCAAGGGTTTAATTTAGATGATATGATGATGCGTTACCGGCAGTGGTATGATTTTGGCGATTATACTCCGTTTGGTAAATCATTTGATATTGGTCAAACCACTCAAAGAGCGATCAATCGATATAAACATGGTGTACCTCCTGAAAAATGTGGCGGCGCTACGGAATCCGATAACGGCAATGGGTCTTTAATGCGCGTAATGCCATTGGCGTTTTATCTGTTATCGCAGTTTCCAAATTATCGCTTTAATAGTGATGTTGCCAATATATGTGAGCGATTCTCCTCGCTTACCCATCGCCATCCCCGATCACTTTTAGCAACATCAATTTTGGTTAATGTAACGACTACTGTCATCTTAAGCCCAAACAAATATGCAATGCTTAAATCCATTCGCGAGGTCTTGGATTATTATCAGGAACTCCCTAAATTTAAAGATGAAATCAAGTACTTTAATCAAATGGATGATCCTAGTTATTATCGCAAACCAAACTCCGAGGTTCAGAGTTCCGGCTACGTAATCGATACCTTAAACTCAGTTTTTTGGTGCTTAATGAATTCTGAAAAATATGTTTCTGCGGTAAAAAAAGCAGTCAATATGGGTAATGATTCAGATACCATCGCTTCTATCACATCAATGCTAGGATCGTTATTATATGCACCAGTATCATTTCCTCCCGAATGGGCAGTCTTGTTAAAGGGGAAGACCCACATCAAATGGGCGGTAGCTCTTGCTTTACAAACAACTTATTTTGACTCAAAAAGGGTTTCAATCGATAAACGATTGAAACCCTTTTTATTAAATAAAAATTCATCAGACAAGCAAAATATATTTGTATTAATCTTCGGAAGCATTCATTGCTTCAATTACCATACTTAAATGGGCACACTTATCATTTAAAACTTTCATTTCGTCGCCGAACTTTGGCTGAATTACCACGGTATCATCAGAATGATCATTTGCAGTGACAGTTTCGCTGTTTTTTAATTGATTTAACTTTAATTCTGCTTGTTTGAACTCTTCAAGAATTTCTAACTTATTACTCATAGCTAAAACCCCTTTAAGTGATTAAAATATCAACTCAAGTTGAATATAACACTTAAACCTTTTTTTTGTTAATGTATTGTTTACCAACGAAAAGTATCATAGCAAATACAAATCAACAAATCAATCGTTTATTTGTATTCATCAGTTAATTTTTTTACTAGTAGTGAAATATGTAATCAACTATTCTTGGCAACTAATTAATTTTTCTGACACTATCCCGTTCAACTAATGAAATTGGTAATGCAATTTTTTGATTTTCAATCTTCTCATTTTCAATTCGATTAATAATTAGTTTAGCAGCATTGGTGCCCATCTCAAAGGCCGGTTGATGCACCGTTGTTAACTTAGGAGTAACATATTCACTCAAATCGATATCATCATAACCAACAATTGAGATATCATCTGGAATAGATAATCCGGATTCTCCCAAACCACGATATAAACCTATTGCTAATTCATCATTAATCGCGAAAATCGCAGTTGGCTTATTAGCCAGCACGGCTTCAGTTGTTTCATAGCCGCCCTTTTTAGTTAATTCAGTCTCTATTATTTGTTCAGAGTTTATTACAATCTGGTGCTCTTGATAAGTGTCTAAAAAGCCCTGTAGCCGTTCTTTCATGTTTCTGGTAGGTTTAGATGCTGTCACAATTACAACTCGTGTATGACCGTTTTTTATCAAGTATTCGGCCAACAACTCACCACCATGGTAATTATTAACGTCAACCATATCACTTTTATGAATTGGTGCCTGATCAATTAACATATATGGAATTTGATTCTGACTTAAAACATTATCAATATAGCCCAGATCAGATACTGCAGAGGCAATAATCATCCCATCTGCCGCTCGTTTCACCGATTCAAACACATACCGCGATTCAAGTTGTTTATTATTATTAGATCCAAAAATTAAAGGAACGTAGTCCGCTTTAATCGCCTCATCTTCAATTCCGCGAAGGAAACGACTAAAAAATGGATTATTGATATTAGGAACCAGCACTCCAATAGTCTTACCCGACTTTCGAATCAAACTTTGAGCATTAAAATCAGCAACATAGCCCAATTGTTTTTGGAGTGAATTAACTTTATCAATGGTCTTTTTACTAAATCGTTGTTCTTTACCGTTTAAAATTTGCGAGACGGTGGTTACCGATACTCCCGCAAGTTTTGCTAGATCAGTAATTGTCACTTTTTTTGTCATCGCTTATATCCATCCAATCATTCTTATTACATCGATTATAACAAATAAAAGCACTAAACGGAGTAAATCCATTTAATGCCTTTATCTTAAGGATTATGATTTAACAATTGAATCGATTTTATCCAATTCATCTTGGGTGAAATCAAGGTTATCTAAAGCCTTCAAATTATCTAATAAATGTTCAACCTTAGAAGCACCCGTGACAATGCTAGCAACAACTTCGTCATGAAGTAGCCAAGCCACACTCATCTGGGCTAAAGTTTGGTTCCGGTTTTTAGCAAGATCATTTAATTCATTAAGCTTTTTAACTAACTCATCCTTGCCATTGTTGACAACAAAGTTATTACTCCAATGAAGTTTAACATCATCAGGGATACCGTTAAGATACTTATCGGTTAATAACCCTTCAGCTAATGGTCCATAAGCAACTAAGGCATCGTTATTAGCCTTTAAAACATCCAGCAGTCCATCATCTTCAACAGAGCGATTCAACATGTTATATGATGCTTGGTTAACTACAAATGGCGTATGAAGTTCCTTAAAGTACTTAATGATTTCTTCTGTTTGCTTATGATCATAGTTTGAAATTCCAACATAGAGAGCTTTACCAGACCTGACGATATCATTTAAAGCGTCAGCAGTTTCAGCAAGATTTGTGTCTGGGTCAAATCGATGACTATAGAAAATATCAACGTAATCTAAGCCCATCCGTTCCAAACTACCATCAATAGCATTAATCAATGTTTTTCTAGAAGAAAAGTTACCATAAGGTCCAGGCCACATATTAAATCCGGCCTTAGTGGTAATTACTAGTTCGTCTCGATATGGTTTTAAGTTAGCTTTGTATACATCGCCGAACATTCTCTCAGCAGCTCCTGAACCAGGACCATAGTTATAAGCTAGGTCATAACTAAAGATTCCCTTATCAAAAGCCTCTAGCATTACTTTTTCACTATCACCATAGTTAGCATCGTCCCCAAAACTATGCCACATTCCAAATGATAACGCTGGTAATTGGAGGCCAGAATTACCGGCCCGTCTCACAGCCATCTTATCGTATCTGTCTTCACTTGCTTTGTACATATACATTACATATCACCTTTCAAGTTAAGATTTATCTACCAAACAGTTTACCAACTGACTGTTGGTTATGAATTAATTTAATAGCTTCCCCAAATAATTTATCCACAGAAACCACCTCTAGTTTATCAAACTTTCGGTCATCACTAAGCTTAATTGAATCAGTAACGATAACTTTTTCAATTGGTGCATCAGATAAACGTTTAATAGCATCTCCTGAGAAAATTGCGTGGGTAGCAACTGCATAAATTTCTTTGGCACCTGACTTCTTTAAAGTTTCAGATGCAATTTGAGTTTTAATTGCGGTATCGATCATATCATCAACAACAATTGCCCGTTTACCTTTAACATCACCAATAACTGATTCTGGAATTGTATTAGCGTCCTCAGGGGATCGGTTATCAATGATAGCGATGGGAGCGTTCAACAACTCAGCAAAGGTTCTTGCTCTTGAAACACTAGCATGGTCAGGTGAAATAATTACTAAGTCGTCCTTACCATGTTGCTTTTCAAAGAAGTTAGCTAACAGTCTAGCAGCACGTAAATGATCAACGGGAATATCAAAGAAGCCTTGAATTTGATCCGCATGAAGATCAAGCGTAATTACTCGGTCAACCCCATCCATTTCCAAGAATGATGATAATAACTTAGCAGTAATTGGTTCCCGTGAGCGGGCTTTCCGATCAGCTCGTGAATAACCATAATATGGAATCACAACGTTAATCGAACCAGCAGATGCTCTTCGCAAGGCATCAACCATAATCAACAATTCCATTAAATTTGTATTTACTGGGTTAGAAATAGATTGAATAACGTATACTTCAGTTCCCCGAATGCTTTCATCCACACTAATTTTAATTTCATCATCGCTGAATTTTTTTACGGTTGATTTGCTTAAAGGAACCCCAACTGCTTCACTGATTTTTTCAGCTAGCTCCGGGTTTGAGTTTAGGGAAAATAATTTAATTTTTGGTCGGGTGTTGTCGTCCGTCATGATGGCCTCCAGAGTTATTGTTTATAAAAATCATAACATAAAAATTAATAAAATTTGAGTTTTTAATTCACTAATCAGCAGCTAAAAAATCTGCTGGTTTTAAACCACTCATTCCAATCATTGGATCAACTGTATTTTCTTGAATCATTTTCATTGTTAAAATACCGTCATTTTGTGGTTGAGTTGCTTTGCTAATTTGTTGTTTCTCCTGGTCATCGACCACAACTTCAGTAGATTCAGTATCAGTTTCTGAATTTGTGGTTTGCTGACCCAGAATGATATTTTGTAGTCTCTCAACTAAGCAAGTTTTACGGTTAGCTGAAACGGTGTTAACACATTGCTGATAAGCTGATTGTTCACCAACTAGTATCAAAAAGTTACTTGCTCGAGTAACTGCCGTATACAACAGGTTTCGCTGTAACATCCGGCTAAATTGCCTAACTAGTGGCAAAATTACCATTTGAAACTCACTACCTTGAGCTTTATGGATAGAAGTACAATAAGCCAAGGTAAATTGGAGCCATTCGTTTTTTGATAAGTGACTTCTATATCATCATAATCAATCGTGATCTGGGAAGGAGTATCTTCATCCTTAGCCTGTTTCATTGACACAATCATGCCAATATCACCATTAAAGACATTTTTTTCGGGATTATTTTCTAGCTGGAGCACTTTATCACCAATTCGATAAGTATGTTGCCGAATTGTAACCGATTTTGTCGATCCCGCAGCTTGCCAAACTTCCTGAATTGTATCATTAAGCTTGTCAATTCCGGCTCGCCCCCGATACATTGGTGCTAATACCTGAACGTCCATCTTGCTAAAGCCTTTACTCTTAGCCCGTTCGGTAACTTGCTGAACAACCGAAGCAATCTGATTTTCATCACAGGGAATAAACGATCGATCACGTTGATTAACCGTAAAATCAACCGGTAATTCACCTTGGTGAATCTCATGAGCTAAAGAAATAATTGATGAGTTAGCATCCTGTCGGTAAATGGTATCTAATTTCATATAAGGAACTGCCTTAGCTGTTAACAAATCATGAAACACCTGTCCGGGACCAACAGATGGTAACTGATCTTGATCTCCCACTAAAATAATTTTCATATGATTAGGAACCGAACTTACCAACATCTTGAACAAATAAGTATCAACCATCGACATTTCGTCAATAATTAACAGTTCACCATCAATATCTTTTGTGGCGGCCGCTTGCTCACTGTCTGAACGATTCAACCCCAATAATCGGTGAATCGTACTTGCAGGAAGTCCTGTGCTGTCAGTCATGTGCTTTGCAGCCCGACCAGTTGGCGCAGCTAAGATTACCGGAAACGGCTTATCCTTATACTGATTAATATCCATCGAATAATCATTCAATTCACAAAAGGTATTAACAATTCCGTTAATAATGGTTGTTTTCCCGGTTCCAGGCCCACCGGTCAACACAAACACCGGTGATTTAATTGCATCAGTAATCGCGTTGGTTTGTGATTGGTCATAACTAATTTGATACTTTCGTTCGACTTTTCGTAGTTGCTTCTCAATTTGGGCATCAGTAAATGAAACCTCATCGTTATTCTCGATGACTCGTTGCAGATGCTCGGCAATTTGAAACTCAGCTCGATATAAATTAGCCGGAAAAATCCTATCGGACTCACCAATAATTTGATTGCTCTTTGCTAGTTCCACTAGCCCTGCGGCAATCTTGTCAGCACTAATTTGTGGTTGTCCATTAGCTTCTAATAACCGAGTGGTCTCACTTAATAAAGGACCAGTAGTTGTATAGGTATCCCCATTTTTCCACAAAGTTGATCGATAGCATACATTAATCCGGCCGCAATTCGTTCTGATGAATCAACCTTAAATCCATTCTCTAAAGCAATTCCATCAGCTCGTTTGAACCCAATCGATGGAATATCGGTGACTAACCGATATGGATTTTCAGCAATAATTGATAATGCATCCCCCCGATATTTCTCGTATATCACCGAGCTAAGTTGGTTAGAAAAGCCATAGCTATTTAAGCCAATGATAATATTTTCCAAATTATCACTTAGTTCTAAGTTTTCAGTAATAACGGTTTTAAGCTTATTGCTTAATCCAACTTCATTTAAAACTTGAGGATCTCGATCAATTTTAGTTAATGCATCTGCTCCTAAAATATCAACAATTTTTTCTGCAGTCTTTTCACCCACTCCGGGGAATTTATCTCCAGACAAATACTTAACTACTCCTGTTCGGGTTGTTTTAGCTAAGTTTGAATAATTGGCCGCCTGAAATTGTTGACCATATTTGGGATGATTAACCACTCTCCCCGTAAAGTGATAAGGGTTTTCTTCAATCAGATCGCCAAAATTACCGGTGACCACAACTTCATCATCAGGTAAAGAGACGTTGGTATTAGTAACGTGAATTAAAATCACTTTATAGAAACTGTCTTCACTAGCAAAAAGACGGCCTTTAATTGCCCGTCAACATACTTTTCTTCATTTGGATTATCAAATAAGTCTAATGATTCAGCCACTTGAACTCTCCTATGCTATTGTTCATCATTCTTGTTAGAATCAGCATCTTTGTTTATCTGGATAAATTTTTCAATATCTTGTAATTTCTGTTGACCCTTTTCATAATAATCAGGATCTAATTGCTTAGCCTTTTCAAAGTAAGGTTGATAATTCTCACCATCTACCATAGCCACAAGACCCCGGTCAAAATTAACTGGACCATTATCTGGCTCTGTCTTTAAAGCTAAGTCATAAAACTCACCAGCCTGTTGAAAATTGCCTAATGATAATAAATTATCACCAATTAATTTGTTAACCTCTGGATCATCTTTAGCTTCGCTTTGGGCAGTAAGTGCAAATACCATTGCCCGCTTGTTATCACCTTTAGCCATGTAACTTTGAGCAAGCATTACATATGCCTTAACTTTTAATTGATGATCTTCCACATTTTGAAAGATATCAATTGCTTTATCATATTCTTCAGCCGCGTAATAAACGTTTCCCAAACCATATTTTAACAAATCTGTCGCAGGTTGGTTCGCATCTGAAAACAATCCTAAAGCTTTCATTAACAATTCTTCTGCCTGCTCATAATCCTTGCCTTCAACTAAGACAGTCGCTAATTCATAGTAATTATGATAATTGTTGGGCTCCTGATCAATCTTAGTTACTAGTTTGTGAACTATTTGCTTGGCCTTTTCTTCTTCTTGTTCACGGGTCCTCATATATTTACGTTGATTTTCTTGATTCTTTTTTTGTAAGTCCGTTACTTTTTTATCATCATTTTTCATTACTTTCACCTACACAATATCAGTCTTATCAATTCTACGATTTAAGTATGTTGTGTCATTCCAGCTAATCAATTCAAATGACTGGCCAGCATTTTTGGTTTCAATAGTTGTAGTACTAGTATTCGCTAACCCACCCCGTTTTTTCAAGTTGGGGAGGCTTGCGCCTAATAAATGATTCATTTCTGCATTTAAAGCCGCACCATGACTAACAATCATAACATTTTCAGTCGGATATTCCGTTACAATCTGCATAATCGCTGGAGTCATCCGCTCAATTACGTCTGGATAAGATTCGCCTCCAATTTTAATTGGATCATACTTATCAGGGTAATTTCGAAAATTGATAAACTCTTCAGGATATTGTTCTTGAACCTCAGTGAACTTCATCCCTTCCATTTTTCCTAAATTAAACTCAGCTAGCCGTGATAGTAACGTAATTTGGGGTCGGCTCTTCAAATGTTCTGCAATCGTTTCAGCGGTTATTCTAGCTCGCTTAATTGGACTGGCAAAATATGGGCAAAGTCGACATCATAGAAATGCTTAGCCAACTCCTCCATCTCTTCATAACTTTGCGTTAACAATGGTGAATCGCCACCTGATCCTTGATAACGGCTTTCTAAGTTCCATTCAGTCTTACCATGGCGAACAAAATATAGTTTTGTCAAAACGTTGCCTCCATAAATATCTCTATACCATTATGACAGGACTTGCTTACATTTTCAAAAGAATCCTCAAAGTGAATTTTCAAGAAAATAAAAAGTGAGCTTGACAGTTGTCATAGCTCACTTTAATTTAACTATTAAACGTATTGTAATTCCTTTTGGTCCTTATAAGCAGCATCGATGATTGCAGAGCCTAGACACTCTTCGCCATCATAAAATACAACTGCCTGACCAGGCGTGATTGCTCGAACTGGCTCGTCAAAGTCAACTCGAACTGTCTTACCATCATCACTAATGTGGACAGTAACGCCCTGATCCTTTTGGCGATAACGGAACTTAGCAGTACAGTGGAAATCTTGACCACGATCAAGGGTATTGACCCAATGAATATCAGAAGCGTCCAAGTAATCCGCATACAATAACTCGTTCTCGTATCCCTTACCAACATAAAGAATATTCTTCTTTAAGTCCTTACCAACGACGAACCAAGGTTGATTATCAACCCCATCGCCACCGATTCCTAGACCCTTACGTTGACCAATTGTATAGTACATAAGGCCAGCATGCTCGCCCTTTACTTCACCGTCAACAGTAACCATCTTACCTGGCGTTGCAGGAAGATAGTTGCCTAGGAACTCTCTAAAGTTCTTCTCACCAATAAAACAAATTCCAACGGAATCTTTTTTCTCAGCAGTTGCTAAACCAGCTGACTTAGCAATCTTACGAACCTCAGGCTTAGTCATGTCACCAATTGGGAACATAACGCGATCAAGTTGATCAGCAGATAATTGACTTAGGAAGTAAGTCTGGTCTTTGTTCATGTCAGTTGACCGAAGCAAATGATTATGACCATCCTCATCCCGAGTTAATTGAGCATAATGTCCAGTTGCAATGTAATCAGCACCAAGTTCAATTGCATAGTCTAAAAATGCCTTAAACTTGATTTCTTTATTACAGATAACATCTGGATCAGGAGTTCTGCCCTTCTTGTATTCGTCAAGGAAGTATGTGAACACACGGTCCCAATACTCCTTTTCAAAGTTAACCGAATAGTATGGGATTCCAATTTCATTGCAACCTTAGCTACATCTTTATAATCCTCTGTAGCTGTACAGAAACCATTTTCGTCAGTATCGTCCCAGTTCTTCATGAAACCCCAATCACGTCGTATCCTTGTTGCTTTAATTGATAAGCGACGACTGAAGAGTCGACGCCACCACTCATCCCAACAACGACTCGAGTTTGACTGTTGTCTTGCATTAAAACCACCATCATTTCAATATAGATTCTGGAGAATCCACGAGTTGAAGGTCGTAATTTCCAGTAAATGTTATGATAACTCAAATTGAAACGAAATTCCACACTTTTAGTAAGTTACTTTAAATATCCCGGTTAAATTAACAAGATGAGCGTTAAAGTCTAGCTTTAAACTTCGACCTTTTGAATCCAACCTTCGGGAGCATCCACATCACCGAATTGAATTCCAGTTAATTCATCATAAAGTTGTTTAGTTAATGGGCCAACCTCAGTCTCACTATAGAAAATGTGCTTATCACCATTATGGGTTAGACTTCCAATTGGTGAAATTACTGCTGCCGTTCCACAGGCACCGGCCTCTTTAAATTTATCAAGGTCATCGACGTCAACCACTCCTTGGGATGCCTTTAGGCCAAGACGATGTTCAGCAAGCCAGAGTAGTGAAAACTTAGTAATACTTGGCAGGATCGATGGTGATTTAGGGGTAATGAACTCATTATCCTTAGTAATTCCAAAGAAATTAGCAGAACCGACTTCCTCAATCGTTTGATGATTAATTGGATCCAAATAGATTACATCTGAATATCCAGCTTTATGAGCTTCGTCACCTGGAAGCAAACTTGCAGCATAGTTCCCACCAACTTTTGATTGACCAGTTCCATGATGGGCAGCTCGATCATAATCAGAAGTTACATACTTAGTTGGCACCATGCCGCCTTTGTAGTATGCGCCAACGGGCATAGCAAAAATGGTGAAATAATATTCTGTGGCAGCATGAACTCCGATGTTACCGCCAATTCCAATCATTAGTGGTCGTAAATATAATGTACCGCCTGTCCCGTATGGTGGCACATAATCAGCATTAGCTTTAACAACTTTCTTAGCTGCTTCGACGAACTTATCTTCTGGGAATCCCGGCATTAATAGTCGTTGACAACTATTTTGCATCCGCTTTGCGTTTTCGTCTGGTCTAAACAATTGAATAGAACCGTCTTTAGTGCGATAAGCCTTTAGGCCTTCAAAGTCAGCCTGGCCATAGTGGAGAGCAGTTGAACCTTCACTGATATGTAGAGTACTGTCTTCAGTTAATTTGCCTTCATCCCACTTGCCATCCTGATAGTGGGCAAGAAATCGATAAGGTAAATCCATATAATCGAATCCTAGGTTGTTCCAATCAATTTCTGATGCTGGTTGTGCTTTTGCCATAAGTATGCCTCCAATTCAAAAATAAATCTAATCGATTTTTAATATGATTCTAATTTTAAAATCCCTGACTGTCAATAGTATTCGCTAAATCTAGTTACAAGTATATTCAAAAAAATGGGTTGTTGAGGAATCCTCAGCAACGATTTTAATTTTAATCCTTGATTTTAAAAACACCACGATCAATTAGATTTTGCATTACAAATCTAAATTGTTCAACGCTTTCTTTAGTATCTTCAGTTTTAAAAATATTTACTTTAGCTAAACCATTTCCAGTAGTTGTCGACATCTTAAAGCCACTGAGGTCTGTGTTAACCATTATTTTTAATTTGTATGAAGCATTGTAGGGAGACGTTGGATCTAACGATCTATCTAATGAATAATTACCATTTTTAGTTTCCACAAATCCAACATCTTTAAGGGTAAATTTTTTAATCGTATCAGCGATTTCGTAAGTAATAGAATCGCCAAGAACGGTTACTTCGCTTGCGAATGCCATTAGCTCTTCACTCCTCTTTTTTCCAATCGACTAATTATACTAGCGATTGTATCAACTAATTTAGTAAGGTCGTCTTTGGTTGTATAACGGCCAAAACTAATTCTGATTGATTCACCAATTCGAGGACTGTCCTCACCAAACATGGCAACTAATACATGTGATGGCTCGATGCTTCCAGCAGTACATGCTGAACCACCTGACACGGCAATACCAGCCAAATCAAGGTTGGTTTGCATCACATACGTTGAAACCCCTTCAAGCCAGATGTTAAGCACATGATTTAGATTATCAGGTTCGACTTCACCATTAACCTTAAATTGAACACCCTTTTCTGTTAGTTGCTCAATTATATATTGCTTAAACTCATAGTACTTTTGTTGTCGATGTCGTTTTTCTGCTGAATCAATTGTTTCCACGGCTCGGGCAAATCCAGCAATTGCTGGAACATTTTCAGTTCCAGCTCGGCGCTTGTCCTCTTGTTGACCACCCTTAACAAAGCTTGGAAAGTTAACTCCTGCACTCTTATAAAGAAAACCAATCATCTTGGGACCATTAATCTTATGCGCTGATGTTGATAACAAATCAATGTGATCACGCTTAACATCAATATCTAACAATCCGTATGCCTGAACGGCATCCGTATGGAACCAAGCCTGGTGATCCTTTAAGATTTCACCAATCTCATGAATCGGCATTACGGATCCAACTTCATTGTTACCCATCATAATTGAAACCAAGATTGTATCGTCAGTCAAAGCAGCTTTGAAGTCAGCTAATGAAATGTTACCATTTTCATCAACTGGAAGATAAGTCACATTAAATCCTTGCTTCTCCAATGCCTCCATTGGTTGAAGTACCGCCTCATGTTCAATAGCAGTGGTAATAATATGATTACCATTTTCTTTTCTAGCAAGTGCCGTTTGCATAATAGCAGTATTATCGCTTTCGGAGCCACCACTAGTGAAGATAATTTCATCAGGTGCTGCATTAATACTGTTAGCGATAATTTCCCGAGATGTTTCCATGACAGATTTAGCTTCACGACCTAGTCCATAAAGCGTCGAAGCATTACCGTAAACATTCTTATACTTATCCATCATTTCTGTATAGACTTCATCCGACAACCGAGTAGTTGCCGCGTTATCTAAGTATATTTCTTCCATCTTTTTCACTTCCTCGATGCTTGTTCCTCAAATAAATTAATTAACATTTGACCGGAGCGTTTACCGGCATCAATAATAAATTCATCAAATGATTGGTCTGCGTCTTCATCTCCAACATCAGACATTGCCCGAATAACTGCATACGGAACATTATTCTCATATGCAACTTGACCGATTGCTGCTCCTTCCATTTCGCAACAAAGCGCGTCAGGAAAATTCTTTTTAATTGTAGCAATCTTTTGTGAATCAGCAATAAATTGGTCGCCAGATACAATTAATCCACGTTGTGATTCCATGCCACTAGCTTTAGCAGCAGCCATGATTTCATCAACTAATTCTTCATCAGCATCAAATCGAGCTGGAAGACCAGGTAATTGGCCGACCTCATAATTAGATGCAGTTACATCAACATCATGATAAGCAGTTTGGGTAGAAACCACAACTTCGCCGACTGATAATCCTTCGCCAATTCCACCTGCGGAACCAGAGTTGATTAGCGTATCCACATTAAAATTATTAATTAAAATTGAAGCAGTAATCGCAGCTTGAACTTTACCAATTCCTGATTGTACTAACACAACTGGTTGGTTAGCAATTGTACCTTCAAAGAAGTCGGTGTGGCCAACCCGTTTACTAGTGCCGTTTTCTAGTTTACCTTGCAAAATGGCCAATTCTTCGCCCATTGCACAAATAATTCCGTATGTCATTGTAATCTCCTAGTTTATAAAAATTAAAATTAAATACACGATAATAATTAAAGCAATTAAAATTCCCATTGCAATATTTAACCGGCGATTAATCCGGTGCCAACGAGGTGTTTTGTAATCTGTGCCATCCTCACGCGTTACATTTTCAGGTTTATTCCGACCAATTGGTTGCTCACTAACTGGTGGAACTGCTTCACCAGAATTTGATTCATCACGTTTTGGCCGTTTCCCGTCTTTTAACTCTCGATATTGTTTTCTAGTTAGTTTTCCTGGTTCATCTTGGTCATTATTCAAGTTAATCACCTACTTTTGCTTAAGCATTTGCCAGTAAAGAATAGCTGTGATAGTTTTAGCATCTTCAATCTTGCCATCTTTAATCATTGCCAATGCAGTTGGTAAAGAAACTGTGGATAATTCTAAGAACTCCCCTTTATCTCGAGGTAACTTGTCCTCAACCGGTTTTAAACCAGAGGCCAGGTATAATTCCATGAATTCATCACTAAATCCGACTGAGGAATAAAACCCACATAATTTTTCCACGCGATCTGGAACCATCCGAATTTCTTCATTTAATTCCCGATATACAGCATGGGTTAAATCAGCTTCATCTCGATCATCTACTTTGCCAGCAGGAATCTCGAGAACCGTTTTAGCTACTGGTGCTCGCCATTGTTTTTCAAGAATCATTTCATCCTGATCATCAATAGCCAAAATGCCAACAGCTTTAGCATGTCGCACAATTTCTCGATGACTGGTTTGACCGTCAGGCAACTCAACTGTTTGACGTTCCACATCAATGATTGCACCATTATATATCTCTTCAGTTGAAAGTACTTTTCTTCAAAATTCACAAAATCACCTATTTTCATCATTAAACCCATTCTACATAGAATAAACGCTTAATGCAATTCCTGCTTAAGCTTCATCTTCAATGATTGTAATTTTCGCACCCTGTGGACCTTTTTTACCTGGAGCAGTGACAAACTCTACTCGTTTGCCGGGAGCAATCTCACGGATTTGCTCTGGCCGTACAGCATCCTTAAAGAAGAATAAGTCGTCCTTATCCTCATCCTGATCAATAAATCCAAATGCATTTTTTTCGTTATAACTTTTAATTGTTCCTTTTAACATTATTATTGTTCCTCCTTAAATAAATAACTCCCACAGACTTAATCTACGGGAGTTATCAAGTAAATGCAATTATTTTTCTTCGAAACCTTCAGTAGCAGTTTCTGGGAACTCGCTACGAACAATTTCAGCACATGATGCGCATAGAGTTGGATAGTCGGCATCGGTTCCTAAGTCGTCCTTAGTTAACCGGCAACGTTCACATACTTCACCTTCAGCATGTTGAACTACCAGTGCCAAACCATCAGCATCAAATTTTTCTGCTTCATCACTGGCATCGGCAAAATCAGCAATTGAAAGTTTTGAAACCATTAGAACAGTTTCCAAATCCGTGTTTAGACTGGCAAATAAATCTTTGATTTCACTAGTAGCATAAATTGTTAAATGGGCTTCAGAAGATTTACCGATCAATTTGTTATCACGAGCTTCTTCCAGCACCTTTAAGACATCTCCACGAACGTCCATAAATTTATGCCAGTTAGTTATTAATTCATCGGCACCTGGATAATCAACCACCTCAGGCATTTCTGCAAGTTGCACGTAGTCTTCGGGTTCCTTAAGGAATTCCCAAACTTCTTCAGCAGTATGCGGTAATACCGGGGTCATTAGCTTAGTTAAAGCAACTGCAGCGGCGTACATAACTGTTTGCATTGAACGTCGGTTATGTCCATCTTCACGATCAATGTAGACAACATCTTTGGCAAAATCTAAATAAAATGCCGAAAGATCGTTAATAACGAAGTTAGACAATCGCTTATTCAAATCAAGGAAATCGTAGTTGTCATAATCAGCTTTAACACTTTTTACAAACTCATTCAAAGTTACCATCATGTACTTATCAGCAGGTTCTAAATCAGCAAAATCAACGCCATTTTCTTTAGGATCAAAGTCTGAAGTATTAGCCAATAGGTAACGAACCGTATTTCTAATTTTCTTATATGAATCAGAAATTTTAACGAAATTATCAATTGATACCCGAACATCAGCAGAAGTATCCACAGATGTTACCCAAAGCCGGACAATTTCAGCCCCCATCTTTTGAATAACTTCGTCAGGAGCAATTGTATTGCCAAGAGACTTACTCATCTTATGGCCTTCACCATCTAATGTAAATCCTTGTGACATAACTTGCTTGTATGGAGCGTGTCCTGAAACTGCCACACTAGTAATCAAACTTGAGTTAAACCAACCACGATACTGATCTGATCCTTCAAGGTACAAGTCCGCTGGATAAGTTAATTCTTCACGTTCTGCCAATACACCTTGGTGAGAAGAACCAGAGTCAAACCAGACATCCATGATGTCATTTTCCTTAGTAAACTTACCATTGGGTGAATGTTCGCTTGTAAAGCCGTCTGGTAATAGATCCTTAGCTTCGCGTTCAAACCAAACATCCGAACCATATTCAGCAAATAAGTCAGCAACATGGTTAACCGTTTCTTCAGTAATAATAGCTTCACCATCTTCACCATAGAAGATTGGTAGGGGAACACCCCACACCCGTTGACGTGAGATAACCCAATCGCCACGGTTCTTAATCATGTTAGCTAAACGAACTTTACCCCATGAAGGGAAAAATTCAACATCCTCGATTGAAGCCAAAATTTCGTCCTTAATCTTATCAACTGATGCAAACCATTGTGGCGTTGCTCGGAAGATGATTGGCTTCTTAGTCCGCCAATCAAATGGATAACTATGAACAATTGGCATGTAATGGAGTAAGAGGTTCTGTTCTCTTAACTTATTTAAAGCAATTTCGTTGGCGTCATCATAGAACACTCCAGCAAAATCTTTACCGGCTTCTTCAGTGAGATAACCCTTGTCATCAACTGGGGCAAAAATATCCAAGTCGTATTGCCGACCAATGTTAAAGTCATCTTCACCATATCCAGGCGCAGTGTGGACAAGTCCTGTACCAGCGTCAAGTGTCACAAAGTCGCCTAACATGGTAACCAACTTACGGCTGTGGTCAAAGGGATGCTCAGCAAGTACATATTCAAGGTCACTACCTTTAACAACCTTTAATTCTTTAACGTTATTCCAGCCAAATAAATCTTTGTCTTTAGCTAAAAGTTCACTGGCAATAACAAACTTCCGATCATCGCCTTCTGGTTGAACAACCGAGTAATCAAAGTCGGCATCAATGGTAATTCCTTCTGAAGCAGGAATAGTCCAAGGGGTGGTGGTCCATACAATCATGTACGTATTATCGTTTTCCAAGACACCTTTACCATCAATAACTTTTTCTGCGTAAAAAGCAGATGGTGAGGTAATATCATGGTATTCAACTTCGGCTTCGGCCAAAGCAGATTCTGATGACCATGACCAATATACCGGCTTCTTTCCCTTATAAATCAAGCCACGCTTAGCAAACGCTCCGAATACGCGTACTTCTTGAGATTCAAATTCTGGCTTTAAAGTAAGATATGGATTATCCCAGTCACCAGCAACCCCTAACCGCTTAAATCCAGCTTTTTGGCGTTCAACTTGTTCTAATGCGTATTCCCGACAAAGTTTCCGGAATTCATTAGTACTCATCTTTTTCCGATCATGTCCGGCTTTTGCCAGTTGTTGTTCAATTGGTAGTCCATGTGTATCCCAACCAGGAACATACGGAGCTCTAAATCCATTCATTGACTTATATCGAACAATAATATCCTTAGAAATTTTGTTCAATGCATGACCCATGTGGATATCGCCATTCGCATATGGAGGACCATCATGAAGTACAAAAGATGGTTTGCCCTCATTTAATTTTTGTCTGAGCTGATAAACCTTGTTTTCATCCCAGGCTTGTTCACGCTCAGCTTCCTTAACTGGAAGATTTCCACGCATCTTAAACTTGGTTTTACCAAGGTTTAAAGTATCTTTAACACGCATAGCTGACATCCTTTCTGTATATAATTTAGGTAATAAAAAAAGACCTCATCGCAAGGGACGAAATCTTCGTGGTACCACCCAAATTTAGAATTTTAACATTCTCTCATTAAACTTCGATATATGTAGAGCTGATCTGAAATTAACGTTGAATACTAACTCTCACCTACGTTAGCTCTCTGAAATTATCGTTAATGACTTTCTATTCTCTAATCGAAATACTATTCAGTTTGACCATCTGGAAAATCACTACGGTTTCCCCATCATCGTCAGTTGCAGGAGTATCTTCCACTAATTCAGCGGAATTTCCTGCTGTGAATTTGATTTTACGCTCTTAGATGAATTGCTGTCAAGCTCTGAAACAACCTTTTCAATGTCTTCATATGTTGCGGATCCTGAATCATCAAGCAATTGATCCCAATCACGACTTTTAATTACTTCAAGCTGACTTTCTAACATAACTTGAAGACGTTGACGGAATACCCGTGTGTCTTTTTTAAGATCATCCGTTTCAATCGCTAATTTTTTAGCCCGCTTGGAAGCTTCCTCTAAAATCCGGTTAGCTTTATCCGTTGCTTCATTGACCGTATCATTAGCTTGCTTTTGAGCTTCACGATTAATAATTTCAGATTCTTTGTTCGCATTAGTCTTAACTTTATCAGCAGCTTCCTGCGCAACAATAATTGATTGATTCAAAGAATCTTTTAAATCGTTAAAGTAAGTCAACTTATCGTTATTTTCATCTAGTTGCGATTTTAAATCGCGATTTTCTTGTAATACTGTTTGGTAATCTTTAATAATTTGATCTAAAAAATCGTTTACTTCGTCAACATTATAACCCCGTAATTTTGACGAAAACTCTTTATTATGAATATCTTGTGGACTTAATACCATGTGTGACACCCCTCCTATTTATTACGCCTCAATAAATTAATTACGATCCTAATTTTACCTTTTTTAGTAAGACCAGAAATTTCTTTAATTTTAATTCTACCAAAATGGCGAACCGACACGACATCTGAAACTGACACTTCAACATCAGGTCGATCAATCGTTTCCCAATTAAGGCGGACTGCTTTACCTTCTACTAATTCCTTTGCATGATGTCTAGACAAATTAAACCCTTCTGATATCACAGTATCTAACCGTAATGAAGAGACCGTTGTGCCGGTCTCTTCTGATTCATCAACCGGAAAAACCAGCTGGTCAACATCAATTGGTTTTAACTTAACCTTGATCTTACCGATTTTTTCAATTTGCGACTGTAAGAAATCGCTCATCTCGGATTCACAAATAAATTGCCAGGTATCTCCATCAGTGATAATGTCCCCAATAACATTCCGATTAATTCCACTGCCCATAATGGTACCCAGTATTTGTCCGTGGGATAAAGTAGCAAATTTAGTTGGATAATCAATTAAAAATGCTGCGATATTGAAATCAGTCGTCTTAGGCTCAAAATACTCTGGATATACTAACGCGCGTTTCATTTCAGCATTATCATATCCACCAAAGAAACGATAAGAAACGGAATCAAACCGGTTGGCTATTGCCTCAAAAATGTACATTTCACGAGGATTCAAAAAATCAGTTTGAATTGGACGATACTCATTTTCAACTCGACTACAAATATCAGCAACAGATTCGACAAACGCTTGTTCATCAGGGCGAAAGTGCTGTGACACATTTACATCAACCATCTTTTACTCCCCCGTTACTTAGATTCCAATCAGTAATTTACCAAGATAAATTATCCCCATTTGAATGAAATACAGGACCAAAATTGCCACCACTGGCGCAAAGCTTAGCATTCCAAATGAAGCAAAATTAAACATACTCTGGTATGGCTCAACGATTTTAGCAAGCCAACGCCCTAATGTGGAACTATACGCACCAGGAAACCAACTTAATAGTGCGTAAACCATAATTAAAATCATGTATAAATTAATTAATCTTGCCAGAATCGTAACGATATAACTTATGATTGTTACCAACTAATTTCTCCTTAAAGTACAAACTACTTAGAAACTTTAAAATTGGCTGGAGTACAAATAAAAATATTTTGTTCCAGTCTTGTGATAGAACCGTTGATTGCATAAACAATCCCGTTTAAAAAATCAACCATTCTTGCTGCTGAGTTAGAATCTAACTTATTGAATTGTACAATTACAGCAACCCCATCCATCAACTTCTGAGCAATCTCGTCAGTATCAGAATAGTTAGCAGGGGTACAAATAATCAATTCACTTTTCATTGGTTCTTTAGGTGCCATTGGCACGACATTATTTCTGTTTTGCTGAGGCTTTTGAGGTTGTTCATTTTCAACACCAAAAAAGTTAGCAAGATTGAATTTTTGTGACATAGCGGCTCCTTTCAAACGCAAATCCTAGCAATCGAACCTTTATTAATTAGCGATTACGGCGGTGCTTCAAGAATGGTGGAACATCATCGTCACTGTCACCATTATCGTTAATTTGATCATCGGCTGGTGTATCAGCTTGGAATGGATCAAAATCTCGTTTTTCAACGTTATTAAATTGACTATTGTCTGAAGTATCTGAACGCGAACTAGAAGGTTGGTTACGAATATCCCAATTACCAAGTGGGTCTTCATTTACTTGACGATCAGTAGCTGCATTAACATCACGATCAGTCATTTGATTTGGTTGATTATTAGTTTGTTGAGGGCTTGTAAATCTGTTGGTTGAACGGAGCCGGCTACCACGTTGTTGTTGATCACGACGTCTATCGATTCCCGTAGCAATTACAGTTACCCGTACCTCATCCCCAAGGTTTTCATCGATTGAAGTACCGAAAATAATGTTAACGTCACTAGTAGCAGCTTGGGATACGATATCTGAAGCATCTTGTGCTTCAAACAATGACAAGTCTGGACCACCAGTAATATTAAGCAATACTTGCTCTGCACCATCAATTGAAACCTCAAGTAGTGGTGACGAAATAGCTTTCTTAGTCGCCTCAGCTGTCCGGTTCTCACCATTGCAGTTCCGACTCCCATAAGAGCTGATCCCTGGTTAGACATAGTTGTCTTAACGTCAGCAAAATCCAAGTTAACATATCCCGGACTAGTAATTAAGTCGGAAATACCTTGGACACCTTGGCGCAACACATTGTCGGCTTCTTTAAAGGCTTCCATCATTGGCGTCTTCTTATCAACCATTTCTAGTAATCGGTTGTTAGAAATAACAATTAAGGTATCAACATTTTCTTTTAATTGAGCTACCCCATCATCAGCATATTTAGACCGTTTAGGTCCTTCAAAACTAAATGGACGAGTAACTACCCCAACGGTTAAAGCACCAGAGTCTTTAGCAATTTTGGCAACAACCGGGGCAGCACCGTTACCAGTACCTCCGCCCATTCCTGCAGTAACAAATACCATGTCAGCACCCTCAAGTGCTTCAGTGATTGCTTCTTCGCTTTCTTCAGCAGCTTTTTGACCAATTTCAGGATTAGAACCTGCCCCTAATCCTCTGGTTAGTTTAGGTCCTAATTGAATTCGAGTTTCTGCCTTAGATGTTTCCAATGCTTGGACATCAGTATTGGCAACGATAAATTCAACGCCTTTAACATCTTGGCTAATCATTTGGTTAACGGCGTTACTACCACCACCACCGACTCCAAATACTTTAATTTTCGCACCATGACTTTGTGCGGAATCAAGTGAATATTCCATAACTTTACTACCTCCGTTTGTTGATATTCCTAATCGAAGAAATCACTGAAGAAGTTTTTAATGCCTTCTCCACGCTTCTTTTTATTGTTTTTTTGATGTTTTGAATCATTCTGAGCAACAGGCTTACTACTTGTTGGTTGAGAGCTCCGTTCTACTACCTTAGGTACCGCGGTCATTGTTGCACTGACTGCTGATCTAACTGTTAGTTGAATATCTGATAAGTCTGAATAATATGAAACCAATGACAATACTGATGAGAATGATGGGTGTCTTAGGCCCATTTGATCAGGAATATAAACCCTAACGTTGGTGTTAAACTGATCCGCCGCCAAATCGGCGATTCCTGGCAAAGCAGCAACTCCACCAGTCAAGACGATGCCACCAGGCAACTCTAAAGCAGACACTTGCTCCAGTTGATCCTTGAGCCGATCAAAAACTTGACTCAATCGAGCTTCAATAATCTCAGCTAGGTACTTTTCATCAACATATGTTGGTTCTGATTGACCCACAACTTCCACGGGAAATTCATTATCAGCAGATGCTTGAAGTGAATCAGCGTAACCATAATCACGTTTTAACTTTTCAGCATTGCTCATCGATGAATTTAATACGATAGAAATATCCTTAGTGATATATTCCCCACCTTCTGGATCAGTCGTCGCAAACTTAAGTTGGTGATCATGGAATACCGTGGCCGTGGTTTGTCCACCACCCAAATCAACAATAATCGTTCCAAAATCTTGTTCACCATCATTTAAAAGCTGATGGCTTTCAGCTAACGGTGTTAGGATCATTGACTGAATATTTAAGCCAGCCTTTTCAACTGCCTTTTGTAAGTTATGCATGATGCCTTTAGAACCAGTAATTAACTTACCTCGCATTTCAAGTCTGACTCCGACCATTCCACGAGGATCTTTGATTCCATCAAATCCGTCGACAATAAATTCTTCAGGTTGAATATCAACCACTTCACGTTCTTGAGGTAAACTAGTCCCCATTGCTGAAGAAGCGACATTTCTGACGTCTTCAGCAGTAATCTCCCGAGAACGATCATCAATTGTAATCAATCCATTGCATGGTTCAATTTTTAACATGTTAGCTGGTGCGCCAACAATTACATCTTTAATTTCAATACTTGCTTTTTCTTGAGCTTGATCTACTGCACCCCTAATTGCTTCTGCCGCTTGGTCGATATCGACAATAACACCACGGCTTAAACCATTAGATGGCTCATTCCCCACACCAATAACGTTCAATTGCCCTTTTACTTTTTCTGCAACAATCACTTTTATTGAGGTGGTTCCTATATCAAGTCCCACATATAAACCTGAATTATCCATAATTATGTAAGGAACCTCCACACTATTAATTAATTTTAATACATTCCAATTCTACCACATACCGATTCAATAAAAAAAGATAATTAGACTTCAAAATCCTTATCTATCAGTAACGGAACGGGTGTTCTGTTTTTTCTTAGTAGCTCTTACTTTTGATTTTTTGGAAGCGGTGCCAGATGTAGAACTTTTCTTACTACTCATTGGATACGAATAAGCTCCAACTTGCATGTCAATAATACTTTTAGTAGTAAGCTTTTGTGCCATGCTAGGATAGTAATTCATCTTATTGCCAAAGGTTTTAATAGTACCTAAAACCACATTCTGATCATGCATTTTCAAAACGACTCGATCCTTATTCAACTTAGTCGGTGAATAATTAACGGTAACAATATTGGCTCGAACATTTGGCTGAATCTTTTTATACTGTGCCAAACATCGCTTAAGAATTTGCGGATCTTTAAAATTTTTCACAATTGGATAATCGGCATTAGGATTAAGCACTTTGCTTCTTAAAATCACGCCGCTCTCTAAAATTGGCTCATAACCGCGATCAACATATAAATAACCAATCGTCGGATATTCTTTAACCTTGATGTTGACGTTATTAAAGTTAGCTGTATTAACAGTTACTGATTCTAACCGTTGGCTTTTATCCTTTAGCTCGCTAGCTAATGCCCGTTTATGACCCCAAATTTTAATCATCGATTCCTGTGGTTTGATGGTTGTATATTTTTTAATTCCTGCGGTCGAAATCATCTCATTACCAGTAATAGTCACTTTGTTGACTCGACTATACGGAGTAATAAAAAATAAACAAATCATCAACCCTAAGATTAATAAAACCAGTAGTGGCGATAATCGCTTCAAGTTATCAACTTGAAAGTTACTAAGGTTTAGTTTAGGAATTTTAACATGCTGCCGATTATTCTTTTTTTGGCGTTTCTGCTTTTCTACCTGGTTTTCGGTATTTAACCGTTCCCAAGGTGTTAGTTCTTCTGTTTCTTTTTTCTTTTTTGCCATCGAACTTTCCCCTTAAATGGCTACTTATTGATTGACCTCGCTAAGTTAAGTACCCGATCGCCGAATCAACAACCCCCATTTTTTTCGACTGTTCCGCCATATGTTCACGCTGCTGGTTATCAAGCATTAAGTGATCAATACTCTTTAATAGGGATTCCCCATTTAATTCTGGTTCTTTAATCATCAATGCCGCATCATTTTCTACCAAACTAAGTGTATTTTTCGTTTGGTGATCTGCCGTGACGTAAGGGCTTGGAATTAAAATGGCTGGAATTCCCAAAGCCGTAATTTCCGCAATACTAGTTGCGCCAGATCGACCAACAATCAAATCAACTTTTGGTAAAACCGAAGGCATGTTGTCAATGTATGGCAAAACTTTAACATTATCAGCAACCTTAATGTTAGTTAGTTCTTGCATAATTCCATCATAACGTTTTTGACCCGTTACAAACACAACCTGATAATCTCTTTGACTAAATTTAGTAATTGTATCAACAACTGCTGAATTAATTCTAGGAGCTCCCTGACTACCACCAAAAATTAGGACGGTCCGTTTATCATCTGATAATCCGATACTAGACCATTTAAAATCCGATTTCATATTTGCAACTTGTTGAGCTCGAGGATTACCCACAAATTCAACTTTCTTTGCTGGAAATTGTCCTTTAGCAGCTTCAAATCCGACCCCAATTTTATCAACAAACCTACTTAGAAATTTATTGGTAAGGCCTACGACACTATTTTGCTCATGAATCAAGGTTGGCACCTTCATTCTGGCAGCAGCATATACTACTGCTCCTGATACATACCCACCAGTACCAATGACAACATCAGGTCTAAAATCCCTGATAATTTGCTTAGATTTTTTAACACTCTTTAAAAAAAGTGAAACGGTTTTAAAATTCTCTATGGATAATGAACGCTTAAAGCCTTGAATTTCCAGTGGAATAAATTTAATCCCTTGTTTTTTAACAATCCCGCCTTCTAATCCTCGCTCTGAACCGACATAGAGAATTTCCGAATCCGGTTCTTGTTGTAGTAAATCCTCAATAACCGCTAATGCTGGATAAATATGACCGCCAGTTCCACCACCAGAAATAATTAATCTCATTATGCTTCCTCCCGTTTATGCGTCAGATGCTCTACTTCCGTAATGAATTGGTCACCACGTTCTTCAAACGTCTTGAATTGATCCCAACTAGCATTGGCCGGTGAAAGGAGTACGATATCGCCGCTTTCACTATAAGCATAGGCCTTGGGGACGGCTTCGGCTAAGGTATCAACAACTGACACATTTTCAATACCAGCTTGTTTAACCGCATCTAATAACAATTCCTTAGTTTCCCCATACAACACTGCGGCTTTAACGTGATCCCGGATTTGTGGAACTAACTTATCAAATTTATAACCACGATCAAGACCACCAGCAATCCAAACGATTGGTCGATCAAACCCCTCCAAAGCAAATCTGGGTTGCTTCGATATCAGTAGCCTTAGAATCGTTATAAAATCTTCGACCATCTGATTCCAATACAAATTGTAACCGGTGACGAACACCCTTAAACGTTTCAAGGACCGTGGTAATTGCAAAGTTTGATTTTCCTAATGCTTTAGCAGTTGCAATTGCAGCGAGGGCGTTTTCAACATTTTGCTTACCAGGAACTTTAATATCGTCAGCATCCATAATAAATTCATCATTGTAGTATAGCTTACCATCGCGTTCATAAGCTCCCTTATCAGTGATTGACTCTCTGGCAAATGGGACAACTGTCGCTTTGGATTGTTCGCTTAGTTGTTTCCATTCATCATTATCAAAATTAACCACAAAAAAATCATCAGCGGTTTGATTCATCGTAATCCGCATTTTGGCATTAACATAGTTTTCTCGAGTTTTATGGTAATCCAAATGATTTGAGAAAATATTAGTTAGGACTGCAACATGGGGATGAAGTTCTTTAATACCTAGTAACATAAAACTAGAGAGCTCCATCACAATTGTGTCGTCCTTAGTCGCTTTTGGGCAACCGCGGTGGCAGAAATTCCAATATTTCCGGCGGCGTAAGCTCTCCCCTTTTCGCGGTTTTGATTAAGAATATCTGTAATCATGGTAACCGTTGTTGTTTTACCGTTGCTTCCAGTTACACCAATGATTTCAGCATCGGTAATTTTGGCGGCTAATTCGACCTCGGTAATGATGGGAGTACTCTTACTTTCGGCAGCAACTACCACCGGATTCTCATAATTAATTCCTGGATTTTTTACTATTACATCAAAGGCACGAGCAATTAAATCAGCGGGATGTCCCCCAGTAACCGTTTCGATTCCTAATTCTTCAATCTCATCTAATTCAGGCAGTTCAGTTCTTGGCTTAGAGTCATTTAGCGTGACAATTGCGCCTAATTCTCTAAGGACCTTTGCCGCATTGGTTCCGCTCTTTCCAGCTCCCAATACTAATACATGTTTTTGTTTATAATCTTCAATCATTTTCATGGCTTTATCCCTTCGAAATAACTTTAATGTTAAATATAATAAAAAACTGGATAAAATCCAGTTTAGTTAGACAATTGTAATGATTGCGAGAATTGCCATAATTAGCCCAATTCCCCAAAAAGTTAAATCAACTTTCCATTCCGACCATCCAAGCATTTCAAAATGATGATGGATTGGCGTCATTTTGAATACTCGCTTACCAGTTAACTTAAATGATGCAACTTGAATCATTACACTCATTGTTTCAAGTACAAACACAAGTCCAATGATTAATAATGAAAATTCATGGTGTAATAAAATTGATACCGCAGCAATTGATCCACCTAAAGCTAATGATCCCATGTCGCCCATGAAAATTTTTGCTGGTTTGTGGTTAAAAATAAAGAAACCAATCAACGCACCAACCACAGTAATACAGAACACCATAACATCAATTTGATGCTGCATATTCGCAATAACTGCATAGGCTGTAAAAGCAATGATGCCTAAACCGGAAACTAGGCCATCTAATCCATCAGTTAGATTAACCGCATTAGAAAAGCCAACAAGCCAGAAGATAACAAACAGTATATAAAAATAACCAATATTCCAGTCGCCTGCAAACGGGATTTTGATGGCCATTGGAAAGCCTTCGGCAATATAAACCCAAGCAAAAATAACCGAAATCACAATTTGACCAAACATTTTTTGCCATGCCTTTAATCCTTCATTTTGCCGCTTGAAAATTTTGATACTGTCATCGAACATCCCCAGTAATCCAAAACATACTAGTACAAACAAAAGAATCAATAGTGATGGACTGAGTAATCCACTAATACCACCATAAACCAAGTCAGCCAGAGTGATGGCAATGATAAACAAAATACCACCCATAGTGGGGGTTCCAGATTTCTTTTCGTGCCAAGAAGGGCCTTCTTCACGAATCATTTGCCCCTCTTTCTTATTTCTAAAATACTTAATTAAGCTTGGCATTCCTAACGCTGTTATTAAAAATCCAAGAATTGGTGGTATTAACCAATTATTCATTATTGTCTTCCATCCTTTTAATTATTCAAAATTTACTTTTAATACTTTATTTTCTTTGATTGCTTCGGAGGCCGTAATGCTTTGGCTATCAGCGTATCCTGAGCCTGTCGCCTCAAGTTTAAGACCAGTCAATTTGCAAAGTCGTTCAACATCGGCCTTCTGCCAACCGATAATTCTTGGCATCGTCAAGTTACCATTAGTAATCAAAATCACCCGCTGATCACCTTTGATTTTGGTGCCAGCAACAATTGATTGCTTTGATACCAAATTACCATTACCAATAACGGAAACATCAAACTCCTTATCAGTTAACAATTTTTTGCTGTATCAACCGATTTGAATTCCGTTTCTGGAACCGTCCTAACACTAACGTTTTCTCCCCCATTTGAACTCTGAAGAGCCCGACTAAGAACAGGCTTGAAAATCTGTGCCATTAACTGCGTAGCAGTCTTGGTTCCCGTTAATTTAGGTTGTTTCATAGTAATGTACATGACATACTTAGGGTTCTTGGCTGGTACCATTCCAGCAACTGAATATAGATAACTATCATCACCAGAAGCATAACCGCTGGCACCATTACTTACTTGTGCGGTTCCCGTTTTGGCAGCAACTCGATAACCTTTCATCTTATAATCGCCACCAATTCCGTAGCTCTTATAAACAACATCCTCCATGTGCTTACGAACTTTTTTCGCCGTATTTGAAGAAATTGGGTGGCCAACCACCTTGGGACTATACTTCTTAATTACCTTCTTGTTATTTGCGCTGGTAACTTTAGAAATGAAGTAAGGCTTCATCATTTTACCATCATTAGCAACCCCTGATAAGGCCCGCATCATTTGCATAGCAGTAACCTCAATTCCTTGACCAAATGCGGTATCCGCCTGTTCAATTGGGTATTTGAATTGAACTTTACCAGTCGTTTCACCAGCTAACCCACTATCCGTATTCTGAATAAATTGAAATTTTTTAATGTAGTTCCGCCAAGTATTAGCACCCATCTGTTGTTCCAAATGAGCCATCGCAACGTTACTTGATAATGCAAATCCTTTGTTATAGGTAATGTACCCCCAACCTGCTTGATTCCAATCGGGAACAATTTTGCCATCAATCGCATACCGACCAGATTCATAAAGAGCATTACCATTATAATTTCCTGAATCAATCGCAGCTGACATTGTAAAAATCTTCATCGTTGATCCCGGTTCAAATGAGTCTTGAACCAAATTATTAGTCCATGCAGTATCTAATCCCTTCAAAGTTGAGGCATTGAATGAAGGCCGCTGTGATACAGCAACGATTTTTCCCGTTTTAGCTTCCATTAAGATTGCATTCATTGAAACCGGATTAGCTTCTGCCTGAACCGCACTCATTTCAGTTTCCATCAAATTTTGTAGATGGTTATCAATGGTGGTATAAACATTATCCCCATTTTTCGCTGGTCGCTCCCTTTGCTTACGACCAGGCAACCGATAACCGTAAACATCATATTGGCCATCACGATAACCGTTCTTACCAGACAGCTCATTATTAAAGGCCTTTTCAATTCCCATTTGGCCAGTTAAATTATTCGTACCATTATCTTTAGCCGTAGCTAGTCCAACTAAATTAGATGCAAACATTCCATTAGGGTAAGAACGAGCCTGCTGTTGTACAAAATTAATTCCTGGCAACTTTAATGCTTCAATTTTCTCTTTAGTTAATACTGAAATTCCTGTTCCAGCACTGCCAAACTCAACCTGGAAAGTATCTTGATTCTTTGGATTTAGTGTTTTATAAATCTGCTTTTCCGACATTGATATGTACTTAGCTAACTGTTTTGCAGTTTTATGTTTATTAACTATATACAATGGTTTATTGTCGTTATCTACCTGATTCTTGCTAAGGACCGCATACATTGAATACGTACTTGTGTCTTCAGCAATTGGTTTTCCGTTCGCATCATAAATCGTTCCCCGCTTAGCCTTCAGTGTTCGCGTTTGCGTATATAATTGTTCAGCACGCTTTGACAAATTTACGTTCTTAACATTCTTACCAACCGCAATTACCAACATTCTTGATCCGAGGGTAAAAAAAACCAAAATAAAAAAGAAAAAGAGGGCCATCCCCACTTTTTTTCGATTTCGTTTTGGCTTCTAATTCTTCTTGAGTTTGATTAGGTGAATCGTTCATTTAGTAACATTCCTTATGTTTGCATTAGAAAGTGACATTCCGCTATCTTTAGCAATCTTTTCTAGCCGATTGCTACTTTGAAGTTCCCCAATTTGTTGCTTATAGTTAGTGTTTTGACTATGCACTGTCGAAATTCGATCATCAACTTGTTGTAATTCGTGTTGAGCATTTGTTAAAGCAATCTTAGCCGAAACCACAAATATCATCATCGCAACACAAACTAGTGCACCCACAGCAAATAGTACCTTTTCAAAAGTTGAAATACCGACTTTGGTCTCGGTTTGCGTTTTAGGCGCCGCAGGTGCCACCGGTTGTGTTGGTGTATATGTTGGTTCTGCTTGTTGAAAAATTTCCCTTGCTAAGTTATTTTGTGCCATAGTATGTATCCTCCCCTAATAATACTAATCCTTAATTTTTTCAATAACTCTTA
Organism: Lentilactobacillus kosonis; assembly: GCF_003864335.1. Taxonomy (GTDB): domain Bacteria; phylum Bacillota; class Bacilli; order Lactobacillales; family Lactobacillaceae; genus Lentilactobacillus; species Lentilactobacillus kosonis. The sequence continues at coordinate 18,111 of NZ_BEXA01000006.1, read as the reverse complement.
ACTTTGCACTATGTGATCGATGATTTGCTTCTTGTTCTTCATCGCTAGGCAAAATCGGCTTCCTAGTAATTAATTTAAATTTAGGTTTAATCCCTTCAGGAATAATCGGTAAATTAGATGGTAAATCATCTGGTAAAGAGCTCTTCTCTTTAAACATCGTTTTTACTAATTTGTCTTCCAAAGACTGAAATGTAATTACACAAATTCGACCACCAACATCTAATAGCTCAAACGCCGCCTCTAATGAATCTTCTAATGCCGAAAGTTCATCATTAACTGCCACTCTGATGGCCTGAAATACTTTTTTAGCCGGATGACCCCCATGTCTCCGGGCAGCAGCTGGAATGGCCTCCTTAATGATGTCCACTAATTGTCCAGTAGTATCAATCGGTTGCTGTTCTCTTTGCTCTTCAATTTTACGAGCAATTTGCTTAGAAAATTTCTCTTCACCATATCTAAAGAAGATTCTAACTAATTGTTCGTATGGCCATTCATTAACAACTTTCCAAGCATCCAGTGCTTGTTCTTGGTCCATTCGCATATCTAGTCGTGCATCATACCGATAACTAAAGCCTCGATCAGCGTCATCAAATTGGGGTGATGAAACTCCAAGATCATAAAGAATCCCGTCAACTTTAGAAATTCCCCGCTGATTCATTTCCAAAGCTAAATTTCTAAAATTACTATGAATCAATGTTAATTGGTTACTTTTTATGTAGTCACCAAGGTTTTCACTATTGTATTTAATTGCCGTTTCATCTTGGTCAAAAGAATAAAGATGGCCATTATTTAAATGTTTCAGAATATTGCTAGTGTGGCCGCCGCCCCCAAGGGTAGCGTCAATATAGTTGCCATCTTCACTAACGTTAAGCTCATTAACTGCTTCATTAAGCAATACCGTAACGTGAGAAAATTCCGCCATTCTTTAGTTCTCCATTTCTATTATTAATTAATCAGTTAAAAATCAATCATATTTTCAGCAATCTCGCTAAAGTTTGCTTCAGCATCCTCACTAAACTCGGACCATAGTTGCTCACTCCAAATTTCAAATCGATTGGAAACGCCAACTACGACACATTTTTTAATGATACTAGCATATTCCCGTAGGTTACTTGGTAAATTAATTCGGCCTTGTTTATCAAATTCACATTCGACAGCGGCCGAAAAGAAAAATCTAGTAAATGATCTTGCATCCTTCTTGCTAACTGGTAGTTCATTGATTTTATTTTGAAAACTTTCCCATTCAGTCATTGGATAGCCAAATAAACAGCCATCCATTCCCCGAGTAATAACAAATTTATCCCCAAGTTCTTGCCTAAATTTAGCCGGGATGATGATCCTGCCCTTGGCATCAATATTGTGTTTATATTCACCCATGAACATTCCATCACCCCCTGAAATGGTTCCGCATTCACATTCTACCACAATTCCCCACAATCAACCACATCACTCTAAAAAATCAACTGATTTTAATTTTTTCAACAAACATCAATGATTTCAGGGGCTGAATAAACCCTTCGGCTTTATAAAAAGATAAAAAAATAGAGCTAAAATCTACCAAGTCGTAAATTTTAGCTCTATCTGCATAATTCCAATCAACAATTGTGAATACTATCACTTATATTCACATTTAAATTAATATTCATTATCGTAACTATCCACTATAGAAATAATCCTAAAAATATGATGAATAGCCACGCTACCACAAACCACAAATCGGCAATTCGCCATAACATTACTGCAGATTTTCGATATGTTAATCGCTGATCAACAAAAATCCGCCAAGACAAGACTGCTAGGCTAACAATGATCCACCCTAATAAAACATGGGGAACGAATGAACCCTGGGCCTGATTGCTAGTCAATTGATAAATTGCTAGGATTAAAAATGGTGGCCACAAGTCTAAGGGCGTTAATTTTAAATACTTTTTTAACAGTTTGGCCCGCTTACCTAATTGTACTAAAATTGTTAGTCCAATTAGCACTAGCACTTGCATAATAACTAATTGCCAATTGATTATCATCGTTGCTAAGTCCAAAAATTCATCCCCTTACTAAAATGTTCATATTGCAATGATTAAGAAACAACGTTACACTATCAGAAGGTAAAATATTGAGAAAGTGGTGCAAATATTGGCTCGCAAAAAAAGAACTAGATTTCAAAAAATAACCCTTGTTTTTGTTTGGTTAATGATTATCGCAACTGTTGCTTCTTTGGTTTTATCAGCTGTGATTACCTTGATGGGTCAATTTTAACCCACATAATAATAACTAACATCTAACAGTAGAGAGTGGCGGATTTATTCCGTCACTCTCTTTTTTATGCTAATTATCATTATTGATTAGTCTTTTGTTTGTATACCTGTCTTGGTCGACTACCGTCTTGGGGGCCAACATACCCGCGCTGTTCTAAATCATCAATCAGTCTGGCAGCTCGATTATATCCAATTCGGAAATGCCGTTGCAATAGTGACGTACTAGCCTTTTGTTGCTCAACCACAAAATCTAGCGCATCATTAAACAAATCATCATCTGAATTTTCTTGCTCTTCTTCTTTAACTTCTTCATCGGTAACCATCATTGCTTCATCGTATTCCGCTGAAGCTTGTTGGGTAACAAAATCAACTACCTTTGAAACATCTTTATCGGGAATAAATGCCCCTTGAATTCTGATTGGGGTATTAGAATCGATTGGTAAAAATAGCATATCTCCTCTACCTAATAGCTTTTCAGCTCCGTTAGTGTCAATAATCGTTCGTGAATCAATTCCCGATGACACTGCAAACGCCATTCTAGAGGGCACATTCGCTTTAATCAAACCAGTAATAACATCAACCGATGGCCTTTGGGTAGCAAGAATCATATGTATCCCGGCTGCCCGACCCATTTGGGCTAACCTAATGATGGCCGCTTCAACATCATTTGAAACTGTCATCATTAAGTCGGCCAATTCGTCAACAACCACAACAATATATGGCATCGGTTGGAGTTTAACTTCATTTTCCTGATTATTTTTTACAGCAAACTCATTATAAGTACTAATTTTTCGTTGACCATACTTAGCAAATAATTCATAACGATTTTCCATTTCGGTAACTACCTTTTGCAAAGCTCGAGCTGCTTTTTTAGGTTCTGAGACAACGGGACTAAGTAAGTGGGGAATTCCATTATAGACTCCCAATTCTACTTTCTTAGGATCAATCAGCATCAATTTCACTTGACTAGGCTTGGCATTCAATAAAATACTGGTGATAATGCCATTAATAGCTACCGACTTACCACTACCAGTGGAACCTGCAATCAGTAAATGTGGCATTTTCGTTAAATCTGCTGTGATTACCTTACCATTCACATCTTTTCCCAGGGGCACTTGCAATAGATGACCTTGATTATCAGGTGATGATTCAACCACATCTCTAAAGGAAACCGTCGCAATTTGTCGATTTGGAACTTCAATTCCAATTAATGATTTACCAGGGATCGGGGCTTCAATTCGAATATCTCGCGCAGCCAAGGCCAATGCAATATCGTCAGCTAAATTAACAATTCGACTAACTTTTACGCCAATATCTGGATGTAATTCATATTTGGTAACTGCTGGCCCCAGACTAACATGCTTAATCTGAGCCTTAACCCCAAACTATTTAGAGTCTCTTGTAAAACTTTAGCATTCTGATCAATCGATTTAAGTTCTTCTGATTGGTCTTCCTGCTTAAATTCCGTTAATAAATCAGCCGTAGGTAGTTGATAATCGTCGTCTTCTTGAACATTGACTAATTGGACGTCATCATGCTTAGGCTCATCAATCTCAGGACTATTGCTAGAGGAATTTTCCACGGATTCCTTTTTTTGTTCAGGTTGAACTTTATTTTGGTTAACCTGCATCCCAGAAACCGTGATGTTAGCCGGTGAAAATGATTCATCGGGTACGGATTCGATTGACTCGGTTGATTTATCAAGTTTTCCACGTTTCTCACTAGGTTGTAAAGATTTGTCTAAGTCAGTCCTTGGTTTATCTCTAGCATCATTAACTTTTTGTTGAACATTTTTACCAATCTCGTGTCCCTTTTGTACAGACCTTTTTACAGTCTCAACGCACACAACCACTGCTTTTCTAACCGTCCTAAAGGTCTTAGCCGCTGAAACATTAAATAGGGTCAGTCCACCACCAAGAATTGTTCCAGTCGCTACAACCCCAGCACCAATAACCCCAATCAACAACTTAATTCCCGCAAATAATCCCGCAGCAATAATTCCCCCACCAATATTTGAAGTAGTATTAGCAGATTGAATATCATCAACTAATTTATCAACATTAGTCGTCACGAAGTCAACCGGTTGAGGAGCTGCCACATATTGAATTAAGGTTAACCATAGCGTTAATCCAATCACTATTAACAAGGTTCCTGACCAATATCTAAACGAGATTTTCGGAACCTTTGCGAATCCAGCAAGCAACACCCCAATAATCAGTAGGGCCACTAAGCCAATCACATAAATACCACCAACAAAAAAGCGAATGCAATTCACGATAAACGCGCCAATAATCCCAGCTGAGAACAAACCTGCAATTGCAAATAATGCAATTAGGATTCCTGTGATGTTAATCCAGTAACGAGTAAAAAAACTAGGTTGTTTTTTACTAGTTTTTTTCTTGCTAGTCGATTTACGCCGTTTTTTTTCGTAGCCATCACTTAATTCCCCCCAAAAAGATTCATTACTTCAATTTATCATTTTCGTAAGTATGTGTTTTTTCTAATTGATTAAAGTTCTGTTGTCGTAGTACTTCATAAATAACAATGGCACAACTATTTGATAAGTTTAATGCCCGAATATGACTATCATCTTGTGGAATTCGGATGGCCTTTTCAGGATTTTTACGCATAAATGGTTCTGGTAACCCCGTAGTCTCTTTACCAAATAAAAAGTAGTAATCCTGATCACTATTTGAATAATCAGGTTCCGTGTAATCTTGTTCAGCAAACTTAGAAACCAAGAATAGTTTGGTTGGATCATCAACCGTCGCCAAGAAAGCTTGCAAGTTTTGATGGTAATGAATATCAACTTTATCCCAATAATCTAACCCCGCTCGCTTTAAATGCTTATCGTCAATGCTAAAGCCCAGCGGTTCAATTAAATCAAGAACGGTATCGGTTCCGGCACAAGTTCTTGCAATATTACCAGTATTAGCTGGCATTAGTGGTTCAAATAATACGATATGATTTGCCATAATTATTCTCCAATTGATTATTAATCTTGAATGATAAACGAAATCAATTATATCACAGTCCCTGGCCTCTTTTAAAACCCAGCCAAAATAAAAAACCGTTCATTTAAAGTGAACGATTTTAAAAATCTCGAGCAGCAACATAATCTGCCATGTCAGATGTAATATCAGCATTCACAGTAATTTGTTGCTGACTAAATGGATCAAAGAAGCTCACGGTCTGACAATGTAACGCCTGCCGATACATTCGATGATCGCTTTCGTTATACAACCAATCACCAATTAACGGATGACCTAACGATGCCATGTGAACCCGAATTTGGTGGGTTCTTCCAGTATGCAGGACGACTCTAATTAGCGTACTATCAGCCATTCTTTTAACTGGGTAAACACTTGTATAGGCTTGTTTGCCATCATCTCTTATGGTGCGCTTCACAAATGAGTCTTCAGCCCGTCCTATTGGCAAACGAATCTCAATTTGATTAGATATTAACGTTCCATCAACAATGGCTCGATATTCTTTGTAGATTGAATGATCCTTCAAAGCTTTATCCAATACGGAATGAGCAAAATGATGTTTAGCAAATATAACTAATCCAGATGTATCTTTATCAAGTCTGGTTACAATATGAATTCGTTGGTCTGGCTTACCAGTTTCAGTAAAATATCCCTTAACGCGATTAACCAATGAATCAGTCGCATAGATATGAGATGGAACTGAGGCAACGCCGGCTTCTTTATTGACAATTAAATAATTGTCATCTTCGTAGGCAATAGCAATTGGTCCATATGATGGGGTCACGTGATCATTTCCCTCTTCAGGAGGCAAGATAACGGTAACGTCATCTCCTTGATAAATCATTGTATTTGCAAAAACTGATTTACCATTAACTAATGTATCACCGCCATGAAACTTAATTCTTTTTAGTAGCGTTCTAGTTACTCCATGTCCCATAATAAACGTCCGTAATTTCATTGGTTCACGTCCAGAGTATTGATAGCTAAATTTAATCACCTGTACCAACCTCGCCAATGAATGAATTAGTTACTCGTTTCCAAAACTGGGTATGACGATACTGAGCAAATGCCACCTTCCGCTTTGAAATTCGATATTCAACTGATGAAATCACTTTCGTTGAGATTATTTGCTGATCACAAGTTAAAACCGTTCGTTCATTACTATTGGGAAGAATCTTAATCCATTCATCTGGCGAAATAATTAAAGGTGATCCCAGCGTTCTAAACACCCGGTTATTAATTGATGAAATTTCTGCCATCTGAATTGCACTCAATGTTGGATTAATAATCGCCCCGCCAGCTGACTTATTATATGCCGTTGAGCCACTAGGAGTCGATATACATAAGCCATCGCCCCGGAAGCTTTCAAACAATTGCTCCTTAATAAATACGTCAGCCACCATTGATCCACTAATTTGTTTTAATGTAGATTCATTAAGGGCCATCCCATAATCACTTGGTGAGTGGTCGGCATAATTAACTTTAATGTCCAACAGTGGATATGTAACGCTTTGACCATCGTCATGTTCCAAACTGTCAATCAGTTCTTGAACCTCATAATCCCGCCAGTCAGTATAAAAACCCAAGTGCCCCGTGTGAATTCCGACTAACCGCACTTTTTCAATAATATCTTGGTAGTGATGAAACGCTGATAAGAGTGTGCCATCCCCACCAACCGAAATTACGATTTCGGGATTTAGACCATCCATGGTCAATACATCGGAGTTTTTTATTTTATCTTTTAGTAATGACGCTACCCGGTTAGAAGCCGGATTCAAATTACTATAAATCGCTATTCTCATTTGAAGGATCCCCCGAGTTATGTGTGTTTCCTACTTGATTTGTTTCTTGCAACTCATCCCTAATTTCGGACATTTCTTCATCTAACCTAAAAGCAGCTTCAGAGGCTCTTTGTAGTCTGGATTTTAATTCAGCAGGAAACTCACCTTGATATTTATAATTTAGCGAGTGCTCTACTGTTGCCCAAAAGTTCATTGCTAATGTTCTGACTTGAATTTCAGCCAAGATTTTCTTCTCACCAGTTAGTGTTTGCACGGGATATTCAAAACAATGTGATATGAACGATAACCGCTAGGCTTCTTGTTATGCACGTAATCGCGCTCTTCTAAGATTGTGATATCTGTTCGTTTTCTGAGTAAATCAACTACTTGATATATATCTTCAACAAATTGACACATAATTCTCAGTCCCGCAATATCTTCCATGTCTTCTTCGAGCCGGTCTTCATTGATATGCCGACGAACCATTTTTTCTTTTATACTGTCAACTGGCTTAACTCTACCAGTAACAAATTCAATTGGTGAGCGCCCATCAATTTTTAGGTACTCCCCACGAATCCCCCTAAGTTTGACCTTTAATTCGTCGACAGCTTGCTTGTAAGGAACTAAAAAATCTTCCCAATTGTCAACCAAGCTAACACTTCCCATCTAAAATTAATTTTAACATTCGATTATTTAAGCATCACCAATTTTACCACATTAACGAATGATGCTACATCATATCACCTATCTTTTGAACAAATATATTGAGTTTTGTTCAGAATTTGTTATTCTATTCCTAGCGCACAAAAAGAAAACACACTTGACGAGAATTAATAAACGGAGGAGTTTTATGCTTTTAGAAATTTACTTGTTTGTCGATCCACTTGATAAACAATGTTATGAAGCCGAAAAAGCGGTTGAAAAAGTGGCCCATAATTTAAACAATCAACTGGTGATCCACTTCATTCCACTTCTAAGCATTAACGTATTGAATCAGCCAAATAATCCATTTAAAAAGCGATTTAACAGTACTGTTCCATACGATATGGTAATTAATTACAAAGCTGCCTCCTTTCAGGGCCAACGTTGCGGTAGAAATTTTTAATGAGTTTGCAAGAGCAATTATTTGTTAACCAAGAAAAATACTGCTCTGAATTAGTTAAGCGAACTGCTGAAGGCCAAAAGTTAGACTTAGAAATGTTCAATGAAGATCGGAATTCAACTTTGGTTACCGAAACTTATCATTCTGACCAAGTTGCTGCAGTTAATATGAATGTTACTGAACCAGCAAGCGCAGTTCTTTTTAATACTAGATTAGATGACTGTGGCGTTGTTATTCGTGATTTTGACTATGATTCACTGCTTAAGTATTGCCAAGATAGTATCAAATCAGCAAACTACTTGGAAGAACTCAATTCAGCTAATGAAAGCAACTTAAGTGACCACAAAATTATTCAATACCCGAATCTTAAAAAGTTTATAGTAAAACAAAAACCGGCTAGTAGTGATTAAATCAAACTACTAGCCGGTTTTATTTTTATTTAGTTACCAATTTTTCAAATTCATTTAAGCGTTCTTCAAATATTGCGAAAGCTTTTTCCAAATAATCTGGTTTGGTCATATCGACTCCAGCTCGCTTCATCACGTTAGTTGGAGTGTCCGAACTACCAGCCTTCAAGAAACTAAGGTAATCGTCGACATCTTGTTGACTGCCTGTGACTACTTTGTTAGCCAATGTTGAGGCTGCGGCAAAGCCAGTCGCGTATTGATAAACATAAAAATTATAGTAAAAATGAGGGATTCGCGACCATTCAAGCCCAATTTCAGCATCAGAAACCACCGCATCTCCATAATACTTTTTATTCAGTTTACGGTAGCTATCATTTAAAAAGCTAGCTGTCAGTGGTTGTCCCGCGGCATCTTGTTCATGGATGAATTGTTCAAACTCAGCAAATTGCGTCTGCCGAAAAACGGTTCCTTTAAAACCGTCAAGATAATAATTTAAAATATGCTTTTTTAGATCAATATCTAAGTCTGGGTTATCCAATAATTGATTGGTCAACAGATTTTCATTTGTTGTTGAAGCAATTTCAGCAACAAAAATCGAGTAATCGCCATATTGGAACGGTTGATTATTTTTAGCATAATAACTATGCATGCTGTGGCCTGTTTCGTGGATCAGAGTATATAGATTATCTAAATTATCCTTCCAGTTCAGCAAAATGAATGGATTGGTATCATAAGTTCCTGATGAATATCCCCCTGTCCGCTTGTAACGATTTTCCACCACGTCAATCCACCGTTGATTAAATTCTTCATCTACATGACTCACGTAGTCATCGCCTAAAACTTCAAGTGCATTCCGGGCAATTTTTTTAGATTCCGCAAATGTATACCGTGGTGACTTTTCACCAACTAATGAAGTATACATATCATACATATGCAAATCATCAACACCCAATATTTGTTTACGTAACTTAACATATCGATGAAGCAATGGTAAGTGTTCGTTGACGACGTCGATTAAATTCTGGTAAACATCAGTCGAAATCTCATTTGCAGTTAAAGCCGCTTGTAATGCATTATCATAATGTTTTAAATTGGCCTTTAAATTATGTTGTTTGACATTAGTTGTTAATGTCGCACTTAACGTATGTTGAAATTGACCATATACCTCGTATAATTTTTTAAATGCTTGTTCACGAACTGACTGATCCGCTGATTCCAAAAGGACACCATATATTCCTTCTGATAATTTGATCTGATTACCCTCTTCATCAGTTACAACTGGGAATGATAAATCAGTATTATTTAAGACACCAAATGTCTTTTCGCCAGAATCAAAGACATCACTGGCTAATGCTAAAACGTGTTCAACGTCATCGCTTAAAATATGGTCACGCAAGCTGAAGGTTTGATCATAAAATCGTTGATATTCCCTTAATTTAGGTTCTTCATTGTAATATTTATTCATCGTTTGCTTGTCTAATTGGAGTAATTCAGGATCAAACCAAGCCGTTGCACCGGAAAATTGGGATGATAAATCTGACGCTTGAGCCACCATTGCTTGATACTTATCGATACTAGTATCTTGATCATTCTTTAATTGTGCATAAACGTATACTTTATACAATAAACGCGCACCCGATAAGATTTCAGTAGTGGCGGTTAATAAGCTTTGTGCACTATTAGCTAATGTGCCCACCAGCTGAGAATAATTGGCAATTTGTTTTTGAACTTTTTTAAAGTCCACATCAAAATCAGAATCTTTCTGATAGATAGTTGTTAAATCCCATGTTAAATCTGGGTCAACATCTTTTCTTAATGGCAATTCTGTCACTTCTGGCATAGTTACCCTCCTCAAATTATTGTTATGACTAAAGCCTACCATAAATTGCTAAATTTTCTCAATTACAAGTCGCTTATGATCATAATCTTGATACCAAGTAGGAGCAGAAATTAGCTTTATCCCATTGTTAGTGTATTTTACATTGCCTTCTTTATGAAAATCTCGGAAAAATCTTCGAAATTCAATTAAATAAAACTGCTGTATCCCATTTATCTGCGCAAATTCAATTTGACTTTGCTGAAGCACTTCCTGGTAGATTCGATTCAGATCACTATTACTTAAATAATTCCCCCAATTATCAGTTAACTTAAGCAGCATCCTAAGTCGAAATTCAAACCCACTTCGTAAAAAATCGGATAAAACCGATGACTAATTGAATGACAGATGATTGGTGCCCCGGTTAAAATATATCCACATCGATAGCACAAATCAGCTAATTCAAGATACTGCTGATTTTTTAGCATAACATTTACTTGAAGTCGATGGGCCTCCCTTGATACCTCTTGCTTCCGTAGCTTAAGTTTCGGTTTTATTTGCTGAATATCATCCCAATCCCGCCAACATTCTTGTAAACTTTGATATCGATTAACTTGATAAATAAAAATTCCGTTAGCTTCCTCAATATGACTCCATAACAAGTAACGGCTTTGTCGAACAGAATAAAAAACTAGGTAAAAACCACATTCAGGTTTATATCTAACAAACTTTTGCAGGGTTGCAAGAGTTAGCCTTCGATTTAAATAATTATCACCTAGTATCCACCAAACCTTAATACCAGAGTTATTATATTCTAACGTTCTGTTTGCCACTGATTTTAAAGAAATTGCACTGCACTGATACTCTAAGGCCAACGCCTTATTTGATATATAGATATCCGCCCGTTGTGCTTTATTATTCATCACTACTTCCATCTGAACACTATACTTTATTTTCAACATATCATTATATAAGCGCTGTTTGCCAGCCTTATGATAAACACTTTCAGCTTCTAACTTAACCGCTTTTGGCAGATGAGCAAAATACGGTCGCCGATTTTTCCCATTTTTTAATATTACTAATTGACCACATTGGGGACAATAATATTTACCATTTCTAACAGCCCCTACCGCCAAAATCAGTTTGCCATTCTCCTGAGCCATTAACATCAAATATCACCTTCCAATCAGTAAATACGCTTTTATAGTGATTTTTGTTTATAATTGATGTAACTAATGGACTGGAGGATGGAAATATGTTGCAAAATATCCTTGATAACATTCAGAAATCAGGACTTATCAACGAACTTAAAAAAAGTTCAATTGGCGTTGAAATCGAAGAACATCGAGTATTAAAGAATGGTCGCTTAAGTAACCATCCCTATCCGAGCGGCTTAGGTTCGCGGGAATTTCACCCGTACCTACAATCAGATTTTGCCGAAAGCCAATCAGAGCTGATTACTGACCCACATACCAATATTCAAGACACTATTAATCAACTGGATACTTTACAAACGGTTTTAAGTGATCATCTGAGGGATGATGAAATAATTTGGCCACTAAGTATGCCACCAGTCTTAACTAACAAAGAAATTGAATTCGTAGAAAATAATTTTGAAAGGCCTGCATATGCCGATTATCATGATTATCTAGCTGAAAAATATGGTATCCAGCCAAAAATTGTTACTGGAATCCATATTAACTTCAGCTTGCCTAATTCACTTTTAAAAAATTATATTCCCAATATGAGACAGAATATAATTCATTTATTCAGTTTAAAAATGATATTTACTTTAGCTTAGCTCAACAATTTGTTTTGCACCGCTACTTTTTAACCTATTTTCTCGGGGCTAGTCCAATTGCCGAAAAGGGATTCTTTAAGCAAACACCACCAGAACTAATTCACCCAGTTAGAAGTATTCGCAATAGCCACTTAGGGTATGTAAATCGCCCCCAAGACGACGTCAACGTTACTGTATATTCAAGTCTTAAACATTATGTCAAGATGATTTCTAATGGTATTACTAAAAAGCATCTCTATTCACCATCAGAATTTTACGGTCCCGTTCGTTTACGAGGACAGGAATCTTATCTTGATTATCCTAGTCAGGGAATTGAATACTTAGAATTCCGAGTTTTTGATATAAATCCCTTTGAACCTAACGGGATTAGCTCAGAAACCCTTATTTTCTTAAAGACCTATCTTTTATCGTTATTTGTTAACACGGTTGAACCTCAAAACATGCGGTCTGCATTAAAAAAATCGTTTGACGATAATGATCGTGTCGCCCTAGAATCCCCAGATAAAAAATCATGTATGGAAGCAGAAATGCGTAAACTAGTCACCGACTTAAATAAAACCGTTACTATGTTAGATGCCTCTGACCAAGTTTTCCAAGTGATTCAGCGAATCTCGCGAATGATTGATCATCCTGAGTTAACTCCTAGTGGCCGGCTATCTCAATTAATGGTTAACAATAGTCTCCAGAAATTTGGTAGCCAACAAGCATTAAAATTCAAACAGACACGAGCTAATCAGCCGACGGTTTTGCCGGCCTTAGCAGATTATTCAAATGGCGTGCAACAGCTTATTAAATTATTAATTGAAATAGGCGTTAAATATAAGCTTATCTCCAAGAATAAATTGCAAGTTAGTTTTGAAAACCATAAGTACGAAATCGATTTATCTTCTGTTACAGAAGCCAACTTTGAGAATCAAACTAGAACCATGTTTCCACAATTATTTTAGTCACAAAAAACCGCTACATTGCAGAAACAACTGCGACGTAGCGGTTTTATAGATTATTGGTTTATTTAAAATAGTAACGACTTAATTCTAATGCACTATTTTCCATTACCAAATCACCATATTCGATTAGTACATCATTGGTAACACTAGTTTTATTCCCATACTCATAAGCAATTGCAATTTCATCAGTAACAACAATATCCACTGGATCATTACTAAATAGTTGCAACCGTAAGTAATAATTGCCTTTATACAAGTATAAATCAGATGTCCCATTTTCAAGTCTTAATGCTTTAGCTAAATTGATGAAATTTTCTAAATCATCAAATTCAACAATTACAGTTCTTTTTTGATGACCAAATTCATCAGATTCGCTAGTATCTGATTTGCTTAATTTAGCAGCTTCCCGTTGTTCATCAATAAACTTAGAAACGCTATCCTTATGATCATCGTCATCTGGTCCCAGAATCAAATCATCTTTATCAAGATCAACATCCTTGCTAATAAATAGTTCTAAGCCATTCTGATTAGGTAACACTTGGAAAGTTACAGCATCATTATTTTGAAATTGGTGGTCTTTATCAACTTCTTCAAGAATGCTATAAAAGAAGCTTTCAATCTGTTTATGATTACCAAGTAAGTCAAGCACGGTAATTCCGCGCTTGTCTAAATCTTCAGTTCCAATGAGTACTCGAATCGTGTTCTCATTAATCCGTTCCATTTCCATGCTTGTCCACCCCATTCCATAACCAAGGGTCATTTGATATTTATTAATTGTAACACTAATATCATTCATGTAAATGATACGGCTTAAATTGATTAAAAACAAGTAATATCCTGTATTTACTGTGCCTCAGCAAGCATTTTCGCAAGATCATTTTTTCGAATGTGACGAGGTAAGAATCTTCTAATTTCATCATCGTTAAAACCAATTTGTAACCTATTTTCATCCACGATAATAGGTCGTCTAATCATTTCAGGATGAGCTGATAATAACTCTAATAAATCATTTAAGTTCATTGAATCAAGACGATGACGATATTCTTGAACTGCAAAGGACCTAGTTGAAATGAGGGCTTCTGTTCCTTCCTCAGATAACATCAAAATCTTTTTTAATTCTGCTTTAGTAAGTGGATTGGCGAAAATATTTCGTTCTTTATAGGCAACTTCATTTTCCTGTAACCAGGCCTTAGCCTTTCTGCATGAAGTACAACTTGGAGTTGATAAAAATTGAATTGTCATATTAAACATCCCCTTAACTTTAATTTGTAACTAAAGTATATAAGGAATGCCTTTTGATTTCCAGAAGTTCACAGTTATTTCTTTTTTATTATGATTTATTCACAGAAGCTTCATATTTCGATAGCTAGCCTTGTCTTAGCAGTTTGCACTTGGATTGGTTTGTTTAAGGCCTGGATGGTTTCTTGAACTAACCGATCCTGATCAGCAATTTCGGGTAAGTGACTAAGTAGCAATCGTTTAACATTTGCCTGACTAGCTAATCTACCAGTCTCAAAGGTTGTCATATGCCATTTTTGACCAACTTTATTCGCAAAGAAATTTGTATCAGTAATAAGCAGATCGGCGTCTTGGCAGATATCAATTAATCCATCAAAATAAGCACTGTCGGCAGTAAATACCAAAATCTTACCAGTTTTGATTTCCAAAATTCTTAATGCATAAGCAGTAACTGGATGATGGGTTTTCATAAATGTGATTTGATACGGTCCCAAATTCAACTTTTCTTCTGGCTTATAAGCAACTTTTTGAGTCGCACCTGACCATTCAAGACTATCAAAGTGTTGAATATCCTCTCTATGTCCATAAATGGGCAATACAGCCTCTTTAGGACGCTCAGCATGTAATTGCCAATAATATTGCATAACACCGACGTCAGCAATATGGTCGTTATGATAGTGTGTTAAAATCATTGCATCAATTGTTAATGGATCAGTTACCTTTTCTAAGCTCAAAAGTGCGCCACTACCAAAATCAATTAATAGCTTAAATCCATTCGATTCAAGTAAATACGAACTTGTTCCACCACCATGGCTTGGATAACCACCTAGGTATCCCAACACAGTTAATTTCAAATTAACCCCTCCCTTTTGGTTAAGTATAGAAATAATTATTCAGATTGTAAATGTTTGGTAGGCTCTGACAAAGAAAGTATAATTAAATTGAAACAGGAGGCAGGATTATGATTAAAAAAATTTCGATTACATTTGGTAGTGAACCAATTTTAAACAAGATCAAGAAAGCAAATCCTGATCGTGAACTAATTCTTTATGATGCACTAAGTAATCGCAACGAGCTAATGCTACTCGATGCTTCAGGAAAGGATTCAGTATTTAACTCGCCTGTGCAGTATGATGTCCTTAGTCACAGTGGCACTGATGACTGGCGTGGATTTGTAAGCTTTATAACTGCTCAAATTGATTCCGATCAGCAGAAGGTCTTCGACGCTCGGGTTAACAGGTTAATGAGCAACCCTCTGCCAGATGGTATGAGATCAATTTATTCACTTCATACTTATAAAAATATTAATGAGCGCGTGTTATTAACCACTTGGAACTCACCATCGCAATTTGAACTTTGGAAGAAAGCAAATCAATCCTTGATGCCAGCAGCATTTAATGACAACCCAAGCTTTTACAGTCACGAGTCTGATTATAAATTTGCTCGCTAAAAAAGCGAGATGATTAGCATCTCGGCTTTTTTGTTACAAATATTCTATTGTCATAGGGATTGATCCTTCAAGCGATGCGTGAACGGTACATTTTCTGACCACTTCATTCATAAAAAGTTATGGTCTTCAGGTGATAAATTTGTCTCTGCAGTGAGTTTAATATCCATGCTTGTTACTTTCGAACTACCATCAGGATATGTGGTGGTTTCACCGTAAACATCGACCTTAAATTTTTTAATCTTTAAGTCTGCTTCTTCATTTTCAATATTTCTAGCGGTAACACTCATGCAACTGCCAACGGCTCCTAATAAATATTGGACTGGATTTGGAGCGGCATCTGTTCCCTTGGCAACTGCAGGCTCATCAGCAAGATAAGCATGTCCTCCCGTCTGATTCATCACTTGGGTTCCTAATGGACGTAAAGTTGAATGTACTACATATTTTCCCATAGTCACTTAAATCTCCCAACATAAAATTAGTAATTGTATTCTATAATGTTTGTCATCAAATTACCATGATTTGAATTATAAATATTTTTAATAAATTAAGTATTAAAAAAGCGAAGTAGATTTCTACTTTCGCTTTTATCGACCGGTCCGTACGAGACTCGAACTCGTGATCTCCTGCGTGACAGGCAGGCGTCCTAAACCAACTAGACCAACGGACCAAAATTGCGGGAGCTGGATTTGAACCAACGACCTTCGGGTTATGAGCCCGACGAGCTACCAGACTGCTCCATCCCGCGATAATTAATATTTAAAATGTACGTTGGATGACCCGTACGGGATTCGAACCCATGTTACCGCCGTGAAAGGGCGGTGTCTTAACCACTTGACCAACGGGTCATATAAATAACAACGGAGAAGGAGAGATTCGAACTCTCGCGCCGCTTACGCGACCTACACCCTTAGCAGGGGCGCCTCTTCAGCCACTTGAGTACTTCTCCAATATGGGCCTAAATGGACTCGAACCATCGACCTCACGCTTATCAGGCGTGCGCTCTAACCAGCTGAGCTATAGGCCCATTAACTATAAAAAAGCGGGTGACGAGAATCGAACTCGCGACAACAGCTTGGAAGGCTGTGGTTTTACCACTAAACTACACCCGCATGATAAATATTTAATTAAAGTGGCGCGGGACAGAATCGAACTGCCGACACATGGAGCTTCAATCCATTGCTCTACCGACTGAGCTACCGAGCCATAACCGGTCCGTACGAGACTCGAACTCGTGATCTCCTGCGTGACAGGCAGGCGTCCTAAACCAACTAGACCAACGGACCAAAATTGCGGGAGCTGGATTTGAACCAACGACCTTCGGGTTATGAGCCCGACGAGCTACCAGACTGCTCCATCCCGCGATAATTAAAAGGAGGATGAGAGATTCGAACTCTCGCGTGGTTTGACCCACCTGACGGTTTTCAAGACCGTTCCCTTCAGCCAGACTTGGGTAATCCTCCATAATAAATACAAATAACATTATACTACATAATACAAACGTTGACAATAATGAGTCAATGGACCTTGTAGGATTCGAACCTACGACCGGACGGTTATGAGCCGTCTGCTCTAACCAACTGAGCTAAAGGTCCAAGACCTATATCGCGGCAGAGGGGATCGAACCCCCGACCTTCCGGGTATGAACCGGACGCTCTAGCCAGCTGAGCTACACCGCGATCGATGATAGTCATACCATTATAATAATTCTATCAATCGGGAAGACAGGATTCGAACCTGCGACCCCCTGGTCCCAAACCAGGTGCTCTACCAAGCTGAGCTACTTCCCGAAAAACTATGCACCCAGTAGGAGTCGAACCTACAACCTTCTGATTCGTAGTCAGACACTCTATCCAGTTGCGCTATGGGTGCATTATATGCCGAGGACCGGGATCGAACCGGTACGGTCATCACTGACCGCAGGATTTTAAGTCCTGTGCGTCTGCCAATTCCGCCACCCCGGCATAACAAGCGGAAGACGGGATTCGAACCCGCGACCCCCACCATGGCAAGGTGATGTTCTACCACTGAACTACTTCCGCAAAAATGCCGACTAGAAGATTCGAACTTCCGACCCCCTGTTTACAAGACAGGTGCTCTGCCAGCTGAGCTAAGTCGGCAATTTTTACATTAAATATGCTATGCGCTAAGATATATTCAATTGTAATGAGCCGTGGCAGTCTCGAACTGCCGACCCTCTGATTAAAAGTCAGATGCTCTACCAACTGAGCTAACGGCTCAATATGGAGGATACAGGGATCGAACCTGTGACCTCCTGCTTGTAAGGCAGATGCTCTCCCAGCTGAGCTAATCCTCCATAAATCGC
>NZ_BEXA01000005.1 GCF_003864335.1 Lentilactobacillus kosonis | reverse complement strand
TCGTATTCAGCAGCTATGCATGGATTTCACGCAGCCTTTTTAGTTGCAACGGCATTCGGAGTGATTGATTTCATTTTTGCTTGCAGGGTTAAAGATTACAAGCAGGAGGGGTAATAATATGATTTTATTATTTTTATTTATTGGCGTGATCCTTTTTGTGGCTGGATTCATTCTTCTGAATACAAGTTGGCAACGATGGCTGATTGGTGGAATTGGCTTGCTTATCCTAGTTGGATCAATTACTTTGATGATCGGAAATGATATCTCAAATTGGGGGATGACACAGCATACCACCCAAACAACTGCCAAGATTGCCAGTGTTTCAAGTCAAAAGCAATTGTCACTTTTAGTGTATGAACCGATTCGAAAAGCTAAAACTGAACGAGTCTATATCTATCGGCAACCTAGTGGTAATCGGCTAGTACATACGCAACCCAAATTAACAGTGACTAATCGAGTTATTTACCGGTCAGTTAATCAGGCTACTTTAACCACTAACACTAAAGAATGGCAATTAAAGCATAACGGTATCTGGCACTTTTTGTTTGCAGGAGTTGCTGGTGAAAAGAAAATAATTACGAAAAACAATAGGTTTTTGTTACCAACTGATTGGCAGATTCTTAGTCGGAATCAAGCTAATTGGTTGGCTAAACAAGCAAAAATTAAAGAACACAAAGCAACCGTTGCAGGCAAACGCGCTATTACAAATGCGGTTCGGCAAGCGCGGATGAAAGATCCCACAATAAGCGCTAAACAAGCTGCTAACATAGACATAGAGCACCAGGCTACTAAACAAGTGAAAGTTGAAGTGCATAAACAAGAACCAAAGTCCATGAAGCAACTTATCAAACAGGCCAAAAAGCAACCGGTGGTCATTAAATAAATGTTAAATTCCAAATTTCTTTTAAGAGATTTGGAATTTTTTATTCCGATAAATACTGTGCTAACAACGTTTTTCGGACCTAATGATGAAATTTAACAAAGATAAGCAAATTTGGTTGACAATGTTATTAACGGGGTTTAATATAATCTCCGTTATTTAAATTGAAGTTTTGATTTTTCAGAGATGATAATCTTAAATCGCTCCAATTAGATGACTAAAAATAACGTAATTAATAATATGGAGATAATTAAAATGACTACTATAGATTGTTTATATAAAGGACAAGCTGGCGTATTAGTAACCTTAACTGCTAAGGGAGGAATGGGGGACAAGTTATTTGAACTTTGCTTAAAAGCAAAACATCTAGATAACATAACTGGCGATGATCCAACTGATTGATTTTAGCTAAGTCAACCGTTGATCCTGACAAGGTCATCGCATTTGAACTGTTCGCTAGTGAAGAAGCTAAAGCCAATCATTACAACACATCATCAACAGAGGATGAAACTAATGAAATTCTTGAAGTGATGGGTGATATGGCTAAAGCAACTCGAGATGAAGTTCATGTTTACTCATCGAACATGACGGTGATTAATGAATTATTGCCAAAAAACAATTTCTATGCTGGCCAACCAGGATGTTATCTTAGAATGCCTGCCAAAGCTGGTAAGGGCAAAGACTTATTCGAATTCACCACTGAGCTTCATAAGTCAGCCGATCCCGATGGTCCAACTGACTGGTTACTCCTTGAAAAAGATGACGATCCAGACATGTTACTTGGATTTGAGTTCTACAAGGACCAAGGAGCGTTTGACCGTCATTATTCAGATGCAGAAATTGATAAGAACCATGACGAAGTTATCGCATTATTGGGTGGCATGCCTTATCGTGAAGATATTCATGTTAAATACAGCAACAATCAATAATTACTAAATGTGAAATAAGCAAAATGCCTAATCTCGAGGGTGAGATTAGGCATTTTGCTTATTTTTGATTATTTGAAGTAACGTTGCATATCTTCTAATAATCCTGGATGAGTCGGTGTCCAGTTGAGCTCTTCACGAGTCAACTTGCTGGAAGCCGGAATATCCATTGCGAATAATTGATTGGCGAAATCTAAATCTTTGGGATCAGCGTAGTCATTTTTTAGGGGAATGTTTAATTCTTTAGCAATTACAGCTTCAATATCCTTCATCTTTAATTGTTCTTCATCGTTAGCGTGGAAGAAGTGGAGTTTCCTTGATTAAGTGCATATTCAAGGGCCAAAACATATAGGTGACTTGCATCGAGGACGTGAACTGCAGTCCAACGATTTTCACCACCATTATAGTTAGCGGCATATCCGCGTTTCTTTGCATCTTCGATTCTTTGAGGGATGAAGCCGTGGTTATCATCGCCATCTCCATGAACCGAAGGAGCCATCCGAACTACGTATGCATTCACATCTTCAGCGAGTAGTTTGCGTGCAGCTACTTCGGAAGTTCGAGGTGAACGTTGAGGAAAAGCGGCATCGGCTTCGTCGTTTTCAGTAAAGAATTGTCCGGGGGTCATTGATGCAGTTCCGTGGGTGACGATTAACGGTTTATTGGTGCCTTTGATTGCTTCACCCATCAAAATAATTACGTGTTCGTCGAGAGTCATGACATCTGCAAAAGTAGATCCATAGCTTGGCATACCCATTCCTAAATGTAAAATGGCATCATTTTCTTTAGCTTGCTTGGTTAATAAGTCATCATCTTCTAAACTGCCAAGAATCGGATTAGCACCCCAACTAGTCAGCTTTTTAGCACCTTTTTCTGAGTGTGTTAGGGCATTTACAATATAGCCTTTTTCAACCAATTCCTTAGTCATTGCACTACCAATAAATCCAGTTCCGCCAGTTACAAATATTTTTGTCATATTTAAATTACCTCTTTAATCTATTTTTGAATGTGATTATAATAACATCACTAACTAAAACAACAAATGATTAATATCGAGAAAGAGTTGTGTTAATAGACACTATCTAGAAATGTCGTTTAAAATTGCCTGATAGGAGATAAGCTATGCCAGATCTAAGAACTAAGCGGACTAATAAAATGATTACCACCGTGTTTAAAGAGTTACTTACTAAGGAAAAATTCAGCAAAATTACGGTCAACTTAATATCTGAAGCCGCATTGATTAATCGCTCAACTTTCTACACTCATTTGAAGATAAGTATTTGTTACTAGATCAAATTTTTGAGGATTCATTGATGAAGGTGGATGATATTAGCTCGGCTAATTTGTACGATCATCCCTTCAAGATGATTGCTGAAGTGAAGTCATCCAGCTTGCATGATGTCATATTTTTTCAGGCTAAGGATAAGGAGTTTGTAACTGAATTCTTTAACTTCTTTATTGATAAAATCCTGCAACGGGATGATCAAGTCGATGAGCTAACGAAATATTTTTTTATTGGTCGAGTTCGGGCCGTCACGATGTGGATTCAAAGGACGAAGCAGAATTACGATATCTTCAAGGATTACGATGAGTTGGATCGAATATTTGAGAGTGGAAAGTAAGGACACTTATTAAGATTTAAATAATGTAATTTATTAAAAATAACGTCCTGATCTCTATGTTAGAGACTAGGACGTTATTTTATTGATTTGATTTAGTAATATAGATATATCCTTCAGTCAGAGTGTATCCAACTTTAAATTTGACACCGTTGCTTGTAACTGTATTTCTTTTGTTGTCACTTAGCATTGATGATAATGACTTGCCAATCTGATTAGAGTTTGCGCCAATTACGTAAGTTAGTCTACCCAAGTATTCCCCATGTATATGGGGATGATCCTTGGGAAAATATTATTTCCAGATGGTTTAAATCGTATTCCCCATGTATATGGATGATCCCTATGTACTGGGTATGGTCTGGACACACTTTAAGTATTCCCCATGTATAAGGGGATGATTTGATTGGCTGGTTGGGGGGCACTAAATCGACTGTCAGTATTTCCTATAAAAAATAGTTATATAAAAAAAGAAGTGCCCGTAAACTGAGCACTCTTTTTTATTCATATTTAATTAACATAGTTATTCAACACATCATCCGCATTCGCCCGAATATTTAACATTGCTTTTCGGTCAAACTCAGTTGACGCAGGATTGATTTGTACGAGGGGAACGTTATCGTTTATTCGGTCATAGTAACCATTTGATCCAATGACGATAACCATGTCAGCTTGGTCCATCCAATCAATTGCGTTTTGAATAGCTGGTTTAGAGGTACCGATGTGATGATAAGTGGGGCCGGGAGAAATCAAGCCACCACAGATTGGACAATAGGGCACGCCAGCTTGGTTAAGAATATCAATTGAAAATTCATGGCCACACTTGGTGCAGTAGTTTTGGTTAAAACTGTACCAAATGTCAGCGACCTTGGTGTTGCCAGCTATTTCATGCAAATAGTCAACGTTCGTCGTTACGACCGCATCTAAGTGCCCGGATTTTTCAAGATTAGCCAATGCCTAGTGAGCAATGGTTGGACCATTTTTAAAGATTGGGTTTAGGAAACTTTGGCGCATAGCTGCATAAAATTTTTCTGGTTCATCCTCAAGCTGGCTTTCTGATGCTAATAAGCTGCTGGTCCGATTCGAGGTGTGCATTAAATCATTAATTCCTGCTGAGGTTGAAATGCCGGCGCCAGTCAATGCAACGATATGGTGGTGCGAAGCAATCAACTTATCAAGTTCCTCGATTTGATTATTTAAATTATCCATTAGAATAATGCCTTCTTAGTTAAATGAATGGGTATGGTGAATCACCGTCAGTCCCAGGCTCTGATAAACCAATCGATCCTTGATTTGCTAATTTTGGATCATTGATTAATTTAATGATGTAGTCTGCAATGCTTGCTCGAGTAATTACTGTGCCACGGAAAGTTTCACCCTTAACGGTGGTTTCGTAGTTAACTTCTGGGCGGTTAGACATCCAGGCTGGTCGGAGAATCGTGTAGTTTAGACCAGAGTTTTCGATTAATTGGGCTGCATGTTTAAAGTCGGGCATGCCATCAAAGGATCCATTCCATTCACCGAATTTACCAGGAACTTCGTCGTAGATTCCTAGGCCAAGAATGAAAATCAAGCGCGACACGTTATTCTTATCCATGGCTTGTTTAATTGGTTCAACAAAAGGTGCTAAGGCACCACCAAGACCGACAATCACAATATCTTGGCCTGCGATTGCGTTATTTAAATCTTCTTGATTGGTTGCGTCACCTTCAAACACAGAAACTGGAACACTAAAGTCAGCTGTGTTTGCTCGACTGGCATTTCTTAAAAATAATGTTAAATGAACCTCTGGATTATCCTTTAATTGATCTTCAAGAACTTGCATTGTGGCGCCGTTAGCACCAATTAAAACAACATTTTTCATTTTGATTCCTCCATAATAATTGCCCGGGTAGATAACATTTTAATTTGTTCAAACGGAATCTTATTGGGATCTAAATTGCCATTTTGAATTGAGATCAGGTATTCAATGACCGGTGTATATGCATAGTCGAGAATTACTTGGAAATCAATGTCAAAAAATACTTGTTTACTAACTCCATTTTGCACAAATTCTTCTAAGCTTTCGAAACCAGCATAGGCTTCTGCTTGAGAAATATTTAAACTTTTTAGGATTGGGCTTTGACCAAATTCTCTGATCAATACAAATTCGTCTAAATGCTCTTGACCGTAATCATAAATCAAATCCATAAAGTGATTAAACCCTTGTCTTGGGTCACCGTTAATATCTAATTGGGTAATGGCTTCAGCAATCCGTTCTTTTCGGTTCAAATACAAGGCACGCAACATGTCGTTCTTGTCTTTGAAATAGGTGTATAGGGTTCCAGAGGCAATCCCGGCATTCTTAGCAATTTTACTCAAAGAAACAGCTGCGATGCCCTGAGTCATAATGATATTACTGGTACTATCTAGAATTCGTTTTCGTTTTTCGTCATCTTGTGCTCGCATATAATTATCATCCTATCTATGGTTATTAATGAAATTCCAAGCCATGGTTCGGGTGGCAATTGTGGCGGTTGAAACAGTCTTAGCTTCTTGTGATTTTAATTTTGAGATAACATCAGCATCTTTCTTAATTGAACAATCAATTAATTATGGTGATTAGTATACCCGCAACTAAATTTAATGCAACATATTTGAATCAATGAATTAAAAAAATCCCCCTTAAGTCAGTGATAAGAATGACTTTAAGAGGGAAATTTATTTGATAGTTATTCAGCATTTAAATTGATAAACGTATTATAGTTTAAATATTGATAGTGAACCCGCATAGTCGAAAATTCAAATGGGGTACCATCGTCTAAGAAGAATGTACCAGACATTATTCCGACAGGTTCGTTAGGTTTCAAGTTTAAAAGTTGCTGATCTTCCTTAGTGGAAGGCTCAGTCATGATGGACATAAAAGATTTGCTAACTCGTTTATGTTCTTTTTCATCAATATAGTTGAAAATTGATTCTCTAACGGTATCTGCAGATAATTCCGGCGCCAACTTAATCGGAATATAACCAGTTTCAATGATGATTGGTTTGTCATCAATTAATCGCAGTCGTTTAATTTGATACACGAATTCATTTTCATTAAGAAATAGGTTTTGCTGAATTTCAGCACTGGCAGGTGTGACTTGATAATCTAATAATTCAATAGTAGATTTTTGACCAGTAGTCGTGATATTGTCAGTGACCCCAAGATTATTTCCTTCATATTGGAATAGGGACTGATTCTTTAAATATAGGGGATTGACGAAAGTCCCAGATCCTCGCTTTTAAATACGACTCCTTGTTGTGCCAAATGTTTAGTGCTCGTTTGATGGTACTGCGGCTTACTTGGTAAGATTCGCTGAGGCTACGTTCGTCTGGTAACTTGTTATTTTGGAACTCATTGTCAAATATTCGGTTTTTAATATCGTTAATTACCTTACGATATATTAAATCTGCCATTTTATTTCGGTCTCCTGTGAATTAGCCAACTAATATGCTTATTTGCGTAAATTATAACAGTTTTTTTGGTACGTATACACTTTTAAATTAGAACGTCCCAAAATTAAAAGGTAAAGAATCCACATTTAAAAGAGCTATCGCAAGCGTTAAATTAGCAAATAATATATTATGATACATAGTTAAAATCGGAATTTAAAGATAGATATTAATCTTTACTTTTCCTTGATTTTAACGGATTTGAAGCGGGTGATGTGCATTGCCGGAATTTTATTTAATAAATTGGGACGTATCAATTTCAAAGATGTTGACTTTTTATAAAAATCCGGTATGATATGGTTTGTAAATAGATATAACCATTGTTATTTTTTAACGTCTTATTTACGAGATACAGTTGAGATAAATAACTTAGTTATCAATTCATTGAAGGAGTGTTAAATTCATGGCAGTAGATTACGATTCCAAAGCATATTTGGAAAAAGTTGACGCATGGTGGCGCGCAACCACATACCTTTCTGGTGGTATGATCTTCTTAAAGAGCAACCCACTATTCTCTGTTACAAATACACCAATTAAAGCTGACGATGTTAAAGTTAAGCCAATTGGTCACTGGGGTACAATTTCAGGACAAACGTTCTTGTATGCCCACGCAAACCGTTTGATCAACAAGTACAACTTAAACATGTTCTACATTGGTGGTCCTGGTCACGGTGGCCAAGTTATGGTTACTAACTCTTACTTAGATGGTACTTACACTGAAGATTATCCTGAAATTACTCAAGATATCGAAGGTATGTCACGTCTATACAAGCGTTTCTCATTCCCTGGTGGAATCGGATCACATATGACCGCTCAAACTCCAGGTTCACTTCACGAAGGTGGAGAACTTGGATACTCACTATCACATGCTACTGGTGCTGTCTTAGACAACCCAGATGAAATTGCATTTACTGTTGTTGGTGATGGTGAAAACGAAACTGGTCCTGCAATGACTGCATGGAACTCAATTAAGTTCTTGAACCCTAAGAATGATGGTGCTGTATTGCCAATTCTTGACGTTAACGGATTCAAGATTTCAAACCCTACTATTACTTCACGAATGAGTGACGAACAATTGACTAAGTTCTTTGAAGGACTTGGCTGGTCACCACGTTTCATCGAAAACGATGACATTCATGACTACATGGCTTACCACGAAAAGGCTGCTAAAGTCTTTGACCAAGCTATTGCAGATATCAAACAAATTCAAAAAGATGCTCGTGAAAACGGCAAGTACGAAGATGGCGAAATGCTGCATGGCCAGTAATCATCGCTCGTTTACCTAAAGGTTGGGGTGGTCCAAGCCACAACAAGAAGGGTGAACCAATCGAAGGCTCATTCCGTGCTCACCAAGTTCCTCTTGACTTGAAGCAAGGCGACTTAAGCCAATTGCAAGAATTCGAAGATTGGATGAACTCATACAAGCCAACCGAATTATTCAATGCTGATGGATCATTGAAGGACGAAGTTGCTGACTTTGCACCTAAGGGTGACAAACGTATGGCAGCTAACCCAGTTGCTAATGGTGGTCGTGCTAAAGGCGCTAAGGCAGAAATGCTTGACCTACCAGACTGGAAATCATTAGCTAACGACATTAACGATAGTAACCGTGGTACTGAATTACCTGAAGGTAACCGTAACATGGATATGAACGTTCTTTCTACTTTCTTTGCTGGCGTTGCTAAGAAGAACCCTAACTCATTCCGGATCTTCGGACCTGACGAAACTATGTCAAACCGTCTATGGGACATGTTTAACATTACTAACCGTCAATGGATGAGTAAAGTTAACGAACCATATGACCAATACGAAGCTCCAGAAGGCCGTATCTTGGATGCTCAATTATCAGAACACCAAGCTGAAGGTTGGTTAGAAGGTTACACATTGACTGGTCGTACTGGTGTATTCGCATCATACGAATCATTCTTACGTGTAGTTGACTCAATGACTACTCAACACTTCAAGTGGATTCGTCAAGCTGCAGATCAACCATGGCGTAATGATTACCCATCATTGAACTTGATCTCAACTTCAACTGTATTCCAACAAGACCACAATGGTTACACTCACCAAGATCCAGGTATGCTTACTCACTTGGCTGAAAAGAAGTCTGACTTCATTCGTCAATACCTACCTGCTGATGGTAACTCATTGTTAGCCGTATTTAACCGTGCCTTCAACGACCGTCAAAAGGTTAACCACATTGTTGCTTCTAAACAACCACGTCAACAATGGTTCTCAGTTGATGAAGCTGAAGAATTAGCAACTACTGGTTTGAAGACAATCGATTGGGCTTCTACTGTTGCTGAAGGTGAAGATGCTGATATCGTCTTTGCATCAGCTGGTGTAGAACCAACTATCGAAACTTTGGCTGCTGTTGACTTGATCAACGATGCCTTCCCAGAAGTTAAGATGCGTTACATTAACGTTGTTGAATTAGGACGTCTTCAAAAGAAGAACGGACCTCTTAACGACGAACGTGCATTATCTGACGCAGAATTCACTAAGTTCTTCGGCGAATCAGGTACACCAGTTGTATTTGGTTTCCATGGTTACGAAGACTTAATCGAATCAATGTTCTACGAACGTCAACACTTAGGCCTACATGTTCATGGTTACCGTGAAGATGGTGATATCACCACTGCATACGACATGCGTGTATATTCTAAGTTAGACCGTTTCAACCAAGCTAAAGACGCTGTTCAAGTTCTTATGGACAAGGGCGTTGTTGACAATGCTGCCGGCAATGACTTTGAAAAGAAGATGGATGACATCTTAGCTAAGCACTTTAAGATCACTCGTGACGAAGGTCATGATATCGAAGAGTTCACTGATTGGAAATGGACTGCACTTAAAAAATAATTTATAATGATGATTTGGTATTAATCAAATTAGATTGATGAATTGAAAAGAGATGAAGGTCGAAAGACCTTCATCTCTTTTTATAGAACCGAAAATGTTATTTGTTATTAATAACCAATTTGAATATCAGTAATAATTCGGTTACTTGAAATACCATTCTGTTTTAAGAATTGTTTATTTGCTTTAACAATCTTAGATGATCCTGACAGGTAGTAATACGCGTCGTTACCAAATTTATCAATGCTAGTTAATATTTTTGCTTGAGCCTCTTTACCTGATTCGACAGGTAAGTAACTAAAATTCTCATCTTGATTAGCAACATTAGCGAAATCGGCAGTGAATAAATGGAAGCCATGAGATGAGTGGATTAATTCACTAGCGCGTGTGGCATGACCTGGTAATGATAAAGCCATTGCCCTAAAAGGAGTAATGCCAACACCACTAGCAATCATGACAGCTGGAACATCTGGATTTTTAATACCAAATGTGCCAATTGGTCCGCGGAGGTTAACTCGATCACCAGGTTTGAGATTAATTAAAACTGATTTATAGGCACTGGGTTCTTTACCCGTTCTGGTGCCGATAATAATCGTATGTTCGCTGGGAACTGCGGCAATTGAAAAGAATCGAAAGCCGCTACCAGTATGTTTTTGGTGTGGAAGGGTGAACATTCCGGCCGTTCCAGGCCGCCAAGTGAATTTTTTATCTGAGGCGAAAGTCAACTTAATAACATAATAATCTCCCACAGGATGTTGGATCTCCTTAACCGTTAGTGGAATAGGACTGAAAAATGATTTAAGCGCATTAAGAACCATGATGATTCCTCCTTAGAATAGCTATTTTATTTATAAAAAACGTTTTGTTCGCTAGCGAACTACTTTGCTAGTATAGTTCTTTATTTTAAAAAGAGCAAACAAAATGACATTTGGGTATCTGAAAATTCCCAGATAAAGTACACTATTATTAATAACTAAACTTTTATTAGAAAGAAGAATTTGTAGATGGATGCCACAATTGCAGAAATGATTAAATCCATTAGTATTATGTATGATAAACAATTCACTAAACAGGTGCTAGCCAATAATGTGCTGCCACAAGTTACTAGTACACAAATGTCAGTGTTACAGTATATGGATAAGCATGACGACGAGATAATTACTCAGAAAAAGTTGCAAGACGCATTTAATCTAAGTAAATCCACTGTGAGTGGCATCGTTCAGCGACTGCGCCAACATAAATTCATTGATATGGTTCCAATGCCTAACGATAAACGCTCTAATCGGATTATTTTTAATCCGGAGTTTAGAAGTCAGATGACAAATCATGATGATTACTTTAAAGCGCAGCTGGATGTGATGGAACAAAGGTTGGTTTGGGGGATGACCAGTGATGAGATTGACCGCTATAAGTATTTCTTAAAACGAACTTTGAAAAACTTAAACGATCATAATTAGTGGACTACTTAAAAATATTTCTTAATTTAAGTTGTATTGATTGATATTCAGTGTATACTAGCAATTAAATCGTACACGATTGATTGGAGAAGATTATTTGATTCCTAAAGAAATGAATTTGGCAAATCAGCTTTGTTTTTCAGTATATATCGCTAATCGGCTGTTTAATAAATTTTACCAGTTAGCCCTTAAAGAGTTTGATTTAACTTATCCTCAATACATTGTCTTACTGGCACTTTGGGAACAAGATAATCAGACGCTAAATCAACTGGGTAAACAATTAGATTTAGAGAGTAACACGTTAACGCCACTGTTGAAGCGATTGGAAACAGCCGGTTGGGTTATTCGACATCGAGATGTGGCAGATAAGCGGCAACTCATTGTTAGTTTGACCCAAGAAGGAGCTGCCAAGCAGGACAATGTTTTTGCGGCAGTTACAAAATGGATTGATAATGGCGAACTTGATGTGGAAAAATATCATGAAGCGCTGCGAATTAATAATGATTTAATAAATGAGTTAACGGATTCGATAAAGTAGAATGATCGACCGTTATTTTTATCAGTAATTAGTCGTGCGCGACTTAAAATGGAGGGGTATTTATGGATTTTGATGTAATTTTTATTGGTAGTGGACATGCTAGTTGGCATGCTGCAGTTATGCTTAGTCAGGCTGGAAAGCGAGTGGCAATCATTGAAGAGGATACTATTGCTGGGACTTGTACCAGTTATGGTTGTGATCCGAAAATTTTACTAGATGGACCATTCGAATTAAAAAATCAGTTACGGCAATATCCTGGAATTATTAATGGCGATGTTGATATTAACTGGTCAGCACTGATGGATTACAAAAATAAAATTATTAATCCATTACCAGTTCAGCTAGAACAAGTCTTTAAAGCGGTAGGTATTACAATTATTAAGGGCCATGGACAGTTGACTGATAAAATACTGTGGCGGTTGATTCAAATAAATATACTGCCGAGAATATCGTTATTGCCACTGGTGAACATTCTCGTAGATTAAATATTCCTGGTAATGAACATCTGAACGATAGTCGTGATTTCTTATCGCTTACAGAAATGCCTAAACACATTATCTTTATTGGCGCCGGCATTATTTCATTGGAATTCGCATCAATGGCAGTTGAGCTCGGCAGTGAAGTCACCATTGTTGAATATGCCGATAAGGCGCTAGCGAACTTTAATCAGGAATACGTCGCAAAAGTTGTTACGAAGCTTGAAAAGGCTGGTGTTAATTTTAAATTTTCAACTTCAGTTACTGCAGTTGAAAGTAATGATAGGAATTTAACGGTTAAAACTAATCAGAATGACAGCCTAGTTGCGAATTATGTTCTGGATGCTACTGGGAGAATGCCAAACGTTGACGGCCTTGGTTTATCTGAAGTGGGTATTGAATTCTCATCTAAAGGAATTGTCGTTGATGATCATCTTAAGACTAGTGTTGATAATGTTTTTGCTAGTGGGGACGTTTTGGATAAAATGGTTGGTAAATTAACCCCAACGGCA
Organism: Lentilactobacillus kosonis; assembly: GCF_003864335.1. Taxonomy (GTDB): domain Bacteria; phylum Bacillota; class Bacilli; order Lactobacillales; family Lactobacillaceae; genus Lentilactobacillus; species Lentilactobacillus kosonis. The sequence goes on along the minus strand of NZ_BEXA01000005.1, from coordinate 84,334 downwards.
ACGTTTGAATCTAACTATATTGCTACTCAGATTTTAGGTGATGATTCACCAATTAACTACTCAGTTGTCCCAGGCGTGGTTTTCACACTTCCTCGAATTGCTCAAGTTGGGGTGAGTTCTGCGGCCGCAGTCGGTAACAATCAACTTGCAGTTGAAAAAATCGATTATGGTAAGCAGATGCTCTTCCAATCAAAGAATGAAATTGATGCCGAAATAACCGTGGTGATTAACCGAAAAACACGAACGCTAGTTGGAGCTGAGGTTTACGGTAATGAAGCGGCCGAGATTATTAATTTACTAACATTAGTTATTGAGCAGCATATGGGTCCAGCTGAATTAAATAAGGTAATTTTTGCATTCCCAAGTACTTCAGTTGGCGTGATTACACTATTAATAAATAAGATGTTGACGTTATAAGAAAAGGTGATAATTAGTGAAAGCAGTAGCATTTAATGAGTATGGTTCAGCCGATAATTTAGAATTAATCGAGGTTGCAGAACCATCTATTGGTGACCACCAGGTTTTGGTTAAATCGAAAGCCACATCAATTAATCCAATTGATTGGAAATTAAGACAAGGTTATTTGAAACAAATGTATGATTGGCAGTTCCCAATTATTGTTGGCTGGGATATTGCTGGGGTAATTACCGAAGTTGGTTCTGCGGTTACTGGTTGGCGGGTTGGCGATAAGGTTTTTGCTAGACCAGACACCACTCCTAACGGCACTTACGCTGAATTTGTGGCAGTTGATGATCATTTATTAGCTCCTAAGCCTCAAAATGTATCTTTTGCGGAAGCAGCTGCGGTACCACTAGCCGGGCTTACTGCTTGGCAGGCATTATTTGATTATGGTAAATTACAAGCAGGTCAGAAAGTATTGATTCAAGCAGGGGCCGGTGGTGTTGGGACCTTTGCAATCCAAATGGCTAAAAATGCTGGGGCCGAGGTTTGGACAACCGCGAGCCAAACTAATAAAAAAGCGTTACAAAATTTGGGTGCTGATGTGGTTGTGGATTATCATGATAATGAGGCAATGAGTCAGATTACTGATATGGATTTGATAATTGATACAATTGGCGGTCAAACTCAGCTAGCGGCATTCAGCTATCTTAAGCCGCGCGGTAAGCAAATTTCAATATCACCTAAGGATCCTCAAGCTGCTAAGATTGCTAAAGAAACACATAAAGATTATCAGGCAATTTGGCTACGAACTAATGGTAGTCAGCTGGCAGAGATTGGTGAAATGATGACGGCAGGTAAATTGAAATCAGTCATTGCTAAGGAATTGCCCTTCTCAAAAACATCCTTGATTGAAGCCCATCAATTAAGTGAAACCGGCCATGTGAATGGTAAAATTATAATTAACTTTTAATAGGAGAGACGATTATTATGAATAATGTATTGATATTAGGGGCCAGTGGTAATATTGCCCAAATGGTTACAGATAATATTAAGGAACAAGCAAACTTAACTTTATTTGTTCGGAGTCCTAAAAAATTGGTTGGCGATAAGCAACCAGCAAAGATTGTTCAAGGAGATGCCTTGGACGTAGACCAACTTACTGAAGCTATGAAAGGCCAAGACATTGTCTATTCAAATCTTGGACCTAACCGGATGGCCGAGATGGCTAAAGTTGTTCGCCAAGCCATGATTAATGCAGGGGTCAAACGCCTGATTTGGGTTGCGACTGCTGGAATCTATGGTGAGGAATCAACTGATGAAGGTTTGGCAAAAGCTACGGAAGTATATGGTGATTATCAAGACCCTAGTACTTATTTTGGTGACGAACGAGTTGGCGCAGACATCCTTGATCAAGCACCAGAAATTATCACGACTATCATTCGCCCAAACGCCTTAACCAACGACCAATCAGTTGGTAACGTTGTAGTTGATGGCCGAAACGATCGAATTCGCCCTAGCGCATTGCCAATTTCTAGAATAACAGTTGCTGATTTTATCAGTAAACTGATTTTAAATGATGAGCAATATGAGAATGATTCAATTGCAATCAGTGAAGTATAAGATTGATTAACAAAAAGCCTCCTAGTCATCACGATTAGGAAGCTTTTTTTGTAGTTATTGCAGCCGATGACTATAATTTAGGTAAAGGGATCAGCTTAATTAAGGGGGGATACGATGTTAATCGTGAATTTATTGACTCAGTTTTACTGGGGGGATTCTATTTTTGTTTTAATTTAGTTTTGCTGCACTTATACTTATTTTAAGTTTGGCTGTGTATATTGGAATTAAATTATATCGTAAGTTCATTAGGTAAGTAGGAACGGGATTGGTTAAAAATAAAAACCAGCACCTTCTATCATGGAAGCGGCTGGCTTTTTATTGTCCTAACCTGGGTTAGTTAGTGAACATTGATTTAATTTGGAAGATGCTTATCATTTTCTCGAACTAAGATATCGTCAATTAATGATTGTAAGGTAACCTCGCGCATGCTATCTTCAGCCGCCTGTTGTATTTTGTCATACGCGACATTCAAAGTGTCTTGAATGTTGCTACCAACGATACATGCAGGATTGGTTTTAGGATCAACATGAAGTAATTGGGAATCATCATCTAACGCATGATAAATATCTAGCAAGGTGATTTTATCAGCCGGACGGCCCAACTTAGGTTCAACTTTTCCAGGTGAGGAAATCAGTAATCCAGCATGTGACAGCTGCGACATTAGTTTACGAATCAAACTAGGATTTGATTCAACGCTATCGGCGATGGCCTTGCTTGACAGATCGCCATCTTTATAAATCTCAATATAGGAAAGGATGTGGACAGCGTCACTTAATTTATGCGAATATTTCATGATTCGGACACTCATTTCATTTTTAATTATTTAATCTTACACCCATTGTGAAATTTCGCAACATTTTGCTATGAATAAGTGATTGAATCGATAATTTGATTGTCAATTATAATTTCAAAACTAAGTTTAGATTATTTTGTTTTCAAAAATGGTTGACATTTAATATTGAAAAGCACATAGTTATTGCAATTAAACCTGTAACATTATAAATAACACGGAGATGATAAAATAATGCGATTCAAAAAATGGTTGTTTCTTTCACTCGGAATGGTTGCGTTACTTGGACTAGCAGCGTGCGGGACAACCTCGAACAAATCAAGTAATTCAGCAAGTAATAGTACAACTAGTGGTAGTTTGAAGAATGTGAAGTATACCCACGCGGTTTCATATTATCGTGGAGGAACTGCTTATACCGGAACGGTTAAGAGTTTGAAATTAAACACTAAGAAATATACAACTAAGACCATTACAGTTAACAAAAAGAAAATTAAGGTCCGTTGTTATACCAATGTTTCTTATGTTAGCAAACCAGTTGATAGTAAGTATCAAACAATGAATATTTATATTCCAGAGAGCTATTTCCATAATAAAAAAGTGAACGGGTATACTAAAAATACCGCTCCTTACTTTATGACTAACACAGTCGGTGGTTATATGTCTGGCGCAGCTGGTGGTCTGACTAGCAGTGGTAATGGTGGCGGAATGAAGAAACCATCTGGTAGTAAAACTATGAAGTTACCTGCTAAACCAACGGGTAAAAAGAGCGGTAAGGGCAATGGCTTAAACGCTAATGGCGGAGCCTCTTCAACGGAATCAACTCAAAAGGCTTTAAGTGAAGGATATATTGTTGCAGCTGCCGGTGCTCGGGGCCGGGATGACAAGAAGAACAGTAAGAATGTTGGTAAGGCACCAGCAAGTATTGTTGATTTGAAGGCAGCTGTCCGTTACTTAAAGTACAATGCTAGTCGACTTCCAGGTAATACTAATCGAATTGTTGCCGATGGAACCAGTGCTGGTGGCGCTCTTTCAACATTACTAGGGACCACTGGAAATGCTAAGGACTATGCACCATATCTTAAGGCAATTGGAGCAGCAGATACGTCAGATGACATCTATACTGCAGTTACCTTTGCTCCAATTACTAACCTTGATCATGCTGATAGTGCTTATGAATGGGAATTTGGTGGAATCACTAAATTAAGCAGCAGTGGAATGCCTGGTGGGCCAACGACTGCAAGTAGCTTAACAACTAAGCAGCAAGCAGCCTCAAAAGAATTGAAGAAACAGTTTGTTACTTATTTGAATGGTCTAAATCTTAAAGATGACAATGGTAATAAGCTAACTATCAATTCTGATGGTACTGGGACACTTGCCACATTGCTTAAAAAGAAAGTGATGGAGTCAGCTCAAACTGCTCTTGATAATGGTACAACCATCAAGGCTTCCAAGTACCCTTGGCTAACGATTAAGTCGGGTAAGGTTACAGACGTTAATTTGAAGAAATACTTTAAGGCAATTGGGCGTTCGAAGACTGCCCCAGCCTTTGATTCATTTGATTTATCGGCTGGTGAGAATAACGAATTTGGAACCTCAACCGTTGCCTCTAAGCACTTTACCTCATACAGTCAATCCAACAGTACGAAGAAGACTACTTCTCAAGCCGACTCAACGATTGTTAAGATGATGAACCCAATGGAATATATTGGTACATCCCAAGCAACAGTCGCCAAGCATTTCTGGATCCGTTATGGTGAAAAAGATTCTAATACATCATTATTAATACCAACCTTGCTGTCTCAGAAACTTAAGGGCGCTGGAGTTGATGTTAATTATAAGGTTCAGTGGAACACGGGTCATGCTGGTGATTATGACTTGAACGCATTATTTAAATGGTTAAATAAAAATATGAAGTAATTCATCAAATAAAGCCCCAATCTCATTCGAGATTGGGGCTTTATTTATTCAATGGCGTTGAGCCAGCTAAGGTAAGACTCTTCACGATTAATTGCATGATTGAGAACAAGAAAGTGACCATAATCCTGATTGATATGTTCTTGATCTGGAAATTTAGTAATCTTTTGCTGCTTTAAGGTATTTAATTTTGCTTGATGTAATTGTAATTGCTCAGCCACCATGATTTTAATCTGAGGATTATCTCGATTAGAGATGAAGTATAGCTTTAAAATAAATTCATCATGAGCTTGATCAAGAATGGAAGGGGAATGGAGCCAATCTTTAAATATATTGGTCCCTAGTTGGGTAATTAAATAAATTTTTTTCTCTAACTTCTGCCCTACAATACTGGTTTTATGCGTAATCAGTTCTTGGTCTTCCATTCGTTTTAATAATGGATATATCTGACTATGATTAGCATTCCAAAACTCGCCAATATCAGCATCAAAGGACTTAGTTAAGTCATAACCTGATTGGGGACGTTCATTTAATAACCCTAAAATAATATACTGAAGTCGATTTTTTGAGCCATGTTTAATTCCTCCTTGACGAATTTCTAGTTATAGAATATCATAATCATGTTCTATAAAACATGTAATTAAATACATGATTTAAAAAGGAGTAATGACTATGTTAAAAAAGAATTTAAAACCTTAGATGATTTCTTAGGTACCCATTTTATTTATACTTACGATAATGGTTGGGAATATGAATGGTATGCTAAGAATGATCACACAGTTGACTATCGAATTCATGGTGGAATGGTTGCCGGCCGCTGGGTAACTGATCAAGAAACGAATATTGTAATGCTGGTTCCAGGAATTTATAAGGTTGCCTGGACTGAACCGACTGGAACTGATGTTGCATTGGATTTTGTACCTAATGAGCTTAAATTAAATGGTACAATTTTCTTCCCTAAGTGGGTTGAAGAACATCCGGAAATTACAGTTACTTATCAAAATGAACATATTGATTTGATGAAAGAATCAAGAGAAAAGTACGAAACCTATCCTAAATTAGTTGTGCCAGAATTCGCTAAGATTACTTATATGGGGAATGCTGGTCAAAATAATGAAGACGTAATCAGTGAGGGACCATATGAAGGTTTGCCTGATGATATCCGGGGTGGAAGGTATTTTGATGAGAACTATCGACGAATTTCAAAATAATTCCCTTAAGTAATCTTCAGCAGTATGATATTGATAACACCAGTTTTGGTGGTTAGTGCCACGAAAATTCATTAATTTAAGGAGACCGACTTTATGCCATTAATGAGAATCGATGTTATCAAGGGTCACGACGAAGAGTACTTAAAGAAACTGTTGAAAATTGCTTATGAGGTCCAACTTGCAACATTCCATACACCGGAAGGTGATCGCTATCAAATTTTGACTCAACATGAGCCATTTGAAATGCAGATTTTGGATACTGGTTTAGGAATTGAAAGAACTAACGATGTGGTGTTCTTTAACTTGGTTACCCGACCACGAGCTACTAAGGCCAAGGAAGCTTTCTACCGTCAGTTAACCGATCGCTTACACAATGAATTAGGATTGCGACCAGAAGACATCGTCTTTAGTTTAGTTCCTAATAATGATGATGATTGGAGTTTCGGAAATGGGGAAGCTCAGTTCTTAAATGGTAAGTTATAAACCTAAAAACAGCGTTCATCAATTAATTATGAACGCTGGTTTTTAGGTTTATTATCGGCAGGCAAAATTAATAATTAAAAGTCGAGTTGTTATGATTCGTATTAGATGGGTGCAATATTTTTCCCAAAATAAGAACTTAATACTAGTGAGGTTAGTTAAACAACATGACAGACAAAGAAAAAGTGCAACAAGTGATTAATGATTATGCAACTTATGCTGATACTCGGCAAACCCAAAAGCAATTTGAATTATTCACAAATGATGGCTCAATGACGGTATATTATCCATGGAATGATCCAGATAAACCAGATTTAGTGGATACTCCTGAAAAATTAATGGCAACTTTTGAGGCATTAAAGCAATATGAACATACATTTCATATGATTGGTCAATCCTCAGTTACGGTTGAAGGAGATCAAGCTAAGGCGTACGTATATACAATTGCTCATCATGTTACCGCTAATGAAGATGGCACTAAGTCATTGATGGTGGCGTATCTTCGTTATAATGATCAGTTCGCAAAGCAAAGTGATGGCAGTTGGTTATTTACTAACCGGGAACTTCATGCTGATTTCATTGAAAATCGGCCATTAAATTAAAAAATCAAAATAAAGTCTAAACCCGTATTCAATATGGGTTTAGACTTTATTTTTTTGATTTTGAAATAAAATAATTCAGATATTTTGTTGACAAGCAACAAAATGCGATGTACTATTCTTTTTGTTGACAAGCAACAAAATAAAAAGAATTTAAGAAGGTTCTATTATGACAAAATTATTAGTTATTCAAGCTCATCCCCACATTGACAACAGTTTGTCTCTGACAGTGGGAAAGCAATTTATTAAATCATATAAACAAAGCCATCCCCAAGATGAAGTAATTGTTCGCGATTTGTTTGATGGATCTGTCCCACCACTAAATGACCAAACCATGGAAGCGTGGCGTAAACAAAAATTTAATGAGCCCTTGACTGACGATGAGAAGGCATTGTTAGATCAACATTCAATCTGGCTTGATGAATTCATTAGTGCTGACAAGTACGTGTTTATCAATCCAATGTATAATCACTTTTTGCCAGCAGAATTAAAACAATATCTCGATATTACTGCTGTGGCCCATAAAACATTTAAATACACTGTCAATGGTCCAGTAGGCTTGCTGACTGATAAGAAACTAATACACATCCAAGCTGCCGGTAACTTCTATCATGATGAACATGGCAATGATCAGATGGCCATGATGGATTTGGGGGATGCTTACTTAACTCATATGGCCAACTTTTATGGTATCGATCAAATTGAGAAGCTCTTTATTGAAGGGGCAGATGCTAAACCAGACCAACGCGAAAATATTTTAAGTACGGCCCTTATTCAAGCCAATGTGATGGCCAAAACATTTTAATGTATAATTAGATTAATTTGGGAATAGGGAAGTGTAATGGTTAATGGAAGAGAATATAATTGCGTTATTACAACAGGCAATTAGCATGATTCGCTCGGAGAGTGTTAATGGCCGTGGAGCTCAGGAGCAAAAATGGTTACAGAATCATTTAGATAATCCTGAGTTGCAGACGGTAGTTACGCAACTGTCCATCGTTTCGCTTCATATTCTGTCTAGTCTAGAAACTGGTGAATTAACAGGGATTGAATTAGCTGAACAGTTGAATGTAACTAGAGGTGGAATCACTAGAGCCGCCAAAAAGTTAACTCAGACTGGATTGATTGAAGTTAATCAAAAGCCAGATGATAGAAAGAAAATCTATTATTCTCTAACTGAAGATGGCGTCACACTGGCAAAGGTTCACGATGAAATGCATCGTACTTTGAACCAGCAAATGATTGATCGAGTCATCTCAAAATATAGTGATGATGAACTGAGAAATGCAGTTAGGCTAATTGATGACTTAGCCGAATTTGAACGAGGATTTTATTAATTTAAAGCGTAAAAAACACCTACCAACGTCTTTTAGTTGGCAGGTGGTTTTAGTTTATTCCGCCTTCATTAAACTGCTCATTCTTAGGTAAGCGAAGAAGTGAAAGATGATTCCGCTTCCTAATAAAATAGCGCCACCAATACTAGAGAAGAAAGTTACGCCGATTGCAATCAGGTAAATAATAATACTCCGCATGGGATCAGCTTTTATTTTTTGATAAAATGTGCTGCTTAAGCGATGATTTTTAAGTTCTTGATGGTGATGAATGTATTCATACATAATCCAAAAGGTGGCCGAAATAAACAAGGCCACAATATCGTAAACAATTAGGGCGGTCTGCAGGTCTGGTTGGTTATAAGTACTTAAAGTGTGGGCCACTAATGACATAGGATAATCCAGCAAGGTGATACTGAACAACATTAATAAGTTCAATAAATTTACGTTTCGATCAATATGATCAAGCATGCTGAAATAGTCGTGGTGAAATAGCCACAAGGTCCCCACATAAAAATAAGAAAAACTATATGACAATAATAATGGCCATTGATTGATAAGCGCGGTTAATAGATGCCCAGATTGATAGTCAGGAATGCTGAATTCCAACACTAAAATAGTGATTAGAATTGCAAATATTCCGTCACTGAAGGCTTGAAAACGATCCATACTCAAAATTAATTCCCCCATAAAATCAGAATCCAACTGTATTATACAACTACTCCGGTCGTTGTGATCTTAGTTCGCCCCGCACATTGGACAAAATTGTTCCTAATTTGAATAAAGTCGGATGTGGCAGGAAAATTATTTTCATTGACCTAAACCCGACTTGAGGTCTTACACTGTCTCTATTATATAAATAAGAGGAAAAGATAATGAAAATTGAAACAGAAATGGTTGAATTAAATAATGGAGTTATGATGCCCAAAATTGGTTTTGGTGTCTTTCAAATTGCACCAGAACAGACAGAGCAACTGGTTATAAAGGCATTGGCATCCGGGTATCGTTTAATTGATACAGCCCAATTGTACCAAAATGAGGTGCAAGTCGGTCAGGCGCTTAAGACCAGTGATGTTAAGCGCGAATCATTGTTTGTAACTTCTAAGCTATGGATTGATGCTACAGGGTATGATAAAACCATGACATCAGTAGACCGATCATTAGTGACATTGGGATTAGAATATATTGATTTAATGCTATTACATCAACCATATGGTGATATTTTTGGTTCTTGGCGGGCCCTAGCGGAACTACAACAGGCTGGTAAGATTCGGGCGATTGGATTATCCAACTTTGCTGCCGACCAAGTAGTTAATCTAGTGACAAATACAGCAGTGATTCCGCAAGTTAATCAAATTGAAGTCAATCCTTGGAATCAAAATAGGGATGGCATTAAATGGAATGAGAAATATCATATTCAGACAGAATCGTTTGCCTCCTTTGCAGAAGGGAAAAATGATATTTTTCACAACGAAACGTTGATGAAGATTGCCAATAAGTATCACAAGACTGTCGGCCAGGTGATTTTAAAATGGCTGGATCAAAGAAATGTAGTAAGTCTTATTAAGACCATTAACCCAGTTCATATGACCGATAACTTGGAAATTTCTAATTTTGAACTAACGTCAGCAGATATGGCTGATATTGCTATGTTAGACACTGATCGGTCAATATTTGGAGATGTTCGCACCCCGCAAACAGTTGAAATGCTGAGCAAGGTTAAGTTGGCGATGAATAACATGTAGTTAATTTTGGGATGAATTATTCCTTAATATTCATAAAAAACAAGTTGCTAACTTAGATTAAGTTGCAACTTGTTTTTATTTATTTACATTTGTGTCGATTTTTAATATTGAAGAATATTTTACCTATAAGCATCAGGCTAATGATAATAACTAAATATCTCGGCAAGGCAAAGACAGTTCCATCGTGCATAAAGCTCATTAAGAATGTAAATGAACTGATAACTAGATAATAAATAAAGCTTAATAAGCCACTGGCCGTACCAATAACGTCTTCAAAACCAATTAAGGCTCGACTTAATGCAATTGGTAAGGCAATATTTATTCCAACAAAAGTTATAAAAACTGAGATTAGTAATAAAATTAGCACATTAGTGGTTAGAAAAATACTGAGTGCACCAATTAATGAAATGATTAGACCCAGATCAACAATGTTATTTGAGGATATTTTTCCCGCCAGTCGATTAGTCGTTATTGCTCCGAGAATGCTAGCCACACCGACTACCAATCCTAACCAACCAAATTGGAAAGAGGTTAAGCCAAAATGATTTTCAAAAATAAACGGCGCTTCGGCATAATAACTAAATAAAATGCCGTTAATTCCACTTATTATTAAACAATACACCCATACTTGAGGGCTTTTAACCATCCGAAGGGCAATTGTTTGCCACGGAATGGCTGTACCAATAACATTGATAACTCTGGTTTCTGGTAACTTAATGGCTACCGATAAGATTAGCAGAATCGACATAGTTATTAATAACTTAAAAATACTATGGTAATTATTAAAGTATGAAAGTAGACTGCCGCCTAGCAATGGCCCTAATGCAGGCGAAATGGCCATCGCAGCACTAACCTTAGCAAATACCCTTTCACCATATATACCACTAAATGATTCACGCATAATAGTTTGGGTAATTACCGATCCAGCTGCGGCTCCGAATGCTTGAACAATTCTAGCAGTCATGAATAAGGTGAAATTATTAGATAATAGTAAGCCGATATTTCCAATTAGATAGGTTATAATGCCTAACATCATGGCTGGTCGTCGACCAAAGTAGTCTGACAATCTACCCCAGAATAAAACTCCTAAGGCGAAGCCTATGAAGTAACTGCTCATCGTTAGTTGGCTGGTTTTAGCACTGACCAGCATAATGTTACTGATATTTGGTAATGCAGGCGTGAAAATGGATTCACTGATTTGAGGGAAACCAACTAATGCAATAATTAGGATAATAGCTGGTGTTTGTTTATGGACGTTATTCACGTTAATTCTCCTTAAAAATTTAATTTACGGAAGAACGTCCTAAGCCACTTACAGTGGCAATGGAAATAAAAGTTGTGTAGTCAACCACTGAATTTCAGCTCCTTTTCGAAGATAATATTATTTAGATTACCTTATAATTACCCGGATGGCAATATGCAATATTTGTAACTTAATGTGAATAAAAAATGCAGTCACACTATTAATGTGACTGCATCTTTTAGTATTCCTTAACGTCGGTTAAAATTCTTCGTTCTGGATGGGGCGAATCATCATTGATGATTTCAACGTCAGGAGAGCTTGTTTTAGTTTTATTTTTAGCATGGTTAGCAGTGAAGGTTTTAAATTGGTGTCTGGCAAAGATAAATAAGCCAATAACAGCGATGATTAGAGGGACAAACAAAAGTAATCGCCATGTTAAAGCTATTCCAACTAGCAACAAGATGGCTGGGAAGAAATACTTTAATGGATTGCGATTAAATAGGTTAAGTGTCAATTAGGATTCCTCCGATAATTTATTTATTTGATACACGATTCTACTAGCTTTCTAATAAAAAGCAAGAGACATTAATCAAAATATTTTGCTTTAATAAATTAGCATTTGATGATTACCGCTGATTAATAAATAAATCGGTTTTTAGTTCAATAAACGCGTTTTTTGGTGATTGATTTGCCGCGTATCGACTTAAACACGAAATATAATAATTTTTAAATCACTAATGTTTATGTTATAGTTTTGGTATTCTGTTAACCCAATTGGAGGATAATATGTATTTACAAGTTATTGAGGGCAACTACTTTACTTCAGCAGACCGTGAAAGTATCTATGCTGGTGAGGACGCATTGATTTGTATTGATCAGGGTGGCAAAATCGCTCGTATAGTTAAAAAGGAAGCGAGTGACTTTTCAGAAGTGCGTCAAGCGGCCTTGATTCAAAGTAAGCTGCACCAGCTTTCAAATGATGAACGCCTATTACCGGGATTTATTGACCTGCATGTTCACGCTCCTCAGTGGCCCCAAGCAGGATTGGCTTTAGATAAACCGTTGAATGACTGGTTAAATACATATACATTTCCGCTAGAAGCTAAGTACAAGGATGTTGAATTTGCGACCCCTGTTTATGCTGACTTAATGCAAAATCTCTTAGCTAATGGAACTACAACTGCGATGATCTTTGGGACCGTTTATAATGATTCGAATTTGGAGTTAGCCAAACAGGCTGTTAGTTCTGGATTACGAGCATTTATTGGTAAAGTTGCAATGGATAATCCTGATGAGACACCTGAATATTATCGAGACTTTTCCGCTGAGCAAGCCCTTGAGGATACTGAAATATTTATTGAAAAGATATTAGCAATGCAAGCTAATTCGGAGACAACAATTTTTCCGGTCATTACCCCACGATTCGTTCCAAGTTGTACCGATGAATTGTTGGCTGGCTTGGGTAACTTGGCTCGCCGATATGATTTACCAGTTCAATCACACTGCAGTGAAAGCGATTGGGAAGATCAATATGTCCTTGACCGTTTTCATAAGCGAGATGCAGAAGTCTTAGATTATTTTGGATTATTAACTGATAAATCAGTGATGGCTCACGGAACACAATTGAGTAATTCAGATTTAGATTTATTTAAAAATCGGCAAACCGCCGTCGCCCATTGTCCCATTTCTAATGCATACTTTGGCAACGCGGTATTTCCGACAAACGTCGCTTTGGCCAATGGCAATAAGGTTGGGATGGGGAGTGATATTTCTGGGGGCTACTCACCTAGCATTTATAAAAATATGCAGCAGTCGGTAATGGCATCCCAAATGTTAACAGACGGAGTTGATCGCCGACAGGCCGAAAATGTGCGGGGAGCTGGCAATTCCAGGATTTCTATGAAGACGGCTTTTTATTTAGCAACTCGAGGCGGAGCAGAAGCTTTACACATCCCAACTGGGGCGATTGAGGTTGGATATCAAGCTGACTTTCAAGTGGTTAAATTACATTCAGATTATCTAACTAATGATAGGGATGATGAATTTGAACAACTAATGTATCAAACAGAGCGGGCTGATATTTGCCAAGTAATAGTTGGAGGCAAGCAGGTTTATCAACGATAGTTAGTGAATATGTATTACGCTGGCATAGGTCGCTGGCAATGCTCATTAATAAATAAATCATTGCCGATTTTTTAGTCGGCAATAATTTATCCTTGTAAAAGATAGAGTTATCTTTTATAATATCAGCATGAAGAAAAAAGATATGAACAAACAAACCATTATTCAAGATGCAGTTGCTGAAATTATTTTAGCGGAAGGGGCTGTGAGTGTTTCCACCACGAAAGTCGCTAAGTTAGCCCACATTGCGCAATCTAATGTTTATCTATATTTTAAAGATAAGCAGGCATTATTGGACAGTGTCTACCAACGAGAAAGGAATCGGATTATCAATACTACCGATATTGCTGAATTAAGAAATCATGATATCGATATTGAAACTCGGATTCGGTATTATATTGAACAGGTTTATGACTATTCACTAGCTAATCCTGATAGCATGAATTTGATTCAACAAATCAAGTTTTTGATGGGTGAAGATGATGGCCTGGTAATTAACGATTCACCGAACAACATCGTTCATGAGTTATTACAGGAGGCTATTGATAATCAAGTAATTAAGAAGTTACCAATTAATTTGCATATGGGGATGGTATTTTCAACGATCCATCAACATACTAATAACATTGGTGACCAGCAATATCCTGAATCAGAATATAAGTTTGAAGATATTTATCAATTTATTTGGGACGCAATGCGAATTCATTAGCATGGAGGAATTTAAAATGGATGTTTTAGAAGCAATTCAAACCCGGCATTCAACGAGAGCGTTTGAAGATCGCCCAGTAGATAAAGAAACACTAACCAAGATTGTGGCTGATGCCCAACACACACCTTCATGGGGTAACTCGCAACCTTGGAAAGTATATATAGCAACGGGTAAAAGTTTAGACAATATCAAACAGCGATTTGCTAGTAATGCGGAAGATGGCGTTGCGGAGAATGCTGATTTATATAAAGTTCACCGCGGCGATTTTTCATCCTTTGCTAGCCAAAATATGGGACACTGGGTGGGCACCTTTAGGCCTGTGATTGAATCAGATCCAGATTCTTACTGGGATAGTCGGGGTAACTTGTACCGGGCACCAGCCATTGCTTATCTGGTATTGGATGCTGATCCTAATAGTTGGTCGATTTATGACCTAGGAGCGTTCTCAGAGACTTTGATGTTATCAGCAACTGGTCGTGAAGTTCAATCATTGGCATCTTACGAATTAGTTAAGTATCCTGATGTGATTCGTGATGAGTTGGGAATGCCTAAAAACAAGGTGATTGCTATGGGAATTGCTTTAGGGTATGAAAAGTCAGACAAGAAATTAAATGCATATCGTAGTGATCGGGTATCGACTGATCAAATTTTAAAGATTGTTGATTAAGATATTATTTAAAACTTAGTTCAGAAATGAATTGAGTTTCTTTTTGTATAAATGTAGTTACAAAAATCCCTAGCTCTCCTTGAGAGCTAGGGATTTTTGAATTTGCTTAGTTATTTTTTAAGTACTCAACGTTGTCTGGGTTTGATAGGAAAGACTTTAAATCAACCAGTAGTCCGGGATGAGTTGGGTGCCAGTTAAGCTCTCGTTGAGTTTTGTCACTACTAGTTGGATTGTTGAGTTGCAGTGTGTTGCTAAGAAATGGGCCAGCGTACTCAACAGCATCATCTGCAGTTAATGATTTTAAGGGTAAGTCTAAAGTGGTGCTGATGGTAGTGGCGATATCTTTGAATTGGATTCCTGATTCAGCGACTGCATTATAAACTGATCCAGCCGTACCTGCTTCAAGTGCATCAACAAATAAGTTAGCTGCATCCAATTGATGAACTGCAGGCCATTCGTTAGTGCCACCATTAAAGTATGCAGCAGCACCATTCTTAATAGCAATTTGCGCAGCCACGGTTGCAAGTCCCTGACGAGATGCGTCGTGAACGGTTGGGGCTAGGCGAACGGCTGTTACTCGAACACCTTTAGCAACAAATCCTAAAGCTGCCTTTTCTGAGCGGGTTCTTAGTTCTTTATCATTACCGGCGTCATCTTCAGTTGCGGGGCGGCCTTGGTAAGCGACCATCAAAGTACCTGAAGTATTAACAAACGGTTTGTTGGTCCCTGCTAGGGCTTCACCCAGGGCGTTAACGGCATTAACGTCTTGTTCAACTGCCCCGGCCATGTCGTCAAAGTTATTAGTAAAGCCAAGATGAATAACGCCATCACTGTTTTTAGACCCTTCAGCTAGAACTTCGGTATCTTCAAGGGTTCCACGAAGAACCTCAACGCCCTTATCGGTTAATTTTTGTGCTGAGCGATCTGAACGAGCGAGACCGATTACTGAGTGATTTCGTCTAAGTAGTTCATCAACTACAGTTGATCCAATAAATCCGGTTGCTCCGGTAACGAAAATTTTCATATTTTTAAATTCCTCTTTAATTTGTTGTTTGATTTAAAGATAAGACTATCTTTAATGTGGATTTATTATAAAAGATAATGCTATCTTTTGTCAATGATTTTGTTTAAATTAAATCTGGATGTACTAAAAAGCCACTCAGGCTTATTAATGAAAGAGTTGCTTCAATTATAATTTGATTCTTAAAATGCGCATTGCATTTAAGATAACTACTAGGATACTGGCCTCATGGACAAACATTCCAGTCGCCATATCAACGTAATTGGTTAGTAACCCGAGGAGCAAGACCAGCACAGTGGCAATTGCAATCACAATGTTTTGACGCATATTGTTAATGGTGATGCGAGCTAATTTTTTGGCTTTAAAAATATTATTAAAGTCTGAATCAATTAAAACCACATCAGAGGTTTCAATTGCGGTATCAGTTCCACTACCCATAGCAATCCCGACATCGGCTTTAGCTAGGGAAGGGGCATCGTTAATGCCGTCACCGATAAACAGAACTTTGTGGCCTTTGGCTTGCTCTGCCGCTAAGATGGATGCTTTATCAGTGGGCATTAGTTCTGCCCGAACATCGTCGACATTAATCAATTTACCGATCTGATTAGCAGTTTTTTGGTTGTCACCAGTTAGCATTGCAAAGTTTTTGACTCCATATCTGCGTAAAGCATTCAAAACATCCTTAACTCCAGGGCGGAGCTGATCGATAATTCCAAACATCAAGACTAATGTTTGGTCAGCCACCATTAGGACAATCGAATTACCGGACTCTTGCAGACCTATTAGTTGCTTAGTTTGCTTGGCAGTTAGGTTCACGTGGCTGGTTTCCAAGACGGTTGGGCTGCCTAACCAGATGGTTTGCTGATCGTATTCAGTAGTAATTCCAACACCATTGATGGTTTTAGTATCTATTGATTGGTTGATATTATCAGTTGATTTTTCAGCGTATTTAACAATCGCTGTTCCTAAGGGGTGCGTAGAAGCTTGTTCCATTTGGCTGGCAATTAGCAACCAGTTTTCATGATCATCATATTGATAGAGGTGACTAACGCTGGGATGGCCAGTCGTAATCGTACCGGTCTTATCAAACAACAGCGTGTCGACATTATTCAGTTCGTCCATCACGCTACCCCCCTTAACCAATATCTTACCTTGAGCGCCGCGACCAATCCCAGCAACGTTAGAAACTGGTGCGCCAATTACTAAGGCCCCCGGACAGCCAAGAACTAAGAACGTAATGGCTAGTCGAAAATCTTTAAAGATTAAAAAGATTAGCGCGGCGATAATCAAGACGGCTGGAGTGTAGTACTTCGCAAACTTATCAATGAACTTAGCGGCGGGAGCTTGATTATCTTGAGCATCTTCCACTAGCTCAATGATTTTACCGAAGGTGGTGTCTTCGCCGACTTTAGTAGCCTCAACAGTAATTGTGGCCTCCTGATTAGTAGTTCCCATGTAGACCTCATCGCCAGGCTGTTTTCGCGCACTAATCGATTCGCCAGTGACGATGGCTTCATCCAACAAAGTTGATCCGGTTAAAATCTTACCGTCGACAGGGACTTGATCGCCAACTCGCACCAGGAGCTTATCGTCAACTTCAATCTCGTCAACGTCGACCGAGTCTGTTTCACCATTGTCATTTAATAAGAGGGCGGTCTTGGGGGCACTTTCAGTTAATTCCTTAATTGATTTGTGAGTACGGTTTAAAGTCCGTTGTTCGAGGAAAGTCCCCAATATGAATAAGAAGGTTACGACTGCAGACTCTTCAAATTCTTGAATAACGACGGCCCCAATTACGGCAATTGAAACTAAGAGCTCAATACTGATGACTTTGGCATTAAGGGCTGATATGGCGCGGATAATTGTGGGTAATCCAGCCATAATGGTGACGATAGCGAATAAAATATTCGCAATCAAGGTTAGTCCCGCAGCTCGAAAACCAAATCCAATCAATAACAGAATGGCGGACCATAATGTTAATTGAGTCCAATGCTTATTAAATTGATTAAGTAGTTTAGCCATCAGCTAATCCTCCTCATCTTCATCTAAGTATCCATCAAGCGGTTCATTACCTAAGCGAGCTTGGAATTTTCGGTTATAAGAATTCATTAGTGATTGGAGGTTAGTGATATCGCTGGTAAGGCCGAATTTTTCTTCATTATTCGCTAACTTAATCGCACGGCCAATAAACATCTGACTAGTTTGGATATCAGCAACAATCATTGATAGCATTTCGTCTGCACTAAGATATTTATTTTCCCCAGCTTCGGTGATCATCGAATACTCTTCAAATTCAGCGGTGGTTGAGGCCGGTTTCTCATTCCATTCAACTAAGCGATTGCCAATTGAGATAAATTCATTGTCGACAGCAGTCCGAAATTCACTAATTAAATGTTGATCACTTTGATAGTTAGGTCCCTTGATGTACCAATTGAATTGAATTAGTTTATTTGATAATTTGCGGAGGTTAGCTAGAATATGGCCAGTCATTGCTCCAGCGGTGGGAGTATGGTGGTCTATTTCTGATTGTACTTGTTCGGCTTCCCATTTTTCAGTAATTGTTGTCATGGTTATTCACCTTTTTCTTTCATTGTTTTAACAGTATAGCCAAGACTAGTAACGGTCTTGACCAGATTATCGCCATTAGTTTCATCATTAATGGTCGCTTTGATTTTGCTAGCATTGAATAATACTTTGACATCTTCCACGCCGGATTGTTTTCGAAGTGACTGATCGATTTTAGTCATACAGCTTGGGCAGGTCAGGGTATCGAGTTGCATAATTACTTTTTTTGACATGATGAGGATCTCCTTTGAAATTAGTTATTTTCTTTGATGACCTTATTATCTGTTATCATAGAATAAATGAAATTGACCCAGATCAAGTTTGGGGTAAAATAACGCCAGAAAATTAATTTTAGTTAGGATGAGGTACGTAATGGATGAGATTTCTAAGCATCACTGCGTTTCGTTAGTGCCAATTTTTCAAAACTTAGATGAAACCCAAGCACAATCAATTGAAGCAATTGTTAATCACCATCATTATGAAGCTGGTGAATTTCTGTATCAGCAGGGGGAACCAATCAATGAGCTGTCAATTATTGCTAGTGGCCAAGCGAAAGTCATTCAAACTACGGCCGATGGTAAGGAACAATTGTTGTACCTGTTACAGGCGGGCGACATCAATGGTGAGGCAGCTTTAATTAGTAAGTTAACGCACACATCTGCTGCCAAAGTTTTGGTACCAACGACTGTTTGTTCAATCAATCGGAATGAATTCCAAAAACTATTACTGACGACTCCGCAACTAAGTGTGAATGTGTTGGATGTGTTGGGTAATCGGCTAAGTAATTTAGAAGAACATACAACTTCAACCAATACGGAACACGTTGATGTCCGGTTAGCATCATATCTGGAGGATACCGCTGCAAGTATTGGTGAAAATCCATTCACGTTGCCAATTACTCAGGCCGACTTAGCCTCCATGCTAGGGACCACTCCGGAGACAATTAGCCGCATCTTTGCAAAATGGGAAAAACAATCTTTCATTGAGCGAGAATCCCGGCGTAAGTTAAAGATTATTGATTTGGATTCAGTGATTTGATAATTAAGTCCAAATAAAAAGACTAGTCAATTTTGATTTGACTAGCCTTTCGATTTTAAATAAATAGAAATAATCCTAAGAATATTGCGTTACCAATGGCGGTTAGCAATGGTCCCCAGGTTTTAAATCGGCTAACTGGAATGCCGACAATCCCATCGATAAATTGGACTCCAATCATAATTAGCGTGATGGTAATTAAGTAGGGATTGGAGTGAATAAATAATAATCCAAGGGCAACCACGAATAACGATAGGCTCCGAGAAAATGCATAACGAGCATTAATCATTGCCCCGTCATTTCGAGATTTGCGAACTGCATCAATGGAAAAGCCAAGGCTCACGGTAGCACTAATTAAGGTGACGATGGCGCAAAGATAGTAGGAAAGCATTAGGTTTGAACTCCTTATTATTGAATTTACTATTTTATATTAGCATTAATTAGTAGCATATAAGAGCAAATTAAAACCAGCAGCTGAATTTCAGTCGCTGGTTTTTTATTTTAAAGTTCAGATAATTTAAGATCGAATAACCGAACAGCATTTTGTCTGAACATCTTTTCTTTGAGTGGTTCAGATAACATGTCAGTCGTCTCTAACTTGTTTGCTAGGTCGAGTACAACTGGGGTTGGAGTATATGGTGTGTCTGATGCATATAGTAAATGATCAGGATTAATCATTTGAAGTAATGCAGGTAATTGTTGAGACATCACCATTCCGGCAACGTCGAAGTATTGGGTACTCATTGCCTTTTGAATTTCGAGCTGGTCAGCTGATAACTCAGGATTTAATCCCTTGGCTAGTGGAATCCTGTTAGCAACGATAGGTAATACAGCACCAGCGTGGGGGATGATGAACTTAATGTTAGGGAAGCGACTAAAAATGCGTTTGTCTAACATGTTTACTACAGTTCTAGTGGTATCAAAAAGAATTCAAGAATTGGATCAGGGATGTCCTCATTGACATTTGGGACTGAAACTCCTGGGGCGTTTGGATGAAGGGCAACGATCGCATGGTTATCATCCAATGCTTTCATGATTGGGTCCAAACTAGGATCACCAATGTAAGTTCCTCGGGAGTTAGTTGGCATGGTGTATCCAGCAGCAACGTTTTCTTTTGTAATTTGGTCAATCACCTTTAAACTTTCATCAACATATGGAAGTGGTAGTGAAGCGAAGAAACCAATTTTATCAGAATATTTTTGAGCTTGGGTAGATGCATATTCATTAACTTCATCAGCTAATTCAAGAGTGCTACTAGCTTCACCGGTGTTAATGTGAGGTGAAGAAATTGAGAGGTATGAATACTCAATATTAGCTTGATCCATAATTCCTAAAGTCGTATCAATGCTGTATTCAGGAGTCTTGACTCCATCGCCCATATCATTGAATTGTTCCTTTAGAAATTGTTTGTAACCAGGTGATAAATAGTGGGCGTGAACATCAATTTTACTGTATGACATTTTAATTAGTCTCCTATCTAAGAAATACTGCTGCTAATGTGGTTCCAAATCCTTCAGGCTTTTGAGCATAACCTAAGTGACCGCCAGGAATATCGAAAATCGTTACATCCCAGTACTTGGCCAAGAATTTGTTAACATCTTGTGGATACGAACCAACTGAATCAGTTCCGTTCAGCAATGAGATTTTATCACGATACTGCTTTAATTGGTCGATATCGATCTTCCGACTAGTATATTGACGAATTTCGTACTTGAACCAGTATTGCATCCCTTTAACCCGGGCGTCTGCTGCGGCCTCATCGACACCAGTAGCTGGTTTACCCATCATTTGGGCATCCAAACCACCGATTCTCATCGTTTGACCAAAGAGTTTCATAGCTTCTTGCATATTATCAGTCAAAGCTGTTTCAACGATTTGGTTGTTGGCTGCCTGATCTTTTTCAGCGGTTGGCAAGAAACTGTTGATTGGAGGCTCATGGAAAGCGATTCGTTCGATGATATCTGGGAAATCTTGAAGAACTTCCATTGAAACGATTGAACCAGATGAACTACCAACTAGGTAGATCTTTTGGTTGGGGCTAAGTTCTTGCGCTAAAGCATTGATATCAGCGGCATCAGTTTCAATTCGGTAAGTACTATCAATGTTGGCAATTTCATCAGGGGTTGGGCTAGTTAATTCACTTTGGCCATAACCACGACGATCAAACATGACTACGGTAAATTTATCTTTCAGAAATTCAGCTGCTTGAGTAAAAATATCACCGGTTCCGTTGGCACCTGGAACGAAAATCAATACTGGACCTTCACCGACTGTTTGGTAATAAATGTTTGCGCCAGCTCTTTTTAAGTAACTCATAGACATGCTCCTTTAGTTTTAATAGTTATTGTTCAGTAAAAATGGTAAGTTATTAATGAATGATTGAAGTATAAACTCATGGTATGAGTTAGTCAAGAAAAAGGGAGTAAAAAATGAAACGTGGAACCATAACTAGAGAAATCGTGATTGATCAGGCTCTGAAAAATGTAAGTGAAAGTGGATTTGATCACTTGACCTATAATGGCTTGGCAAGAACGATTGGCATCCAACCTCAATCAATGTATCGATATGTCGCCAACATTAATGATGTTAAAAGTGGGGTCATTGCTGAGTATATTACTCGACTAAATGATAATATTAATGAAAAACTTGGTGACGATTCAGGTAAAAAAGCATTGCATAATTTTGCTGAGTATTTTATTTCATACACTAAAGATGGAATTCCGTTTACTGAAATGATTAGTGGATTAATTAATTACCGAAAAGAGGAGCTGGTCGAAAAAGCTCTCGATAAACTTCGTCAGGGACCAATTTCAAATATTGGTTTGCTTACTAGTGATGCTGAAATGATTGAAAAAAATTCTCAGTTATACTTAGATTTTATTATTGGTAACTTAAGCTTTTTAACGATGCAAGTTGATGATGTTGATAAAAATAAACGATTGTTTTTAGCTAACATTGATCGGATTATTGATTTGTTCGAATAATGTAAAAAAGCACTATCGCTTTAGAATTCTAATTGCGATAGTGCTTTTTTTAGTCAAGGTGTAACAATTTCTCAACGTTTTCGTGAGCAATCTTTTCTTTACTTTCTGGGCTGATTGGGGCTTCTTCTAAGAATTGGCCAGCATGATTAGATTTAACAAATGGGTAGTCTTCTGACCAGAGAATGTGGTCGGCACCAACGCGGTTAAGACTGAAGAGCATTTGGTCGTACTCAAAAATCCCACTAGGAGTGATGTAAATGTTGTTCCGGTAGTACTCAGAAAATGATTTCTTTAAGCCAGTTGCTACCGGAGCGGTCATTTCATCTAATCGGTTAAGAAATGTGGGAACGAATTCGCCCCAGTGACCAGAAATTAGCTTGAGGTTTGGCAATTTGTCAAAGATGCCAGAGAAAATTAACCGAATAATTTGAATGCCGGCTTCCATATGCCAACCAAAACCTGGAGTTGATAGAATTGACTTAACCGCATCATTGTAAGAGTCACTCTTGTATAGAACGTTCGTTTCTTCTTCGGTTGGGTAGCCTGGGTGGATATATAGCGGAACATCGAGCTTAGCGGCCATTTCAAAAATTGGGAAGAAGCGCGCTTCACTCAAAACTCCCCGTTAATGGTCCCACTAAAGAGGGCACCTTTCAGGCCAAGCTCAGTCACTGCTCGGTTAAGTTCAGTTGCTGCAGCTGCTGGATTGTTGGCTGGCAAAGTTGCAAATCCAACAAAGCGGTCAGGGTGATTAGCAATGTGCTTTGCCAACGCGTCGTTTAGGTCGCGACAAGCGTCAATTGATAAATTGTCTGGTAATAGCTGAGGGGTAATTCCAGCTGCAGAAACGACTTGCATATCGATATGGTTCTTATCCATATAATCGATTCGAAGTTGATCGACGTCAATCATTTCTTCTACGTTAGGGGCAGCAGCCACCATTCCAGCAGTCATGGCGGCGTCATCGGCTTTGATTTTGTCTTGGTTTGGTAAGGTTGCCTTGTAATCAGCAATAATTTTTGCGGCTTCAGGGGTGGTAAAGTGTTCTTCAACAGTAATAATTTTCATAAGTAATCGCTCCTTTTTCACATGGTGATTTATTTAACTCACGGTGTG
The DNA here is from genome assembly GCF_003864335.1 of Lentilactobacillus kosonis. Lineage (GTDB taxonomy): Bacteria > Bacillota > Bacilli > Lactobacillales > Lactobacillaceae > Lentilactobacillus > Lentilactobacillus kosonis. Next base: position 60,781 of record NZ_BEXA01000005.1, on the reverse strand, counting down.
AATTAATTTCAAAACATAGTATAAACTCACACTGTGAAAAAAGCAAACATAAGTGTATACTTGAAATAAATTATGGAGCAGAAAGGTAAGAAAACTGTGGTTAAGCATGCAAAACTTTCCAAGGAATTAATTGAAGATGCGGCAATCAAATTAGTGAAAGAACAGGGATTTGATAACTTGAGCTATCGGGGATTGGCAAGGTCATTAGAAGTTTCCCCTCAATCGCTGTATCCGTATGTGGATAATTTAAGTCAACTGGAAGTAATGGTAATTGTTCATTACTTGAATAGTCTAATTGATGAACTTCAAGATAATTTGATTGGTGTTTCTGGTAGGGAGGCATTGGAAGAATACGCCAAGGTGTTTTATTCGTTCACGAAGAATCATCTTGAATTTTCAAAAGTATTTTCGGCGGCAGCTAATCATCCTGATAGTTCGAGCATTGATGATCAATTTAAACGGATGCGAAAAATTCTGGAAAAGGCTATGCACTATATAGATGCTGACCATGATACAATCATGAATCACATTACATTACTAGTAACTAACTTGATGGGATATGTGGTGATGCAGGATCTGAACTTTTTTGACCAAAATGATCCATTACCTGAAAATTTTGAGAGTAACATCAAAGTTATTATTGATTCGTTTGAGAATTAATAAAAAAACAGAGCGACCAATTAGTGGCAGCTCTGTTTTTTTATTTATTTAACTGGATCATTAATGATTTCAATTCCGGCATTTGGACCAGCATCAAGACTCACAATTCTATCAACAGATATAACAATTGCGGCAATGACGTCTGGTAATTTATTTTCAGTTGCATAAGTTTGAGCATCTGTATGAATTTGATCACCTTGGTGAATTACTGCTCGGCCTTCAACCCGAATGCCTTTCATTCCTGGATGGGGATGAAAAGCTACTGCAATCTTGTGATTATCTTGCAAGTTGTGCCATGCTTGGTGACCAGTTTGCTCATTGTAAATTAAGTGTTCATCATCAAAAATACGCATGGTGCCCTTAGGACCAACCTGGGGGTTACCATTCTCGTCAACCGTTGCAATGAACGCAAATGAATCAGCGATTAATTTTTTCATATCATCAGTTAAAACTGCCATAATAAAACCTCCCATACGTTTATAAAATCATTATAAGGCGCGATAAAAAAAAACTGTTAATGATTGGTTCAGCAAATTTATTTTTAATATCCTGTTGACAATAAAAGTACAAGTGTTAAAGTGGAACTTGTTAAATAATAAAAATACAAGAAAAACAGAGGATAATAAATATGAAATTTGCAATTACAGCAGCAACAGGTAACTTTGGTCAAGCAGCTATCAAGCAAGTATTAAATTTAATCGATACTAATGATCAAGTATTCGCAATTGCCCGGAATGTTGAAAAAGCTAAGGGACTTCTTCCAGCTAGTGTAGAAATTCGTCAAGGCGATTACGATGATGCACAATCAATGACGGATGCTTTTCAAGGGATTGATCGAGTATTATTTATTTCATCACAACCAGGTGGTAAAGTGGCCCGTGGTCAACAACATTTGAATGTGGTCAATGCATTAGGTCAAGCGGGTGTTAAGTTTGTGACTTACACTAGTTTCCCTAAAGCTGATACGGCAGCCAATCCATTGGCAGCCGATCATAAGCTAACTGAAGATGCCATTAAAGCTTTAGATATTGACTATTCATTCTTACGTAACAATTGGTATTTGGAAAACGAGATGGCCTTCATCCAAAGTGGTGCCAATGCACCAATTGCTGAGTATTGGGCAAATGGTAAAGCCGGTTGGGCTCTAGAACGCGAGTACGCAGAAGCAGCCGCTGATGTATTAGTTAACGAAAACCATCAAGCCGTTTATGAATTTAATGGGCCATCAAGCAGCTACGCTGATTTGGGTGAAGCATTGAAGCAAGCAACGTCAAATAACTTTGAGGTTCAACAAGTATCACAAGAAAAATACACTGAAGATTTGGCAAAGACGATGGACGGTAATCATGATTTAGCTGCAATGTTGCGTCATTCCAAGCACCGATTGAAGATGGCTCACTAGCGACTGATACCGATGATCTTGAAACGGTTCTTGGTCATGAGTTACTCAGTCTTACTGACTCAATCTCAGAGATTTTAAACCGAAACTAGGGTGAAGTTGTGAAGTACTCATACAAACTAAGTGATGCAATCCACATTCTGACATATTTGATTGTTTACCAAGAAGGCGATCTTTCTAGCAGAGCAATTGCTAATAGTATTGAAACCAATTCAAGTGCAGTCCGTGGATTAATGGTCGACTTAAAACGGGCTGGAATAATCAATACGCAGCAAGGTAGCTCTGAGCCGACCTTGAGTAGACCGGCCGATCAGATTACGATGTTTGATGTGTATCAAGCAATAAATATGGATCATGATTTAATTCACGTTGATCCCAAAACTAATCCTAATTGTATTGTGGGCAGTAATATTCAGGATACACTGAATGAAGTGTACCAGAATGTTGAACAAGCTGCATTTCGCAGTATGGCTGAAACTACCATTCAAGAGATTATCGATGGTGTTTTGCAACGTGAGAGTCAAAAGTAACCTGATTATTTTAAATACGAAAAAGAGACTGGCCTTAAGGCTAGTCTCTTTTTTGTTTGTATGAATTCATATCTATGTTTTTTAGAACCTTAGCTAACTTGGCTAACCCTGCGTTAACGGTGTTGATGTCGTCGCTAGTTAACGAGCTTAAAGATTGAGCGATAACTTCTTTCCTAGTTTTCGTAATCAATTGAAAAATATCATTTCCTTTCGGAGATAACGTGATATTTCTAATTCGCTTATCGTTTGAGTTAGGAGTAGTGACTAGTAATCCTTGACGCTCGAACTTATCAACTTGGCGGCTGGTTGAAGAATGATTTTGCCGAGTTGACTGGCTAGTTCGCCAACACTGATTGAAGATGCAGCACCAATTCTAACAATAATGGGTAGTAGATTGGGATCATTTTTGATGCCAGCTTCTTTTAGCAAGAAATTATCGTTTTGGGGGTTATTGAAAAAGTTAACTATATATAATAGTGATTTAAATATTTCGTTTTCCATGCTTGCAATTATAGCATAGATACCTTAGAATGAATTGTGTGCAATATGCACATAAATTAAACTAGACGGAGAATTTAATAATGACAAGAAAAGTCGGAATTATCCTAGGAAGTAATCGTCCCACACGAATAGGTGGCGACATCGCTGAATGGGTGAAAGCATCAATGAAGCACGATGGCCTGGAATTAGACATTATTGATCTGGCGAAAATCAATCTTCCATTTTTAGATGAGCCCGAAATTCCGGCTATGGGTAATTACCAACAAGAACACACCAAAAAATGGAGTAAATTGATTAGGCAATATGACGGAATCGTGTTGCTATTTCCGCAATATAATTGGGGATATCCGGCCGTCATTAAAAATGCTTTGGATTATTTGTATGAAGAATGGCAACATAAGCCAGTTAGCATCATGGTGTATGGCGGTCATGGCGGTTTTCAGGGATTGATTGCAATGAAATTAGTTACTCAAGGCTTGAAAATGTACAACATGGCAGTTAACCCTGGCTTGGCTATTTCAAAAGAAATGTTTGATGAAAATCATGAATTTATCGATATTGATAAATCATTTGCTCCAATTAAACCGGAAGTTAAAATGGTATCTGACGAATTCATTAACTTATTTTCAACATTCAAATAACGAACACTGACCACTGCTAAGGAGCAATCCATAGTGGTGGTTTTTTGTAGAATACCAAATTGTTTGACAAGTAAAATAATTAATGGTTTAATGGTTTAAAATATTAAACCAAAGGAAACTGACTATGCAAGATTTAAGCGGAATTCAAAAGCAATTAACTGGTCTTAGCGATTTTTTGGTCGCGTTAGGGGATGAAAAGCGGCAGGCAATTCTGATTGAACTGATGGCTGCGGAAAATGGCATCCAAGGATTACGAGTCATTGATTTAACCGATGCGACTAATCTGTCCCGTCCAGCAATCTCGCATCATATTAAAATCTTGATGCAGGCAAATTTAATTCAGTGTCGGAGTGAGGGAACTAAGAATTACTATTACTTGTCTCATGATTTAACTCAAATCAATCAGTTACAAGACTTGATCAGTAATGTTAAGACAATCGTTAAGGAGAGTGGCCGAGAATGAAAAAAGTACTAATTGTAGAAACCAATGTTACTCGATACGCTGGAACCCATGATGCAACCGGGCTTTGGCTTGGTGAGTCAACTGAATTTGCCGAAGAACTTCAAAAGGTTGGTGTCGAAGTGGACTACGTTAGTCCCAAAGGTGGTTTCGTTCCTCTAGATCCTCGAAGCATGAAGTATGTTGATGAATCGATTATGGAATTTTACGAAACGCCCGATTTTAAAACTCGCGCGCTTAGTAAGACACTAAGTCCTAGCGAGGTTAATCCTGATGATTATTTCGCGATTTACTACGCTGGCGGTCATGGGGTGATGTGGGATTTCCCAGATGACAAGGAGTTACAGTCAATTGCAATGGCAATTTATCAACAAAATGGCTACGTTACTTCAGTGTGCCATGGCATTGCCGGTCTATTAAATATCAAAGATGAAAGTGACCACTATTTAATTGCTGGCAAACTATCACCGGATTCACGAAGAGTGAAGAAATGTTAGCTGGTAAAAAATCGGTTGTGCCATTCTTCAACAAAGAAGAAGCTGAAAAACGGGGCGCTAATTTCAAACAAAAACGGGCATATAAAGACTTTGCGGTTCAAGATGGTCATTTGATTACTGGTCAAAATCCATTTTCAGCTCGCTCAGTTGCTAAGTTATTGATTAAAGAAGTTAAATAATTTTTTGAATTTATGGTTCAAAAGATTAAACGGTTAAACGAAAAGGAGAAACAAATGCAAACTATTCTAGGAAGTAACGGCCAAATCGGTCATGAATTGGCTGAGGAGTTGTATCAAAATTATACTAAGGAGCTCCGCCTAGTTAATCGTCATCCAAAACAGATTCACCCAACTGATCAAACGGTCGCTGCTAACTTACTTGATTATGATGAAACGGTAGCGGCGATTGACGGTAGTGATATCGTGTATTTCACAGCAGGATTACCGATGAATTCAGATATGTGGGAGCAGCAATTCTTAGGGATGCTAGATAATGTCATCAAAGCTAGTAAGCAGGCTCATAGTAAACTAGTGTTTTTTGATAATACCTATATGTATCCTAAGAATGCAACGCCCCCAGACTGAGGATAGCCCACTTCTTCGTGAGGGTCGTAAGTCAACGGTTCGAGCAAAAATGGCAGAACGTTTAGTAGATGAAATGAAGCAGGGTGAATTACCAATCGTTATTTGTCGAGCACCAGAATTTTACGGCCCCGATAACACCAAGAGCATTACTAATTCAATGGTCTTTAATCGAATTAAAGCAGGCAAGCGAGTCTTTATTCCAGTTAGTGATAGTGCAGTGCGAACATTGATTTGGACTCCAGATGCTAGTCGAGCCATGGCATTGATTGGCAATACCGATTCTGCTTATGGCCAGACTTGGCATTTGCCAACTCCAGACGGAATCACCTATCGGGAAATGATTGACCTTTCTGAACAAGTACTAGGTAAGAAGATTAAGTACTCTGTGATCAAATTATGGATGTTCAAGCTTGGAAGTCGATTCAATCCAGCATTGAAAGAATCAATGGAGTTGATGCCTCGGTACCAAGTTGATAACATCTTTTTGTCGGATAAGTTCAAAACTAAATTTCCAGATTTTAAGGTTACTTCATTTAAATCAGGAATTACTCAAATTTTGACTAAATAAAAACGTGAGTTGCTAGCGATAATTCGTTAGTTACTCACGTTTTATTTTAATTAATGTAGAATTGTTTTGATTTGAAACGGCCATAGAAGCCAATAGCTGCAACAACTAGAAGTATTCCGGTTACCACTAGAATCCATTTGATGGCCACAACGTCTGCAAGTGGGCCAAAGAATAACATGGCGATTGGGTAAATTCCAGTCGATACGATTTGTAGAATTGAAAAGACTCGGCCCATCCATTCAGTAGGAACGGTTTCTTGGATGAGGATGTTGGTAGTACCTTGAATGATTGGCATACAAATTCCAGAGCCGAACATAAAGACTAAGTAAACCCAAAATGGTTTTACAACGCCCATCGCGGCAAAACAGAATCCTGATCCAATAAACCCTAAAGTAATCCACTTAATTTTGTTATCGATTTTTGAGTGAAGTGAAATGAAAATCCCACCTAAAGCAGCGCCGATTGTCCAAAATAGTTCATTAAATGTTAATAACCAGACGTTAGTCCCAAAGGTTCGCTTAACGAATAACGTGGATAATTGTGATGATGGGGCAATCAAGATAAAACCAACTACGGTGAATAGCATTAACAAGCTTAAGCTCCGATTATCAAAGGTATATTTCAGCCCTTTAGTGATTTGGGTTAATGACCCCTTGACCTCACCTTGCTGCATCTTTTTAACGTTTGGTTCCTTGATTAGTAATAGAACGCCAATCCCACCAATGGAAGTAATCAAATCAATGACAAAAACGTAGATAATCCCGAGGTTTCCTAAGATATAACCACTTACTAGTGGTGAGATTAGTAGCAGGATAGAATTAGCGGTCTGATTGATCCCATTCGCTTGAGTTAGATGTGACTTAGGCGTTAATTCTGGTAAGAGGGAGTTAGCGACTGGCGTTGAGATTCCATTCCCTAACGAGCGAATTGCCGCAATCGCTAATAATAACCACAGGTTGCGATCAACAAAAATAATAAAAAATAGCAATCACAATTGTGAAGACTGAGGTAAAAATGCTGGCGAGTACTAATAAATCTCGGCGTTTGAACCGATCCGACCAAGTACCGGCCCATAGTGAAATTAAGATTTGTGGTAAGGAAGTGGCTAAAGTTGTTAACATCATCCAGGTCCCAGAAGAAGATTTCAGTGCGATATACCACAGAATTGCGAAAAACACGGCTGAAGAGCCGAAAAGAAAAAAGTTTTGAGCTACGATTAGGTAACTTAAATTAACTTTCCAATGATGGTTGTCCGACGGTTGTTCCATAATGATCAATCCCCACTTTAGTGTCTAATTAGTATGCATTAATTGTAGCACTGGAAAATTTAAAATATAAAAAACTTGTCGATTAGTTCGGCAAGTAGTTAATTAGTTAATTTATTTTGAATAAATTCCAATAAAGATTTAGTTGTATCTGTGGCAGTAATTTTATTGATTGCCATGACAATATCTTGATTTGGGGATGAGCCAGCTAAGTCGGCAATCTTAATATGGTATTTGGATTCTAGTTGACCGTCATTCATGCCAGAGTATAGAAAAGCTAATCCTTTCCCCATTGAAACCATCGATAACCCTTCATCGAGATTATTAACGTAGTAGTTGGCCTTAATATTAAAGCCATTCTGTAATCCTAAATTAATGACGTAGTCAACGATAACTGGTGATTGCTGACGTTCGAGGAGGATGAACGTTTCGTTTTTTAAATCAGCGAAGTGGAGTACTTCTTGGTTACTTAATGAATTGGTCAAGGGGATGGCAATTTGCAGTCGGTTTTTAAGAAATTCACTTTTAGTAATCTTGGTTAAATCGTGAAAGTAATTATCCAAATTAAATACTAGGTCATATTCACCATCGTCCAAACCATTGACAAGGTTCAAGGGTGTATCAGCATTTAGAATGAATTGAATTTTTGGATAGCTGGATTTAAATTCATTGAGAAGTTGATACATAATACTTAAGTTAAAGTTAGCCAAATATCCGATTTTTACTACGCTGGCCGCGTCCTGATCGTGATTATCGAACATATGTGATAAGTCGTCAATCTTTTCTAGTGCTTCAGCGGCTCTGATTAAAAATTGTTCACCTTCTTTAGTCAATTCGAGGGTATGACTTTGACGAAGTAGTAATTTAACCCCTAATTCAGTTTCAAGTTCCTGAATTCTGCGACTAAGAGTTGGCTGGGAGATATATAGTTCATCTGCTGCTTTGGTGAAACTTTTCTCATTTGCGACTGCCACGAAATATTGTAAGGTTGTTAGTTTCATAGATTTATTTCTCCATAAAAAATATGTTTATAACAACTGAGAAATTCAGTCGCTATAAACATATTAACCTAAAATATTATTTCATCAAAGGTAGTTGAATGTATGAAGCATGTTCGCCACCAGTGTGAATGATGTGGAATCCTTTGTTATCAGATTCAGCACCTGGTGTACCAGGCATGACAGATCCTAATTCGTTTTTAGCACCAACGACAACTCTAAGAGTTTGGCCAGCCTTATAAGATAAACCGATTGGGCTTAAGACGATGTCCATTTCAACTACTTCACTGTCAGACAATTTTTCAACGCGGTCGAAGCTGTAAGTTGGAATTTCGTCAGTTGTATCATTGTCTAAATGACGCATCGATGCGCGAAGTCGACCCCAAGCCCCCTTGTAACGAAGAGCAGAAGCCCCATCTTGAGTGAAGTCTTGAAGGGCAGCCCCATGGTTAGGAACGATAAATTCGCTAAGAATGTTGCCACGATCATCAAGTTTTTGAACTTGAACGAAGACATCCATATCATCATATCCTTCAGCTTCCATGAAGAGTTTAACCTTTGGATAGCCAACGAAGGTTGTGTCTTTATCGAAAGTCATTTGGAATGATGCTCGGCCTGGGAGGTCAACTGAGTACTTAACTGGGATTTCAGCAGCTTCAGGAGCTGGTTGAAGGGTTCTAGTAATTCCGTTCATGTAGTACTTAGTGAGCTCGCTACCTGCAGGTGGGAATGATTCAGCTGGAATATCAAGTTGGTTATTACCTTCGAAGTCAATTTCAGTGTAACGAACTTGGGGAGTGTCTTCCCAACCATTGTCCCTGTCTAGTAGATAGTGATCGAAGAAACGACGAAGTTCTTCAGTGTTGTCCTTATCATAGTAGTAAGGCCATTCTTGGCTATCATGAATTCTAAGCCATTTTTCATCTGATCCTAAGCCACGCCATGCTCGGAAAGTACCCATTGTATGCAATGTGTTAGCATAACTAGCAATTACAAATGCTGGCACGTTGATTTTTTCTGGTTGAGCAATTTTATCTTGCCAAACTGGAGCATCAATCAATGGATCAGAATCCATTTCAAGAGTTAAATCTTCACGTTTAGTACCTTTGATAGCACTTACGTGGTTAACATCTAGACGGTCAAGAAAATTCTTGTCAGGAATCCCACCAATGAATGCGATATCGCGGTATGCATCTGATAAACCTTCAGTTGGGCTCATAGCTGTTAAGTGAGGTGGCTGTTGAGCAGCAATGAACCATTGAGAGAATGCTAGGTATGATGTTCCGGTAAGAGCAGTCTTACCGTTAGACCAATCTTGTTGAGCAATCCATTCAATTAGATCGTAACCATCTTCACCTTCTTGAGTACCAATCATAGTAGTGTTTCCTTCACTATGAGCGATTCCTCGCATGTCAGGGTTGGCAATAGCATATCCATGAGCAACCCAGTAATCTGGATCTGGACCTTCAAACTTAGGTAGTCCTGATTCCCACTTAATTCCCATGCCAAGCATAGTGAATAAGTTCTTGTAACGAGGGGCAGTTCCGGCACTCTTACCGTAAGGGCTCCAAGCAATCAAAGTAGGAACTTTGTCAGCGTCAACTGGCATGTAAATATCGGTATAAATTGTAACGCCATCCCGAAGCTTAACGGGAACGTCTTTTAACATTTTAATATCAACACTGAGAGGTTTGAAACCATCAGCAATGGTTTCACCCTTCTTTAAAATAACTTCTTTGGTTTCAAATGGACTTAGCACACCATGTTCGATTCCATTATCGATGTATTCGAATGATGGGCTAAATTTCATGTCTTCAGTAATCTTTACAGTCATATCTGTATTACCTCCAATTAATGTGTTTCCTTCTTGTGAATAGCTAAAGTATATGGGGGAAAGTCTGCAATGTACAATTGCAATTCTGGATAAGAAAATTTAAAAAAAGTAGTGTTATTCATTCAATGAATAACACTACTTTTCGTCTTTAATGAAGACATACTTTTTATCCGTTGAGCGCGTTGAATCAAATGCATAATTTAGGTGATTGAATTTCTTTAAATCGTTCACATTAGTGAGTTGACTTTCAGCCGCATACCGTACCATTTCCCCTCGGGCCATTTTGGCAAAAGTTGCACGAGTTTTTAATTTACCGTCTACGAGGTGACCAAACACAATATCAATGAAAGTATCAGCGTCTGTCAGAAAGGGGGTGATTGATTTTGAGTATTCTTGAGATGCGAGATTTATGATTGGTTCATGCCCATCAGAGACTAAAGCCCGGTATAGCTTATCACCCCAGAATGAATAGAGATTTGCATGCGTGCCAACTGTTAACTTAGCCTGCATCTCTAAGCGATAGGGAACAATCCCATCAAATGGCGATAAGATGCCATAAAAGCCTGATAGAATTCGCAGGTTGGCTTGCAGATAGTTTAATGCGGGATTGGTCAATAATCCTGGGGCCATATACTGGTATTGAAGACCTGAATAGGCAATCACTGCTGGTGTTAATCGATTATGTAAATTGATTCGGTTAAGGTTATTAAAATTCTCTTTGGTCAGCTTGTCACTGGTTTTCCATAATGATTTGGCATCAGATATAGATAATGTTTGTAATGAGTCCAAGATTTGCTGGGTTTCTTGTAAGTACTGTGGAAGATCAGTAACTTCAAAATCATCAAGATTAGTGACCATCTTCTTAGCAGGAGCAATAATGAATTTCATAGTGAGTTCCTTTGATAAATAATTTTGTAAAAGAAAAAAATGTAACCGTTTTCCATAAAAAAGGTTGCATTTTAAAAAAAACTGTTTATAGTAGATAGTAACAGTAATGCAAACGTTTGCACAACCTATCTAAGGAGGAATTATTATGTTACTTGGAAGTGTCGAAGCAGGAGGAACCAAATTCGTCGTGGCAGTTGGTAATGAAGATTATCGGATTATTGATCAAGCTCAATTTCCAACCACAACTCCAGAGGAGACTCTTCAGAGAACGGTGGACTACTTTAAGCAATTTGACGATATCGCTGCCATTGCAATTTCGTCATTTGGTCCCATCGAATTAAGAAAGAATGCTCCAGATTATGGATACATTACTAATACGCCTAAACCTGGCTGGGCTCATACTGATTTGTCGGTCGTATCAAACAAGATATTGATGTGCCAATTTACTTTACTACGGATGTGAACGGCTCAGCCTATGGTGAATATGTCATGGCAACGTTGTTTAACCAACATGTTGATTCACTTACATATTATACCATTGGTACTGGAGTTGGTGCAGGAACAGTTATTGGTGGCAACTTTGTTGGGGAACTTGGTCATCCTGAAGTCGGTCATGTTCGCTTAAAGCGTCATCCAGACGACCTTGACTTTGATGGGATTTGCCCATTTCATGGTGATTGTCTTGAGGGGCTAGTAGCGGGGCCAACCTTTGATGCCCGCTTGGGAAAACCAGGTAAGGATGTGCCATTAACTGATCATGTTTGGGATATCATGGCCTATTATGTAGCCCAAGCAGCCTTGCAAGTTACTTTGACCTTAAGACCAGGCAAAATCGTTTTTGGCGGCGGGGTAGTTAGTCCAGAATTCCTAATTAAGGTCCGGTCGGAATTCGCTAAATTAATGAATAATTACGTTGACGTAGGCGACCTTGATGAATACATCGTCATGCCATTGGTTAAGAATAATGGTTCAGCAACTGTCGGGGACTTTGCGATGGCATTAAAGGAATTGAACAAGTAATTAGTTAAATTAACGGGGGTGAAGTAATGTTAGCAACAAGAACTATTAGTAGTGGTCGAACAATCTCAGCAGCTCAATCAATTGCCTTTTTTGCGATTTCGTTATTACTAAATGCAGCGGGAAATGTCTTAACGTTAGCAACAAGTGCGAAAATCCATCCATCGTATTTAGGATCCGCATATTGGACAGCTGCTGAAGCCAATTTAAGTGTGGCATTTGGCTGGAATTTATTTTGGACGTTCTTGATTTTAGGGGTGCTAACGACTTTATTAAATGCTGTTTTAGTGGGTAAACTAGAGTGGGGAAGAGCTTTAGGAAACTTAATCTTTATGGTGCCATTCTCAGCATTGATTCAAATATTTCAAAACTTTTTCATTGGTAAATACCCAATTTTTGGCGGTCTTCCGGATGCGAACTCAACTGGGATGATAATCTTTTACATTCTACTTAACTTTTTTGGGGTGGCGTTGATTGGAATTGCCATTTCGGTTTATCAACGGGCAAACGTTGTCTTGCATCCCGCAGATGATTTGATGCAGATTCTGCGATTTAAGTATTTTAAGGGTAATGCTAACTTAGCCATGTGGGCTTCATATATTCCACCAACAATCATGGCAATTATGGCATTTGCTATCACTAAGCAATTTACTAATTTCGGTTTAGGAACCATCTTTGCTTTTTTGTTCCAAGGAGGCATTACGGGAATCGCTGATAGGCATGTATTTCCAAAGTTAAAACATCAAGCGCTCAATGTCGGTAAATAAAAAATAAACGGGGAGAGATAAACAGTGGCTCATATTAAATTTGACAGTTCAAAATTATCTAAATTCGTTCATGACAATGAATTAGGCGAAATGCAAGCAATGGTAACAGCAGCAGATACAGAATTGCGCCAAGGTACTGGTGCTGGTAGCGATTTTCGGGATTGGTTAACCTTACCTAAGGATTTTGATAAGGATGAGTTTAACCGTATTAAGGCAGCAGCTAAGAAAATCCAGTCAGACTCTAAGGTATTAGTAGTCATCGGAATTGGCGGTTCGTATTTGGGGGCTAAAATGGCAATTGATTTTTTGCATGATGCTTTCTTTAATTATGTGCCGGACGATCAGCGTGTATTTCCACAAGTTTTCTTTGTTGGTAACTCACTTAGTTCGTCTTATGTGTATGATCTAATTAACTTGATCGGTAATCGAGATTTTTCAGTTAATGTGATTTCTAAGTCAGGAACGACCACTGAGCCATCGATTGCTTTTAGAATCTTTAAAGAAAAGTTGATTGCCAAGTATGGCGAAGATGGAGCTAGTGAACGAATCTACGCCACGACTGATAAGCAACGGGGAGCTTTAAGACAAGAAGCAGATGCTCATGGATATGAATCATTTGTAATTCCGGATGGAGTTGGTGGCCGTTACTCAGTCTTGACCCCAGTTGGTTTATTACCAATCGCGGTCTCTGGAGCCAATATTGATGACTTAATGAAGGGAGCAGCTGATGCGGCAACTGAATATACCAATTCTGATTTAACTAAAAATGAAGCTTATCAGTACGCAGCATATCGGAATATTTTGTATCGCAAGGGCTATACAACTGAGCTGCTTGAAAATTATGAACCTAACATGATGTATCTATCTGAATGGTGGAAACAATTAATGGGTGAATCAGAAGGCAAGGATCAAAGGGCATTTATCCATCATCGGCTAACTTTTCAACTGATTTACACTCACTAGGTCAATATATCCAAGAAGGATTACGGAATTTGATGGAGACCGTCGTTAAGGTTGATCAACCAAATCATGATATGGATATTCCTCAAGAGACTGAAAATCTTGACGGCTTGCAGTATTTGGAAGGTAAGACAATGGACTTTGCCAATACCAAGGCCTTTGAAGGGGTAACTTTAGCTCACACTGACGGTAACGTACCAAATATGAGCGTTCATATTCCTGATCAGTCAGCATATACGCTGGGATACCTAATCTATTTCTTTGAAATTTCAGTATCGATTTCTGGTTACTTGAATGGAATTAATCCGTTTAATCAACCAGGAGTTGAAGCATACAAGACCAATATGTTTGCTTTGCTTGGAAAGCCTGGGTTTGAGGAACTTGGCAAGGAGTTAAACCAAAGACTTTAATTAGGGGATGTTGAATGATGAATGAACCACTGTTTATGGTACCAGTATTGCATGAAAAAATTTGGGGCGGTGATCAGCTACAAAAGCAATTTGGATATGATATCCCGTCACCCAAAACAGGTGAAGCTTGGGGAATCAGTGCACACAAAAATGGATTAACGACGATAGGCAACGGGGAATTTGCTGGAGTTAAGCTCATTGATGTGTGGCGAAATCATCCAGAGCTATTTGCAGATATGGATACTGCGAAACCATTTCCGTTAATGGTGAAAATTTGGACGCACATGCTGATCTATCAATTCAGGTTCATCCAAACGATGCCTATGCTAAGGAACATGAAGGACCAACGGAACTTGGCAAGACTGAGTGTTGGTATGTATTATCAGCCACGCCCGAAGCAAGCGTTTATTATGGCCACACGGCGCAAACTAAGTCCGAATTACGCAAGATGGTTCAGACTGGAAATTGGCAAAAGCTACTTAAACGCAAGGCTGTCAAACCAGGGGACTTTATTTATGTACCATCAGGCACAATTCATGCACTAGGAGCTGGAGTGGTCGTATTGGAACCTCAACGGAGTTCTGACACAACTTATCGACTATATGACTTTAATCGAATCGAGCAAACTACGGGTCAGAAACGGTCTTTGGATTTGGATAAGGCCATGGATGTCACAACAGTTCCTTTTACAGAACCGGTTATTAAGTCAGAAACAGCTGAAGAAGATAATTTCCAGCAGACGCAGTTAATTGATTCGCCAGACTTTATTATTACTCGGCTAAGATTGAAATCAGGAAAAACTATTTCAAGAACACAGCCAAAAGATTCATTCACATTAGTATCAGTGGTGGATGGTTCAGGTGAATTTATTAAGGATGGTCATAATTCGAGGCTGAATAAGGGTGATCATTTTATTATTCCGTCTAATTTTGGTGATTATGAAATTGAAGGCTTCAATTTAGAATTAGTTACCACTGAACCTGGTGAAAAAATTAAAACAAATCGGTTAAATTAAAAGAAGCGTCACTGATAATTTACTCAGTGACGCTCTTTTTATATTGGATTTAGATATTAAATAACGACATCAAAATGATACCTAGTCATAGCAGTACCACGGTCATGGACTACGCCCCAACCAAGTGGAGTTTTGATTTTAGTCCCGAATTTGTATGAACGAGGAGCAGAAACAATTACATAACCGTTTTGTCATAGCCACCATGATTTCGCGTTCCATCAGCGAATCGACTACCAGAATAGTAAGTCCACTTTTTACCATGGTACTTAACCACGCCTCGAAATCTGAATTGGTGTTTCGTAACATAAGCTTTGCCACGGGGGCTTTTCTTTTTCGCTTGGGCAGTGGTGACTGAGTTAGTGAATATGGGGGCCATCACGGTACCAATGTTGATACTGAAGATGATGGTTAACAAAATGATGCCTTTTTTAAAATTCATGTTTGATTAAATATCCTCTACTTTAAATAATTACAAGTGCCAATTGTAACGGAAGTTAATTACTATAAGATTACAGAGTCAGAACAATGCGATTAAGAAATTCATTGGGAATAAAAAGATGTTCTTGCAACCAGTCGTGAATTAGGATTGCGAGAACATCTATTGAGCTATCTGAATAATGATAGCGGTGACTTTAAGTGGGATTTGAAGTTCTCCCAAAATACAGCTTTAAAGGTAGTGGCTGACTCTAAATCAATCCGGTGGTTATCTGAAAACACAAAAGGCTGCTTCTTGCTATTATCATTGCGAATTTTATGGCGCTTAAGTTGGATATAGGTAGCTAATCCAATTAGCACAATATATAGCAAGATTATTAAAATTATAACGCTAACATATATCATCTTTTACACCTCGAGGAAGTTATTATTCCATGGAAATCGCTACCAGTTCAAGGATATTTTAGAAAATTAATTCAATTCTAAAAAACCTGTATCCAGTTATATTGGATGCAGGTTAATTAAAGGAACTATTTCATACTAGCTGCCATCTTAATAGCAGTTCCAACCGTATTGGCTTTAAGTGTATACACTTGATTCCCCTTTTGGAAGGTAATGGTCTGACTTAAATTAGTCGAGTCTCCAGCGAATAAGGCTACCGTACCAACTGTTTCTGGAACGGGTAAAGAATACTTTTCAAACATGTTAACCGCAGCCACAGCGGTTCCTTTAGGGTTATTATTATTAACCCGACTACCGTGAACGGAGACTGACCAACGTCCTTCATTCCAAGAAATGTATTCTTGACCGGCACCTGATTGAGTCCGACCAGTAATTGAATGACCAAGATTTATTTTTGGTAGTCCACTGATTGAACTGGCAGGTTGAAAACTGATTGCCTGTTTGGCAGCAGTTGAGGTACCATATGTTGTTTTAGTCAAAGTTGCGTAAATCTTATTAGATAGTTTAGGTGAGTTTAATGGTAGGTTATTTTTATCTAATGAATAGGCAATTTTAACGTGCTTTGCGGTCCCCGTAGCCTTAGCATTAACAATTTGATTTGTGGGCATGCCACTAAGTTGAGGTAACAACATATGGTTGAACTTACTATCGATCTGCTTAGTAAGTGATGTGAAATGATTGGTAGTTTTTAAGGTTTTGCTAGGTGCCTTGGAATTTAGTTCAGCTTTGGATTCATTTTGATAACTTTTTGATGGTTTACTTTGGTTAGTTGAACAACCGGTTAAAATTAAAGCAAGAGTAGCAACAACTGTAATTTTTGATAATTTCATTATAATCCTCCGTTAACCCGCAACGTATGCTTTGTTGGCGGTAATGTATTGGCCGTTAGATGTCACAAAGTAGTATGATCCTGTTGAGCGTTGTCGAATACTGCTGATTGTAATATCCGTGCCAATGGCGACTTTAGTTCCGCGATTTGCGGTGGTGAAGGTTGGAGAGTTGTATAAGTAAACTGCTTTGGTGGTGGTTACTTTTGGCAAGGACGTTTGATAATATCCAGCAGTCACTGGGGTAGTGTGGAGTTCAGTACTTCCAACCCACCAAGAGATAGGTTTGCTTGAATTAAGAATAGTGCTGACATCGATTGATTCTTTTAGGGCAGGGACATATGTTTTGTTAGAGTATTGCCATAAATCGGTGGCAATGGTTGGGCGAGACGAATAGTTAGCGATCCATTGAGCGTCAAAGGTTTGTCGAGCTGAATTAGCATAGTTGGTTGCAAATGACTGATAAGAATAAAAAATCAGCTTTTTATTCGTTAGGGCGCGCATTTGATTGTACCAAGCTTTAACTGCAGCATTGGGGGTTCCTGAACTAACGTCATTTTCTTCAAAATCAAGGACATAGAATTTGGCATTCTTATTTGAATTGGCGTAGAACGTTCTGGCCTCATTTTTAGCACTACTAGTACTGTTAAAAGTGGCGTAGTCGTATTCGCCAAAGGGAACCCCGTATTTTACGTACAGATTAGTATTGCTAGTTGCATACTTATCCTGGTAGTTAGCCCCATACTGACGTCGGTTAATTATAAATGAGACTTGATTCTTTAGATTGGCGACCTTTGTGCTTGTCAATTTTCCCTGCCATTCAGAAATATCAGGAATGATAGTCGAAGCGGCCTTGGGGTGAACCTGGGCGGTGACTGAAAGTGCGAAAATTAGCGTGCCTAGAAACGTAAGACACACGTGAAGCATTCTTTTCGTATGCATATTGATCCTCCAACAAAATATTTGTAACAATTATGATTAATTGCATCAGTAATTACGGTAAACCAGAATGGCAATACTATCAATGGTTATAGATAAATTTGTAAGGATATTTTGAAAATTAAAAACTAATTTAAAGGATTCAAAAATAATTACGCATTTAAATTTGTTGATTTAAATTGGCTAAATTTCCTTTTTTATGAACCACAATGTAAAATTAAGTTAAACAATATATTAAGGTGGTATGTTATGACACTGATAATCTTTGGAGCGATTCTGGCAATATTAGCAGGATTGAGATTGCGAAAGGATCGCAGAAACTTTTTTGCTGGGTTAACTTTCTTTGCCGGATTGATAATTTTATTATTATCAGGAGTAATTAGTTTATCAAATGCGATTGTGGGGATGGTACCGGAAAGCACCGAAGCAGTTGTGTTATTTATTTTATTTGGATTGATCGGCTTTCCAATTCTGGCTGGGGCTGCGTTGATTGCTAACAGTCGGGTGATGGAGGTTAAGGAAGGTAAGAGTTTAACCGCTAAACTATCATTAATTTTTGGTGTGAACTTGATCTTAATTGTGCTACTTGGTTACTTAGCATTGAGGTATGCGAGCGATTGGCCAGCTGCCATTATTGCTATTATATTTTGGGTACTAATGGTGGATATTTCACTAACATTTGTTTTTGTGGGGTATCTCTTCTATTCATTTATGTATCAGATGTTTCCGGTTAAGTACCCAGCTGATTACGTAATTACGCTAGGGGCCGGAGTTAGGTCTGATGAAGTTTCACCTCTGCTAAAAAGTAGATTAGATCGGGCAATTCAGTATTTTAGGAGTTTTGCGGCTAAACACGCATTTATGATTCCTAGTGGCGGTCAGGGCCCCGATGAACCATACTCCGAAGCTTATGTTATGGCTAAGTATCTAAAAGGCCAGTCCATTCCTGAAGAAAGTATTATATTGGAGGATAAATCTACTTCAACATATGAAAATATGTTATTTTCAAAGCAGAAAATTGAAGCGGATTGGAAATCACGTGGCGAGACTGGTGAACCTAAAATTGTCTTTTCTACCAATAACTACCACGTTCTGCGAGGAGCAATCTATGCTAAACGAGCCGGATTGAATGCTCAAGGAGTTGGTGCGCCAACCTCGTTTTACTTCTTACCAAGTGCAATGCTACGAGAATACATTGCCATTCTATCAATTTATCGAAAGATGACAATTGGCATTGTGATATTTGGGCACTCGTAGCCTCGTTATTCTTAATTCGTTAATAATGGAGGAGAACATGAAACGACGTAATGTAATTATTAGCCTAATTATTGTAGTAATTATTTTTGTGGGGTTGTTTGCTGCCGGCTATGGCTGGTACTTGCGCAACTATGGTGGTATCCCGTACTATACCCAAATTACTACTAAAGGCGAAAGGATTGGCGATTCATACAAGCAGTATAAATATGATCAAGCTGGTTATGATCAAATGGAGGTAAGCTTAGATTGAAATTCACAAGTGGCCCGATTACTAGGCCGCTCAAAATGGGAGCTTATCTTAAAGTTAGTTACAATGAAAAGCGAAGCCAAGTTATTTCATGGGAAAAGGTTAATAAAAATGATGTGCCAACAAAGGCATTGGCTAAATTGCAATAATTAATTATCGAAACGCTGCCACTAAAGGACTAGTGAGCAGTGTTTTTTATTTATTGAGAGGGTTTATAAATTATGTATGATTAGTCGTAATCCAACTGGACTTATAGCATGGATTGCGGCTAAACTAATTAGCTGAAAATAATAAAAACCGCTTAAAGTGTCGATAGTTTACCGAAGTCTTAAGCGGTTTTGCGTCTATTTAGTTCCCTTTTGCCGTTTAACATCATGAAGCGCCTTTAAAGCTCGCTTACGAGTTTTGATATTGGGGCTCTTTAATTTGCGATATGAAGAAGCTAAATCTAATTTTTCCATATTGACGCCTCCGTTTAAATAGTAATAATTACTATTTAAATATAAAGACTATTCATAAGAATGTCAACTATAATTTACTGACAAGATAAATTTGATTGAAATAATTATGATGATGGAATATTTTCAGAAAAGGTTAAATTTCTATTCGGATGTCAAAACATCATTCCCGCTTGTGATATCATTATTTCTGTCACTAGGGGGTAAAAATTTGAAAAAAGTTAAACTAGTTGTTGGAATTATCTTTGTAATATTGGCATTGGTAATTTCATATCAGTCGTCGTTAGTTAATGCGACGTTATCATTTGCTAATTCTACTGGCAGTGAGGGTAATTTATTCGGCTTTTACTTTTCCTTGTTAATCGCATTAGCTGGTTTGAGTGAAATTATTTTTAGAAATATACAGCAACGACTAATTAAATGGGTGCCAGCATTGTTTACAGGATTAGCACTAGTTTCATCAATGGTTGATGCTAATAAAAATTTCCCTGACCTAAAGCTATGGGGAATCATGGCTGTTATTTTCAGTTTGGGAATTTTAATTGGGGATCTTTATACTCAACCGCTTCCTGACGATGAGGATAGATACATCCAAGAAATCGAAACGACTAAAAATTCTGATGATATGAGTCGACGCACGAAATACAAAAATAATGATTGGATAACTACGAATAAATCATGGTGGTTAATATTAATTGCCAATCTGTGCTTTTTAATTGTCGCAATGTTGATTGGCTTCACGATGATTAATCACTCATTACATGGGGCATTAATGACCAGAACGGCTGAATCAGCCGTAAGTAGTGGTAGTGATGATGAGATGCCGGTGGCAGATGTTAGCGATCCTAATAACGTCGGCCATGCACCACTCAGAAAAGTTGGTCAATATTTTTACAGTGATCATTATGGAAAAATTTCCTTATTAGGATTATCAACCACCACTAAGCACTCTCAAAGTGTTGGTCAGGTTAGTACAACGGTCGATCTAGTTAAGATTGCTACTAATAAACCAATGAATGCTGATCAACGATTCAACTCAGGTAATGATTTTGATACTAATGAAATTACGGGCCCCTATACTTATTTAAAAGCTCAATATACGGTAACTAATAATTCTAGTCATTCAATTATTGTTGGTGGGTTAAAGCAAATCGTGTTACCAGACCAAAAGCAAATTAATAGTAGTGATAAGACAGTAATAGATAGTGGTCAGGGCGAAGAGCTAGCTCCAAATGCAAAGCGAAGTTACTATTTACACATTTTATTGAACCGTAAGTCAGATACTTATCGACCAAGATTTGTGCATCTGTATTTTGCAGAATTGAGTAACTCAGAATCGTTTGTGATTCGTGGCAGTCAATTTGATGTGACAATGCCAATTAATTATAAAAATTAATTAAAATCTAAATATAAAAAACCGTGATGCGATTAAAGCATCAGTTTTTTATTGTTAATTCATGAAGATAAATTTAAATACAAAGACAGCAGCCACTCCGGCGATGAGTGGGGCAACAACTGGAACCCAGGCATAGTGCCACATTGAATCACCTTTGTTCTTCAAAGGATAGAGAGCATGGATGATTCGAGGACCTAGATCTCTAGCTGGATTTAATGCTGGACCGGTAGCTCCACCAAGAGAAACAACTAAAGTCATTACTAAGAATCCAAGGGTAAAGTTAGCTAGTCCAATATTGGCTTTAAATGCGATATCGTGAGTAATAGCTAAGGCACCGAAAATCAGGATAAAGGTACCAACAAACTCGTTGATGAAACCATCCCGATTAGAATCAGCATTATCAATGGTTGAAAATGTCCCTAGAATTGCTCGAGGATTTTCGGTCTTATCATAGTAGGGCTTGTAGCTCCAGACAACGATCAATTGACCGAGCATAGCGCCTAAAAGTTGCGCTAGGATGTAGGGAACTACCTCTCCCCATGGGAATAACCCATTGAGGGCCATTGCCAAAGTTAGTGCTGGATTGATTTGGGCTCCAGAAACTGTGGCAAACATCATGGCGGGAATCATAACCCCAGCACCATATCCAAGTCCAATTAATATCCAACCGCCGTTGTTTCCTTTAGTGCCTTTTAAATCCACATTGGCCACGGAACCATTACCTAAAATCACCAATAAGGCAGTACCAATAAATTCAGCAATTACTCGAATGAGTAGGCTGTACGTCATCGTCTTCACTCTTTTCTAATTTGTTTTTTTCAGAATGACCAGCAAATTATTTAAATCGGGTAATAGAATTGAGTAAATTTAAATTGCAAATACAGTAAGTAAAATATATTAGAAATAAAAAAGTCAGCGCGCAGGCAAAGCCCGGGCCACTGACATCTATCAAATGATTTAAAAATAATCTTTGCTATTCAATCTGAAGTTATCATGACAACATAAAATTATACCAGCAACTACGGCTAATATAAATGACAACTAATTTACAAATTATTAAGTTACAAAATATATCTTGCAAAATTCAGGCATTCGGTTAAAGTAATACATTGTGCACAATGTATTAGAACTTGATTATATAACTTATTGGTTATACTAATCAGCTCTAGTTAAACTAACAGTTAATACATTTGCTTCAGTGGTGTTATAGCTAGCGAGAATACCATTAACAACGTCAGAAGCCTTGCCATGAGTCGAGGTAGATCGATGATAGGTATTGATCCACGTACCTAATGCATCTAACCCGAATTCGAATCCTTCAAATACTTGCATGTAGGTTGAAGAGGTTGGTTCAGGAGTGATGATGGTTACCTTAACCACCCGTTGATTTTGAATATTCATGGTCATCTTAATAACGTCAGTATCGAATACAGTTTGATCACCATCAGGTAAAGAATTGGGTAATTTGTATTCTGAAATTCGCATGTTGCTGTTATATGCATCCGAAACGTAATCGTATGTTCCGAGATCGTGTTCGCCTAATTGTTGTGTCATATTTAAAATCCCCCTTTATAAATCTATCCAAATTATAACTAATTTTAATATTTTGGGGGTATTATTTGCTCTTCAGTGGGGAGTATAACCACAATTAATTCAAATTTGGTTGAGTTGACTTATAGTTATCTTAATTAGTATAATTATTAGCTTTTAGAATCCATATTAAGTAGGTTATTAAATTGTTTACAATGTTTATTAATAAATTAGTTACCGCAACCATTATTATTTTGGCGTTTTTTGGTGCCGTAACGATAGCATATATTGGTTATTCAAGAAACTATGACCGTCAAAGAAGGACGGGACCGCATGGAAATTTAAAGTTTTTGGCCAACCCCAGTTTGATAATGAATCCAATCTGTTGGGATATGAATTGTTGTTGCGAGAGATGAATGATGAAGGCCAATGGCAGGTCCCATGGCGACCTAATTTATTAACGTTAAAGCAATTTTTAGCGTTAATGAAAGAAGCCATAAAGTCAATTCCTAATGGACAGGATGTGGCAATTAATCTATCCACAGAACAGTTGTTAAATCCCAGCTTCGAGCCATTTATTAAATCAGTCATTAGTATTAATCAAGACCATCAGTTAGTAATCGAAACTGAATTAGCTAGTATAGAAGGCTGGCGAGAAAAAGCGGTATTAGAACGAATCAGATTGGCTAGATCACTTGGGGCCAGATTTAGTGTTGATTCAGTTGGCACAACTACTAAGGATTTTAATAAGTTAAATGAGTTGGTTGAGTCAATAGATTATATTAAGTGTTCTATGGATGAATATCGAAAAACAGAACCTCATGAGTGGTTAGATGTGAACCTAGGTTCATGGGTTACCTTTGCTAAAGAGCACGGGATTGTGGTAGTGCTTGCTAAAGTGGAAACTGACGCTGATTATGGCTTAGCTAAACAACTGGGCATTAATTATGTCCAAGGGTATTACACTGGTAAGCCAATGGAGATTCAAGAATAAGGTGGTGACATGCAAATGACTAAAAAAAATGGGCAACGTGGTGATCAAAGCAACTACACTGATGAATTTTTTGAACGGGGGCATTGGGGATTAAAATCCAAGCAGATCTTAATTGCCCTACTGGGTTGGATTGGTGTTGTTATTCCAGTCACCTTCGTATCCATCGTGTTTACAAAGCAACACCTTAAAATTGTTGGAATTGATCTTCGATTAGATGATGTGGTTTCGTTCGGGATATTTTTGATGATTATCTTGGTATTTTCATTTGTGATCATTGGTGGATTTTCAATTTCAATGGCAATCATTCAGCAAGAGCGTAGTAAACATTATCTGAATAATTGGCCAAACTTTGATCCCATTAAGCGAGAGGTCATTATTAATAGAATGGAAGCATTTGCGACTGAGAAGTATGGTGAACAAGAATATCGATACAAGGTTAGGACCCTAGTTATCCCGGAAGAGTTAAATATTGAAAATGGTAAATTACTCGATTTAGTTAAGGAAATCGATAATGAAGATAAGGAAGATTAGATATGGGATATATGGGGTTTTTACAGTGGATGGTATTATTGTTGTCACTCTATCCAGTATTAGGAGCCTTTTTTTGGTTCTGGGGTGCCATAATGTATCGGATTTTCAATCGAGAAAACCTTGAGGCGATACCTGATGAAGAAATTGCTGAGCCGCTAATTACGATAATGATTCCAGCACATAATGAAGAGGTCATGATTGCCAGCACACTTGACTATTTATTTAATAAATTGAACTACGAAAACTATGAAATATTAGTTATGGATGACGGCTCGACGGATGCAACTCCCACAATTTTGGCTCAGTTACAAACTAAGTATGCTAATTTACGGGTAATTCGAATTGATGCGAATAAGGGAAAGGCTCACGCTTTTAATGTGGGTATGTTCTTTGCCCAAGGTGAGTATATTTTAAGTAATGACGCTGACACGTTACCCGAACCAGATGCCCTAAAAAAGTATATGGACTACTTTACCCATGATTCAGACATTAATACAGCTGCAGTTACAGCTAATATGGATGTTCAAAATCGCACAACAATTTTGGGCAAATCGCAAACAGTTGAATTCTCGAGTATTGTTGGCATTATTAAGCGAAGTCAAAGTGCAATTAATAATTCGATGTACGCTTATAGTGGAGCTAATACAATGTACAAGAAAGCGGCCCTTTTTGAGGTGGGAGGTTTTCGCCAAGATCGAGCCACCGAGGATATTAGTATTGCCTGGGACCAACATTTAAAAGGAACTGTGCCAAAGTTTGCTCCAGAAATTATGTTTAATATGACAGTGCCAGAAAAATTTGGTGAGTTATTCCGTCAACGTAGTCGATGGGCAAAGGGTGGTACTGAAGTGTGGTTAACAAATATTATGGCGTTCATCAATCATCCGATTAAAAATAAGTATCAATTTACAATGTTTATAGATTCAACCCTTTCAATTGTTTGGTCGTTTTTCTTTGTTATCTCTACATTAATTCTGGTAGGCATAATTATCTCATTGTTAATGACTGGCAACTATGAGGGCATTTTACGTTACATCATCTATTCATTTGTAATGATTACTAGTGAATCCTTAGCAGGAGGTATGCAATTATTAACCGCATTGATTCTTGATTTTAATGGCGCTAAAATAAAATATTGGTTATTTGCGCCACTCTATACGATGGTGTATTGGATTATCAATCCGTTAAGTCTAGTTTGGACATTTAAAGGGGCTGTTAAGACAATTCTAGGTCGGGGTAGTGGCACATGGACAAGTCCCAAACGTGAATAGTAATTAAAAAGTTAATAAATGACAAGCCAGCTAAAATTTAGCTGGCTTATTTACTAGGTTTACTGGTAGTATTAATAAGTTGTTTTAAAACTATATAACTAAATTGTTCACAACCAGTGATTGACTTTAAGTCAATCCGGATATACTATATATAGTGTTGTTTTTTAAATATGACGCTATATATAGTATTAAGGCTGCAGCCCAACTAATTATTGGGAGTGGAAAATTTTGGATAATTCAGTATCAACAAACGAACGACATAATTTAATTACGTACTTTAAGTGGTTAGTTAACCAGGTTAAGGGTTGGCCCCAACAAAATTATTACGTTTTTTTGGTTTTCAATGGGGCTTCAAATTATGACGTTAGTCTCTAATCCCATTACACCATTGGCATTTATAACCTTTATTGGAACAACATTAGGCGTATTGTGTATTTTATCAATTAGTGCTGCCAAAGCTGTTAACGGATGGCTAGGAATTTTATCATCAATCTGCTTTATATATGCGGGTTGGACCGCCAAAAATTACCTATCAATGTTTGAACAATTGGCGTATATTGCAACCCTTGATTTACCGATCCTCTTATCGGTTAAGTCATGGAATGATGATACTGTTCATAACATTCGAAAATTGGGGCTAAGCAATGGATGATTGCCATTGTTGGAACACTAGCCGTGTATGCCATTTCTGGCTGGCTAATTGGTCACTTAACTAACGATCCGCGACCATATGTTGATGCATTGAGCTTCTCGGTTAGCTTAACTGCAGGAATCATGTGCTTCATGCGTTACAGTAATCAATATTTCTGGTGGTTGTTCTCAGGAATCTTCCAACTAATTCTTTGGGGGATTACGTTTAGCCAAGGTGACGCAACGTTGGCTATGGCAGTTAACTCAGCAGTATATGTGGTTAATGATGTCTTGGCATTTACTGTCAGTCCATGGTTCAATAAAGGCCGGAAACGCCAAGGACTCGAAGAAATTAAATAATGAATTGGTTAAGGTACTGCTATTATTTGGCTGGTACCTTATTTTTTTAGTAAATATGTTGATTCGCTTTTGATTAAAATTGAATTAAATTGAAATGAGTGTTGACAACCGATAAGTTAATTGTTTTAATAGATTCAACATAAAAAACGAAAGGAAGCCGAAAACTATGACACTAACTAATCATCAAGTAAATGCGTTTTATTATAGCTATCTATTTACTGAGATAGCGTCTGCTTTTGCGTGGACGCACATGCGTTCACGTCTAAGCAGAGTTTAACCGATGATGGTTGACCAGCTAGGCGATGAGTCTAGCTGGAATTAGTGTTTTAGTCTTTAGAGTTTTCAAAAAAGACAAGGACCAGCTAGATTTTCTAGCTGGTCCTTTTTTTATTATTTTAAGGAGTGAATTAAATGGAACCAACATTAAGAAAAAAATTATCACTAATTTTATATATCAACTACATAATTCATGGAATTGGGTTAATCATCTTAACGCAAAACATGCAGTCATTAGGAAAATTCTGGCATGTACCAATTGCAACGGTCTCATACGTAATTTCTGGGATTGGAATTGGTAAGTTAATTGCATATTTCTTATTTGGATACCTGTCCGATCGATTTGGTCGTAAGCGGATGGTGATGCTGGGAATGATGAGTTACTTAGTATTCTTCATTGGGATGCCATTCACAACTAACTTGGTTATGGCATACGGGTTAGCTATTTTAGCAGGAGTCGCTAACTCAGCCTTTGATGCCGGAACTTATCCAACATTTATTGAAATGGGTGGTAACGCTGGAG
Organism: Lentilactobacillus kosonis; assembly: GCF_003864335.1. Classification (GTDB taxonomy): domain Bacteria; phylum Bacillota; class Bacilli; order Lactobacillales; family Lactobacillaceae; genus Lentilactobacillus; species Lentilactobacillus kosonis. Next base: position 33,651 of record NZ_BEXA01000005.1, on the reverse strand, counting down.
CATCTAATGTTTTTATTAAAGCATTTATGTCATTGGGCGAGTTCATCTTACCATTAATCGTTGCGACACTTGAAACCAATAAGTTATGGTTTGGTTGGTCATTTATTCTTCCCTGTGGGTTATTGATTATCAACTTGTGGCTTATGTGGTCGGTTAAGTTTCCCGATGTTAGTGTTGAGACGATATCGGCTGAGCAAACTGACAATCAGCTTCACGGTATTAGAAAGTTAATTTCAGCCGTGGCTTTGTCAATGTATGGTTATACCTCGATGGCAATTATGATTTTATTTACCCAGTGGATCACCGTGTTTGCCCAACGTAAATTAGGACTTTCGCTAATCATGGCTCATGGATTGCTTTCGCTTTACAGCATTGGGTCTATTGCAGGGGTAATTGCCACGTTCGTTATTTTAAAAATCGGGGTGGCTGAAGAAAAAGTCTTACTTTGTTCAACGTTGATTTCATTGCTAGCACTATTCTCAATTGGCACATTAACCAATCAGTTCTTAATGGCAGTTGCAGCAGGAATCTTTGGCTTCACGGCAGTCGGCGGGGTGCTACAAGTCGCTTTGAATCTACTGCTAAAAATGTTTCCTGTGCATAAAGGAATTATTACTGGATTGTACATGACCTTTGGAAGTATTGCGACATTCACGATTCCAATTATTACTGGCAAGTTAGCTAACAGTAATATTCAATCTGTAATTAATTTTGATGTGCTAATCGGAATTGTAGGCGCAATCCTAGCGTTAATCACGATTCTCAGCGCTCAAGGTAAGTCCAATCAAGGAGCGGTACCAACCGCAGTGATAAATGTTAATTCAGACAAAAATAAGTAGGAGGAACTTTAAATGACAGAATTAGAACAACTAAGAACTCAAATTGATCTGGTTGATCATCAATTATCAGATTTATTAAACCAACGTTTTTTACTTACTGAATTGGTTGCGGCGGTAAAAGAAGAAACTGGGGAACCAGTATTGGATACAAACCGAGAATTAAAGGTGATTAATAAGGCGACTAATGCAATCGATAATCCAGTAATGGTAAATGCGATTGCTGATATCTTCCAGGTCATTATGGATAAATCAAAGCAACAGCAACGAAACTTATTACACCAAGCGGAGGTAAGCAAATGAACTACTTAACAGCAGGAGAATCTCATGGACCACAATTGACCGGAATTATCGAAGGCATTCCAGCCGGAATACAAATCAATGTTGATGGTATTAATCAAATGCTAGCTGCTAGACAAGGCGGTTATGGTCGAGGAAACCGTCAAAAAATTGAACATGATGTAGTCGAAATCGTTGGCGGGGTTCGCCATGGTAAAACGTTAGGGTCACCGATTGCACTGGTGGTTAAGAATCGGGATCACGCTCACTGGAGTGACATCATGAATCCAACCAGTCCAGAAACTCCCGAAAATACATTGAGACAGGTAAATCGACCTCGTCCTGGTCATGCGGATTTAGTTGGCGGGATGAAATATGGACATCACGATTTGCGAAATGTATTGGAACGCTCATCAGCTCGAGAAACTGCGATTAGAGTGGCCATCGGTGCGATTTGTAAACAACTGCTTGACCAGCTAGATATTCAAATTGTTGGTCATGTTGATCAAGTTGGATCGGTGGCAGCTAATTCGCATCGAAACTTAGATGTTGAAAAGATTGAAAAAGCAATTACTCAAAATGATTTAAGAATTATTGATCAAGATCAGGTACAGCCAATTCATGATTTAATTGATCAAACTAAGCGAGATGGTAACACATTAGGGGGCGTTGTTAGGGTCGTTGCAACGAATGTTCCTGCGGGGTTAGGTAGCTACATTAGTTGGGATACTAAACTAGATGCCAAAATGGCCGCAGCTGTGATGGGGGTTAACGCGATTAAAGGAGTTGAAATTGGTGACGGGTTTGACGCAGCAGCCAGTCTTGGAAGTGATGTAATGGATGAAATTGACTGGCAAGCAGATGACGGATTTGGTCGGCTAACTGATCACTTAGGTGGATTTGAGGGGGGAATGACTAATGGGATGCCAATGGTCATTAAGGCGGCCATGAAGCCAATTCCCACTTTATACAAGGCATTGCAAAGTGTGGATATTGCCACTAAGGAAACGATGAAAGCCAACGTTGAACGCTCGGATACGACAGCAATCGTCCCAGCCTCAATCGTGGTTGAGAGTGTGGTGGCAATTGAATTAGTTAAAGCAATCACTGATACATTTGATGGTAGTAACTTACAGCGACTACAAACACAAATTAGTGAGTATCGCAAAGAATTTAAAAACTTTTAATTAGGAGCTTCAGAATGAAAACACTAACGTTAGCACCACAAACCGGTTTACATGGATCCGTTATGGTTCCTGGTGATAAGAGTATTTCCCATCGGGCAGTGATGCTAGGCTCAATTAGTCAGGGAATAACTGTTATCAATCATTTCTTATTTTCAGATGATTGTTTATCAACCGTGAATGCCTTTAAAAATCTAGGGGTCAAGATTGATTTTAATGGTGATCAAGTGATCGTACGCGGCGTAGGCTTCCGTGGCTTACAACCTGCCGTTGAAGAATTAGAAATGGGAAATTCTGGAACTACTACCAGATTGATCATGGGCTTATTAAGTGGTCAATGCTTTACCACTCAATTAATTGGTGATGAATCATTATCAAAGCGACCAATGAAACGAGTTAGTGAACCATTAATGACCATGGGGGCAAATATCCAAACTACTTCGGGGCACTTACCAGTTTCAATTATGGGACAACAATTACATGGGATAAATTACCAAATGCAGGTAGCCTCAGCACAAGTAAAAGCGCACTGATTTTAGCTGCATTACAAGCTGAAGAACCATCAACAATTAAAGAAGTCTTACCAACGAGAAATCATACCGAAACAATGCTGAATGCATTTGGCGGCGAAGTTACTACCAGCGATGACCAGCTGACAATTCAGGTAAAGCCGCAACCAAAATTGACTGGAATCGAGTTAACCGTTCCAGGGGATATCTCCTCAGCAGCGTTTTTTATTGCTGCAGCATTGATGGTACCCAACTCACGGGTAAGGTTGCATAAAGTCGGTATTAATGTGACTAGGTCAGGCATTTTGAAAGTGATTCAACGTATGGGTGGGAAAATTGATCTTGAACATCAGCATGACGATGGTGAACCATTTGCAGACATGATCATTAGCACTTCAGAATTATCAGCAACAAACATTCAAGCCGATGAAATTCCAGCATTAATTGACGAATTACCAATCATTGCATTGTTATGTGCGCGAGCAAACGGTACCAGCCAAATTTCGGGAGCTGAGGAATTACGGATTAAAGAAACTGACCGCATCGCAGCGGTTACTCAAGAATTTAAAAAATTAGGGATTCAAATTACCGAACAAGCAGATGGTTTTGTTATAACGGGAAGCAAAGATTGGCGACCAGTAGACGTTCAGGTAAATAGCCATGGTGATCATCGAATTGGTATGACATTAGCGATAGCTGGCCTATTAGTTGATCAGCCACTAACTTTAACGGGTGAAGAGTCAGTTTCGATTTCATATCCAAATTTTTTCACGGATCTAGATTCATTAATTTAAGTTAAGGGGTGGTTTGTATGGAATCTGTGTTTATAAGTGGACTGGGAATGATTGGTAGTTCATTAGCGCGTAATATTAAGCGAAGCGGTCAACACGTTAAAATTTTGGGATATGACCCAGATCTAGCAAATGGTGAATTTTTGATTAGGGAAAAGTATGTAGATGAATTAACCACATTTATAGCTGGAGCCGAAACGGCCGATATTATTTTCCTGTGCGGACCGGTGGATGTTATCAAACGTCAGATTAAGCAATTAGGAACATTGAATCTTAAAGACCATGTGATTGTGAGCGATGTTGGCAGCACTAAATCTGAAATCATGATGGTTGCACATTCATTAGTTGCACGCCGGATTACATTTGTTGGTGGTCACCCAATGGCAGGTTCTCATTTAACTGGGGCTCGTTCAGGTAGAGACAACTTATTTGCTGGCGCAGCTTACTTTTTGATTCCGACAACCACTGACCATGCAGGAGTGAAGACGATTCAACGATTACTTGGTAAAGCAGATGCGAATTGGCAAATTGTCACTGAAAATGACCACGATCTATTTGTCGGGGCCGCTAGCCACGTACCGCATATAATCGCTTCAACGTTAGCGTTATCTGCCTTACAGACTATTAATAGCACAGATATTGATGCCAAATTAGTCGCAGGCGGCTTTCGGGATACGACCAGAATTGCTGCGGCTGATCCGGATATGTGGACCGCAATTATGGATAGTAATCACACTGTTATTTTAGAACAATTAACTCAATTTACGGATGAATTGATGAAAATGAAAACGGCAATTGCACAACGTGATGAACAACGCATTCATCAAGTATTTAGTGAAGCTCAAGCAATTAGAAAATCAATTGATTGATAGGAGGTAGTGTCAATGGACTTAATCTTAGTCGGATTTATGGGTAGTGGAAAATCAACGGTTGGCAAATTATTAGCTCAAAAATTAGACAAAGAGTACTTTGATCTCGATGAACTGGTAGTTCAGCGAGCTGGCATGTCGATTCAAGAAATTTTTGAACAAAGCGGCGAAGCGGGATTTAGAAAAATCGAGCAACAGTGCTTGCGTGATACCGAGCATTTATCGGGCATTTTAAGTACTGGTGGAGGAACGCCAATTCCTGAAAATAATCAACAAATTTTAAATAAAATGGGTGCACCAGTGGTATTACTGGCAGCTTCAATTGAGACAACCTTGGCAAGGATTACTGATAGTGATGGCCGGCCACTGGTAGAACAATTGGGGCCCTCGGGGCTCAACAAGTTGTTTAAACAACGCCAGATCGCATACTCACAAGTGAGTGATTTTCAAATTCACACTGATCGGTTATCGCCAGTAGAAGTTACTGAACAAATTATGGAACAATTTCAGGTGGTGAAGTAGATGGTTGATGCAAATACGAAACTGTATGGCTTAATTGCACACCCAGCTCATCACAGCATGTCGCCGTTAATTCATAATACGGCATTTAACGAGTTGCAAATCAATTCGATATACATGGCGTTTGATGTGGCTGAGCAAACGATTAAACCAGTTCTAGATTCCATGAGACTGATGAAAATCGGTGGTGTTAATCTATCGATGCCCTTTAAAAGATCGGTGGTTCCTTATTTAGACTCATTGTCAGACTCCGCTAGCCAACTTGGAGCGGTGAATACAATCGTTAACGAACAGGGCCAATTGAAGGGATATAATACTGACGGTCAAGGATTTATTAATGCATTAACTAATCAAGGTATCTCTGCAAAGGGAAAACAAGTGCTCGTGCTAGGCGCAGGCGGGGCCGCCCGGGCAATAATCCTTGCATTAATTAACGCTGGAGTACGTCATGTGACAGTTGTTAAACGTAATAATTCCACCTTTGAAGATACTAAACAGGAATTACAAAGTTGGGGTAGCCAGGTTAAGGTGATTTCATTTGCCAACCACGATTTATTGATTAAGTTAATGCGGACGGCGGAGATTATTGTGAATGGGACTAGTATTGGTATGGCTGGTAGTCGGGAATTGCCGTTGACAAACACAGAATTGTCGGAACTACATACAGGTCAAGTTGTATTTGATGCGATTTATTTTCCATTAATCACGCCATTACTAGAAATCGCGAATCAGCATGGCTGCATTACCATGAACGGGACAGGAATGTTAGTTTTTCAAGCAGCGGCGGCATTTAAATTATGGACAGGTACAGCAATGCCAGTTGAATTGATAATGTCCGCGGTGAAAGAAGAAATATTTCAAAGATCAAAATGATGGGAGTGGTTGCAGAAGTGTATTAAGGCCACTAGTAATAAGAACATATTTGTTATAGCATGATAACTATAATATGGAGGAGTGAGTGGCATGAATAAATTTAAAGTGACTTTAACGGCAATTTTATTAGCATCTCTATTTGTTTTTTCGAATCAATTGGTTACTGATGCAGCTAGTAACCAGCTGCTTAGTAGTATTCCAGAACCATCATCTGAGTCATTAAGGATCAATAAATTAGCACGTAAATATGTATCTTTGCATAATTTTAGGTTTAGCCTTGATAAGGCGGCAAAATCTAACCTATCAAGAAATGATTTTACAGTGGCTAAAAAATTAATTGGTCAATCGAATGCGGTTTTACAAAAGGCTCAAACTAAAATTAATGCCAAACAATGGATTTATAAGGTTCATCCTAATAAAAAATTTGTGAGTTTGGCAACTTATAAAAGTTCAGCTCAACGCCAAAAGATGCGATCTCAGTATAGTTACACTAGAAATTATAAAATAGTTACGCCGTTTTATATAACTAAATCGGTGGTGATTCAGTATAATGATCAAAAAATGGACCAACGTCTAAAGGTATTATCGCAAGCATTGAAACAAATTAAGCTAAAAAATTGGCGGTACTATATACCTAAAAAACAATTGGCACAATATAGTGGCTTCAATCAACGACTTATCGGGAAATTAATAAGTAGTGATAACCGACAAATTAAAAGCGTATTGAAATTAGCTAGCAAGGGTGATGCAAAGGTTTGGAAAAACAAAGCCAATACCAGAGTGAGGTACCGATATAGCGAAGATTATTGGAAAAAATTTGTTAATTTGCATTTCGCCGCTAACTTAAGAAAAAAAGGTGCTCAAAGTAGGGCCACAAACAATGACGATTTAAATTATTAAAAATCAGTGTTGACTAAATTAAAATTAAATGATAGATTATCTAATAAGATTTAAACAAATCGATTCGGAAAGTAGCCCGGAACCATTGTGCAGAGAGTTGACATATTGATGAAAGTCAATCTTTGGTAAACGGTGAAAATGGCCGATGATTGGCTAACGCGATTATGAGAATAATAGTGTTAGACGGGCTGGTCCTCGTTAAGGGACACACCATTTTTACTAGTGGATAGTCTTAAGATGGTTGGCGAGATTTGTTTAGGTGACTAAATAATTAAACTCAGAATGGTAACACGATAAAAAGTCTCTGTACTAAATACAGAAACGGCTTTTTGTATTGTCATTCAAAGTTAGTGGGGTGGAAATATTGACAAAATTAGCAATTGTAACAGGTGCTGGACAAGGAATTGGTAAAGCAGTGGCAAAGAAGTTGAGTCAGCAAGGCTACGCCATCGGAGTATTAGATATTAATGCTGAAACGGCAAAGCAAACTGCAGCTGAATTAGTTGCTAGCGGGAATACCGCTACTGCCTACCAAGTAGATATCGCTAATGAAGAGGATTTTTCTAAGGCAGTTGACCAGGCAGTGGCCGATTTAGGCGAGTTGGCGGTATTTGTTAATAACGCGGGGGTGGCCTTTATTGATTCGATTGTGGACTCTGAACCCGAAAAGATTAAGCGATTGATTGATGTTAATTTACTAGGCACATTCTGGGGAATTCGAATTGCCGCCAAGCATTTTATTAGTCAGGGACACGGTGGTCGGATTATTAATGCGGCTTCGTTAGCTGGGGTTGAAGCATCAGCTCTTCAAAGCGCATATTCGGCTTCAAAATTTGGCGTTCGTGGACTAACTCAATCAGCTTCTAAAGAATTGGCCAAATATCAAATCACGGTTAATGCATATAATCCTGGGGTGGTGCGGACACCGATGCGGGATGCAATTGATAAAAGAACCGCGGCAATTAAATCTAAAACAATTCCTGATCAACAAAAAGATGTGTTGTCTGAAATCTCTTTAGGTCGCGAAGCAACTCCTGAAGATGTCGCTAATGTGGTGAGCTTTTTTGCATCACCTGAGGGTAGCTACTTAACTGGTCAATCTTTGCTCGTGGATGGTGGAATGGAGTATCGATAATTTTAATACAGAGAGGAAGTTATCAAATGAAGTTACCAAAACGAATCGAATATATCGTGGGAGCATTAGTAGTGATTGTTGGACTGGGGTTGGGGTCCATTCATTGACTGCCAACTCGGCCAGCCATAATCAAATTGTGGTTGGCTCACAAGGATCAGATTATGATATTTGGCAGCATATTGCTAAGAGTCCGCAGGCTAAAAAATTAGGTTTAAACATTAGCGTTAAACAAATTACTGACGGAGTACAATTAAACAAGGCGACTACCGATGGAACAGTTGACGTGAACGCCTTTCAATCATGGTCTTACTTGCAAGCTTATAATCAAGAAAATAAAAATGGGCAACTAAGAGCGTTGGGAACTACATACCTTGAGCCACTAGGAATTTACTCAAATAAATATCACAACGTTAAGGATATTCCTAACGGCACAACCGTTGCAATTGCTAATAATCCGGCTAATACTTCGAGAGACTTATTATTATTGCAAACCGCTGGTCTACTAAAATTAAAGCCTGGATTTAACGCGTTAAGCGATACCCGTGATATTATTTATAATCCGCATCATTTAAAATTTAATGAAATTGATGATACAACTGGTCCGCGGGTATTAAAGAGCGTTCCCGTAGTGCTAATTTCAAATACAGTGGCTCTCGAAGGCAATCTAAATGTACTGAAAGATTCAATTTTCATGAGCAGGTCAATGACAGTACTAAGGACAATATTAATATCCTAGCAACGTCTAAGAAGCATGCTGATAATGCTAAGTATAAAAAGTTGGTTGAGTTATATCATGAACCAGTCATTCAAAAATATATTAAAGACAAGTACGACGGTACCAAGGTGGAAGTTAAAAAACCACTCAGTTATCTAAACAAATAAAGGTCAAATGGTCGTTTTTCCCTCTGTTTCGGTATAAAATTAATATCTGAAATGGAGGGTTTATTTGATGGAAAACTTTAGTTTTAAAAATCCAACCGATATCAGATTCGGTAAAGATCGAATTGATAGTGAATTACGTGATGTGATTACCAGTTTTGGTGGTAATGTCTTACTGGTATATGGTGGTCAGTCTGTTAAACGGTCAGGATTGTATGACCGAGTTCTTAAGGCCCTTGATGGTCTTAATATTACTGAATTACCGGGAATTGAACCTAATCCAAAGATTGATTCTGTTAGAAAGGGTCAACAGTTAGTTAAGGATAATAACATTGACGTTATCTTAGCAGTTGGTGGTGGCTCAGTAATTGATGCTAGTAAAGTCATTGGCTCTGCTAGATATTATGAAGGCGACCCTTGGGACCTGGTTCTTGACTCTGGTAAGCGAATGGCATTAAAACAATTACCATTGGTTGATATTTTGACCTTATCAGCTACTGGTTCAGAAATGAATCGTGGCTCGGTAATTTCTAACCCTGAGACCCATCAAAAATTTGGTACTGGTGGTCCTAATACTCCAGCAGTTTCTTTCCTTGATCCTAGCTTGACATTCACAGTGCCAACTCGGCAAACTGCGGCTGGGTCAATGGATATTATGAGTCATTTGATTGAACAATACTTCGATCGGTCAATCAATAACGATGTTTCTAAAGGCTTAATCGAAGGACTAATGCGCTCAGTAATTAAGTGGGCTCCAGTGGCGATTAAGGAACCAGATAACTATGATGCTCGGGCTAACTTGATGTGGAACGCAACGATGGCGCTAAATGGAATTGTTGGTTTAGGCGATGTCAATAACTGGACCGTTCATCCAATGGAACATGAACTATCAGCATATTATGATATTACTCATGGAGTTGGTTTGGGTATTTTGACACCTCGTTGGTTAAAGGCGGTGCAAAAAGATTCTTCGACCCACGAACTTTTGGCTAGATTTGCTAAGAATGTTTGGGGCATCACCGTTTCGGACGAAAACGAAGCCGGTAGTGAAGCCATTAAGCAAACCTATGATTGGATTAGTTCACTAGGATTTGAAATGACATTACCAGAGGTGGGCATTAAAGATGAAACTAACTTTGATGCTATGGCTGAAAGTGCTGTAACCACAGGTGATCTTAGTCGAAATGGTTACATTAAGTTAACACCAGATGATGTTAAAGCAATCTATCGTGACTCAATGACCACTGAAAATTTATAAATTATTTTTAAAGCCCATTATCACTAGTGATAATGGGCTTTTTCTTTTTTATAAAAAAATCACAATCTGAATATTTTTTCAATCGGTAAGCAAGTGGAAAGTAGGATATAATATAGATAATTGAATTAATCCGAGAAGTGGTACGCCTTGACAATGGTGTTTTTATAATAAGACAACCGGTTGCACAAATTAAAAGATGGTGTTACGATATTGACGTTGAATTAAGTGAAATGGTTCGCAAGCTCTTGCTCACTGTTTCTCATACTATTATTTTTTACTATTCGGAGGAATTAATAATTATGAAAGCACTTGTCTTAGAAGGCGTAGAAAAACTTGAAATTGAAGATATCAAGCCCCAAGAATTAAAACCTAATGAAGTATTGATCAATACTGCTTATGCTGGTATTTGTGGAACTGACCATGCATTGTATGCTGGTCTACCAGGTTCAGCCGATGCTGTGCCACCAATTGTTTTAGGTCACGAAAACTCAGGAGTAGTTGCTGAAGTTGGTTCAGAAGTTACTGACCTTAAAGTCGGTGATCGAGTATCAGTTGACCCTAACATCTATTGTGGCCAATGCGAATTCTGTTTAACTGATCGTCCAGAACTATGTAACAATCTTTCAGCTATCGGTGTTACTAGAAATGGTGGTCTCGAACAACAATTCACTGCCCCAGCTTCAGTAGTTTACCCAGTTCCTGATAATGTTTCATTGAAGGCTGCTGCTACGGTTGAACCAATTTCATGTGCGATTCATGGTGTTAAATTACTTAAAGTTACCCCATACCAAAAGCATTGGTCATTGGTGATGGCTTCATGGGCCAAATCTTTGCTCAAGTGCTTCAAGCATACGGTATTCACCAAGTTGATTTAGCTGGTCGGAGTGATGCAAAGCTTGCCAACAACAAGGAACACTTTGGGGTTACTAACACATTTAATACTGAAAAAGATGAAATTCCTGCTGACTACGATGTGGTTATCGAAGCCGTTGGACTACCATCAACTCAAGAACAGGCCATTGCTGCTACTAAGAAGGGTGCACAAGTATTGATGTTTGGGGTTGGTAAACCAACTCAAAAATTCACTATGAACACTTACGAAATTTTCCAAAAGCAATTAACTATTCAAGGTTCATTTATTAACCCATACTCATTCAAGGATTCACTTGCATTGCTCTCAAGCGGTAAGTTGAATGTTGAAGACTTAATCAGCCATGTTCTTGATCTTGAAGAAGTTGAAGATTTTGTTCAAGGCAAGATTACTAACGTAAGTAAGGCTGTTGTCAAAGTCGGCAATCAAGATTAAGACAGGTGATATAAATGACTGAAACTCCTGCAAGCATTGAAAAGTCGAAGGCGTTATCACCTTCGATGGCTACATTTTACTTTGTTGTTTCATTGATTATTAATTCAGCTGGGAACGTTTTAACATTAGTTACTAGTGCTAAAATTCATCCATCATTTTTAGGATCAGCGTACTGGACTGCGGCCGAAGCAAACTTAGGAACGGCCCTTCACTGGAATTTATTCTGGGCATTCTTGATTTTGGGAATGTTGATTTCCGTTTTAAACGCTGTATTGGTCGGTAAATTTGATTTGAAACGAATTTTGGGAAATTTGATTTTCATGGTACCATTTTCAGCAATGATTCAAATCTTTGAAGATTTTTTCTTTGGGTAAGTATCCAGTATTTAGCGGCCTACCAGATGCTAAGACACCACTAATGATTGGCTTTTACGTATTATTAAACTTTTTTGGAGTCGCATTAATCGGGACTGCAATTTCAATTTATCAACGGGTTAACTTCGTGTTACACCCTGCTGATGATTTGATGCAAATTTTGAGATTTAAGTACTTCAAGGGGAGTGCGGCAATTGCGATGTGGGTTTCATACATCCCACCTACAATTATGGCAATTATTGCGATTATCATCACTCGTCAATTTACTAACTTTGGTTTGGGAACCATCTTTGCATTTCTATGCCAAGGGGCTGTCACAGGATGGGCTGATAAGCGAATCTTTAGAGGCTTGAAACACCAAAAATTAGAATGTTGGTAAAAAAGTAACTGAATAGGAGACTTAATAATGAGTTTAACTGACTATATTACCGGAGTACAACATATTGGAATTCCGGCCAAAGATTTAGATGAAACTATTGCCTTTTACGAAAAACTTGGCTTTGAAAAAGCCGGTGACTTTCCAAATGGCGATAATCGTTGCGCCTTTATGAGATTAGGTAATTTAACCATCGAAACATATAATGGTGAAATTACTGAAGTTCGTGATGAAGGATCAATTAGTCATATCTCTATTAACACAACTGATGTTGACAAAGCTTTCGATGAAGCTCATAAATTAGGCCTAAACGTCATCGATAGTGAAATTCAATCAATCCCATCATTTTGGGATAACGGAATTCGCTTCTTCAATGTATTAGGGCCCAACAATGAAAAGCTAGAGTTCTGTCAAATTCTTTAATTCCTGTTTTTAAAACTTCCATTTTAAAACTTCCGATAACCGTCCTAAGTCAATTGACGCTGGGACGGTTATTTTTTGTGCTAAATGAAAGGACTTTAAAGAATAGGGCATTATGCTACTAAAAGGTATTAAAATAAGGTATCCTGCTGTTAGGTGGTGAAAGTAAATGGATAAATTTAATGCAATTGTGATTCGCGAAAATAATAATCAATTGAGTTTCCAGCGAGAAATGATTGATCTTTCAATGTTATCTGAAGGCAACGTCATCGTTCGAGTTAATTACTCGTCACTAAACTATAAAGATATGTTGGCTTTTCAACCTAATGGTGGGGTGGTTAACAATTATCCCATGATTCCAGGCGTTGATTTTAGTGGTGAAGTCGTCCAGTCAGATGATCCTGAGTTTGTCCCAGGTGATGAAGTTTTGTTAACGGGATATGATGTTGGGGTAACCCACACTGGTGGTTTTGCTGAATACGCTCGCGTTCCGGGTAAGTGGCTAGTTCATATTCCTGAAACGATGAGTATGCGTGAAGCCATGATTTGGGGAACTGCTGGTTTTACGGCTGCACTGGCTGTTGAAAAATTACAGCAACTTGGGCTAAAAAATCCCAAAGCAAGAATCTTGGTTGCTGGAGCAACTGGTGGCGTAGGAAGTGTGGCTATTGCCCTACTGAAACAATTAGGATTCCAATCAGTGACTGGGTTAGTTCATTCAGGTGAACGAGAAAAAACGGCCCGAGAATTTGGAGCGGATCACGTAATTACCGCTAGTCGATTAGATAAGGACCAAAAGCCGCTAACTTCAGCTAAGTATGACTACGCGATTGATGCGGTGGGTGGCGAAGTTACCAGCCAAATTCTGCCAACAATTTCCTATGGTGGTTCAGTTGCCATTACGGGGAACGCTGGGGGTACCCAATTACTAACTACGGTATTACCATTCATATTACGGGCGGTTTCCTTAGTTGGAATCGATTCAGTGGCTGTCGATAGTGATAAGCGTCAATGGATTTGGAGCTTGTTGGCATCTGATTGGGATATCACTGATCAGCTGCAAGTAACTGAAATTGGCATTGACCAAATCCCTGACGAAGTTGCCAAAATCCAGTCGGGACACCATACGGGTAGAACCATTATCAAGTTTTAATCTTAATTAATACAAGTAAAAAAATGCCTTCGATATTGGATATAATCCGGTATCGAGGGCATTTATTATTAAGATGGTGTCTGACAATGTACTTGTTCAGGTAAGAAAAAGCAAGGAATATTCCGATGATTTAGAATGCGAATATTAATTAATGATTATTAGACAATAAGAAATGGTGATGTTTCGGATGGAGAATTTTTCTTCAAAGTAATTTGGGGTATCATGTCTTTGAAAGTATTTTTGGAGGAGAGATATGAAAATTAAAAACAAATTAATTAGTCTTGGTTTGCTGTTGGTGTCTGGAATTTTAGTTGGCACAACCCAGGTTACTGCAAGTGCGAAGGTAAGACTTGGCAGTTTTTGACTACTAAAAAACATTAAAGGTCAAAACCAGCAGCCAAAGTGTGATTATCAAAATTCCCAAAGGCACAAATATTCAAGTTGATGGATTCAAGGTTAAGAATGGGTCAAAGTACGCGTACTTTAACATTGAAAAGTTAAGTTATGATATTCGTAAACCCTTAATAGGCAAAAATACTAGTGTAATTTCTGCATGGCAAAGATTAACTAGATCTAATTTCAAACAAATTAAAAAGCCTACTTATTTGAATTATTATTCTGCCATCAAGTCGTCTCGCAAATTGTACAACAAGGTTATTCAACACAGTGGAAGCTTATGGGAGGGCACAAGATTTCCAGCTAATTATAAATCTGTTCGTAACGATCGAATTAGAATTACCAATGATGGTTATCTAGAGTATTTTGAGAATTTTCCATATGCGTATCGAGTATCTGGCAAACCAGCTTACACGGAAAAGTTATTGATGCAAAACATGAGGTTGCTAGAGAGTATCTAACTGTAAAAAACGGTTTCTCAAATTGCCGTTTGATAAATTGGCAAATGATGACCATCAGTTGGTTATTTGGTGGACAGCGGCAGATACGTATACAGCGTTACCAAATGAAAATAATGCCAGCCAAGTCATTTCAACCAACTTATATCGACTTGGACATAGTAAAACAAATTATTGGTTTATGAAATCTGGAACAGCCACTTTATAGTAAGGATGGAGTTATGAAAATTAAAAAAATTTTGATGTTTTTAGGTGTAACCATTGGAGTTATTAGTAGTTTCCAAATTAATTCAAAAGCTGCGTCTGATTGGATTTATGCGGCTCCCAAAAAGACCAATTTTTACATGACTAAAAAAACGATTCATACAACTAATGGTTACTTTAAAGATACCCCAATTACAATTCCAAAAGGAACCATATTTAGTTATTACGGAGTAAACCGAAATGGCAAGTCGCAACTACCTTTTCTGGAAATTGATACATCTCAGCTTGGTTGGCCGGTAAGAAAACCATTAGCTACTTCAAAGCACAATCAAATGCTGACTAAGGGGATATGGGCCAAGAAAAGTCTTTTTAAAATTGTCTCAACCCCGTCCTATTTGAAATTTTACGATAATCAAAATGCTAGAAAGGTGAATAGGCATGTCTCTGGACCTATCCAATTTTGGAAGGGCAGTAAGTACATTGATGGATCGGCGTATGAAACAAATCAAATTGTCGTGACGACTGACGGATACCTTGAGTATACCCAACCATATAACATTTACGATCGGTATAATAAACAGCCACTTGGCTATGCAAAAATCCTGCAAACAATCCAAAAAAACGGTACCTTGTACTATTACTATAATTCTAAAATTAATGGAATTCCTGCAACTAGGTTATCTGGAAAATACAAGTATCGAACGTCTGTTAAGAAGACAGGTATCAAGAGAGTAACTGTTATCCCGAGAGGAAAACCTTATTTTGGGGATGATAGCTATGCCGTCTCTAATATTTTTTCAATCGGTGGTCAGTCATTTTATACTATTGGCTACTTTGGTCATTAACAAAAAAACGTCCCAGCCAAGATTTCCCGTGGAAACCTCGGCTGAGACGTTTTATATATAGGATAATAACTACTTCATTAATTTAGCACCTTTGTCTACATAACTAAGTGAAGCAATTGGGCCATTAACTGCCAATTTACCATTCTTGTAAGTTAACTTAGTTACTGCAGCGTTAGGAATGGCCGCACCAGTATAATTTGATGCCATAGTTGATAGATATTCATTGATTGACATTCCAGAGCTAACTACTAGTACATTACCGCCACCGCGTTTTTGGGTGTTTTTGGCAATACTCTTTAATTCATTAGTCATTCTTTGTTGAACCATGGCTGAACTTTCTGCACGATCAGTATTCGCTAATTTAGTATTGTGAGCATTTTTTTGATCTAGGCGGTAGTAGGCATCCTGAAGTAAGTTCCAGTAATTCTTACCGGTTGCTTGCTGGAATTCAGTACCATCTTTATATCCGTAAACCCCTGCAATTTCATTGTTATCAGTCGCGATACTATCGCCTTCAAAACTACCATAGCCGCCCTCACGTAAGAATTTAGAGATATTGACCTTAACTTTAGAATTTCCTGAGTACTTTAGCGCCTGTTTGGCGGTTACTTCTTGGCGAGTTAAGTTACCTGCATAAGCACTGGCAAATTTGATTCCTTTAAGTCCGTAACCAAGTTGATTTGCAACTTTGATACCATTGGCAGTTAGGGGAAAGTCACTCCATCCTTGGACCCGGCCCATGACATTTCCGGTTGTTTCGCCATGTCTGGTTAAGTAAATAGTAGTTGTTTTCGTTGCTGGTTTAGCCTTTTTGACTACCTTTTTGGTAGTCTTTTTGGCGGCACCCACAGTAGTTGAAGCCGTTGGCATTGATAAAGCCATTGCACCGGCCATTCCAGTAATGCTAGCAATTGTTAGTAATTTAGTTGATAGTTTCATGATTGATTCTCCTTAAGAATTAATTTTTCGATTTAATTGAGGTGTTGGAATTGGACTTTTAGTTTGTAAATAATCTGTTAGCAGGTCAATATCCTGACCAGCATTATCAACGATGGTTCCCTTAGTAAATGCAGTATATCCATCACCACCAGTTGATAGGTAATCGTTGGTGAGGATGCGATACTTATTCGTGGGATTAATTGGTTGATTATTTACTTCTACATCCGATACAGTCGCAATTTGATCACCATCGTTCACGGATTTGTAATGGTAAGTTAAACCGGACAATTGTAAGAAGTAAAGTTGCGACTTCGTATATTGTTCATTAAGCAGTTCGATGATTTGATCGTCGGTTAGTTCAACGATTGGTTGACTGTTACCATAGGGTTGCATATTGTATAAAGTTCCTAAGGTTACGTCGCCATTCACCGTGGCATTCATCCCACTACGAATCGAATCGTTACTAGTGACGGCAATGTCAGTTTGATGGCCTTGCTCATTGGCGATTACTCGTTGAGCATCCACAACCACATAGGCTGCTTGAGATTCGTTGTTAGCTGATAAATCATTGCTAATGGATTGGCCGTCGGCAATACTGCCAACTTTTGTATTAATAATTGGGGCGACCGATTATTAGCATCCTTAATTATATTAGTGATGGTTGCAAAGATTTGTCGTGATTGAACGTTGAAGTTGGATCATCAATTTCAGAATAGACAGGCTTAACTGATGGATTAAGGCTATCAGGAACAAAGTCGTTGGCCTTAAAATCGAAGTTTCCAGTCAAATCTGAATATGCTCTGCCTTGGAATCCGGCTTGCATTATTGGAATCCCGTCGATTGAGGCATTGGCGTATTGGTGGCTATGAGCAGCGAAGAAGGCATCGACACTATTGTTCGGATCAATTTTTTGTAATTGATGGATATCGTTAACCGCATCACCAGTTGTATCGCCATTTTGGGTTACTGCACCAGTGTGACCTAATACCACGATTGCATGAACACCTTTGGCTCGTAAGATCTTGTCGTATTTAGCGATTGTTGCTGCTTCATTTAATAAATCATACTTTTTAGCAATTCCAGGTAAGTTAGTGTTCAAAATTCCGATGAATCCAATCTTACCGGTCTGGTGATTATTTGGGTTCTTTATGTTTTTGATGGTATAAGCAGAATAGCCATTTGGAATCTGCTTGGTTTGCTTATCGATGATATTCGCTGCTAACATCTTAATTCCCGTATTTGCGAACGGATATTGATTAATTGCGGTAATCTGTTGCTGATTTTTGATTTCTTGTGTAGATGGTGTGTGACCCTTCACTTCTTGTAAATATTGGTTAATCCCATGGTCAAACTCATGGTTGCCGAGCACGCCAACCTGAATGTTCATTGCCTTCAAAGCTGCTAGCGTTGGTCCATCATCAAGTAGCGCTGAATTAGCAGGACTGGCTCCAACCATATCGCCGGCTTGAACCCGCATTGTAATAGCGTTAGGATTAAGCAGTTTAAAATCGGATTCAGTTTGATCAAGATATCCTCCTAATCTGGCAAGGCCACCAGCGTTAGTAACTGATCGTTGATCCATTACCAATTTCCCAGTGGTTTGTAGGCCACCATGAATATCATTAACTCCCAAAATTTGAATCGGGACTTGATTGGTTGACTGTGCTGCGCGAATTGGAATCCCTAATGAAATTAGGGCAATGAAAAATGTGAAAACAATAATTGCTGGCCCATTTCGTTGGCCGGAATTGGAACAATGAAACATAAAAAATTACCTCCCCCTAAACAAGTATGTGTAAGCGATTACACATAATAAGATTACCATGTTACATTTTGGATAACAATGGGCTAGTTATGAAAAGATAAGTAATCTTTTCAGATTAATGCGTGAAAGCGTTAGATATGGTTAAATATAAGTATCACAAAGTGAAAGAAGAGATAGCGGTTTGATTGAATTTGTAAATGCTAAAGAGTCCGATTTGCCATTTATTGTTGATGTCTATAACGCAACTATTCCTAGTCGAATGGCCACCGGAGATGTTGAACCAGTGTCGGTGGCTGACCGAGAACCATGGTTTCATAGTCATAGCGAAGATCAGCGACCGTTATTTGTGATTAAGGTGGCTGGCCAATCTGTGGGGTGGGTTAGTCTAAATGATTTTTATGATCGAGATTCCTACCGAAAATTAGCTGAAATTAGCATTTATATTCATCCTGATTTTCGTCACCAGCATATTGGGTCGCAAACGCTAACTTTTATTGATGAGCATGTTAAGGATTATGATATTGATAGCATCGTTTCACTTGTGTTTGGTCACAACGCGCCTAGTCTGGGTTTGTTCAAAGCACACGGTTATGAACCATGGGGATTACTGCCCAAAATTGCTGAGATGGATGATAAAAAGTATGATTTAGTGATTCTAGGGAAACATTTTTAATATACAAGGATTGGAGTTGGCAAGATGAATAATAAAGTAGTTGTACCCAAGGGCATGCTAGAAGCCGGCAACGAGTACTTACGGGAGCATGGATTTGAACCAGTGATTGTCGACAATGATGCGCAGGCGATTTGAAGGAAGCCAAAGATGCTGTCGGGGCCATTTTATTTACAGAACCATTTACCGCTGAGACAATTGATCAGATGCCAAACTTGAAGGTCATTGCCCGGCATGGGGTAGGATATGACGCAGTTGATTATGATTATGCTGCGACTAAGGGCATTTGGGTCACAATCACTCCCAATGCCAATGCTTCGACGGTTGCGGAGACAACATTAGCAGAAATGTTTGATCTATCAAAAAATCTTACTAAATATGCTGGAATAATGAAGCAGGGGGCGTCTGGACGCCCATTAGGGTTTGATCTAGCTGGAAAAACCCTTGGAATAATGGGATTTGGTAGAATTGGTCAACTAGTCGCCGAAAAGGTTAGTGGTTTAGGGATGAATGTTTTGATTTATAGTCGCACTCCAAAGCAAACCAAGTACGGCAAGTTCGTGGATCGGGAAATGCTTCTTAGCCAATCAGATATTTTATCGTTACACATGCCAGTTACCTCTGAGACTAAACACGGTATCGGGATGACCGAATTTAAATTGATGAAAAATACTGCATCGCTAATTAATTTAGGGCGGGGGGCACTGGTAAATCAAGATGACTTGATTCAAGCGTTAAAGACTGGCGAAATCGCCCAAGCTGCACTTGATGTGACAGAACCTGAACCTTTACCACGGGACTCGGAATTATATTCGCTAGACAATGTTTTGCTGACTCCTCATATCGCAGCTAACACGGTTGAGAGTATGACCAGAATGGCAGTTGATGCTGCAAGTGAGGTAGTGCAGGTATTAAATAATGGTCGACCACAATGGCCGATTAATCAGGTGAATTAATTAAAAAACAGCAATGGCTATTTAAGCCATTGCTGTTTTTCTTAATGGATAGAATTTGAGGAAGCTCTTTATAAGTTTGTAAACTTTAGTTAATATATATGTAAGCGAATACATTAAGGGGCGAAAGGTGCGGTATGATGATTGAATATAGTAAAGAATCTCAGACATTTCAATTGCAGACAGATAATACTAGTTATATTTTTCAAGTTTTAGCAAATGGTGACTTAGGTCAGGTATATTATGGAAGGAAAATTCATTTAAAGTCGAATTATCATAATCTAACGACAAGAGAGATTAAGGATGCGACCGTTTCCTGGAAAGTCGATCAGCCGGATATCCAACCGGATGTGTTAAAACACGAATACTCCGTCTTAGGCAGTGGTGATTTTAGATTTCCTGCTTTTCAATTAACGTTTGCAAATGGTAGCCGGGTTTCCGAATTTAAGTACGTAGATTACGAAATCAATACTGGTAAGCAGCGATTGCCAGGGATGCCATCGACGTTTGATGACACGAATGATGACGTCCAAACGCTAACGATCAATTTGACTGATCAATTAGTTGGGATGGACCTTCAATTACATTATTCAATTTTTCCTCATCAGGATGTAATTGCGCGAAGTGCAACCTTTATTAATCATAGTAATGATCAAGTGGTAATTGATCATGCATTTAGCACGGAAGTTGATTTGCCAGATGCTAACTATGACCTAATCGAATTTCCGGGGGCCTGGGCTAGAGAACGTCAATTAAATCGAGCCGCCTTGCGTCTAGGGTATCAGGGATCAGGTAGTTTGCGAAACGCAACTAGTCATCAAGCAAATCCGTTCATGATGATTGCCAGACATGATACAAGTGAGGATTTTGGTGAGGTATATGGCTTTAATTTAGTTTATTCTGGGAACTTTTTGAATCAGGTTGAGGTTGATCAATTTCAAACTACCCGGATTCTGGTTGGAATTAACCCAACCGAATTTGCCTGGAACTTGGGACCTGGTAGTCAATTTCAGACTCCAGAGGCAATTCAAAGCTATTCAAATCAAGGAATGAATCAGTTGAGCCAGCAGTTAAGTGATTTTTATCAGGATCACATTGTTAACCCTAGATTTTCTCAGCAACCCCGGCCCACATTAGTCAATAATTGGGAGGGGACATACTTTGATTTTAATGAAGATAAGTTGATGACCATTGTTAATGCGGCTCATAAAGCGGGCATTGAAATGTTTGTGCTTGATGATGGTTGGTTTGGTGAGCGAAACGATGATACGACTTCGTTGGGAGATTGGTTTGTGGATAAGAACAAGTTTCCTAATGGGATTGAACATTTTGTTAACCAGGTGCATGGTTTAGGGATGAAGTTCGGCTTATGGGTTGAACCGGAAATGATTTCCAAACAAAGTCATCTATATGAACAGCATCCGGAATGGATGATTCAAACTCCTGGAAGACACCAAACTCCTGGGCGAAATCAGTTCGTTTTAGACATGACTAGGCCAGAAGTCGTGGACTATTTATTCAAGGTCTTAAATCAAATAATTACGGATACTAAATTAGATTACATTAAGTGGGATATGAATCGATATATTACTGAAATGTATGGAATAGACTTGCCTGCCAACCAACAATTAGAAATGGGTCATAGATATATTTTAGGAGTATATGATTTATACGATCGATTAATTAAGTCTAATCCAGATGTATTATTTGAATCGTGTGCTTCAGGCGGTGGTCGATTTGACTTGGGAATGATGTACTATGCTCCACAAGCATGGACTAGCGATGATATCGATGCCGCAGAACGGATGAAAATTCAGTATGGGACATCATATGGCTACTCATTATCAATGATGGGCTCGCATGTGTCAGCGGTTCCTAATGATATTACTGGGAGAACGATAGAGCTAAGTACGAGGGCTCGAGTGGCATACTTTGGTGATTTTGGTTATGAATTGGACCTAGCTAAATTATCCGATGACGAACTAAAGCAAGTTGCTTGGCAGGTTGAATTTTACAAACGGTATCGACGGCTATTTCAATTTGGTAAGTTTTATCGAATCGAAAGCCCATTTGCGGGGAATGTTACCAGCTGGCAAGTAGTCAATGATGATCAGAGTTTGGCAATTGCTGGTAGATATCAACTAATGAATGAGCCCAACTCGCCATACTTGCGGATTAAATTCAAAGGACTTCATCCAGACAAGCAGTATCGGATTAATGATTCTGAAGAGATCTTTTATGGAGATGAGTTAATGAATGCGGGTTACTTTATTCCAAACATTTTGAAAACAATGAAGGAACAACGATTAAGAACGGCTGATTTTAGCTCGCAATTATTTGTGATTAAAGCCATATAATTGCGAAAAAAGCTCTTAGTAATGTAACAATTCACATTACTAAGAGCTTTTTGATTAGCTGACTTTTTAAATTAAGCTAAGTTATTATCGAACATATAATTCATTAATGAACGGGTTTCAGTAAATTCATTTTCGTCATGTAGAACAACGGTTACGATTCGGTTATGACCATCTTTTGAGCAGTTCCAACAAAACAGTATCCGGCAGGACCAGTATAACCGGTTTTCAAGCCATCAACGTTAAGAGATGCTTGGTAGTATCTTCTACCGGGAAGAAGGTTGTTGTAGTTATAAAGAGTTTGGCCATCAACGGTCATGCTCTTAATGCTTGAGTCATTAACCACATCTGGATAATCGTTGATGAAGTGGCGAGCCATGTGGGCAACGTAGTTAGCAGATAGGAGGTTAGCGTATACACCTGAAACTTTGTAACCGTATGGGGCCAATTCACTGTTTTCCATGCCACTCGCAGAGACAAATTTTGCTCTAGTAAAGTTCCATTTTTTGCTTGAGTATTCATCATAGTGATGAACCGCTTGTTTGCAGCGGAGGTTGAACCACCGGCAACCCATTGTCCTAAAGCAATCGCGGCATTGTTTGAAGATTCAATTAACGCTGCCAGATATAATTGTCTGACAGTGTATGAGTTCTTATTGAACTTAAAGCCACCATATACAGAAGAGCGGCCCATGGCTTTTAATCCAGCAGAGCTAGTGTTAACTTTAGAGTTCCAAGTATAAGATGAGTTGTCCAGTTTTTGGCGAACTAAGTAAAGGGTCATCAATTTAGAGATTGAGGCAATTGGTCTTAAGGTGTTACCATTTTTAGACCAACCGACCTTATTTGTAGTTACGTCAATTGCAGCAGCCGATTTAGCATATGTTACTCCAGTTGAAGTAGTAGCTGCATGGGATACCTGTTGGTTCATAACGATACCAGATAATGTGGTGAATGAGATTGAGGCAGCAGCCGTAATGATGGCTGTCTTGAATAACTTAGTGAACTTCATATTGATACTCCTTAATAAAAATTACTGAAATTAATTTACCATCTATGACTACCCAATAGCAATGGATTTTCAAAACTGTAATCGAACTGTGTAGCTAGTGTCATTTTATGTAATTAAAGTGGAGTAAATATTACGAAAGTTAAACAATGAGTGCTACAGTAAACTAAATGTGAAAATATTAGAAAAAACGTTCTCATACAAGTTATTGTATGAGAAGCGTTTTTTGATTGTTAAGTTACTTAATTTAATCAGCGTGTAAAAACTTACCGGCAGTTAATTTTGATGCGCCAATCCATCCCTGGCCTTTAACATATAAGAAAGTACCATTTTTCTTAGCTTTTGTTTTGTACTTTAACTGATTGGGTTACGTAATAAGTAGTACCAGATTTTAGTTTAGTTTTTGCTTGCATAGTTACGATTGGTTGATCAGCCATAAATTTACCAGTAAAGACGTATGGAGTAGCGTCTTTAGTGTGATAAACCTTAGCCTTTTTGTAGAAAGTAGGGTTAGCTGAAACCGTGTAAGTATATGTCTTAGCAGCAGCGTTAGCAGCTAATGGAGCTGAAGCGACAAAAGGTAAAGCAAGTGCGATGCTAGTAATAATTAAAGGAATTTTTTTCATAATAATTTCCTCCCTTTTTTAAATTGTCTAAATTATACAATGTTACGAAAAGATGTCAATGAAATATATTCGTAATATTAAGTAAAGATTATTACGATTGTCTAAAGCTGATTAATGCGTTGCTTAATTTTGTGTTCAATGGCTAATAGTTCCGCAGATTTAGTGATTAAGTCATTATCAGATAGGGTAATTTCTTGGTTACTCTTAAGCTGATGATTAAAGCTATCGACCACATTATCAAACACGCTAGCAATCGTATGCCGATCTCTAGATATCGTTAACAACTTAGCGATATATGGTAACGGTAAAATTGATTTATAAATAGAAATTAAGATCAGTTCCGCTAATTGAACGGTAGTGTATTTTTTATTTATTGGTTTTTCAATTAATTGTTTTTTTACATAGCTGTTAATCATTGATTTTGTGATGGGGTGGTCGATTAATGTATTTGTATACTGGTTAACCATTCCGAGTAATTGATCCATATATAAATCAATCACAGGCAATTCATGATAATGGGGTAAGTTGATGTTAGTTTCGGTCACGGTCAGCCTCCTTGTAATCTTTCTGTTATCCATTATGCCATAAATTAATGGGACATTCTACTTAACGTAGATATCGAATCTATGTTATATTAACAGATGAACTAGATAAACTTATTTCGAACTACTTAAGGGGGATTATAATGATCAAGGAACATTCAAATCAAATTATGTATGAAACAGCGAATGCAGTGACCCACGGATTGGCATTTGTGGTTTCAGTTATATTAAGCATAATGTTAATTAATAAAGCGATTGCTGATGAATTATCAACCCCTGCAATAGTAAGTTTGGTAATTTATAGTGTAACTGTTGGCGGGCTATACTTAGCATCTACATTGTTTCATTGTTTTGTGTTTACTAAAGCTAAGCGAGTTTTTCAAATTCTGGATCATAGCAATATCTTCATATTAATTGCTGGTACATACACTCCATACTGTATCGTTTTCCTCCATAATCAAGCGGCATATTGGTTACTTACAATAATCTGGGGTCTTAGTCTTGCGGGAATTGGTTTTCATATTTTAGGTCATGGAAGATATCAAAAAATCGAAACGACAGTGTATGTGGTGATGGGATGGTTGTGCTTATTGCTTGGTAAACAATTATACATTGCACTGGCGCCGGTTGGTTTTTGGCTTTTAGTGACTGGCGGGGTAATTTTTACAGTGGGAGCAATTATTTATAGCTTTAAGCGAATCTCAGGTTTACATCTTATTTGGCATTTCTTTGTAATGGGTGGCACACTGGCAATGTTTATATCAATCTATTTGAATATTTAATTTATGAGGATTGGATTTTAGATAGTTAGAACTAATTGCTTGCTTTAAAATTCAGAAGGTTGTATTCTATGCGTAATCAAAAAAGGAGGTGATGCTTTTTGACAAGTGGAAATAATCTTAAAGCATCAGCTGTGAAGGTTTCGACTAGATAGTTGATGCGATAAGAAGGACCGGCGAAATAATATCGCCGTTTTTTTGTGTCTGCAATTATGGCTGATATGGTTTAGCGGATTAATTAAAGTAATCACAATTTAGGATTTAACTAGTTACTGTAAAGGGTACCAATTGGTTGATGGCATAACGCTTACATGTGCTGATATAAAGCGAAAGTCTGCTCGCTTGTTTTTCGAATTAAATGTTTGTGAATCCATTTACATATAAATAATCCAGTGCTATGCTTTGTATTGATACTAAATCAATATTTTTAAAGGGGATTATTAATAATGAAAGAAAATTTCGATT
Organism: Lentilactobacillus kosonis; assembly: GCF_003864335.1. Taxonomy (GTDB): domain Bacteria; phylum Bacillota; class Bacilli; order Lactobacillales; family Lactobacillaceae; genus Lentilactobacillus; species Lentilactobacillus kosonis. Next base: position 7,986 of record NZ_BEXA01000005.1, on the reverse strand, counting down.
TCTTAATGCCAAGTGTTAACTTCTTTGGTAGAGGAGTTATCACCAAGATTGGTGACCGTGCTAAGATGTTAAACATGAGCAAGCCATTGATTGTTACTGACAAATTTTTACGCTCAATGGATAATGGTCCAGTTGCCCAAACCTTAGCATCACTTGATGCTGCTGGTGTAGATTACGCAATCTATGATGGTGTTGAACCAAACCCTAAAGTAAGAAACATTCAAGCGGCTAAGCAAGTTTACTTAGACAATAACTGTGACAGTATTATCACAGTCGGTGGTGGTTCTTCTCATGATGCCGGTAAGGGAACTGGAATCATCTTGACTAATGGCGATGATATCACTAAGTTGGCTGGAATTGAAACTCTAGAAAACCCATTACCTCCATTGATGGCGGTTAACACAACTGCTGGTACAGCATCTGAATTAACTCGTCACTGTGTTATCACTAATGAAGAAACTAAATTGAAGTTTGTTGTTGTTTCATGGAGAAACGTGCCACTTGTTTCATTCAATGATCCAATGTTAATGTTGGATGTTCCAGCTGGCTTAACCGCTGCAACGGGAATGGATACTTTTGTTCAAGCTATTGAACCATATGTTTCAACTAACCGTAACGATATTACTGATGGCCAATGTGTCCAAGCAATTAAGTTAGTTGAAGACAGCTTGCGTCAAGCCGTTGCTAACGGTCATGATATTGAAGCTAGAACTAAGATGGTTGAAGCCGAAATGCTTGGTGGTATGGCATTTAACAATGCTGACCTTGGCTATGTTCATGCAATGGCTCATCAACTTGGTGGTCAATACGATGCTCCTCATGGAGTTTGTTGTGCAATGCTATTGCCAATCGTTGAAAAGTACAATATTATCGCTGCACCAGAAAGATTTGCTGAATTAGCTAAAATTATGGGTGAAGATACTACCGGTCTATCAACTCGTGACGCTGCTGAGTTATCAATCAAGGCAATGAGACAACTTTGTGATGATGTTAATATCCCACGTAGTATTAAAGCAATTGGTGCCAAACCAGAAGACTTTGAACTTATGGCTGAAAATGCACTTAAAGATGGAAATGCTTTCTCAAACCCACGTAAGGGTACTAAGGAAGAATTAGTTCAATTATTCCAAGAAGCATACGACGCTGAATAGTTAATAAATTAATAGTAAACCTGACAAGACGCGAATTTAATTCGCGTCTTGTTTTATAATAGTAGTTAGTTGGTGGTAGATAAGATTAACTGGAGACGATTACTCATGAAAATTGGATTTATTGGTACAGGAATTATGGGAACCGGGATGATTAAGAACCTGCTAGCTGCTAATTATTCTGTGCAAGTGTTCAACCGGACTAAAAGTCACGCTGAGTCTGTGCTTAAATTGGGGGCAGTTTGGCAATCTTCTGTGGCCGAACTTACTAAGAACAGTGACGTAGTTATCACCATAGTTGGTTTTCCTGAAGATGTTAGAAACTTGTATTTGGGAGATGCTGGAATTTTGGCGAACGCACGGGCTGGTCAATTTGTCATTGATATGACTACTAGTTCGCCAACCCTTGCTATAAAAATTGCCAATCGTGCTAAAAATATCGGCGTAACAGCTCTGGATGCTCCGGTTTCAGGTGGAGATATTGGGGCTCAAAATGGCACACTTACTATTATGGTTGGTGGTGATCAAACCGGATATCAAATGATTACGCCTATTCTTAATGTAATGGGGACTAAGGTTACTCGTTTTGGCCATTCTGGAATGGGTCAGCATGCCAAAATGGCTAATCAAATTATGGTTGCTGGGACAATGACAGGAATGGTTGAATCGTTGATATACGCTCGCAAGGTGGGCCTCGATGAAGCTGATGTAATCAATATGACCGGTGGTGGAGCCGCTCAAAATTGGAGCATGGATAACTATGGACCACGAGTTTTAAAAGGGGACTACCAGCCCGGATTACGGCTAAGCACTTTTTAAAAGATCTAAAAATTGTTTTGACGGTTGCCGATGAACTAGATTTGGATTTACCAGGAACGAGGATTTCCGAACAGCTGTATGCAAAAATGATTCAAGATCCTGATTGGGCCAACTTGGGGACGCAAGGCCTAATTAAATTATATGAATCTGAATCACAAGAATAAAAATAACCAGTCTTAGAAGTTATCTAAGACTGGTTATTTTTATTTATTAAAGCTATTTACGGCGTCTGCGGCTTTTAACAGCTAACGTAATGCTGACACTGATTGACACCAGAAAGAAGATTAAGGCCAAAATGACTAGCCCCACTTGAACGTTATCAGGTAAATGATTCATTTGAATTATTAAGCCGATGCCGATTGAAACGATTAAGCAAATATCTGCAAAAATTTGCGCAGGTGAGAATCCCAATTAAATCATTCCTTTCGCATCCAGTATAACAAAATTATTCGATGGACATTGCCTTTAACTTAGTCTTTGCAGCGGCACTTGCCTTGGCAACTGCTGTGGTTTGAATCTTCTTGACTAATGCAGCCTGTTGGGCAGCAGTCATGTTAGGATTTTGCATTCTAGCGGCAACAACTTGTTTTTTGATAACCTCTTGCAGCTGGGCTTTAGAGTTAGCTTGTTGAGATTTCATTTGATTTTGCATCTGTTTAACTTGCTTAGGAGTTAACACAATCCAGTCGTTAGTGATCTGGAATTTGTTAACGCGAGAAATGTATTGATGATTGGTTCCCAATCCAGCATAGAATAATTTGAAGAAGTTATTCTTGTACGTGTAACGTTTAGTGGTAGTTAATAATTGAGCGGATTGTTCGCGAGTACGAGCAAACTTATTCACAGTTTTAGCATCCGCTTGGGTATGAGTAGTCTTTTTAGCGCCTTGGTTTTTATAAACCACAACACTTTTCGTCTTTTGTACCCACAGGACTTTTGATTGCTACATTAATATTCATATTTTTAATGGCAAAGGCAGGATCAATTTGCTTAATTGAAGTAACTGTTTCTTTCTTCATACCAAAGTGTTGTGAATCACCTAGGGTAATGGTAGCGAGAGAAGCAACTAAACCAATAATGGAAATTAACCAGGTGGCAGTTCTCAGCCAGCCCTGTTTCATGCCAACGAATGATGCAGCAAACAATATTACAAAGATTATGATTAGTGCAATTCCCATTATTTTTCACCTCCAGCTAATGGATTTACGGTGTTTTTATCATTTAAGAAGAAAGCTAGTACTAATCCAATTGCTGAGAATAAAACAGCAATGGTAAATGCAGCAGCATAACCGCTTAATACAGCGTTAATTGCGTGATCTTTATATAGTAGAGGCATGGATGATAATAATGACTTACCAGGCATTGAGTTTTTAGTAACGTTAGACAAGACACTGATTAAAATGGCAGTTCCCATTGAACTAGCAACTTGACGAACGGTGTTATTAACTGCCGTTGCGTGACTAACTAAGCTAAGAGGTAAAGCATTCATTCCAGAAGTTGTAACTGGCATTAATGTCATTGCCACTCCGACCATCCGAACCGCATAAGTAACGATTAGGAATAGTAGAGGTGTCTCTTTAGTTAAGAATAAGAATGGGATTGTGCCCAACGTTAATAAAGTCAAACCAGTGATTGCCAAACGCTTAGCACCGATTCTATCAAAAATACGACCAGTAATTGGACTCATTACCCCAATCATTAAAGCTCCTGGTAGTAAGGTTAAACCTGATTGTAAAGCAGAGTCGCCTCGAATGGTTTGAAGATAAATAGGTAGCACCATTTCAACCCCAACCATGGCAATATTTACAATGGCTGACAAAGCAGTTGTTAAGCTAAAAGTTCTAGTTTTAAAAACACTAAGGTTAAGGAATGGATGTTCGGATTTCAACTGACGCATGACGAAGAAGGCCACGATGATAATTCCGACAATGATGGTTGAGATAACAAGTGGATCAGTCCACCCCTTATCACCAACTTCGGAAAATCCATAGAGCATTGAACCAAATCCAACTGTTGATAGAGCAGCTGACCACCAATCTAAAGCAGATTTAGAAGTTGGAATAACGGTCTTAACAGTGAAGAATGCGACAATAATAACAAGCACGATAAAAGGAATTAAGATTCCGAATAGCATTCTCCATGAGTAGCTATCAATGATAAATCCTGATAGGGTAGGTCCAATGGCTGGTGCCATCCCCATTGCCAATCCCAGAATACCCATAATGGTTCCCCGTTTTTCAGGTGGGAAAATCGATAGGTTAACTGTTTGGGCAAGGGGCATTGTAATTCCTACTGCAACCCCTTGAACTAAACGGCCAATAAAGATCGTACTATAAAATCAGTGGCAACGAATGCAAGCACCGTACCTACCAAAAATAGCGTCATAGCGGTCATATAAAGGGTTTTGGAACTAAAACGGTTAAGAAGCCAAGCGGTAATTGGAATCATTACCCCGTTTACCATCATAAAACCAGTGGTTAACCATTGAATGGTTGAGGTACTAGCATCAAAGGCCTTCATTAAGGCAGGATAAGCGGTGGCAAGCATTGTACTACTTAAAATAGTAATGAATGATCCAAAAACGATGGTTGCAACCATTAGTGCACGGCTATAAGGTTTGCCGTGGATATCTAAAGCTTTTTCGGACAAAGCAATCTTCCTTCTTTCATTAAATGTTTAAAATTACGACAAGAGTTAGAATACTACCGCCAAGAGAACTTGTCAACAAATCTGACAACGATAATCGATTTGTTAATATTGACGGATGGAAAATTAACAACTATAATTCGCAATGTTATATCTCTAGGGACTAATTATTAGTAGGTGAATAATATTGTTAGAAACTCCAATGAGTAATATGTTTGATACTGATAAGCTGATATTTGGAATTGGGCAAGTGTCTAAGATCACTGGCGTTTCTTCCAGACAGTTAAGATACTGGGAACAGCAAAATTACATTTCAGCGATTCAGCAAAAAAAAGGTGCTTCGCGACAGTATAGTATGCATACGTTAATCAAAATCGCGAACATCCAACGCTTCTTACGAAAGGGTTTTACCCTTGCGGTAGCAGTCGAAAAAGCAGTTAAAGTCGCTCGAGAATCGCCTATAATAAGGGATTTTGTCAAATCTCAACTCAATGAAGTTAGGTTTGAATCGGATGATCGGGCAGTCATTGATTTTGGATTTACAGATGACAGCAAAAAGCAGCACGTATTGGGAATTATAGATCACGGTAAGACATCTTTTAAAATTGAAGATGAAAGTTAATGTAAGAAAAGCAAGGCCGACTAGACTAGTCTACCTTGCTTTTTATATGGTTAAGCAGTTAGTTGCTTGTATAAACCTAAAATGGTGCTATCAGATAATTGCAATTCTTTACCATCGATAGTTACAGACGTAATCTCATAATAGTCTTCCAAATCAGGTGTTTCTAATCGTTGATTGGCGATAAAATCTTCGACACTATTATAGGAAATTTTACTTAAAGAACTCCCATTCTTGTATGTGATTTCTAACATCGTGGTCACTATCCTTTCGACCATTATTGTAGGAATAAAGTGGGAAGATTGCAATTAATAGGTTTGTTGAAATTTGATTAAACTGTTTTTTGAATTGCGTGCAATTTGATGTTGCAAAGTCAAAACCCATGTTAAATTGGTAGTAGATAAAGAAGAGGGGATATGTAATATGCATGGGGATGCATGGAGGGGGTAAATATGATGAAACACTGGGGACTTTTTGTAGTTGCATTGTTGATGGGGCTATTTATGGCAGGCAACACTGCGGAAGCAACAACGGTTAAGTTTGATAGTCATATGATTACTTCTAAGAACTTGACTTCTAATGGAGTGATTAAGTATCACGTTGCCTCTCAAGCTAAGATATACAATTCTGAAATTAAGCAAGCTACCAATAAATGGAATAAAGCGTTAGGAAAAAAGGTATTCGTACCAACTACCTCGACTACTAAATCAAGACTTGTTATTACGAATGGAAGCATTACTCCAGGTTTAGCTGGAGTTGCTGAAGTCAATAGTGGTGTGGTTGCTTTAAACAGTTCAGTGATGGCGAGATATTCTAGTAATAAACGTCAGGCAGTAATCATTCATGAGCTAGGCCATACTTTGGGAACTAAGGATTTGTACCTTTACCCAAACGCTAATCTAAGAAGTAAATTTCAGAAAAGCGCGATTATGGGTGGAAATTATTCTACTACTATTAAAAAGTTTGATAGTGACCTTGCTAAATGGTCATTGAGTAAAACAAAATCTGTAAGTACCAAAACCTTAACAATTATAGAAGCATGCCAAACCTTTACTTCCAAAAATATGTCAATGTTAAGTGATGTTGACTTTAGATAGTAGGTAATTTATTATTAACGCATAATACAGTGAAGCAAGCACAGTAATATCTTACCCTGAGCATTCAGAAATTTGGCGGCGATGCGAGCCAAACGGGTATATATATGAAATTACACTTGTGGAGTTATCTATTAATTAGACGGGTCATTACGTTACCAATGAACAAGAGAGATCAATATTAATTGATAACTTGGGTGGTAACGCGGAAAATTCGTCCCTAGCATTGAGGTGCTGGGGACTTTTTATTTTTAGGAGGAAATATTAATGAACATTATCGATGAATTACAATGGCGTGGGGCAGTTAACCAGGAAACTGACCATGATGGACTTTATGATTTAGTTAGTAATAAAAAAATTGGAATTTATGTTGGGGTAGATCCAACCGGTGACAGTATGCATATTGGACACTTAATTCCTTTCATGATTCTTAAACGATTCCAATTAGCTGGGCATAAGCCGGTTGCAGTTATTGGTGGGGGTACTGGTTCAATCGGTGATCCAAGTGGTAAAAAATCTGAACGAGTTTTGCAAACGATGGATCAGGTTCATCACAATGAACAAGCTTTGACAGCCCAAATGCAAAACTTGTTTGGAGATGACGGGCAATTTGAAATTGTTAATAACTACGACTGGTTATCAAAAATCAGTTTGTTAGACTTTCTACGAGACTACGGTAAGCTATTTAATGTTAATACAATGTTGAATAAAGAAATCGTTGCTAGTCGGCTTGAAGTAGGAATATCATTTACTGAGTTCACTTACCAAATCTTGCAATCAGTTGATTTTCTTCATCTATATCAAAACAATGATGTTCAACTACAATTGGGTGGGGCTGATCAATGGGGAAATATTACGTCAGGAATTGATTTAATTCATAAAGTAGAAGGCTCTGATACTAAAGTTTACGGGTTAACTATTCCACTAATGCTTAAGGCAGATGGAACTAAGTTTGGCAAAACTGCGGGGGGAGCTGTTTGGTTAGATCCCGAGAAGACCACTCCTTACGAATTTTATCAATTTGGATTAATCAAGATGATCGAGATGTTGTGAAGTATTTGAAGTACTTTACCTTCTTAACTCAGGAAGAAATCGAGGAATTAGCAGACAAGGTTAAGACTCAACCAGAGAAGCGTGAAGCTCAAAGAAGATTGGCTGAAGAAGTAACTGAATTTGTTCATGGTAAACCAGCAGTGGTTGAGGCTGAGCATATTTCTGCAGCACTATTTTCTGGGGATGTTGCTAAATTAACATCATCAGAAATCGAACAAGGTTTTAAAAACATGCCTACAGTTGAGGTGTCATCAGAAAACAAAACATTGTTGAGTGGCTGGTTGATGTTACATCTATTGAACCATCTCGTCGTCAAGCTCGTGAGGATATCACTAACGGGGCTATTAGAATCAATGGTGATAAGGTGACCGATGTTGACAGTCAAATCGATCCAGCTGCAAAGTTTGATGGTAAGTTTGTCATTGTTAGAAGAGGAAAGAAACGCTACTTCCTTGCTAAAGTAAAATAGTGTAAAAAGCAAATCAATTTGATTTGCTTTTTTTATTGACAATTATTACAAAAGTGAGTATATTATTACTTGCGGCTTTGAGATATTCATTTCTGAGCCACGAAAAATATTTTAAAAAAGTGTTGACCTTAAAGTTAA
>NZ_BEXA01000004.1 GCF_003864335.1 Lentilactobacillus kosonis | reverse complement strand
GAGTATTTTGTGAAATAAGGAACGTTGATATATCAACGTTCCTTTTATTTTGTCTTCAAAAAGGTCACATACGTTCACATAGGTTATCATTTTTTGGTGACACTTTTTAACCCATAAAATTCTCAAGCATATCAACGGTTTTAGTCGCTTCTTGAGATTGCAACTCTTGAATGATATGCAAGTATATTCGAGTAGTGTCTATGTTATTATGATTATGTCGCCAAAAATATGCCACATTAGCGATATATGAACTCTATTTAACATGATTATTAAGGAGTCGATTATTTACGTTCACTAAAATCAACATCTAAAATAGATAATCACAGTAAGTAATGGGGATTGCGATTGTCTATGAAATTAATAAATAGTTTGTCGTATAGCTTTAGTAGCTATCTCACTAAAGAGACTGTTACTAATTGAAGAATAATTCGCTTCGATAATTACAGTGGGGGGAGAAATGTTAAACTCCTTTTTGATTTCATTGTTAATTGTACAAAAAAGCGCACTAGTTTTAAAACTAGTGCGGCTTTTTTATTAGACGTTTAATAATTTTATCTAAGAAGTTTTGTAATCGAGGATTCTGGGGGTGGTTGAAAAGATCGTTAGGAGTGCCTTCTTCAAGAATTTGACCATCATCAACGAACACGACCCGATCAGCAACCTCCTTTGCAAAACCCATTTCATGTGTAACAACAATCATTGTCATACCTTGTTTAGCAAGATTTTTCATAACTTCTAGAACGTCGCCAACCATTTCAGGATCAAGAGCAGAGGTTGGTTCATCAAACAACATGATATCAGGTTTCATTGCGAGTGCTCTTGCAATAGCTACCCGTTGTTGTTGGCCACCGGATAATGATTGAACCTTTGCATCAAATTTTTCTCCCAGCCCAACCAGGTCAAGGAGCTTTTGGCATGAGTTGTTGCTTCAGCAGAAGTCTCTTTTTTTAACTCAACTGGCGCTAACATGATATTAGCGCCAACAGTTAAATTATTGAAAAGATTAAAGTGTTGGAACACCATGCCAATGTTTTCCCGAACGGTGTTAATATTAGTGTCTTTTTTAGCGATATCTACATTATCAATAATGATTGATCCTGAACTGGGTTCTTCAAGTTTGTTTAGAGTTCTTAAAAAGTACTTTTCCTGAACCCGAAGGACCGATAACAACAACAACTTCGTTAGTTTTAACAGTTAAATCAATCCCCTTTAAAACTAAGTTATCACCATACTTCTTGGTTAGATTTGTTACTTTTAATTTTGCATCGTTATTCATTTCACTCATAGTTTAGTTCTCCTTTGGACCCAATTAGATAACCAGGTTAAGAGGGTAATTATAATTAGGTACATCAGTGCAATAATCGTCCAGACCTTAAATCCTTCCAAGTTTCGGGCGATAATAATCTTACCAGTTTGAGTAAGTTCTAATAAGCCGATAATTGATAGAATTGAAGTATCCTTTAAGGTAATTATAAACTGATTAATGAACGATGGAACCATTATTCGAATTCCTTGTGGTAAAATAATTTTTCGCATAGATTTACTAAACGGCAATCCTAGACTACGAGCGGCTTCCATCTGACCTGAATCGACAGCTTGAATACCACCTTTAACAAATGCTGCAATGTACGCTCCTTCGTTAAAAGTTAAGGTAACAACCCCAGCAACAAATGCTGGAATCTTGGTACCAGTTAAACTAGGAATACCGGTGTAGATGAAAAGGGCTAGTACTAGTAATGGTAAACCTCTAAAAATATAGATTAAGGTTGTTGAGACACCATTACTAAATTTATTTGGAATTACACCCAGCAAACCGACAATAATTCCGAAAATTGTGGCGAAGAAGATGGAAACGACCGTTAGCCACAACGTTTGCATCAATCCACTAAACAGTGGACCGTGATTTTGTTTAATCAAACCCATGAACGTTCGACTTGATGCATCATCACTGGCTTTAATTGGATGATTTTTAGTTCCTAAATATTTATTAACGATATCATCATAGGCGCCACTGGCCTTTAAATCTTTTAAACCAGTATTAAATGCACTCAGCAAAGCTGGGTTTTTACCACGGTTAACAGCGAAACCATAAGTTCCGGCCATTGCAGGCTTAGTAACAATGTCTAACTTAGTTCCTTGTTTAATTGCATATTTCATAACTGGTGAATCTTCGAAACAAGCGACTGAATTACCAGTTAATACATCTTGATACATGTTATTTGAATCATCGAAAGTTATGGTTTTAAAACCGTATTTTTTCTTAATACTGTTGGCATAATCCGCTCCAGCAGTACCAGTTTTAACAGCTACTTTTTTTCCTTTAAGATTTTTTTAGACTTTTTATACTTCCTTTAGGATTCACAGCCATAACAACTCCAGAATCAAAATAGGGATTTGAGAAGTCAAACTTGGCTTGTCGTTCGGGAGTCACAGACATACCAGCAATAACACCATCAAGCTGATTAGCTTCTAGGGCTTGGACGGCAGCGTTGAAGCCTACTGGTTTAATCTTAACCTTGAAACCCTGTTCTTGGGCGATGGCTCTAATTAAATCCATATCGATTCCAACATATTGGTTCTGCTTATTTGCGAATTCAAACGGAGGAAAAGTAACATCAGTACCAATTGTAAATGTCTTACCCTTAACTTTTGAGTTATTTCCAAGGCCAAGGTATTTACCAACAATTTTGTTGTATGTACCGTCAGTTTTAATCTTTTTTAGTCCAGAATTGAATTTTCTTTACTAAATCCTTGTTTTTGCCTTTTTGAACTGCAAAACCATAGTAGCCTTGATTAGCAGGCTTAGTGACGATCTTTAATTTCATTCCCTGTCGAATAGCGTATTGCATAACGGGCTGGTCTTCAAAACAGGCAACTGAATTACCAGTGGTTACATCTTGATACATATTATTTGAGTCATCAAAAGTAACCGTTTTGAATCCATATTTTTTTTGGATGCTTTGCGCATATGCTGCAGCTGCGGTACCGGTTTTCAAAGCGACTCGCTTGCCTTTTAACTGACGAAGACTTTTTTATGTTACTATTTTTTTGGACAGCCATGATGACACCTGTTTTATAATATGGAGTTCCAAAATCAAATTTAGCAACCCTTTCAGGAGTCATCGTCATTCCGGCAATGACTCCATCAATCTGCCCGGCATCTAACGATTGAACAGCAGAATCAAAACCAACTGGCTTAATATTTACCTTGAATCCTTCGCGTTTTGCGATTGCCTTCATGATATCTATGTCAATACCGACGTATTTATTTTGCTTATTTGCGAATTCAAACGGTGGATAGGTAACATCCGTTCCAATCGCATAAGTTTTTTCAGCATGCACATTGGTCGCAGGCCGAGAAAAGAAAACGCCAATTGCTGCGATCAATGCTAATAAACTAAAAAACTTAATAAATTTATGTTTCATAATGTTCCTCCTATGTCATGTGATAAAATATAACATAGGATAGCATATCAGAATTCTAAGAATATGTACATATAATTTGAAAAATTATAATTTTAGTGTGTGACAACCAAAGTTGAAAAATTTATTTTTTAACAAAAACCACCAAAATCCCTAAAAATTAGGAATCATGGTGGTCTTACTCATGAATAAAGATGATTCAGATTAATAACAAGATAATTAAAAATCTTTTTTGACGATTACACATTTAACTCCGTCCTCAATAAAAATATCAGAAACGACATTGTATCCATTACGTTCATAGAATTTTTGCGCGGTCAATTCACTATGGATGATGGAATTTGTCATCCCAAGTGTTTTGGCGTGATCTTCTAATGCTGTTAATATCTTGGCGCCTAGATGTTGCCCACGATACTTTTTAAAGTGGCGACTCGGCCGATACGTAGTGTTTGCTTATCTGGTGTCTCAAATCGCCCAGTAGCTACGGGAATATTTTCATCAAAAATAACGGCGTAGGTCATTGAATCATTATCTTTATCATCAAATTCATCTGCTAGATTAATATTTCTTTCAATGACAAAGACACTCATTCTAACATAAACTAGCAGCGGCTCGAATTGGTTTTCCTTGCTTAACAATAAGTTTCATATTTATCTCCGCGTATTTAATATTGTTTTTAGTTAGCTATACTATACTAAACTTGAAGATTTAATTAAAGATATCCGAAAATAACAATATTAGTGGCATTGATACTAATTTCTGTTTAGAATAAGACGTTGCACAGTGGAGAAATAAGGCAGGTATATGAATTTGGAAAAAAGACGACGTAAGCACACTAAGTCCATGAATGGACATCCGTTTAAAATTATTTTAATTGGTCTCTTAATTGTCGCAATTATTGGTGGAGTTGGTGTCTGGGGCTACTATCGAAACCATTTTAAGATGGCCAGCATTAACGGAGTTGATGTTTCTGGGATGACGATAAGTCAAGCTACCCAAAAATTAAATACGGCCGCAGATCAAAAGCATAATAACGTAGTAGTTAAAGACTCGGAAGTCAGCATTAATAATGCTGAAATTACCAGCTTATTTAATAAACGAAGTTCTATGAGCATGTTTTTTAAACCAGCGATGACTACTAAGGTTGCTATTTCCGCGCAGGAAAGTCGCGACGATTAACTAAACTATTGCCTAAATTTAAGGCTGAACTTAAACAAATTAACGCAAAACGGAAATTAACCAAAAATACTCGGGTTAATGTTGTTAATGGAAAGGTGATTGTCACCAAGGGTATTCAAGGAAATAAGTTAGATCAAAAATGGATGATTAAGCAGTTTAAGTATCAAGCGGGTCATAACCTAGTGATTTCGGTTCCTAAAAAATAGTTAAGATTGATGATCCTGATGGTAAATTTATTCAGAACCAAAAGCAAAAGTTGCATGCTTTGCTTCAACATCAAGTAACAGTAACAACTTATAAGACTAATTGGCACTTTAAAGCTAGTGATTACCTTGACACGATCACACAAGTTAAACGTGGCAAGTACTATTTTGACTCTACTAAATTAACTACTAAGATTAATCAACTTGCCAATAAGGTTGATACGCTTGGAAAATCATATCAGATGAAGGTCCATTCAGGTGAAACCAAAACGGTTCAAGGTGGCACCTACGGCTGGCAAATCACTCAAGCCGCATTAGCTAAGAAGATTATGAGTAACCTTAAACATAAGACTAATTCAATGATTAATTTAAAAAATTACGTTAGTGGTTTGGGATATGGTAAGCCAAAAGTTAATTCCAATCGAGTAGAGATTGACCTTAAGAATTTGATGGAGTATGTTTATGTTGATGGTAAGGTTAAGGTTAAGACTCCAGTTATGTCTGGAACGGTAACTGGTGGCAATAAGACTCCACAAGGAACCTTCTATGTTCTTTATAAGCAACGCCATGCCACTTTAAGGGGAAATAATAACGACGGATCTAAATATGCTTCACCAGTTAATTACTGGGTGCCAATCACATCTGATGGTGTTGGGTTACATGATTCACCATGGCAGCCAGCAAATGTTTATGGTAATCCCAGCTATCGAAGTAAGTATCATTCTCATGGATGTTTAAATAATCCACCTTCCATCATGGGAAAAGTGTTTGCGAATGTTTACGTAAATGAACAGGTAATTATTTACTATTAATATGAAAAAAGCCACCTTGGAATGTAATAATCCAAGGTGCTTTTTTCATTTATTCGTCAAACGTTTTTGAAGTTGGACATCGTAGTTTCTTGCATCGGGGATTAGCAAGTTAGCAAGGCCACATGCTAATGTCCCAATGCCAGCGATAATGAACATTTTCTCAACACCGATAGCATCAGCAATGGGTCCAGCAAAAATCAATCCTAACGGACCAGCAATATTTAAAATAGCATTGAGGATTCCTAAGACTCGACCTAGTTCATCAGCAGGGTATGATTGTTGAATCATGGCCATCACTAAGGTCGTGAAAAATGGGGTGGCTAGGCCGGCAATAGCATTTAGTACTAAAAATGACCAGTATCCAAATTGATTTCCAGGTAACAATCCACTCCATGTGAAAGTGATGCCAGTGACTAAGTATGATAATAGAATTGGAATCAGCCGATTTTTCCAGTTACCAAATAATCCAATAATTGTTCCACCGACTAACATTCCAGCTGAATAAACTACTTCAATGATACCGGCCTGAAATACAGTGCCTTTAAAGTAATCCATCGTCATTAATGGATAAAGACTGGCGGCAGGCATCAACATCAATGTAAAGAAAGCGCCAATAACAGTTAGCCACATGATGCCTTTATTATTAAATAAGCGGTTAAGGCCAAATTTAACATCGCTTAAAATTGATTGCTTAATTTGCGCCTTTTCATTAGATGGGACAATAACGAAGGATAATAAACATACACTGATTCCAGCGCCTAATACATCAATTAAGATTAAATAATTGATAGGCACAATTGAAAATAAGAAGGCTCCTAAAGCAGGCGCAATAATCATATTAGCAGATTGAACCATTCCCAGCTGGCCATTGATTTTAGTTAACTCTTTTTTGGGAACCATCATTGGTAGAATTGATTGTACAGTCGGCATCTGAAATGTTTGGGCAATTGATCTTACTAATAATGAAATGAACACGAGCCAGAGGGGGAACGTAGTGTTAATGGTTCCGGCAACCGAAAGAATTACTGCAAAAAGTGCGGCAATGATATCCGGAACAATTAACAGCGCCTTTTTATTTAATCGGTCGACGAATGGTCCCACAAAAGGACTAAGGATAGCCATGGGTAACATTCCTAATAGTGTTGCGAAACTTAAGACCGTTGCGGAACCAGTCTCTTTAGTTAGGTACCAAATGATAGCATACTGAACGATCATACTAGTAACGCCTGTCAAAAATTGGCTAGTTAGAAATATCAGAATGTTTTTCCGCCAAATTGTTGTTGCAATTGATTTATCCATAATGGATCCCCCATAGTTATTGTTAGAAAATCTATAGATTAAGAATAATTGATTTTAAATAAAAAAGTCGACTTTTCATTGAATAGTGAAAAGTCGACAATTAATTATAAATTTTTTGTCATAATCCAGTCATTATTTGGGGTACCGCCCATTAAAAAGGTGTGTGTACCGGTTTTTTTAAAGTTCCATTTAGCATAAAAATTTGCGCAGCAACATTTTTCTCCCAAACCCCAAGCCAAATTTTTTTCTTCTTATTATGTTGAGCAAGTTTAACTGCTCGCTCCATTAGTACATTACCAATCCCCATACCTTGAAATTTCTTGCGGACGTAAATTCTTTGAACCTCTAAGTAATCGGGACCCATTTCTTCAGTTTGAGCAGTACCCAAATTGATCTTTAAATAACCAGCAAGCTCATGGTCATAAAATACGAAGTAAAATGAAGATTCAGGATTGTGCATTTCATCAGTAATTTTAGAACTATTAAACGCATTCATTACATACTGATCGATGTCTTTTTGCCGATTATTGGGTAAAAAGGTATCGACAAAGGTCTCAATAGCGATTTCGGTCAATTGATCGAGGTCGTTAAGATTACACCTTTTGACGCTTAGTGCCATTTTTTGCTTCTCCTTTAAAAAATGATATTGTCATTATATCATTAATGTCCGCTTGTGACCTTAATTCCAATAATTCCAACAATTAACATAATAACAAATATCCAGGTAGTAATTGATAAGTTATCTTTGAATAAAAATACGCCTACTAGGATTGAACCTACGGCACCGATTCCTGTCCAAATTGGATAGGATAAGCTGATGGGCATTGTTTTTGTGGCTTTGGCTAAAAAATAAAAGCTAAGTGCTAACCCAATTAGAGTTGCAATTGAGAAGCCCAGTTTAGTGAATCCGTGGCTTAATTTTAGAGTCGTAGCCCAGAAAACTTCAAAAAAACCGGCAATTAATAAATTGATCCATGACATTTGAAATTCCTCCAATAAAAAACACATTGCTAAACTTCTCCTTAGACCTAACGAAGTTTAGTAATGTGTTGACTTTGTTTGCACCCGGTGGCGCATCAATTATTTAATTAATTCAAACCAATATACCTGATAATCGGTGTAGAGTCAAACTATCCTAATTATAGGATAGTTGATTTAGTTAATGTGAAGTAATGTTGACCACCAAATGAGTAAACTGCATAGGTTTCAATTGCCGTGTCGCCATCATTAGTTACCTTAGTGGTAGTTGATTTTTTAGATTCTTGATTGCCAATCGATATTGCATCTTACCGGTTTTGGCAACATGACTGTCCTTAACACCTTTAATATGGCTAGGATAGTAGAGATACTTAGTAGCACCTTTGGTTTCAACCTTACTGATTTTAGCTGAAGCCATTGGCTTTACACTCATATTAGGATAAGTGTCATAGTAACGCTCAACGTAACCATCGGTAGTGATAACTAAGCGACTCTTTAATTTAGTTGTGCCATTTGCGCTGGCCTTGTTTCCAACGTAAAACATACCCGTCAATGGTAAGCTGTTCACAGTTGAAATCAACATTTGTTGAGGAGCGGCAACTGCCTTGAACGCAGTTGCTTGCTCTGTGGCCCCGCTTTGTTGCCAATTAGTTTTGTTAGTTATTTTACTCCAAGATTTACGAGATTGATAACTGAGTGAACTTAAATTCAATTTAATACTAAGTTGACTTCTGAATGCATCTTGAAAAACGTATCCAGGAACAATAGTACCTTTCTTGATTTTTACGGTTTGCTCATTTCCTGGTAGGGGAATCGTGACATTCTTTAAAGCTTGGAAGTAAGCATAAGGATTTGTCACCGTCGCAGCAGGAGTGGTGTCTTGGGTAGTTTTTGTAGACTGGGTAGCAGCAGATGCATATGTGCTCCCAGCTAATAAAGTTCCGATAATCATTCCGGTCATGACTAATATATGTTTGATTTTCATTTAATTCACCTCAATAATAATTATAGCCTTTTTACAATAATTCTAAACTTAATAAATGGTAACATTCGGTTTACGATTTGGTTAAAAACCTTGATTGACTAATAGTAGCTTGGTATCCTATTGACATGAAAATTTTAAAGACAATTGCTATCTCAACAATGACGATAGCGTTAATGTTAACTATTGCCGAACCAATATTTGCCACAAAGGTGCCCCAGGTTAATTATGCTCAGCTTTCAAGTAAAGAGCGACAAAAGGTCAAGTTTTCCGGCGCTTGGCACTACGATGCTAAAAATTCACCAAGTGTTTACGTTCGCGTATATCGCAATATGAAAATTAAGAATGGAACTAAAAAACAAATTAAATTTACGTTTTCTAAAATTAGATATTATCGGCGTCATTACCCTAAACGGATGGCACCGGTGGCCTTACCACATAGGGCTGTTGTGATCAATCCAGGCAAGTCTGTAACGGTTAGGCGAGCATTTGATGTGTATGGTCAACAGTGCCTATATGATTCAACACTTAACCAGTTTTATTATTACCAAAGACCGTCAGTTAAAGTATTAACTAACGCTGATTTACAAAGATAAGAAAAATAAAGCCATTCCCTAATTCATTAGGAAATGGCTTTATTTTTAGAAATGGTGTTAATAAGTAGTTCCTTCAATTAGGGATGGTGATTGAGGTTCTTCTTGTTTTAAGACCATTACCTGGCTGTCAATTTTAAGAGCCCGAGTGATAATTCGGTTAATATCGTTATATAAATGAGGATCAACCTCGTCCGTTAAGTTACCAACATTAACAATAAGTCGATTCAACTGGTTAGTGTCGATTGCTTCATTAATTTCAGCGGTGTCAGTTAACACTCGCTTATTGCTGAGTTCAGAGATATTTTGGTTTGCTAGTTCAATTTCTTGATTACTAATTTCAGTTTGAGCAACTTTTTCAACTTGGGGATCAGTTAAATCAGTTGGTGCTTTACTAATTTTAATGTCAGAAATTGTCAGCTTATCAGCAATCTTCTTGAAGAGGGCAATGTTTTTAGGCAAGCCCATTAAAATCACCGGAGTTTTTAAATCAATGGTCTGGTTAAGATACTTGTTGATTTCACGGTAGTAACGTTCCAAATCAATTTGTTTTTCTTTACTAGTTTCGTTATGACCGTGATAAGTAGTTGAACCGCCTTGGCCACTAAAGTTTATTTCGCCACCACGTTTTTCTGATCCTAGGGTTTCAACTAGGTCAGTTGGGGCCTCTTTACTTAATTTAATTGGTGAAACAGTTTGATCGATTACATTAAATAATCGGAAGGTTGAGCCTTCTAAAGCTAATAGATAATATACCTTATTTGGCTGTTCACGTAATACTGAAAGCAAATCTGGTGATTTACTAATGGTTAGATGAATGTCATCAACGGTTGTTCTTGGTAGCGCCAATAATTCAGGACTGTTACTTTGAACAAACAAAGTAACTCCTTGATAAGGCAAATCTTGATCAATCAAATTAGAAATTTGATTTTCTAATTCAGGATAATCTAATTCAGAATTATTATCCGCATACTTCTTGATCTCTGTCAGGGCACTCTTAAGATGTAATCGTTCATCTTGTTGATACTTTAATTTGTTCAAGTTGATGCTCAAGGTGATAACATCTTTATCTGGAGTCAGTGTCTTCGGCAAGTTTCTCAATGTGATTATTTTTGTCATAATGTCACGCTCCTTTAGCTTTTATAACCTCATTATAACAAAGAAATTATTAATGGGTGTCTTTTGAGTCTGGGACTTATTATGAGAGTGGTTAAGTCATCGATACTACTAGATTATTGGGTGTTTGTGGGATTAATATTAAAAATAACTTGATTTATTAAAAATCAATGTTATTATTTAAATTAATTCAATAAACAAGTCATGAAGAGAAGAGTAGTTTCAAAAGTGTTCTTAAGAGAGTTGGCCTAGGTGTAAACCAACGTTCACTTTGAAACGAAGATGAGCTCTGATAAATGGATTATTGTTAACGCAGTAATCACGGAAGGATCCGTTACCATCCCTAGCATTATTGTGCTGTTGAGGCAGTTTGAGTGAATCGAGCTGTGAATCAGGGTGGTACCACGATTTCGTCTCCTTTAGTTGTTCTGCAACTAAAGGGACTTTTTTATGATTTGAATTTAAGGAATGGGGGGAATCATAACGACAATCCAAAAATCGCAAGTATTAGATAATTTACCGAAACAATTTTTTGCCGATCTAGTTAATAAGGTAAGCCAAAAAGTTGCTTCTGGAGCCGACGTTATCAATCTCGGGCAGGGAAATCCCGACCAACCGACGCCCAAAAATATTGTTGAAGCAATGCAAAAGCTACGGCGGATCCGAATAGTCATAAATATTCACCTTTTCGTGGTAAAGATGAGTTGAAACAGGCAGCTGCTGATTTTTATCAACGAGAATACAGGGTGCAACTAGACCCCAAAACAGAAGTAGCAATTATCGGTGGTTCAAAGACGGCATTAGTTGAATTACCATTAGCCATATTAAATCCTGGCGACAACGTTTGGTTACCAGATCCAGGGTATCCAGATTACTTATCAGGGGTTCCATTAGCAAATGCTAAGCTAAATCTTTTTCCCATCGATGCAGAGAATGGCTATTTGCCCGATTTGAATTCGATTAAAATTAATCATGATAAGCGTAATTTGATGTATCTTAACTATCCAAATAATCCCACCGGAGCGATTGCTACTCCAGATTTCTATAAAGACGTTGTAGCATTTGCAAAACAGAACGATGTGTCTGTAGTTCAGGATTTTGCTTACGGAGCAATTGGGTTCGATGGTAATCGACCAATTAGTTTTCTGCAAACACCTGGGGCTAAGGATGTTGGGATTGAAACCTACACATTTTCAAAGACTTATAACATGGCTGGTTGGCGAGTCGGATTTGCTGTTGGAAATCCAGATATTATTGAAGCCATTAATTTAATTCAAGATCATTTATTCGTTAGTGTTTTCCCAGCAATCCAGGATGCCGCGGCAGTTGCTTTGAATGACAGACAGGCAAGTGTCACCAAGTTGGTAGCGCGGTATGAACAACGGCGAGACCAATTTTTCAAAGCGGCTAGAGCGATTGGGTGGGAACCATACCATTCCGAAGGCACTTTTTATGCTTGGATGCCGGTTCCCGACGGCTACACCAGTGAAAGCTTCGCTGATCTGCTACTAGACAAAGCCGCGGTTGCGGTAGCGCCAGGAAATGGTTTTGGTAAGAATGGTGAAGGTTATGTCCGGGTCGGATTATTGATTGATGAACCCAGGTACACTGAAGCGTGTGAACGAATCGCAAAACTAAAATTTATTTAAAAAATAGAAATGAGGAATTTAAGATGAGTCGTAGAGGAAGAAATATCGCCATTTGGGCAATTGTCATTATTGTTATTTTAGGAATTGGATATTTAAGTTTCGGTCGGAGTGAAAGTAACAATGCGAAGACTGTGACCATTGGAGTTATGTCTGGTACTAAGCAAGATGATGCCATTTGGGATAAGGTTGCAGATGTTGCTAAAGATAAGTACAAAATCACTTTGAAGTTCAAAAAATTTACTGATTATAACCAACCTAATAAGGCCTTAGTTAATGACAACATTGATTTGAACTCTTTCCAACATTATGATTTCTTGAATGATTGGAATAAAAGTAATGGTAATAAAGTGGTGTCAATTGGTAAGACCTTTATTACCCCAATTCGCGTGTATTCACAAAAGGTAAAGAATATTAAAGATCTTAAGAATGGCGCAACTATTGCTGTTCCCAATGATGCAACTAATGAATCACGTTCATTATTTGTCTTGAAAAATGCTGGTTTGATTACGTTAAAACCCGGTACAACTCAAGCAACTTTAAGTTCAATTGCTAAAAATCCTAAGAATATTAAGATTAAAGAATTGGATGCCAGTCAAGTTGCTAGATCACTTTCAGATGTTGACGCAGCAGTGATTAATACTAACTTCGCTCAATCAGCAGGATTGAATTATAAGAGTGCCATCTACGTTGAACCTATTAACAAAGATTCTAAGAGATGGATCAATATTATTGCCGCTAAAAAATCTAACCGAAACAAGCAAATCTACAAAGATGTTGTTAAAGCTTACCAAACCCCAGAAGTTAAGAAAGAAATTCAAAAAGAATATGGTAGTTCAGAAATTCCTGCTTGGGATTTAGATGTTACTAAATAATATTGGTTAGAAAGTAGTTTGAGGTGAGTTCATGAGTGAGACAGTAATTAAATTAGATAATATCGATGTTTTCTTCGATAAAGGAAAAGAACCTGACCAGATTAAAGCGGTCAAGGATGTTTCTTTAGAGGTTGAGAAGGGGGATATCTATGGAGTCGTTGGTTATTCCGGTGCGGGAAAGTCAACTTTGGTAAGGGTAATTAACTTACTTCAGATTCCAACAAATGGAACTATTGAAATTAACGGGAAAATTATTTTCTCAAAACAAGATGGCAAACAAGCAACCATGTTAAGTACTAAAGAATTACGGGAAGAACGCCGAGGTATCGGGATGATTTTTCAACACTTTAACTTGTTGGAAGAACGGACAGTTATTGAAAACGTTAAGTTTGCACTTCGTCATAGCCATCTAAAAGAAAAAGAAATTACTGATCGAGCCCAGGAATTGTTAGATTTGGTTGACTTAGGGGAACGTGGCGACGCATACCCAACTGAATTATCTGGTGGTCAACAGCAACGGGTTGCTATTGCACGAGCTTTGGCTAACAAACCGGATATTTTAATTTCTGATGAAGCTACTTCTGCTTTGGATCCTAAGAATACAACACAAATTTTGGATTTGCTGGCTAAATTGAATAAAGAACTGGGTTTAACAATAGTGTTAATTACCCATGAAATGGATGCCGTTAAAAAGGTTGCTAATAAGGTAGCCGTAATGAGTGCGGGACAAATTATTGAACGGGGTAGTCTACTAGACATTTTTACTAACTCACAATCAGCCCTTACTAAAGAATTAGTTGGAACTGAACAGAATTCTCAGGATGCATTATCTATTTTGAGACAGTCTCAAGGATCTGACGCCGCAAATACGACAGTATTGAAATTAACCTACGAGGGTAATTCAACCGGTGACCCAATCGTGACACAGTTATACGCTAAGTTTGGTGTTCAAACTAGTATCATTTATGGAAACGTTGAGTTATTAAGAGATACGCCAGTTGGTACATTATACGTAGTTGTGACTGGTGATGACGAAAGTCGTCAAAAGGCCGTTGAGTATTTGCATACTGCTGGCGTTCAAGCAACTGAGATTTCATTAGCTGAAGGAAGTGAAAATAATGGATTGGATTACAAGTGTATTACCAAACGTAGTTAGTCTAGGTTGGTCCGGGGATGATGGCTGGCTGACTTCAATTGGCCAAACGTTGTTTATGACGTTCTGGTCAGCAATTTTCGGTGGCATTCTAGGACTAATTTTTGGAATTGGCTTGGTCTTGACAGACGAACATGGAATCAAAGCTAACCGTTTCTGGTTTAACGTCTTTGACAAAATTGTTTCGATTTTTAGAGCGATTCCATTCATTATTTTACTTGCCTTTATCGCGCCAGTTACTCAAAAAATCGTCGGCACGCAAATTGGTACGACTGCAGCGTTGGTACCATTATCGCTTGGGGTATTTCCTTTTTACGCTCGCCAGGTGCAAGTTGCGTTGTCAGGAGTTGACCACGGTAAAATTGAAGCTGCTCAGTCAGTGGGGGCAAGCTTTTGGGACTTAGTCGTCGATGTTTATTTGCAAGAAGCTCGTTCAGAATTAGTACGGGTAACTACAGTAACTTTGATTAGTTTGATTGGCTTAACAGCCATGGCTGGAGCAATCGGAGCTGGTGGATTAGGTAATACTGCGATTGCTTATGGCTATAATCGATTCTCAAATGATGTCACATGGATAGCGACCTTACTAGTATTACTATTTGTATTGGTTGTCCAATTAGTTGGTGATTTTCTTGCGAAAAAGCTGGATCATCAAAGTCGTTAAGGATGGTTGATTGGAGATAATTTAGGTGGAACAAGCAGAAAAAATTGATATCTTAAGGCACTTGGTTGAAATAAATTCGGTTAATGGTAACGAATTATCCATTTCTAAATACATTTCAGAGAAGTTGGCCGAGCATGGAATTGGTAGTGAAATTGATGAGTTTGGTGATAATCGAGCTAACTTGGTTGCAGAAATCGGGGATGGCACAGATAAGCGGGTCTTAGCATTTGAAGGACATCAAGACACAGTAGCCTTAGGTGATGAGACTAAGTGGACCCATGAGCCATTAAAATTCACATTGGTCGGTGATCAGGCATATGGTCGAGGCACCGCTGATATGAAAAGTGGGTTAGCCGCTCAAATCATTGCATTAATTGAATTGACCGAACATCATATTCCGATTACCGGGAAACTCCGGTTTATTGCAACTGCTGGAGAAGAATATGGTACTCCTGGGGCTAATCGGTTAAATGAACAGGGAATTGCTAAAGATATTTCTGCGATGGTGGTTGGTGAACCAACTGGGGGTGAAGTAATCTTTGCTCATTCGGGAAGTCTAAATTATCAAATTAAGAGTTATGGAAAAGCTGTCCACAGCTCGACTCCAGAACAGGGAATCAACGCGATTAATGGCATCGTTAAATACATTAACCGAGAAGCCTCGTTATTTGATGATATTAAACAAGACGAATATTTAGGGCCGGTTAAGCATAGTGTTACTTTAATTAAAGGCGGCGACCAGGTTAACATCATCCCTGAATACGCTGAGATTTATGGGAATATTCGGCCAACATTGAAGTTTCCAAATAATCAGGTAATTGATCGAATCCAGCAGGTAATTGCTGAAATTAATGAGACGACGGATTATCAATTGGAGTTTTCGTTAATTCATAATTTTTATCCGGTTGAGACTAATCCGAATAACGAATTTATCAAGTTAGTTGTAGAAACTGCTGAATTAGATTATGTTGACCGAAAGTCAAAGTTATCCATTATTAATGGGGCAACTGACGCGAGCGTATTCATTCAATCTAATTCCGATATGCCGGTTGTCATTTTAGGACCAGACGCTTGGGATAAGGCCCATCAAGTTGATGAATTTACCACGCTAACAAGTTTCTTTGAAACCATTAATACTTACGAAGAGATTGCTAAAAAATATTTGCATAAACAATAAGTCCCGCTCATTGAGTATATGAGCGGGACTTATTTTATGAAGCTTTTTATTCATTTATAAAGGTTTTGATAACTTGTCTTGTGACATAGAGGGTAAGCATTGTACTTTGTGCAAACTGATCTATAATAAAATTAAATGATAGCATAAGAAAAACAAAAGCTAATATTTGTACAAGAGGTGGAAAACTGATAATGAAAACCTACGTTAAAGGACTTTTTTCAACTAATAAATTTGTCAAAGTTTTGGTTATTTTTAGTTTTGGTAGTAGCCATTTTTTGCACCTTTTAAATTTTCTGGAGGTAGCAAATTTTTCTCAGAAAATGGCGGTGTCATCACCAGTGATACAAGCTTTCCAACTTCTATTGGTGGACTGGGAAAAGCTTTAAAGTTGGTTACGATTATTTTGGTTCCATCAATTTTGGTATCCATAATTCCAACTTACATTATTTCATCAATATGGATATTTTTATCAAGTGGCGTGATAATGATTTTCAATTTTTCAGTGTTGTTATATATTATTTTATTCTCGGTCCCAAATTTTAATAATGTTATGTCCGCAATAATGCAAGCAGTAAACTCGTTGGTAACCTTATACTTTGTGCTGATAATATTTAAGCTTGTGGCGTTAATATCAGATGAATTTATGGATAATATTAGATACAGATCTTATGGGAATTTCTTCTCAAACTGGATACATGCGATTTTAAAAGTTGTTTATTCACAAAGAGCTGAAATCGTATTATCAACCGTCGCAGTTTTTTTGATTAATTCATATTGGATTGCAAGCTAAGCATATCGAATGAAATTACAATGGTTACTGATATATTTCGAGGAGAGTATTAATGAAAACTCATAGATTATGGCGTTATATCGTTATTGTTTTAGGAATATTAGCAGTTTTTTACATTATTTTAATGGTTACTTTACGTCTGTTATCAATGTCTCCAAGTGGAGCCGTAAAGGTGAGAATATTTGAAGATTATCATCCCCTAATTGCATCGAAGTCTGCTCCTTATTATGACAAGGATGAGAGCGAGGCCTTTCACAAAACTATATATAGTATATCTGAAAGATATTTGTCATCAGATGGTAGCTTCACAGTGACGATGT
Organism: Lentilactobacillus kosonis; assembly: GCF_003864335.1. Lineage (GTDB taxonomy): Bacteria > Bacillota > Bacilli > Lactobacillales > Lactobacillaceae > Lentilactobacillus > Lentilactobacillus kosonis. Next base: position 115,707 of record NZ_BEXA01000004.1, on the reverse strand, counting down.
TTACTTTAAAAAAACATAATGGAAAATATATTGCATATGAACAACCTGATGAAGTGTAAATTATCAGGAAGGTAATATGGAAAGAAAGCAAGTTTAGATTGCGGAGCCAACTATGACGCCTTAGCGGACAAAGATGAACTTTAGAATGGAGAAGTAAATATGAAAAGAGTATTCAAAGGCATATTAATTACCATCGGAATAATATTCGCGCTTGTTCTAATATTATCCACGTCATCAAAAATGGCTGTCAAAATGACAATGCTTGTATCTGGAAGTCCAGTATGCGCCGTTAAAGTAATCCATCTTACGATCGCGATGGTAGTGAAACATACAGTGATGAAAATAAGACGCATGGTACTATATATACGACAAGCTTCAAATATTCAATTTATCCAGATAGTGCCGGAGGAAACCCTATAGATAATTATAATATTCATAAATATTGGATCTTTAAGATAGCTGAGCCAGTCGCTGTTTAAAAATTGTAGGCTAGATTTTGACAGGACAAATTTATGGTCCGAATTTTTATGTTCTTGCGCTACGTTATACCAATCCCATCGAAATTTTAGTGGGTAGGTAGCACATTAAGGAAGATACAAATAATGAAATTTAGAAATATAATTAAACTCGCAATCAAGGTCGTAGTTGTCTTTAGCGGAGGTATGTTGCTGCTATCAATATCACCTAAGAAATCTGTGTGAACAACTATGGCTTTTCGGGACATCCAATTAAGGCAATAATGTCTGACCCTAAACGTGATAAGTCGCTTGATTATGGAAGCGAAAGGTATTATACGATTAGCGATAAATACTCATATAAAAGTTTGGATATCACCGTACCAATAACATATGTATTTATGATCCACAATTTTTTAATATTTTATCTTGCATTTCCAACTGAATATCCTGATTAAAGTTATTAAGTATACATATTGGTGAAGTATAGGGGGAGAGAAACGTTGGATAAGAAAAAGAGAAATCGTTTTGTTAGGTCTTATTGCGATAATGGCATCTTTATATGTTATTGCTTTAGTCGTCATCGATTTGACATCAGATTCACCAACCAGTGCTGTCAAAATGAGAATTCTAGAAGATTTGCATCCGGTAATCGCATTAAAGGCCAAACCATATTACGACAAAGATGAAAGTAAGTATCTTCATAAGAATGTTTATAGCATTTCCGAGAGCTATTTATCTCCAGATGCTAGTTACACCGTGACGATGTTTAATGTCAAAAGACAGCATCACAGATATATTGCACATGGCCAGCCGGATGTATTGATGTGAGCTCGAAAAAGTAATTGGCATACAATCTAAGTCGTTATTCCACAAGTTAAATAAATTTTTGAATTATGTTGATGAAGTCACTGATAGAATTAAAAAAGTTCCTACTACGCAATAAACTGTAGCAGGAGCTTTTTAAGTAGAAAATATTTTTAATTTTTAGTGGATGATTTCTGATGCATTTTAAAAAAATTAAAAGTAGCGGTATTTAGGAAAAATCCCGGACTAAAAAACGTCGCAATAATTCCAGAAATGCCAACCACTAGTAAAAATGCATTTCCAACGTCCTTTGTAATTAAGGCTGTTCCCATAGAATCAAGCACAGCTATAAATCTAACGACTTCGCTTATATTTTTCTGGGTTATATTAAATTTCATAATTTTACCTTTAATGCTGAAAAGCGCTGTTTGTAATTCTAAAAAAATAATATTAACTCAAATTACTTTCAATTTATTCCGCTGGAGTTTCACTCATTTCAACTGGGTCATTATTAACTGGTTCAGTTTTATCGATAAATTCTGAGTAGAATTTAGCTTTTGAAATCCAGTAGTAAGGGAATACCCAAAGTCCTAAAATGCCAGCAGTCAATGTAGCTAAGATAATCCATCCTAAAAAGCTTAAATCAAAAAACAAATAAGAACCATTTCTTACCAACCATACGTTTTCGGCTTTCAGTGATAGCTTCTAAATAGCCCATTGGCTTACCACGTTTGATAGCATCACGATAAATAAATACCGATTGTGAGTAAGCATAGCTTTTAATGATTCCTGGGAATATTAATAGTAAACTCCATAAGAACGTGAAGATACCAACGAGAATACTAATGACAATCCAACCAAGAAAGTATTGACCCTTATCAAAAATTGCAAAGGTCTTTTGCATTGGGGCGGTGTGTTTTTCCTCACCTCTTGTAATATCAATCATTGTAAACATGGCACTAGTTTGAAACATTGCGCCAATTACTGACACTGCAAATGAAAGTCCAAACCATCCATAGATGAAATTGAGCGAAGTGTTTTCGATATCTATTTGATGAACATCTGGCCAACTTGAAATACCTCGACTTAAAATAATTGCTAGTAATGCACAAATAATCAACACAACGTAAAACTTAAAGTTACTATTGAGTTCTTTTTTGGACCATTCCTTAATATTAACTCTACTTGTTTTAGACATTATGTCACCTCCTAAAAATATTTAAAATCAGTTTTATCGTACCAATAGTGTTTATGATTTACAAGCTAACCGACTACTATCATGATAATTATTACTTAATGGCTTGAAATAATAGCTTGGTAAGCATAGAATTTAAATTCTGATTTGGATTCACTTGAAAAAATTGTTATAAATTCGAGTGGATTAATCATAGAAATTATATAATCTTAGTTAGTAGATAATCACTATCAGTGAAAATATCGATGATTGATGGATTTAATAATAAATTCGGTGATTGAGAGGGCGAATTATGGAATCGTTATATTTAGTTGGATTACTATTGTTGGGTGTAATTGCAGCCAATGTTGTTAAGCAATTTATTCCAAAAGTTCCTGATGCATTTATTTATATCTTAATGGGGTTATTACTATCTTTCACCCCGGTATTTAGGGGGTTTGAGTTAGAACCAGAGTTTTTTATGTTGGTGATCATTTCGCCATTGATGTTTGTTGATGGCCAACGACAATCATTTTCTAAAATTCGGCAAAAATTTAGCACTATTTTCTTATTATCAGTTGTACTAATTATCGGTACAATTTTAAGTGTTGGAATTCTCACTAACTTAGTTGAAACTGAATGGACATTACCTTTAGCAATTGCATTGGTTGCCATCGTAACGCCAACTGACGCGGTAGCGGTTAAGTCTTTGACTAGTGACAATGGTAGTAAAATGCCAGGTGGAGTGGGTGAAGCGCTGGAACTGGAATCGCTATTCAATGATGCCACCGGATTAGTGATGTTAGATCTTGCGTTGTCCGTGTTACAAAAAGGCTCATTTTCATTATTTAGTGGTCTGGGTCATTTTTTATTCGTCTCAATTGGTGGAGTCACAATTGGCATTATTTTAGGATTAATAATTGTTGGTATCAGAGTATGGTTAAATGTGCATGTTAATAATCCGGAAACTTCGATTATTCCAGTTAGTTTGATGACGCCATTTTTGGTGTACATTATCGCCGAACAGCTCGGTACCTCTGGAATTTTAGCAGTTGTGGCTACGGGAATTGTTCATAACTGGGAATCTTCTCGGCTAAGACTTACCTCTACACGGGTGCAATTAACATCGAGTACCATTTGGACCACAATTGCGAATGTTTTAAATAGTGTGGTGTTTTTAATTTTAGGATTATCATTACCAGAGGTTTGGCGAGATTTTGTTAATATTGGTGTTCCTGGTTCTATGCAGTTGCTGGGATTGGCCATTTTAATTTATGCGGCCATGCTTACTATTCGTTATTTCTGGGTTATCCGTGAAGGTCAAGAAGATATCCGATCATTGTTTGGAACATCAAGCGATAATGCGCTGCACCATCAAAATGCGCAAATTTTTGCGTTAGGTGGGGTACATGGGACAATGACGTTGGCAATGGCCTTCTCGTTACCCAGGTTAATCGGTGGTCAGGCGTTTCCTTATCGAGAAGAATTAATTCTGGTTGCGACATTAGTAATCCTAATTAGCATGGTTGTTAGTGCGGTTATGTTACCAATGGTCATGCCAAAGGAAGAAGCGGCCTACACGCCAGATGATATTGCGCATGTTAGAAGTAAGATGGTTGATTATGCGACCCTGCAAATTCGTTCACAAATTAGTGATCACGCTATTCGTGAAGAATTAACAGCACAATTACAAACTCAAAAGGGGTGGACTCCACGGTCCGTGACGAATGACCAATTCCAATCATTATTAGATCAGACAAAAGATTATATCCGTGGGTACATTCATGGTAATGAAGTTAGCGACAAGTATGGAACTGAAGTAGTTAACATCTACGATAATGCCATTAATCATTGGAAATCAGGTTTGAAAAATAAGTGGACTATTAAACATGAACTTCATGTGTTGAAGAAGCAATATAAGCATGCTAAGTGGCACGTCATGCACGGAGTTATAACTCCAAAGCAACGACAACGTTCACGCGAGCAGTTTAAGGAAACTAAATCTCCTGAAGAATGGGCTAAGTGGAAGAATATTAGAGGAGCCGTAATCGCTCTAAATGACGAAGTCTTGGAACAGACTGATGCATATTTGGATAGTGTGTTAAAGGCGCGCCTTGAAAAATACCAGAGTGATAATGGTTATATTTATGATGTTCGCCAGGCCCTTAATGACTATTTAAAACAGATTAGTCACGAATATAAGCAAAAAGTCGTTTCAGTTGATAGTGATCTTTATATTCAGGCTTTCCAATTTGAATATAATTTTGTTCAGCAAGCTAGTTCCACTGGAAGATTACCTAGAACTATGATTAGTGCGTTGTATAGTGAAATTAATCAAGCTCAAACCCTTCAATTGCATCAATTAGAAGAATTAACTGCTATTAGTGAAGAAGATCAAGAATTAGTTGCCGGTAGGTTAGAAAATAATTAACTTGTCTTTGAAACTGAAATAACTTCAGGGGGATAGATTATGAATCAATTGTCATTAGTACTAATTTTATTAGCAGCATTAATCATCCCGCTGATAATGGCTAAGTTTAAAATTTCGTTTTTACCGACGGCGGTAGTGGAAATTATCGTTGGAGTCATTTTAGGACCGAGCCTCTTAAACGTTATCCAAGGAAACCCAACATTAAACTTGCTTCAAAATGTTGGAGTGATCGTCTTATTGTTTTTAAGTGGCATGGAGATCGATTTTAGCTTATTTAAAAGACATCATGTAAATTCATCAGTTCTGGAACAACGGGATAAGAAAACACAATCTAAATACTCAGTCGTCTTTTTAGCGTTGCTCAGCTACGCTTCCATTATTGTTGCATCGGTTAGCTTAGCTTTGATCGTTAGTTGGCTAGGGCTGTTTAAAGATGTGTATTTAACCGCAATCTTATTCATGACGGTTTCATTAGGAATCGTTATTGCAGCTTTAAAAGAGAAAGAGTTATTAAGCAAACCATTTGGACAAACGATTCTGCTGATTGCAGCATTAGGTGAGGTTGTTCCTATGGTTGGTTTGACGTTTTATGCGGCAACTTATGGCAATAACTCGAAATCGTTGTGGCTGTTATTGTTAATTTTATTAGCAGCGGCCGGTCTGTTCTGGCGGTTTAAGAGTTTCTTCAATATGTTTGACCGTATTAACAAAGCGACCACTCAGTTAGATGTTCGATTGGCTTTTTTCATGATTGTGACGTTAGTTACCATTGCTGAATCAGTTGGGGCAGAAGGCATCCTAGGGGCTTTTTTGGCGGGAATCGTTATCAAGCTCCTTGATCCACATGAGGAAACTAAGGTTCGATTGGATTCCATTGGCTATGGGTTCTTTATTCCCATTTTCTTCATTATGAGTGGCGTGGGTTTAAATATTAAGTTGTTGATTCAGAATCCTAAAACATTAATGATGATTCCGGTACTATTTGTGGGATATGTGCTTAGTAAGGCTTTGATTGTGGTAGTTTTGAATTTGCGATTTAAAACCGCTAATGCAATTGCAGGAACTTCGATGTCAGTTACGACAATTACCGTGGTTCTGGCAGTTCTGCAAGTTGCCAAGAATCTTAAACGCATTAGTAATCAACAATCGGGGGCATTTCTATTGGCGGCCGTGATTACCTGTGTATTAGGGCCGTTAATTTTTAATAAACTTTATTCGGCTGAACAAGAAGATTTAAAGAAGACACGCGTTCATATTATAGGTACCAATTTAACGACGGTCCCAGTTGCTCAACAGCTTTCTAAGGGATGGTACGATGTGATTATGTATACGGAGACGCCACTTAACTATCGGTCATTTAATAGTGAGGTTCCGGTTCAGTTATTAGATAATTTGGAAACTGGTTATTTAATGAAGAGTGGTGTATTTGATACTGATATTTTGGTAATTAGTAAGATTAATTCAAATAAGAACTATGAAATTGCTAAAGCTGCGAAAGCTTATGGAGTTAGACGGGTAATCGTCCGCTTTGAGGATCGTGATATTTTAAACCAAAAGGAAGATAATTTAGCAGCATTAGGAATCGAGTTATACAATACCCCGGATGTGAATATCAGTGTCTTGCGTTCACTGATTGAAACACCTGCAACTATGCAGATGCTTAAATCAACTGATGCTAGTGTCTACGAGGTGAACTTGCGTAATCGTAAGTATACAGATATTCAAGTTAGAAACTTACCATTTATTGACCGAATCACGATTACTCAATTTTTAGGGATCGGCGCTTTATTCGGCCAACTGGCGGGACATCCCTTAAGATAAATGATAGAATCATATTTACTAGTAGTAAGGATGATGCGCCAATCATTCGGCAAGAACTAGGCAAACTGAATTAATAATAATCTAAGAAGGTGGAAAAATGGCTGAAAATACTGAAGATTTCATTCGCCAGCACGCGTTTGGTAACCCCCAATTAAAACCTGATGAAAAACGAGAATTCCTAGGTAATTTCCGGGAACGAGTTGCGTTAGCATTAACAATTGCGGAGTTGAATAATTCTAAAACGCCTGCCATGGTAACCGACATTCTTCGTGGATATCCAGAGTACCGCATGTATTTAAATGGTAAAATGGCCGATTCAATGATTAACCAATATATGAAGTTAGCAATCGCTGAACACTATCAATTTACTATCCTAGTTCAAAATGGCTTGCGAGTTGATCAAAAGGTCTCGATGAAGGATTTCGGTTTAGTGATCGCTTCACCAACTGATAAAATTCAAAAGCGAGTAACGCTTTAATAATAAAAAAGGATCCATCCTCGTTGAAAAAATGGGGATGAATCCTTTTTTATTATTAAATTAAGCGTTCTTAGAAATAATTACTCGACCATCATGAGATTCTTCAAGAATTTGATGTCCTTTTTGCACACCATCTAAAGTAAATGGTAGAACATAACCAATCTTAATGGATAATTTATTCTGAGCCATTAAGTCAACGATATCTTGGAGAGCTGTAACATCGGAAATTTCACTGGTTGGAGCAATATGTTTAAACGTGACATTTTTAGTGGTTTCTGGTTCATCCATTGCGACACTGGCAATTACACCACCAGATTTGACCATTGCCACATCTTCATCACCACCGGCACCATTCATAGCTGAATTAATGACTACATCAGCCTTGTCTTTTAAGACGTCAGCGGGAGTTTCTTGGTCGTAGGCGACATACTGACTAATTCCTAAAGATTTGACATAATCAGCGTTCTTACTTGAACCAATTCCAATCACATGAGCTCCAAGACCTTCGGCTAGTTGAGCAGCAACGGAACCAACTCCGCCAGATGCGCCTTTAACAATCACGGTTTGACCAGCTTTAACTTGGCCAAAGAAATGCAAGGTCTTATAGGCTGTAATTCCAGTAGTAACAATTGCTGCAGCGTCTTCAAATGAGATGCTATCAGGAATCTTAACAGTATTCGCTTCGCTACTAGTAGCGAACTCTGCGTAAGCGTGGTGTCCATGAGCAACCACACGATCTCCAGGCTGAAACTTAGTCACTTCAGAGCCAACTGATTTTACTATCCCTGCAACATCACGACCGGGCACAATTTGCTTAGTGGTTTCACCAAAGACGCCAGCTCGTTGCGAGCGTTCAAAGTTGTTCAAGCCAAAGGCCTGAGTTTGAATTAAAATATCCGTATTCTTTAAAGTTGGTGTGGGTACGATGTATTCAGTGAATACATCTGGACCACCATTATGATCATATCCAAAAGCTTGCATAGTTAAAATCCCCCTGTCTAATTTACTTAGTAAATTGTATGGTAACAAAATGGTGATTACAAGAATATTGCCTTGATATCGGACCGGATTGTAAAAATAAAATAAGCAATGAAAATCAACTGCGTCAATTTCATTGCTTATTGTTTGTTATGTTTTAGGACTAGTGATTATTTTAGAATATTATTCATCTAGTAAATCTTGTAGCGCAGGTTGATCAAATAAGTTAGCAGTTTTATTGAAACTATCGATAGTCGCTTGATCGAATTGAGTAGGATCAATTGGCATGAAGCTAGTATCGGCAGGATCAACATTCTTGATTTTAGCATCAATTAAAATTGGCTTTGTATTACCTGATTGTTGTAACTCGTTAATTTTGGCGAAGGCGGCTTTTAATGAAGCGAGATCAGTTACTTTAAGGCCAATTGCACCCATGCTATCAGCAAATCCGGCCCAATCAGCACCAATAAAGTTGATCCCATATGGTTCTTGGCTAGCAGCAATCTTTTCGTGTTGAATAAAGCCGAAGGCCTTATTTTCTAGAACCACATTGATAATTGGCATGTCATATTGAACTTGAGTTAATAGATCCTGCATAACCATTGAGAAGCCACCATCACCGGCAATGTTGAATACTTGGCTGTTAGGGAAACTTAATTTCCCAGCAATTGCGGCTGGTAATCCGTAACCCATAGTTCCAAACCAAGATGACATTGTCAGCTTTTGTTGCTTATTGAATGGTAATTGGCGAATCGCCCACATTAAGTTATTACCAACGTCTAAACCAAAGACGGCATCATCAGCTGAATTATCTTTAATCGCCCGAATCACAGCCTCAGGTGTTAGACCATCGCTGTCATCGTCAGCCACTTTATCTAACCAAGCGTCCCAATTGCGTTTGTCGGCTTGTGCAGCTTTTAGAAATGGGGTGGTTGGAATTGCTTCACCAACTTGGTTAAGCGCTTTGAAGAATTGCTTACCGTCAGCCAAAATTGCTAGGTCAACGTCTCGTTGTTTACCTAGGTCAGCTAATGAATTATTGATTTGAACAAATTTAATTCCTTGCGGTAAGAATCTACTAAATGGATAGTTGGTACCAGCCAGAATAATTAAGTCGGCTGCTTGGGTAACTTCAAAAGCAGGCTTGGTTCCCAGACGACCGCGTGAACCCATGAAGTTAGGATGATCAGTTGGAATTACGCCGGTAGCTGGAGCAGTTGTTAAAACCGGTACGCTGAACTTTTCAGAAAAAGCAATGACTTCTGCTTGGGCATCCTTCATTCCTAAACCAGCCCATAGAACCGGGTGCTTAGCGGTTTTAATCATTTCGTAGACATCATTAACAGCCTTTGGATCAATAACTTGCTCTGTCACACCGTTAACAATGTTAGCTGATTTGTATGGAGCAAAATCAATTCCTCGGCGGAAAGGTTATCTGGAATAATTACTACTGCAGGCGCCTTGTGTTGATAAGCATAACGAATGGCTTGATCCATTATGTAAGGAATTTGATCGGCATTAGTAGCTTGCTTGTGAAAATCAGTTAGATCAGCGAACATTGGATCCTGATCCATTTCTTGGAAGAAGTAAGTATTCATGATAGGTGTAGCTGATTGACCAATGATTGCTACTACTGGAGCGTGATCCATTTTGGCATCATATAAACCGTTGAATAAGTGGGTTGCGCCTGGACCAGCAGACCCAAAACTAACGCCAACTTTACCAGTTAGTTTAGCATCAGCAGTGGCCGCAAGAGCACCGACTTCTTCGTGACGAACTTGAATATATTTAATTTGGTCCCGTTCTTGATAGAGGCCATCAACTGTATTATTAATTGAATCGGCTGTAATACCGTAAATATGGTCAATATCCCAGCTTTCCAAAACTTTTGCTAAGGCTTGACCAGCACTCATTTTTGCCATAACGATTCACTCCTAAAAATTGGATTGGCTTACTTTTTGTAAGCACGTATGTAAATGTACTACCTTTACTTTGAAAATGCAAATGTTAATTCACAAAGAACTGAAACTTTTATGAAAACTGTTGATTATAACCGAATATAATTGGTCAATGATTGTGAAATAGAATTAATTTCACAATCTTAAGTTGAAAATATGTTTTCGCTAACCGTTCTATGGTATCTTTATTTCAATAAATGTTGTTTGCTTTCGGATTGATAAGGAGAGTTGTGATGAAATCAGCAGTAGTGATAATTGATATGACCAATGATTTTTTGACCGGTGCCTTGAAAAATGAACGAGCATTAAAAACGATTCAACCAATCAAAGAATTATTGGATAAAGCTCATCAGCAATCAGTTCCAGTAGTATATGTTTCAGACGCGCATTATCCTGATGATCATGAATTAAAAATTTGGGGTAATCATAGTATGAAAGATACGTGGGGCGGCCAAATTACCGACGAGTTGGCACCTCAATCGGAAGATTATACGTTTGAAAAGCACACATATAGTGCTTTTTTGAAACCGGATTAGATTCGCTTCTTCGAGATCTACAAGTTGATAATGTGATTTTAACTGGCGTTGTGACAAATATTTGTATCCAACATTCAGCTGCCGATGCAAGTTTTAGAGGATATGATATTGTGGTCCCTAAAGAAACAACCGAAGCTCTAAGCGATGAAGATTATAGTCACGCACTTGAATACGTGCACCTGATGTATGGGGCCGAAATCAAATCGGTGTCAGAAGTATTAAAACTAAAAAATGTTAGACCAAAAGGGTCTAACCATTTTTCTTAACCACCGGAATAAATAATTTTTCGATACGTCCATCTGATGATAATTGCTCTAGCGAGAAGTTATCGCTAATAGCATAGTGTTTTGACATACCTACTTCACCGTACATTATGCTAATTTGCTGATCAGCGATTTCTCGGTTATCAGTTGTAATTTCAAATTCTGCATAATCACCTTCTGGAACATCAAACGAAATACCACTAGTGTTAGTAGTAGTTCCTAAGATATACAGCGAATCCCCAGCGTCGCTGTAATTGACTGCAAATAGTGCTTGATCAGCGATATCAGCAGTAAAGTTATTTAGGGCAGTGATTTTTCACTGCTAATCACACCAAGAGATGTGTCTACCGGATCAGCTAACCGAGATTGGGTACCAGATATGGTCATGGCAGCCAAATGAATTATTGATAATGACATCTTACTTCTCTTCCTCTGATTAAATTGATAAAAAATGATTAGTTTGCATCCATACGAATGATCACTGGATCAGCGGTTAAAAATTCACCGATGCCAGCTAAAAAATGTTGAAAATGCGGCGTATTATTATGCGAATCAATGGCTTTTTCGTCTTGCCAGTGCTCAATGATTTCGTAATTGACGTCGGAGTCAATAGCTTTGAAGTGATTATAACTGATGTTGCCACTTTCTTGACGAGAATTAGATACCAAGTCATTAATAAAAGCTTCATACTCTGCTTGTTTACCTGGGATAACTGATAATTCAACGTTAATTACTTTCATTTGGAACACTCCTTTAGTTAATTTAATTATTAAGATAATACCGCAATTTAATAGTTTTGGGAAAGGCAACGCCTTTATTTTGAAATATCACGTAAAAATGAACGACTGTAATTAGATTAGTCATGTTAAAATTACCATAGAATGCAAACTGACTAAGGATAGGTGACAAAGATGACATTAGAAATTACTAATTTTCGTTCGTTAGGGGGCCATCCAGCCAAATCCGGAACGGTAAGGGAAGATAAGATTTTTAGAAGTGGACAATTGAATTCCTTGTCTGACCAACAAACTGATTATTTGGCTAATCAATTAAAAATCAAACGAATTGTTGATATGCGAGGAGCCGATGAACGGGATGAATTTCCAGATACCACGTGGTCAAACGTTAACTATCAAGCCATCGATATTTTAAAAGATGCCACTAAAAACAGTGCTAGTCTTAGTAGAATGATCACTAGCGGTGGTAATGTATATGACAATATGATGACGACATATGAGCAGTTGGCTAATAGCAACTCAGCCATTAACGGCTATCATAAGTTTTTAACAGACGTTTCCACCAGCGATGAACCACTGATTTTTCATTGTTTTGCTGGAAAAGATCGTACTGGAGTCGGAGCGGCTTTGATTTTGAAGACACTTGAAGTTAGCGATGATGATATCTTCGCTGATTATTTAAAAACTAATGAGTTAAGAAAAGCTGCCAACCAGGAAATCCTTAATTCAATTAAAGATCAAGCGACTAACGAAGAATTAAAAGCGGTAAATCAGGCTTTACAAGTTAACGCTGACTATTTGGCTCATTTTTTTGAAACAATCACCAAGAAAGCTGGTAGTTTCCAAGATTATCTGCACGCAACCTTACACCTTGATAAAGATTTTGAGAATCGAATGATTAATATGTACGTGAAGTAATTTAAAGCAGTAGTCTGATAAGATATTGGATTGCTGTTTTTTAGTTAATAAAAATCTCTTTTAAAACCATTAATATCATTTTTAATGCAGCCGTTTAATGCTATTATTATAATTATTAAAATTTAGTTAGGAGAATTCACCAATGGGAAAAATTCGAATTAATAATATGAGTTTTCATACCTATAATGGTGTGCATGCAGAAGAAAAAAAGTTAGGCCAACGCTTAGAAATTGATGCTGAGCTAACCTACCCAATCGAAACTAAAGTTAAGACTGATAATTTAACCGAAACAGTCAGTTATTCTGACGTATATAAAGCCATTGAATCCTTCGTATTGAATCATAATTATGACTTGATTGAGAGCTTAGCTAATAACCTACTTCACCAAATTTTGACTGAATTTCCTCGTTTGGAAGCCGTAAAGCTAAGAATTCGAAAGTATAGTGTTCCGATTGCTGGAATTTTTGATAATGTTGAAATTGAAGTGAGTGGCGAGCGAGATGAAAAATAGAGCTTACTTGAGTATTGGGACAAACATGGGTGACCGAGAGCAAAATCTCAAGGATGCATTAGAATTATTGAGGGATGCCAAAATTGCCATTCAAAAAGTCTCCAAAATTTATGAAACTGAACCTGTTGGTGGGGTACCTCAGGATGACTTTCTTAACATCGTCGTTGAAGTTAGCACAGATTTAACTGCTGAAAACTTGTTAAAAGTGATTCATTCAATTGAGAAAGGACTTCATCGAAAACGATTGGTTCATTGGGGTCCACGGACAATCGATTTAGATATTTTGTATTTCAACGATGATCATATTCAAACCGGCGATTTGACAGTTCCTCATCCTGAAATTCCTAACAGGAAGTTTGTATTAGTGCCGTTACTAGAAGTGGTCGAGCCAAACTCACAATTGCACAAAGATGCTCAAAAAATGCTCGATCAAACAACTGATAAAATGAATGTTCAAGTATATAAATCTGGGAGTGAATAGGTTGAACGAAGAAAAAATTGAAGCCGCAATCACGAGTTTATTAGAAGCGGTTGGTGAAGACCCTAATCGAGAGGGATTAGTTGAAACTCCTAAGCGAGTTGCAAAAGCATATGCAGAAATTTTTGCTGGGTTGAATCATCGACCTGAGGAGTTTACAGACTATAAAATTTTTCACGTGGATGAAGATCCAGAAATGATTTTGGTCCAACAAATTCCATTCTATTCAATGTGTGAACATCACTTGCTACCTTTTTTCGGTGTAGCAAATGTGGCTTATGTTCCAAAAGACGGTCAGGTAATTGGAATCAGTAAAATTCCCCGATTAGTTGAATTTGTATCAAAACGACCTGGAATGCAAGAACGAGTCAACACCCAGATTGTCACTGAGCTAGAAGATATTTTACATCCTCAAGGAATCGCAGTCTCACTCTCTGCTCGCCACATGTGTATGGAAATGCGTGGAATTAATAAAGATGGTTTGTCCACCTACACTTCTAAGTTTACGGGAGTGTTTAAAGATAATTTAGATCTAAAGAATGAATTTTTACAACAAACGAGGAATTTGCGTGGCTAAATTAACATATCAGCAGTTAATGGAAGAACTTAATCAACAGATGTTAGCGGCAAACACTGATCGAGTAGCGTTATTGCGAAAAGTGCTGGATAGCATGGGCCATCCTGAGACTAATTATCGAATTATGCATATTGCTGGGACCAACGGAAAGGGTTCCACTGGTACAATGTTGGCCCAAACCTTAACAAATGCTGGCTATCGGGTTGGCCATTTTGATAGTCCAGCTTTAAATGATGCTAGAGAACAAGTCGTGATCAATGGCCAAATGATCAGTAAAACAGAATTTGTCATCACGTATCAAAAAATTGTCCATAAGTTACCAAGCGGCATATCTCCTAGCGCAATTTCAGTGTTCGAGTGGTTTGTGTTGATAATGCTTCAGTACTTTGCTGACAAGCAAGTCGATTGGGCAATTATTGAGGCAGGCTTAGGTGGTCAAAATGACGCAACCAATGTAATCAGTGCGCCATTAATTACAATCTTTACGCACATTGATTATGACCATATGAACATTTTAGGTAACACAATTTCAGAAATTGCGACTAATAAGGCTCAAATCATTAAATCCGGCACAACGGTGTTTGTCGCACCGCATCAGCATAGTGAAGCAATTGAGATTCTTGAGAATACTTCTCAAGAACATCATGGTCTGCAACTAATAACTGCCCATGAATTAACTGCTAACCAAGAAACTTTATTTAATGGGACCTTGGTAGATCTTCAATTGGGAAAGACGGAATTATTAAATGTTCATTTTAATCTGATTGGCGATGCTCAATTGGATAACTTGGCTACAGTGGTGACAATTTATAATTGGTTGGTAAACCATGAAATCGTTTCTGGAGCTGACCCTTTAACCAGAATGATGCGGGATATTACAATTCCAGGTAGATTCCAAATTTTAGACAAACACCCATTAGTAATTCTAGATGGAGCGCACAATGTGGACGGGGCGAACAGGTTAACCGAAACATTGATGAAGCTAACACCACAATCTAAGTTTATTTTTATCTTAGGCTTTTTAAAGGATAAAGAATATCAAAAAATGGCTCAATTATATGATAAATTGGCTTTGCAAGTTATCGCAGTCTCACCTGATAATCATGATCGGGCATTAATGACAGATGACATTAAAGGATTATTCACCAAGCCAACTACTGAAGCTGTCGATGCTAAAGTGGCATTGAGGCAAGCTAAGCAACTGGCAGATGACGATACAGTGATTGTGGTAACAGGATCATTTTACTTAGTGAAGGAATTGGAGAATGGATGGTATGGGAATTCCAAGTAGATTTATAATCGCTTCCAATAATAAGTCCAAGACGGCAGAACTGATCAAATGTTTCAGTTGGTTAGGGCAAACGGCCATTTCATACCAACAACTATTAGGTCGACTTGAATTTCCAACTGAAGGGACGACCAGTTATTTAGACAATGCGACGGGAAAAGCTCAGTTTATCGCTGATCAACTACCCAATGAATGGGTGGTCGGGGATGATTCGGGGATGATTCTAGCTGCTTATCCAGATCAACTAGGAGTTTTGACCGCCAGACAACTAAAGGGTAAATTTGTTACCGCGGATGATTTGAACCATGTGATTATTGATCTTGTTACTGGAAAGTCAAGGAATGTCCAAATGAGGTCATACCTAGTGGCAATTCATGGGGCAACTAAAGTATTGGCTGAAGGTGAATTTGACGGTCAAATTAGCGCTCAACCAGTTGGTACAAATGGCCGTGGATTTGATCAAATTCTTCAACCAGAAGGTTATTTTCAAACTTTAGCTCAACTAACAGATGAAGAAAAGATGCCATTATTGCACCGAACCAAAGCGATTGAGAACCTGTTGCAACAACTAAGGAGTGAGGATAATGCAAATTAGTGAACAACCAATTACCACGGAAAATTTATTTGCGAATGATATCTTAGCCGATGTTGAATTACGTGAGCAAAATTTGTTTTTAAAAATTATCGCCAATGATTCAGAACAATTAGCTCTGGCTCAACAATTAATTGAGCAAATGGATCTCATTCACCAGGTGAGCCAAAATGAATTATTGTTTAAAATTAAAGTCACCAGTCTTAGGACACTCAGTGATCAGCTGCAGAAAAGATTTCCTGATGATGAAATTAATCAACAATTAACACAGATTATCGCTGAGCATACGATTTATTGGCAGGCAGGGAGATATCGCTTTAATCTATCTGAAAAACCATTGATTTATGGTATTTTAAACATTACTCCTGATTCATTTTATGATGGCGGCCGTTATCAAGATGAGGAATCAATTCGCAATCGAATTAGCTCGATGATCAATAGTGGAGTTGATGTGATTGAAGTTGGCGGTCAAACTACCAGACCAGGTTTTAGTGAGATATCTCCAGCTGAAGAACTAGCAAGAATTGTGCCAGTTATCAGGATGATTAAATCGGTAAGTGATGACATTGTAATTGCAGTGGATACTTATAAATACGATGTAATGCATGAAATCATTGACCAAGTTGATATTATTAATGATGTGAATGCTTTTACGGATGACCAGCGCAAGTTGGCTTTATTGAAAGATTCTAACGTCGGATTATTAACGATGCACAGTGCCCGAACCAAAGATTATGATAATCTCACATTTGAGATGAAACGGTTCTTTGAGGACAATTTAGCCGATCTGATGGATGCTGGCATTGACCGTGAACGGATTGCTTTGGATCAAGGAATTGGTTATGCAAAGGTCGCGGATGGTTATCAAGACTACGCGATGATGAGAAATATTGATCAATTCAACTATTTGAACCGGCCAATGATGGTGGCCATTTCTCGTAAAGGATTTGGGTCCAAACTATTTGGTTTAGACAAAGATGATCGTCTACCAGTCACTTTAATTGCTGAATCATACATGTATCTGCATGGTGGTCGGATTCTTAGAGTCCATGACATTGACGAAACGGTGCAACTTGCAAGGATGTTGGATGTCATTGAGAATGGTTATTGGTTTAATGACTAATTAAAAAGCTATCAACCCCAATTGGGGTTGGTAGCTTTTTTAGTTAATAGATTAAAACTTCGGCAACCAGTAGACCGCCACCGAAGATCAAAACAAAGGCGACCACCGGCCAAACAAAGCGCAGCCAATGTGAGTAACGCATATTCAGCATTTGTAATGTTGCCATAACTAATCCAGTTGGAGCAAGGAACAGCATTGCATATTGTCCAAACTGGTAAGCAGTAACTACGGCGAATCGAGGGATATTTACCGTATCCGCAAGCGGTGCCATGATTGGCATCGAAAGCACAGCCAATCCAGAAGACGATGGTACGATAAATCCAAGGAAGAAGAAAATAATCAACATCACTAGGATGAATACGGACCCGCTCATTTTAGATACCAAATTGGATGAATAATTTAGAATCGTGTCCGAAATCATCCCCTCGTTTAAAACGATATTGATTCCACGAGCTAATCCAATAATTAGAGATACTCCAACTAGACTAGATGCCCCGTTAACAAAGGCATCCACCACACCCTTTTCACCAATTCCATGAGCACCAGTAGCAGTAATAATCATAATAATAATTGCAAAAGTTAGAAATGATGAAGCCATGGTTGGGAACCACCAGCCCTGAGTCATAACACCCCAAACCATGATGGGGAATGTAATGACAAAAAGAACTAGAATTAATTTTTTACGAATCGTAAAGCTGTTATTATTTTTGGGACTACCTGAACTAACTGACCACATCTTGTTAAATTCCTTGTGATCATCATAAGAATAAGAAAATGCTGGATCTGCTTTGACTTTTTTACTATACCAATAGAGGTAGGCGATGACGAAAACCGCTGCGACAGCACAACCAAAAATTCTAAAGCCAAGTCCTTGAGTGAAGTCGATTCCGGCTGAGTTCGAAGCGATTACGACTGAGAACGGATTAATTGTTGAAAAACACGTTCCAACCGAACTGGCTAAGAAAATCGCTCCTACAGAAACAATTGAATCATATCCCATTGCAATAAATACTGGGACCAAGATTGGATAAAAGGCCACGGCTTCTTCTTCAATTCCGCAAAGCGTTCCACCAAGAACCATTAAAATAGCAACAAAGAAAATCAATAAAAATTCATGGCCTTTGGTTCGCTTCGTCAGAGCCATCAGTCCTGATTCGAAGGCACCACTGGCTTTGACAACGCCAATTAATCCTCCTAAAACCAAGATGAATACCATGATATCAACCGCTTCAATGGTCCCCCGAACCATATCATTGGTAATTGCCCCAGGACCAGCAGGATGCTGTTTCAATCTTTGGTATGTATTTGGAATTGAAACTGCCTGATTAATACCGCCCGAAGTAAATTGCTTAATATCAATCTTTACTCCAAGTTTGTCTAATTCTTTTTGGGTCGCTGGAACATGTTCGACCTTTCCAGAGGGCTCAGTTATTTGTAACTGTGAATTGCTGTACGCTAATTTGGAATAACTACCGGCAGGAATGACCCAGGTGGCAGCCACTGCAACAATGGTTAGAATGAATAAAATCACAAATGCTCCTGGCATTCGTAGCTTGAAGTGCCGCTTTTTTTCATGTAAAACTCCCCCTAAAACTTAAATAGTGTTTGTGAGATTACGCTCAATTCAAGTGTACAATTTTGAGCGCTTCCAGACAAGATAATATTGTAAACGTTTTCAATAATGATGAAAATCGACATTGTAAATGATAAATATTTAACAGGTTGATTTCATTGGTAGACGCTGTAAAATTGAATGGGTAGGAGGAGAAGACTTTGAAAAGAAATATTATTAAATTGGCGCTATTATCGCTCAGTTCACTGGCATTCATTAGCTACTCTGGGATGAACGAGGTTAAAGCAGCTGCTACCCAAACCACGGCTCCAACTTGGATGCAACCATCTCAAAAGATCGCTTATCCTAAGTGGTCGAAGATGAGTAATCCATGGGTTTATGTTAGTACCAAGAACCAGAAGGTGTATATTCACGGTAATAACAAGGTGATGTACACGATGTACTGTTCAACCGGAACCAAGTCATCACCAACCCCTAAGGGGACATATCACATTCAACGCGAACGTGGCTTGTCGTTCTACAATCCTTTTTCAAAAGAAGGAGCTAACTACTGGGTGTCATGGAAAGACCATGGCGTTTACTTATTCCATTCAGTACCAGTAGATCGAAATGGTAATTACATACCATCTGAAGCTAAATTTCTTGGTAAGAAGCCACATTCTCATGGTTGCATTCGTCTATCAGTTGCGGATGCCAAGTGGATGTATCAAACTATTCCTTATGGCACTAAAATCGTTATTAAATAAAAAGTAACTTCAATTTGAAGTTAGCTTTTTTATTTAGTTAATTTTAGTTCATACAGTATTTCATCATGAATTTCTAAGGCGTTATCGGCAATGAGTGGAATATCAGGCTTGATTTTTCGAGCTTCATCAACTGCTCCTTCGATGACATCGATAGCTGAAAAGCCGAGATATTCATAAAGTTGTTGAGCCTGAACGTTATCATTGGTAGTGATAATGTGAATAGCATTTAAATTATGATCTTTAGCAATTTGTTTAACTTGTTCTAATAGGCTAGTTCCAATTCCAGTTTCATCACTGAAACTATTTAATGAAACAATCTCTACTAAATTTGATTTAATTTCATAAGTTACAATTCCGACGATGTCGTCGCCTTCATGAGCAACCAAACCATTAAGATTATTAATGTTATAGGTTCCGGAAGAAAGAATCATTTCGTCGGATCCCCATAGCGATTCGAACAAATCAACGATCAATGGGCGAACCTCATTAATGTCGGTAAATGTTAATGTCGACTTAGTGTTTTCAGTCATTATAATCAACCCATTTCTTTTATATTTGCATTCATTTAACCGTGTTATTAGCTAAGATGCAACTAATTGAACTCGATGACAATGATACCGCAAGAGTTTGCATTCTAAAATGGGTTGTTGTAAACTAGATTGTGCACAATGAATTGTACACAACTCATTGGGTAATGGATGAAAGAGAAAGGGGATCATTTTTTATGAAGTTATTTGTAAAAGACGCTGCCGCTAAAGTATTATCAGAAAGAGCTGCTGGATATCCAATTCTTAATTTGATTTTGGATGACGGTTCTAACAAGTATTCGAACCTTGGCGGAAGTTGCGCAATTGGAGATAGTTTCCAGATTGTTGCTGCTTCCGAGACAGATGATGATTTCAGTAATATGTTAGAGAGCAATACTGATTTTATCTTCTTTAGTTCTAAGGAAGAATTAACTTTCTGGGGGAATGGCTTAACTTTGGATTTCAAAGGTAGCCAATTTATCCTTAAAGACGATAGCGGAATGCTAGATAGTGCGGTCCGCTTCTCAATTGCTGATGAACAACAACCATTAAGTAAGCAAGAAATGATTAAAATGAGTCAAATGATTTGCTAATTATAAATAAAAAAGCTTGCTTCCGATTAGAAGCAAGCTTTTTTATTAAGGTTGAGCGTATTGATTTCCACGAGTTGCTCGTTGACCGCCAGCAGTTTGCGCTTGGGTGATGCTTAGGTATTGGTAATTAGCTGGATTGGTCACACGGCTATAGAATTTATTTGAATCAGACATAAATACCATGTTGGTTGCTGCTACTGACCATTGACCGCTTTGGTAATTGATGAACTATGGGTACTAGTTTTTGAACTTGCTTTAGTTGGTTGGTGACTTGGCTTTGGGGTAGCAGCTACTGCTGCTGGTATGTGATTTAAATCCGGAGTGGCATTACTGCTACCCGTTTTGTAATTGACTTTGATTCCCTCAACTGAATTGATGACTACGACCTCTGTATTAATGGTATTATCAGAGGATTTGATATCAACAATAGAACCACGCGGAACGGTTTCATTTCCTACATATAAGGGTGTGGTTTCATAATCAATGGAAGTACTGGTTTGGGGATGACTCTTCCAGTAATTTTCTGCTGTTTCTTCGGCGTATCGCATCCCACCATTTTGGTTGGCACCAGTATTTTGAGGCCGAGTTCCAGTCGTAAAGTTATATTTAGAAGTGTAGGATTTACTTCCCAATAAACTATCAGCAATAGAGTGACTGCGATTATATAAGTAACCATGATAAGTTCTACCAGTTAACTGATAAGTGATGGCCACCTTGGGATTAGGAGTTGGCCAAGCTGGAGGATCCAGTGGACTTCCTTGCCGAGATCCTTTTGATGATTGATATTCTGAGTAAGTTAATATGGCTCTGGCAGTTGCCGATCGTCCTTGAACATCACTAGTAAAGCGGTAGTTACCAGTTCCCAGATGGCTAAAACCAGTTAATCTAGCTTTGCCATTAAGCCAGTAATAATTTCCGTTTGGGCCAGCCGATTCGCTGTTAGTGTAGGAAACTAGTTTTGATAAAATATCTTTTCGTTGAGCATTGATTTTGGGACTACTAGTAGTGTTGCCTGGCTGATGAGCCTTAGTAACCGATTGTTGAGTCCCAGCTGTGTTGTTACCGTGTTTGCTAGAACTGGTTTGTGTAACTGGTGTCGAATCACTGCTGTTAGCAGAATTATCGTCTAAGCTACAAGCGGTTAAGATGCTGCCAGCCGTTAGAAGGGTTACTAATAGCGTGGTAAGTTTAACGAGTTTGTGGTGCTTATTAAAATATATGTACAAATCATTGTCCTCCAATTATTGTTTGTTGTCGGGCGCTACTTCAAATATGGTAATTTAAGTATGAACAGCCATATTCCATTGTAAGCCGAGGCTGATTAATCACAAAGAAATTTTTAGATAATATTTCGGGATTATTCGTAACGAAACAATATAATAGTAATTGGGGGGATAATCTGGGATTTTTGATTAAAAGTCATGGGTTATCTTGACTCTTATTTAGAATCATTCTAATATAGAAGTTGTTAATGAATCAGTTTCACCATTTATATTGATATTAGGAGGAGTTTTATATGCCAAAACTAAAGTTGTTGTAGTAGGTGCTTCACACGGTGGTCATCAGGCAATCTTAGAATTACTTCACCGTTATGATAATCTCGATATTACCATGTTTGAAGCAGGGGATTTTGTTTCATTCATGTCTTGTGGGATGGAACTTTACTTAGAAAATAGCGTTACCGATGTTAATGATGTTCGAAACTTTGAGCCTAAGCAATTTACTGATCA
Organism: Lentilactobacillus kosonis; assembly: GCF_003864335.1. Classification (GTDB taxonomy): domain Bacteria; phylum Bacillota; class Bacilli; order Lactobacillales; family Lactobacillaceae; genus Lentilactobacillus; species Lentilactobacillus kosonis. The sequence continues at coordinate 93,413 of NZ_BEXA01000004.1, read as the reverse complement.
AGGAGTTCATGTTTTAAATAATCACGAAGTTACCAAGATTGACGCTGATAAAAAACCGTTACAGTTAAGGACGCCGTTAGTGGTGAAGTTGCTGATTACGATTACGACAAATTAATTTTAAGTTCAGGGGTGGTTCCTAATAATTTGCCTGTTCCAGGAACTGATCTTGAAACGTTGCGTTAATGCGTGGATACGACTGGGCAACGACCATTAAAGGTAAGTTAGAAGATGACAGCGTTAAAAATATTACCGTAATTGGTGCTGGTTACATTGGAATTGAAGCCGCTGAAGCTAGCAATAAAGCAGGTAAAAATGTTACTTTGATTGATATGCTTGACCGTCCATTAGGTGCTTATCTTGATTCAGAAATGACTGATATTTTGAATAAGCATTTGGAAGACCAAGGTATTAACGTTGTCATGGGGGCAACTATCAAGTCATTTGATGGTGATGGCGCCGTTAAGAGTGTGACAACTGATAAGGGTACTTTCGATGCTGATTTCGTCATCCAAGCTGCTGGGGTTAAACCTAACACTGATTGGTTAAAGGATACTGTTAAATTGACTGATCGTGGATTTATTGAAACGAATGAATACTTACAAACTAACTTGCCAGATGTATATGCAGTTGGGGATGCTACTTTGACTTATTCAATTGCCGCCCAAGCTAAAATGCCAATTGCTTTAGCCACAGTTGCTCGTCGCCAAGCGCGCTATGTAACTCAACACTTGTTTGAAAAACAACCTTCTATGCCATTTAAGGGCCTGGTTGGTTCAAGTGCTCTTAGTGTCTTTGATTATCACTTTGCTACTAGTGGTTTGAACGAAGCTTCTGCAAAACGTAATGGTGTTACAGTTGCTGGTAGCTTCTATGAAGATACATTGCGTCCAAACTATGTTCCTGAAGGCAAGGATAACCCCAAAGTTTATGTCAAGCTATTATTTGATCCACAAACGCATCGTCTATTAGGTGGTGGGGTGATGTCCACTTATGATATTACAGCTGAAGGTAACGTTTTAGCCTTAGCTATTCAAAATGAAATGAAGGTAGAAGACCTCGCTGAGGCTGACTTCTTCTTCCAACCTGGATTTGACCGTCAATGGAGTTTGATGAACTTGGCTGCTCAACACGCACTAGGTGAATCTAAATTCTAATTATTGATAATGAAAGCACCTCGATTTTATCGAGGTGCTTTTTTTGTGGCTAATGTAATTGGTGGCATCAATCAGGATTAATTTGTTACAATGAACATAGATTAATTAAAGGAGATTTGTATGAATAAACTAAATATTAAGGGCATTGTGCTAGCTTAGAGGCTAGTAGGCAGCCTCCCAATTAAAAATTTAGGAGGATCACAATGCGATTAAAAAATAACGAAAATAAATATCAAGTAAGTTTACAAGCTCAAGATAACTATAAGGCAATTGACAATCAAAATAATGAATTAATGGCCAAATTGACTGGCCAGTTGATTAATGAAGGTAAGCGTCCAGTAGTTGGCGATGAAGTAATTGGTGAATTGCAAAATGACTTTGTTCTAATTACCGATATTTTACCAAGACATAGTGTTCTTAGACGTCAAAGCAATGGCTCGAAGGATCGAGAACAAGTGATGGCTGCCAACTTAGATTATGTATTCATTACCATGTCAGTAAATCAGGATTTTAATTTAGCAAGGCTTGATCGGTACACCACATTGGTTTGGGATAGTGGCGCAAATCCGGTAATCGTTTTAACTAAAACTGATTTAATTAGTAATACTCAACTTGAGAACTATCAATCCCAAATTGAAGTTAATGCATATGGAATTCCAATAATTGCTACTAGCATGAATGAAATAAGTTCGTTAACTAAATTTGATGAATACCTTGTTCGTGGTGTCAACGTAGCGTTCGTTGGTTCATCAGGCGTTGGGAAATCAACTCTTATCAATAAATTGATGAATCAGAATGTTGAAAAGACTAATAAGATTCGAGAAGATGACGGTAAGGGACGGCACACGACTACTAGTAGTAAAATGCACTTATTAGGTAGTGGTGCTCGCCTGATTGATACTCCAGGCATTCGGACGGTTGGGATTGTTGGTGTGAGCCAGTCGGCTACTGAACAGACGTTTGCTGATATTGTTGAGTTAGCAACTCAATGTAAGTTTAATGATTGCCAGCATGAAGCAGAACCTGGTTGTGCAGTTAAAGCTGCCGTTGAATCAGGCCGATTATCTGCTGAACGATTGGCAAGTTATCAGAAGTTGCAGCATGAAATGCAATACTCTGGATTGTCTAGCCGCCAAATTGAGCAAGCTAAGACCGACCGGATGTTTAAGTCAGTCGGCGGGATGAAAGGCTTTAAAAATCAAGTTAAAAATTCAGTTAAAAAGTAATTCAAAAGTAAAGCCGCCTCTTAAATGAGGCGGCTTTTTTTGTTGGTTGAATGGCTATGATTTATATTCCTTTAATGCCGTTTGTAATTCATCCAATTTATGTAAAATTTGTTCGTTTTGCTTTTTCAAGTCAGCGATTTCTTCATTTTGTTTATCGTTATGATCTTCAAAGAAGAAGGTGGTAACCGTACTTGTCAATGAACCAATCAATCCAATACCGGTTATCATTAACACTACCGCGGTAATTCTACCCAGGGTGGTCTGCGGACTAACATCACCATACCCAACCGTGGTGGTCGTTGTAATTGCCCACCATAATGATCTACCAATACTAGAGTTCTCGGAATATGAATAAATTAATGTTGAAACACCAATCAGGGTTCCGGAAGTTAAGAGAACATAGCCGAATCCATTGGTGCTGAGAATTTTGCGAAGGGACTTCGAGAATCTCCCAGAAAAACCAACAATTCTGATCAACTTAACTAGTCTTAAGAAACGAGCAATTCGGAATAGTCGAGCAAATCTAAATAGTGAGAATGCTGTGTTGAATGGGATAATGGCGATTAAATCAAAAATATTATTTTTGAAGAAATACCATTTCTTGGGAGCAATAGCTAGGCGAATGAAATAATCTAAGGTAAAAAGCATCAAAATCGAATCATTCACGATTAAAAAGGGGAGATTATGATCAATTGGTGGGCAGAAAACTTCAGTTATAGTTAATGCAATTGATATTACTGCCATGATGGCAATGAAAATATTATAACTGGTTGTTTCAAACATCTGTGATAACCGACGATCTGGTCGAAAATTCATTGCATTGTTACCTCCAAGGTAGAAATGATTAATGATGCTATATAATTACTATACTATTGAATTATGAATTTGAGACAAGTTAATTGTTCGCTGGATATACTTGGTGTATACTTTTGGTGTTAAGTGGTATTTAACGATTGGAGGGGCAGAGATGATTAAGAAAACAGTTGATCGTTGGGGAAACTCTCAAGGGGTCAGATTGCCAAAAGATTTGTTACAGCAGATTGGTTTGGATGATCCTGTGGGCGAAGAAATTGAAATCGATGTTCGAAATAATGAGATTGTGATTCGAAAAGCTGATCATCGCTCACCACTTGAGAAACGTTTTGATGGATTTGACGTTGAAGAATATTTTAATGACCAGGAAAGTCGTGAGATTGATTTAGGCGATGCCATTGGTCGTGAAGAATTGTAATCTTTCACTACTTAAATTATTTTGAACGGGGGATTTTACATGACTGAATCCAGTAAAGAAGTACATCATGCTCAGGGATGGGATGAAATTAAACAGGGGTCAATTTGTTGGTCAGATTTGAATCCAACTCTAGGTCACGAGCAGCATGGACGCCGTCCAGTTTTGATAGTTTCTAATGCCGAATATTATAAGTACACAAAAATGGTCAAAATTGTGGCCATTTCTTCATCAGAGCGCCAAGCGAGTTTCCCGTTAAATATTCCTTTGAAGGATACTAAAACTAAGGGATATATTTTAACTGACCAAGAACGAGCAATTGATCCAGAAAATAGGAATATTGAATTAATTGAACAAGCACCCGCTGATATTTTGGCACATGTTTTGGAACTAATTTCTGAAACATATTAAATTAAGGTAATTTAACTAGAAATCATGATTCATAAAGACGTTGTTCTTTCCTAAAATACATTAATATGGTAAAGTATTAGTGCAGTATTTTCGGGGTCGTTAAGGATTCGACGGGTATAGGTCGAGCCTGGATTGCGCTTCGTGCGGCGTCACGCTAAACCGTCCAGTTAAATTATAACTGCAAAAAATAATAACAATTCTTACGCTTTAGCTGCCTAATAAGCGCTTAACGTAGATCCTCCTAACCTCGTCCACGGGTTAGATCTGGGTCCTAAATTTAGTGGACTCACGCTATTCGCTCCCACCTGAAGTAGATAGAAGAGATTAATCAGGTTAGTCATTGATGGGTGCCTTGATTTGCGGCGTTTTCAGTGGCGAATTTTAAATAGTAGATCTATGAGCGTAGATATCTAGGTCACGATATGCTCGGACGCGGGTTCGACTCCCGCCGACTCCATATATACAGAAAAGCCGATAGCTTATTGCTATCGGCTTTTTATTTTGAATTATTTTATTAAGCGGGCTATTAGAAGTAATCACTTGCCGATAAATTAGTTTTATAATTGTTACTAAATACAATTGGATAAAAACTAACTTATCAACATTTCACATACAATTATTAAGTGCTAAAACGAAACCTGATGAATAATTTAATTGCACTGTTTGATCTGCATTACAAATAAAAATAAAAAGGGAAGTTTTGTATGATTCCAGCACATGAAGCTAGGATAATTGCTGATAAAATTAAGCCACTATTTAAAAATATTCGTGGTGATCATTACAAACTACAAATTATTGATAGTAAACAGAATAAACAATATACTATCTTTTTCTCGCGCCAGCCTAAGAACGGCAGCATGATTGTTAATCCAGTTTATACGATTGACGAGTATAAACTTGAGCACTTAGAAAATGTGCTAAATGAGCTTGAAAATTATTATAAGTTCACCCAAGAGTACCGGGGGTTCGTTGGTCAATTGTGGCCGTCTAATGGCAATCCTGTTCAGTTTCGCAAGGAAAGTAGAGAACTTTAACAAATTTATTTGTAAGTTTACGGTTCATTTCTATGAGGTTATTAATAAAAATTAGTCAAAATAATTAATCTATAGAGCGGAGACACAAATATGGAACGAATTCTGATCATTGGCGGTACCGGGAATATTGGTTACCCATTAATTGAAATGTTAGCTAACCGCGAGGACATTGAACTGATTGCTGGTGTAAGAGATGTTGCTAAATCACAATCTAAGTTTACTGATTTTAAAAATGTTAAGCTAGTTTCATTTTGATTTTTTGAATCCCAAAACTTTTCCCAAAGCATTTGAAGGAGTTAACAGGGTGTTCTTTATCAGGCCACCACAGTTAGCCAAACCGAAAGAAGACACATTACCATTTTTAAAATATGCTAAGCAACAAAATATTTCCCAAATTGTGTTTATATCAATGATTGGGGTGGATAAGAATCCAGTTACTCCCCATCATAAAATTGAAAAAATGATTACTGAACTAGAAATTCCTTACACATTTATTCGGCCCAGTTTTTTTATGCAAATTTGGATACGACACATCTAGATGATATTCGGGATAATCATGACTTGTTTATTCCAGCAGGGCATGCTAAGACCAGTTTTATTGATACTCGAGATATTGGCGAAGTGGCAGCAATCAGTTTGACCGATTCGCAATATTTGGGACAAAAATTAGATATTACGGGTCCAGTAGCGTTGACATATGACGAAATTGCTAATGATATGACAGACATTTTAGGAACGAAGATCACATACAGTAAACCAAGCTTATGGAAATTCAGAAGAACTATGCTTAAACGTGAGTTGCCAAAGGATTTTGTGAATGTGATGGTGATGCTGTATTTGATTACTCAAATGGGAAATTCCAAACAAGTGACTGATACAGTTGAAAACGTCTTAAAGCGGTCGCCAAGAACCGTTCGTGAATATATTAGAGATTACCGTAACTCATTTGTAAATGATTAGTAATTGAAAAGTCCGTAGAAGTAATCTTAATTTCTACGGCCTTTTATAGTTTGATATTCTATTTGACTGATGGTAATAAGTAAATTCTGTAACTACCAGGATTATCGCCAAAATAGGTAATCCCGAATTTGGTTAAGCCGATTCCAATCGAATATCCGCGGTATTTATTCGCAAAATTAGGGTCTTGTTTGATAATTGACTGCTTAATTAATTCAACATAACTCGCCGTTGAGTTTACTCTATTCAACTCATTAGGACTAATTGAGCCATAAAATTCTTTCATGGATGATCGTTCAGTTGTAGTTAAGAATTTGGTTGCATCCTCATAGGTGGCCTGAACATCATCAGGTTCTTCGTCATCGGCATTAGCTAAAATATTTGCCATGTTTTCGAGGCGAGTATCTTTTATTGTTTCAGGAAAAAGGTTATATAAGAAAGGCAATGCGCTATCCAGTTGGGCGTCAGTAAGCCGCGATCCGGTTGGTGGTAATAGCAAAATTATGAATTCACCTTTGTTATGTGAGGCGCCTTCGTAATTAATGCCACTATTCGCTGCTGCGACGCCAACTCGCCAGCCGGCATAATTAGTTGGCGAAAATTTGGCTTTACTGAATGACTGGTTAATAAATGTCTCGTAGGGTTCCTGACCATTCCATTTGTCAGCGGCGCCACCATAGACTGTAACTAGGTTAGTTTGGTCGCTCTCTGATAAATAATTAATTGATTCATAGTAGGTGGTGTCATTATCTTTACCTTCATTAGTACCAGTAATGATTGCATTAGCTGCCTTTGATAATGCCGGATCAACAATTAATCCGGTTAAGTGACTTAAAATTTGCTTAGTGTAGTTATTATTTTGAGCAGTAGTTTGATTAGTCAGATTGTTTTGAAGAGGTTGGCTGATCGGCTCATGATTAGGGTTGATGCCATTGGTTAAGTATCCACGCCAGACATAACCAGAAGTGTGACCATTACCACTGGTAACCTGATAATAAACGCCAGTTTGGCGTCCTTTAGCCATTTTGATACTTTGTGATAGATACCAAGTGGTTTTAGGATAGTTTTTCAGATTGTGTATCCGTTTAGTGTGATTCCAATTCCACATATAAGCCGAATTAGTGGTTTTGGAATGAAAAGGAACGTTTTTATATTGCTTGGTTTTGACCCAGCGATAAGATGATGCATAAGCATTATGATGGTTAACTGTAAAGCCAATGCCTAATCCTAATAAACCGATAGATAAGGTTTCTGTAATTTTGTTATTCATAAAATTCATCTCCCTAAATTATTTTCATATATTTAAGGGTATGTTGCCAAGTAAATTACCATAATTAAATAGGTTCTTAATGATTGATGTATATTTCAGGTAGCATTGGATTCGTAAAGATTTTTTCTTAGCTCAAGCTAGTAATAGCTAATTTATATCATTATTGTAAAAGTAAACTTGTAGTAATTTGTATAAATCATGTATTATTGAACGATATGAGTCATAAGTGAATAGGAGATATTGTATGAAAAAGGGCGTTGATGCTCCGTTAGTACCAGTGATGTTTTTATTGATTGGTATAATTGGGTTAATTATGGGGATTATCTCAGAAAATTGGACTAGGTGTATTGTTCCGATTGTATTTTTATTATTTGGAGTTGTGTACTTACACACTTCACTTTTTGGCAAATACAAGCTTATAAAACGAATAGTTACTGGATTAAATCTTAATAGCAACGCGCAAGTCTTGGATTTGGGTACAGGTCATGGTGCGTTTCTGATTGAAATTGCAAAGCGGTTGAAAGAACCTGGTAAGGTGATTGGCCTAGATATTTGGAATCAAGGCGATCAGTTAGGAAATTCTGCAGTAGAAACGCAGCGAAATATAGAGCAGGCAGGAGTTAGTACAGTTAGTGAATTGGTGACAGGAGACATGACTAAGCTGGCTTTTAAAGAAAATCAATTTGATTACGTTGTAGCTAGTTTATCAATTCATAACGTGAAGCCTAAGGCCAGCAGATTACAAGCGATTGACGAAGCATATCGAGTACTAAAGCCAGATGGAAAAATAATAATTTGGATATCGAGCACGTTGGTGAATACCGAAATAGGTTGAGGCAACTCGGTATACGTGAACTGTCAACTCAGCATGGTGGTTTCAATGGGATGTATGCAGCTCTTAGTACGAAAATACTAGTAGGTACAAAATAGGTTAACTATAACGAAAAAGACGTCTTGAATAGACGTCTTTTTATTAATTTAATATTTGTTTGTATATTATTAAATTAACTCGGTGGGAATCGAACTTGCGGCCAAGCATATCGTTATTTAAAATTTCATAACTTAAGTCATCAAAGATGTCATAATTAGTTAAATCAGCATTAAATATTGTTAATAACTCGGATAATTAGTGCAATGGCGCAGTGATAAACTAATTGTTGTAAGCACCTTTATTCTAGGAGGAGATCATTTGGCTGATTATTCATTAAAACCAATTTCGTTAATTGCACAAACAGAGATGCAAGAGAAACTTGATAATTTAGCAAAACCAATTGCAGGTTTAGGTCGGCTGGAAGAACTAGCCGTTAAGATTGCCGGTATTCAAAATAGCCCTGAATTATCAGTTGATCAGCGGTGTTGTTTAGTGTTTGCCGCTGATCACGGAGTGGCTGAAGAAGGAGTTTCGGCTACCCCACAAAAAGTTACTGCAATTCAATCGATCAATTTACTTAATGGTCACACTGCCGCCGCGGCTATCGCTAATAGTGTGCATTGTGACATGAAAGTGATTGATGTCGGAGTTCATGCAGAGCTTGATGATCCACGAATTATTGCTCAAAAGATTCGTTGGGGAACCAGGAATATGGTCCAAGAACCAGCAATGACTCGAGATGAGGCAGAACGATCAATTAAAATTGGGCGTGAAGTTGCACATCAAGTGATTGAATCAGGTAATCGAATAATCTTGTTGGGGGAGCTAGGAATTGCCAACACGACCGCTGCCGCTGCGATTCTCGCGGCTCGTTATGATATTAAACCAGCCGAAATTGTCGGTTATGGATCCAATATAACAGAAGTTCGGCGCCAGCATAAAATTAAAGTGGTCGCCCAGGCTCTTAAACGATGGCATCCGGCGAATGATGATGCAATGACAATTTTACAAACAGTCGGCGGTTATGAAATTGGGGCTAAGATTGGGGCAATGATTGGTGCCGCTGAAATGGGAGTGCCGGTTATCTTAGATGGCTTTATTTCGTATGCGGCGTTATCATTGGCCGAATTACTGACGCCTAAAATTAATCAGTATGTAATTACATCACATGCATCAATGGAAAATGGAACGGCATTGGCAATAGACTATCTGAACATTGAACCATTGCTAGACTTACATTTAGCGGTGGGTGAAGGGACCGGAGCTTTGTTGGTACTGCCGTTAATTGACGCCATTGAAAACGTATTAACTCAGATGAATACGCAAAACGAAATGCAATTTGGTTATCAACCCTAGAACTGAATAATAATTTTGTAAAAATTAAGGCCACTAACTTAACGTGTTAGTGACCTTTTTATGAAGACAAATATTTGGATTTATGAATTAAATGAGTATGCTAATATTTGATTGATTTTAGAAAAACGACTAAATTAAATCAAAGTGTTTTAAACCATTCACAATGCCGTGATCAGTATTATTGGTGGTAATAAATTCAGCGAGCTCTTTTACATGGGGAAGACCATTGCCCATTACTACGGGGTGGTCCACGTATTCGAGCATGGGAACATCATTATTGCCATCACCAAATGCATAGGTAGGGATCCCTTCTAGGCCAGTATTCTTTTGTAGCTCTTGAATTCCCCGCATTTTCGAACCGCCATCCATCACAACGTCCATGCTGTAAGGAGTGTTTCTATAAAATGTCAGTTTGCCAGCGAACTTATCGATATAATCTTGATCATGGCCTACGGTATTGATAACCATCATTACGACCTCGTTATCCTTTATAAAATCATCTACTCCAACTGGTGGGACTGGCGTGTTGATTGAAGCATAATTATTTTTAACGGTTTCGTTAACAAAGCTGATACGGTAATCCTTGTCATTATAAACGGTCACTGAATCTTCAAATGGCTTACCAAATTCCATGAGGCTTGTAATCAGTTCATTAGGGACAAGTGATTTATAGACGGGCTTACCTTCAAATTGAACATAACTACCATTAGCACCGACAACGGTATCAATTCCAGTTTTTTTCATAATTTCAGTGATTTCGAAGATGTTTCGACCGCTTGAAATAACTGGAAGAACATTATTTTCCCGCAGTTGCTTCATTGCGGCAGCTACTTCATCGTCAACTTTAGTTTGTTCATTTAATAGGGTGTGATCAAGGTCAAAAAACGTGATTGCTTTATACATGAAATTTACCACCTTACATAATTGATTGATATAACTTTATCATAACAATCTTTGGACTTTTCAAGCAAGTTAAGTCGTTTATTGGTAAAATAGAATATACATGAGGTGAAGATAATGAGAAAAATCTCAATTGCAAATGAGCGACCTAATCCATTTTATGTTCGCTTAAAGCCGGTTGCGGGTGATTACTGGTACATCAAGGATCTAGATGATGCTACTGATAAAAGCAATCGTAAAGTCAGTTTTCCAGATAATCTGATTGGGCAGGATTTATTAATTGATGAAATTAGCTTTTTTAATAAACGTGCTTGGTATAAATTTACCATTGATAACATTTCTGGATGGATTTTAAAACGCAGTGTGAAAGCTAACTATCGGCGTTTAGCCATTGCGCCATTAATACAAGCCACTCAAAGTGATGTTGATAATCAAGTAACCGCATTAGTGATGCTATTAACAAGCGCTCAGGGAACACCTGATTCCGATACGATTTTAGAAGCGGTGAAACAGTGGAATGATGTATCGACTGATTTGATAGATTTAAAATCACTCATTATTTCCCAAACCAATTCAATTAAGGATTTACGTAAAGTTAATTTTCGACAACTTCAAAAGCATTTAATGCGGCGAAAACCGGTATTACTCCGGGTCGCAGGCATGAATAATCTGAAGAACAGCTTCATTTTATTGGTTGGCTTTAATAAGCATACAATTTATTATAATGATCCGTGGACTGGTAGACTCGAAGCCATTTCAGCGGGCCACTTAAAAAAACATTTGTATAACAATACGGTTGATGCAATTAGTTACTAGGAGGCAGTTAAATGAAATTACTGATGATCGAAGATAATAAATCAGTATCAGAAATGATGTCAATGTTCTTCCAAAAAGAAGGATGGGATGTTTCATACGCATATGATGGCGATGAGGCAATGGACATTTTTAATAAAGATCCTCAAGGGTGGGATATTATCACCTTAGATTTGAATTTACCCAAAAAGGATGGCATGCAAGTTGCCCAAGAAATCCGTAAACAATCAGATTCAGTGCCAATTATCATGTTGACGGCACGTGACTCAGATAGTGATCAAGTTTTAGGGTTTGAAATGGGCGCTGATGATTATGTTACTAAGCCTTTTTCACCAATTACATTGGTAGCTAGAATTAAGGCTCTTCAACGGCGATCACAAAATGCCGCCAATGATGCCAACGGTAAAGATGGTGATAATCAGGATGCCGATGAACAGGTATTAACCAAACACTTCCGTTTAAATGTTAAAACTCGTGAGGCATATTTGGATGATAAATTAATTCCAGATCTGACACCTAAAGAATTTGAATTACTTAAAACGCTTGGCCAAAAGCCGCGCCAGGTATTCTCCCGAGAACAGCTCTTAGAGTTAGTTTGGGATTATGAGTATTATGGTGATGAACGAACAGTTGATGCGCACGTTAAGAAGCTTCGCCAAAAAATCGAAAAGGTTGGTCCCCAAGTTATCCAAACGGTTTGGGGAGTTGGCTACAAATTTGATGATAGTGAAGTGGATAATCAGAAATGAAAATGATTTATCAACAAATGCTAGCCTTCTTTATGGTGATTACATTTACGATTCTATTATTAGGATTTTCATTTTCAAGAATGAGTAAGTCGTTTGTGTACGATAGTGCTTGGCAGCGAATGGAAAATTATTCTGATAGTTTAATTCAGCAGTCAATAATCGTGAATAACAAAAAGAATGGTAACATTTCGTTTAATACCCAAAGTTTAAAAAATAGTGCAGCGTTACTTGATAATCAGTCAGTGCATTTCACGATGTTTAATCCTAAAAAACAAGTATTATATCCAAATGATGGAATTTCAACCAACATCACCAAAAATGACTGGCGTCATCTTAAGCAGGGGCAGATTGTCCGCAAAATAAGCAGTCGGTCAAATAAGTTGATTAATGGGCAAACTAGACCTGCAATGATCGAAGTACTTAAACCATATTATTATAAGAAAAAATTGGTCGCGGCAGTTGTTACTGGATCGTTTGTTTCTAGTGTTAATTCTAATGTTAATCGAATTAATCGGAACCTATTAGTTGGGCTGGGAATTGCTATGGTGATATCTCTTATCGTGAGTTTCTTCATCGCGAGTCGTTTGAATCGACGCGTTGCTAAGTTAAGGAGCGCTGCTAATCAGGTGGCTAATGGTAATTATGCTATTCGGCTTCCAGACAATGGTAAAGACGAGATTGGTCACTTAATTAGTGATTTCAATCATATGACGGAATCACTTCAAGAAGCTAACCAAGAAATTGAACGGCAAGAGGAACGGAGACAGGAATTTCTGGCCGATGCTGCGCATGAGATGCGGACACCACTGACCACGATTTCGGGAATCCTTGAAGGAATTAGATACGATGTTATCCCAACGGAATCACGGGATAAGAGTCTTGAATTGATGAATAGTGAAACTCAGCGACTAATTAGATTAGTTAATGATAATTTGGACTACGAAAAAATCAGAACTAATTCAATTCAACTGGATAGACGGAACTTTAATGCGTATAATTTACTTACGAACGTGGTTGAACAATTAGGTAAGAAGGCAGAGAGCGCTGGTGATGAATTGATCTTACAATCACCTAAAGAGTTGCCAATTTACGCTGATTATGACCGTTTTTCTGAAATTATTATCAATATCACTAATAATGCTTTACAGTTTACGGAAAACGGCACCGTCAAAATTGTTGGTGAACGGGGTTTTAACGAAACCATTATCCGAATATCTGATACTGGCATTGGGATGAGTGAAGAGCAACAGAAAAATATTTTGAACGTTACTACAAAGCGGACGCCTCTCGTCGTAGTAGTGAATACGGCGAATCAGGATTAGGACTTGCAATTGTTCATCAATTAGTTAAGCAACATGGTGGTAAGATTTCGGTAAAATCAAAGCTCAATGAAGGAACCACATTTGTAATTGTCTTTCCGGATGAAGGTCATAGTAATAATGAATCGGATTCTGAGAACCTGACAAACGATAATAAGGATGGTAAGTAGAGATGGCATACATTAAGTTAGATAGCTCCAAGTTAAGTAAGTTTGTTCACGAAAACGAATTAGCTGAGATGCAAGCGATGGTAAACGCCGCTGATGATCAACTTAGAAACGGAAACGGTGCAGGTAGTGAATATCGTGATTGGTTGGAATTACCAACTAAATATGATCAAGATGAATTTGCTCGTATTCAAAAAGCGGCTGATAAAATTCGCAGTGATTCAAAATATTTAATCACAATTGGAATTGGTGGCTCATATCTCGGCGCTCAAATGGCGATTGATGTACTACACAACAATTTTTACACTCGTAACTCAGACGAAACTCAAGTGATTTTTGCTGGTAATTCATTGAGTTCCTCGTATTTGAGTGAATTATTAGACTTGGTTGGGGACGATGACTTTTCAATTAACGTGATTTCTAAGTCAGGAACTACGACTGAACCAGCAATTGCATTTAGAGTATTCAAAGAAAAATTAATGCAAAAAGTATGGTGAAAAAGAAGCCAACGGTCGAATCTATGTAACAACTGACGCTAAGCGCGGTGCATTGAAGCGTGAAGCTGACGTTAACGGTTGGGAATCATTTGTCATCCTAGACGGTGTTGGTGGTCGTTACTCAGTATTGAGCCCAGTTGGGTTATTACCAATCGCTGTGTCTGGTGGTAATATTGATGACTTGATGCATGGCGCTCGGGATGCTCAAATGAGTTGACTGAAACTGATGTTACTAAGAATGATGCATACAAGTATGCTGCTTTGAGAAATATCTTATACCGTAAGGGTTACACGACTGAATTATTGGAAAATTATGAACCAAACTTGAGAATGTTCTCAGAGTGGTGGAAACAATTGGCTGGTGAATCGGAAGGTAAGGACCAAAAAGGAATTTACCCATCTTCAGCCAACTTCACGACTGATTTACATTCATTGGGTCAATACATCCAAGAAGGCTTAAGAAACTTATTTGAAACAGTGGTTAAGTTGGATACGCCTAATGAAGACATTATTGTGCCTTCAGCTGATAAAGACTTAGATGGTCTAGGATACCTTGAAGGTAAATCAATGGATTGGGTTAACACTAAGGCTTATGAAGGGGTTGTCTTGGCTCACACTGATGGTGGAGTGCCAGTTATGACCGTTCACATGCCGGAACTTAATGAATATTCACTTGGATATCTTATCTACTTCTTCGAAATTGGTATTGCAATTTCAGGTTACTTGAATGGGATTAATCCATTTAACCAACCAGGAGTTGAAGCATATAAGACGAATATGTTTGGTTTACTGGGTAAACCAGGTTTTGAAGAAATTGGTGATGAATTAAACAAGCGCCTTTAAGATAAATAGAAAAAGTCCCGCAACTAGTTGGTTGCGGGACTTTTTTGTAAAAAATAGTCTTGGGTAAAGGTTTTGACATTAATCAATTATAGACAACTTATTATATAAGCGTAATCTAAATGCTTGATAGTAGATGTCAGTAACTAAGGGGATGATTGTTGTGAATAAACTTAAATTTCTGAAATATTTAGAGCATGGTTGGTATTTTTTAGCCATTATTTTAAGTACATTTATCTTTCATTAGAGGAAATAAAAAGGTCCGAAACAGCTGTTTTACCAACTCTTTCGGACCACTTATTTATCTAGTATCACCCGCACGGGGCTCGAACCCGTAACTCCGCCTTGAGAGGGCGACGTCTTAAACCAGTTTGACCAGCGGGCAATGATAACCAATCTCAAACTTACTATAATAATTTATCGCATTAACGCTGGCTTGTCAAGTTTTCTCGGTCATATTTTGATTTGACAAACTATTTAAATATCGATATTATATTATGTGTTAATAATTTATTGGGTATTCGCCAAATTGGTAAGGCAGCGGACTCTGAATCCGTAATTTACTGGTTCGAGCCCAGTATACCCAATTGATAAAAGACATTATCATTAGTCATTGTTGACTTGATAATGTCTTTTTTATTATTTACATAAGACTATATAGAGAAGTTTTTCATTCTGTATATTATTTTATTTTTCTAAATTATTTTTATTTGCTATGTTTTTGTATGTCGCAAGTTATGGTTGAACATGTTTTTCAATTGTTTGGTAAACAAGTCTAAATGCTTTCATTGCTGGAATAACCGCCTTATAATTATTGTATTAATAAAGGGGGTTGTACAATATGACAGCAATTAAAAGTGAATTAGATATTGTTTACAATTCAGATAAAGACTTAAAAACGGATATCTACTACGATACAGATTTGAAGTCTTATTCTGGTGCCATTATTGATATTCATGGTGGTGGATGGTTCCGTGGCGATAAGAGTAAGGATGCTGACTGGGGTGAGCGGCTTGCTAAAGAGGGGTACTTTGTAGTCGTTCCTAATTACCGCTTCACGCCGGCTGCTTATTACCCAGCACCACTTGAAGATATGGACAATCTGTATGAGTGGTTGAAAGATTCCGATTATCCGTTTGATCATGATCATATTGGAGTGGTTGGTTCATCTGCTGGTGGTAATATGTCAGTTGAAATGGGGATTAAGTATGGTATTCCCATCGTATCATTGTCAGGAATTTTAGATATTGATGATTGGTTAGCAAAACACCAGGATGTTGTTCCTCAACCTGGTGATACAAATAATACGTTCAACAGTACTGCAAGTGCCGAAATTAATCAGACAGGTGCTAATGATGCATTTTATAAGTGGTTCGTCGTAAATTATTTCGACGGCAATGAAGCTGAATTTGAGCCTGCAACCCCTTATCATCGAGTTACAGACAAGACAGGACCAATGTATCTAGCTAATTCAATGAATGAGTTTGTGCCAACTACTGGTGTCATTCAACTTGAGCAGACGTTAATTGAACACAACATACCAGTGAGAACCCGTTTCTTAACTGGTTCGCGTCACGCTAAGGGATATTTAGATGATGTTTATGACGACACTATCTTATTCTTACGTCAAACAATGTGATTTAATGCTTATGTAAAAACTGCTTTGATAAAATTTTCTATTCTATCTTGGAGTTATTAAACAAGCGAGCCAACATAATTGTTGGCTCGCTTGTTTTGTTACCAGTAACCTAATTGCATGGTTAATTTGGCTCGATTAATATCTCGTTTGGAAATAATTGCTGATGCAATCGCGGAAGTGACCGAGAAGTCCTTGGGTTTATTCCAAGTATATTTAATTGGAGCGGTTCTAGTATCGGCCTCATTTGAAGTACTAGAATACATGACATCATCTAGATAAGGCGTGTGATATAAACCTAAAGTATGGCCCAATTCGTGAGCGACTACAGTAATCCAGTAATTAGTGCGAGAAAGTTTTTTAATTATATCTTGATTATCGCTGTACACCGCTGCAATTTTATCTTTAATCTTTGCTAACTGATCTTCATAATTTTGTTTGACCAAGGTAACGTTGTTATTATATTTGTTTTGGAGCGTAGTTAATTCCTTTTTTATTATGGTTTGTTGCGAAGAACTAGATAAATTGTAAACAGTAGCTAAGCTGTCATAATCAGATTCAAACGTCGATTTAAGATCATTAAGTTTATCATTGGTTTTATCAAGTAGACTACTAGCTTGGTTCGTCAAGGTTTCAACTTGTTGATTGAGTTCCGAAGGCAGGCTTAGGTTATCAGTTGCATAAGATGAATCATTGAATCTTTGATTATTAATAGAAATCGTATTATTAACGAAATAGCCATCCCAATCAACAGGGTCACCATCAGTTGATTTCACAGTAATCGTATGGTTGTTTTGAGTTCCCATTGTAAATACTTGTTTACCAAGAGCTGAGTTCCATTTAGCAATGGCCATTGCAACTGGTTGCATTAATGAAGAGTCTGCAACGTAAACGCTTGCCGTATGATTCTTGAAAACTCCATCACTAGCATAATCTCCCACGTTGTACTCTTTGTTAAAAGTAGATTGATACTTATTATAAACAGTTGATGACAAGGATAGGACACTTGCAGATGGTTGTAAGTCAGTGGTAGCTTTGATTAACTGTTCAAGACTCTTTTTCGAGGTTACTTTAGTGGGTTGTTTGGTGAGATATTTGTGCCAGACCCACCCGGAGATATTTTTCTTTAACCCTGTGCTTTTAACATAAAAATAAACTCGCTTTTTGCCATTAATAGACACGGTTTGTTGTTTATTCACATTAAAGGTCGTTTTCTGATAATTACTTAATTTAAATACATGACGGTTTAAATTTGAAGTGTAAGCATAAGCTTTTTTTGCTTTGTTGGAGTTGATGCGGTATTTAGCCGATGCCAAAGTTTTTTTAGCGATTATCTTGATTTTTTTACTTGCATGTCCTGGATTTCCAGTAATTATTTGATAGGTGGCTGTCCCCGAAATAGCTGCGAGAGTAACCAGTAAGAACGAAACAGTTTTTTTGAATTTTGTCATCGTGCGTACCTCCAAAATAATAATTATTGGGGTTGCCTGAAGCAGATTTAAATGATTTTCTGATAATCTATCAGGCGACTCATAAAGATGGTGACCATTTGAACAGTAGAGATAAGATTGATCATATGTAGCAATTACGTTAAACAACGTAGGAAGTTAAATCGGTAATGGTGATTTTTTGGGGTAATGAATTTATAAGTTGGTGAGTACTAATCTGATACTTTAGTCTAGGCTGCCTACTATTTAAAGGACGGTAATTAATTTGAATGGTACTGATCTGTTTTAAATTAGCCTGTCTGAGAGCCATTAGGACTTCAGCAGATGCCAATTTCAATGATTCTTGGGTGTCTCTTGAATCGGCCACGTTTATCTTGAGATTGTTACCAGTAAGCACCACTTTAGTAGGATGTTTAAAGATAAGATTGTTTGTGTCGTGGTAAGTTTTAGTGGCGGCAGTCAAAGGATTTTTAATTACCTTTTTCTTTTTGGCCGGTCCGGATAACACCGTATCAGAAGTATTCCCGGTTTTAATTATACGTTGTCCTTGCGGAGTTAAGAAAAATGCGGTGCCAAAGACAATCATGATTAACAATGATACTAGGGCATATCTACCGTAATGAACGTTAGTCTGCTTATTTGTTATTCTGTAGTATGCGAATAGGCCAAAGCAAATCACCATCGCGTACGATGCTAATTTAGTGATTATATCTAGTAATTGAACTCCCATAATATTAAGCCCCGTTTCGTTTATTCAAATGATAGGTCGACTAAGTAACGTCGTTGTTTAACTAGGTGACTACTTGTAACCCACAAATCGTGGTAGTTTTCGTCGGATACTTTGGTTTGACCGTGAAAGTAATCAAGAAGGTCGCCGTTTTTAGCGATGAAGTCTTCTGTCATCCGATTGATGGCTAAATCTTGATTCGGAAAATATATTTCAGGATTACCAACTTTAACTGTATCATCTAAGTATAATGAAACAGCATTCTTGTACTGATCATTATCAATAATGACTTGTTGAGGATGATTTTTAATATAATTTAATACGTGAAAAATTGTATCTGAATTACTTGCCATTTATTAGGCCCTCCGTAAATGCATTTCTGTGTTTATTGTAACAGAAAATAGCAGGTGATGATAAAAGCATGATGTTATTATAGTAATAACAATGAAATGAGAGTTGATATAAAATGAAATTTAAAAAAACGTTCGCAAAGATTCGCGACGGGGTTGATAAACAGGTCGTTCCTGGATCTTCATACACTATAATTGATGGCAATGACCATTTCGAAGGGCAACTTGGATGGCAAGAATTATTACCGAATCGATTATCTTTAATGCCAAATGAGTTATATGACCTGGCTTCATTAACTAAAGTTGTGGGGACTACTAATGTGATTTTGCAGCTGATTAGTGATGGTCAAATTGCGATTGAGGATTCAATCAGCGATTATCTGCCTGAATGGCAATCCCCCGAAGTAACCATTAGGAATCTGTTAACTCATACTTCAGATATTGTCGGCTATATTCCACATCGTAATGAACTGTCCAAGGATCAATTAATTCAAGCCGAGTTAGGCCTAACGGCGGGGGATAAGCGTTCAACTGTCGTTCGCTATCAAGATACTAATTATTTGTTTTTGGGGTGGATTGCTTCTAGGATCACTGGAAAGTCAATTCACCAGTTAATTCGAGAACGAATATTAACACCACTTAAGATGTTCAATACGACATTTGCGCCAAAAAATGTCGAACAAGTAGTACCAACTCAAATTGTGCCAGAATTTGGTTTACTACGTGGGCGAGTACACGATCCTAAAACTCAGATTTTAGGGGAAGATAGTGGGGCAGCAGGCCTTTTTTCAAACCAAGCAGATTTAGAAAAATTTGTGCGGTTTCTGTTGGGTGAACATCGTGACAGTACGCGAGAGGTACTTGATGATGACATGCTAGCGGCTATTTATCAAGATCAAACACCCAATCATTTGGGAATCCGCTCATTCGGTTGGATTCTAACATATGATGAGAATCACCCAATCATTTTGCATACTGGGTATACAGGGACTTTGCTGATTATTGATCAAGCGCACCATCGGGCGTAATTTATTTATCTAATCGAGTCCATCCCCAGGTTAATAACGAACCTTTTTTAAAGTATCGTAGTGAATTAATTCATACATTTATCAATGAATCAAATCGAGGGTAACAAAAAGATTCGACTTTAATATCGAATGCTTTTTTGTTTGGTTTTATTTTTAGAATGTTTCTGAAACTTGAAGTTTCTTTTTGGGTAGTTAAGTCTGCATCAGGGTACTTGCGGCTTAGCGCATTCATTAACACATGCTTAGCAATTTGATTGTTTCTGGCTAGGATGGGACCATGGAAATAAGTGCAGTAAACATTCTTGTAGATTGCACCTTCAGTCTTGTCTTCGCCGTTGTTCCCATATCCTTCAAGAACGTTACCTAATGGACGTTCACCTTCACCTAGGAAAGTGATGCCTTGATGATTTTCAAAGCCGCGGTACTTCTCACCAGTTTCTTGATTTTCAATTAACACATCACCAATAAATCGGTGGTTTTCTTGTTTTTCGGTATAATGGTCTAATGCACCAATTCCTTCAAGTTTTTCACCATTGGCACCAATGTAGTAATGGCCTAATAGTTGGTATCCACCGCAGATAGCGACCATTGAACCACCATCTTCAATGAAATCAATTAAATCAGTTTTTTTAGTTTGGATGTCTTTAGAAATAATTGATTGTTCAAAGTCTTGACCACCGCCAAAAATGACGATATCGTACTTATCCTTATCAAATGGTTGGTCAAGGCTGACCACCTCATCATCCAATTCAACACCCATTTCTTTAGCCAGATGTTTTAAAACTAAAATGTTACCAATGTCACCATAGGTGTTCATTAAATCCCCATATAGATGACCAACTTTAAGTGAGTAACTCATTAGTCCATTCCTCCCTTGATATAACCCTTAGAAGCGAAAGTTTTTCGTAAACTTAACATTGCTGTATACGTTGCTAGAATATACACCTTTTTAGTTGGGGTGTCATCTATCATCTCCACAACCTTATCTAAATCGGGTTCAACCAGGTGCTTTGTGGGATCAACGCCAGCGACTTGTAGTCGGTAAGTGATGTCTTTGTAGCGTTCACCACCAGTAATGAATTGCTTAATATTCATCTGTGGTAGACGTTCAAAGTCGCCATCCCAAATCCAACTAGTATCGATTCCGTCGGCATAGTTAGCATTTAGTAAGCCGATAAATGAAAATTCATCCTTATCAGTAGAAATCATATCGATTACTTGGTTTAAACCTACGGGGTTCTTCACTAGGATTAATGTAACATTCTTACCATTAACATTGATTTCTTCTTGACGGCCAAAGATTCGCTCATCTTGTTCAAATCCTTTGCGAATTTGGGCAGGAGAAACTCCCATGAATCGGCCAACTGAGTAAGCGGCAAGGGCGTTATAAATGTTATAAACTCCACCGATACCAATTTTGATTGGCTCGCCATCGATTTCAAACGTAGATGATTTTGGAGTTAGCTCAATCCGTTTGTTAAGTGCGAAATTAAGTTCTGGTCTTGAATATCCACAATTAGGACAGAAGTAATCACCTAAATTGGCATAACTAATATACTTGTAGTGAAGGATGTGCTGACAGTTAGGACAAAGTACACCATCAGTATTAGGAGACGCCTTAATGTCTGACTCTGGTTGATCTTTGAATCCATAAAACACCATCGGATTAGGCAATTGCTTACTATGAAAAATCGGTGCATCACCATTAGCGATAATGGTTGCATTAGGGGCTAAAGCAACCCCATCCATAATTTTTTGGTAAGTAGTATAAATTTCACCATAGCGGTCCATTTGATCTCGGAAAATATTTGTGAATACAAATGCTTTAGGTTTGATGTATTTGGTAACCTTGATGATATTAGCTTCATCAACTTCTAGAACTGCCAATGGTCGTTGGTTACGTGACTTTTTAGCAGTTAAGAAAGTAGTTACGATTCCCTGTTCCATGTTAGAACCAGAAGGATTAGTTAAGATGTTTTCGTATTTTTGTTTTAATACTTGAACCGTTAATGCTGTGGTAAGAGTCTTACCATTGGTTCCAGTAATTACGATAACGTCATAATCCCGGCCCAGAGTTTCTAAGATGTCAGGGTCGATACGGGTAGTAATTTTTCCTGGAAGGGAACTACCACCTTTTAGAAACGTGTGAAGGAACCAGTAGGAAGATTTTCCTGCGGCCTTTGCAAATGAACTTTTTAATGACATGTCGATTGCTCCTTTGAACAATATAGTACTTTTAATCCAAAAACTAAGTTTAGCATATTGCCTTCATTAATTGGTAAATAATCCCTACTTTTAATGATTTGCTAATAGTTTACTGACTGATTCGCTTCTAAGTGTCGATATTTTAACTGGAATTCTGTATAATAGAATGGAAACTGTCAGAAAAAGGGTGGATAAATTGGCACAACTTTTTTATCGTTATGGAGCAATGAATAGTGGTAAGACGATTGAAATCATTAAAGTCGCTCATAACTACGAAGAACAAAACAAAAGTGTAGTCATCATGACTAGTGCTGTCGATACGCGTGAGAAGCATGGAATGATCGCGTCAAGAATTGGTCTGGAAAGACCTGCATATCCGATTATGGACGATACCGATGTCTTTGAGCAGGTCCAAAATATTGATCCTAACGCTAGCTGTGTTTTGATTGATGAAGCCCAATTTTTAAAGAAAGAGCACGTCTTGCAACTTGCAAAAATCGTTGATGAATTAAACATCCCGGTTATTGCATTTGGACTAAAAATGATTTTCAAAATCACTTATTTGAAGGATCTGAATACTTGCTGCTTTATGCAGATAAAATTGAAGAAATGAAGACTATTTGCTGGTTCTGCGGGAAAAAAGCAATTATGAATTTAAGATTTCATGATGGTAAACCTGTATATGAAGGTGAACAAATTCAAATGGGTGGAAATGAATCATACTATCCAGTATGTCGTAAGCACTACTATAACCCACTGATTAAGC
Source organism: Lentilactobacillus kosonis (assembly GCF_003864335.1). GTDB lineage: Bacteria > Bacillota > Bacilli > Lactobacillales > Lactobacillaceae > Lentilactobacillus > Lentilactobacillus kosonis. Next base: position 70,461 of record NZ_BEXA01000004.1, on the reverse strand, counting down.
AACAAAGCGAGGAAAATATTTAATGGATGAGATTTTTGAAAAATTACAAGCGGTTGTCGACCGTTACGATGAATTAAATGAATTAATTAGTGATCCCGAAGTGATCTCGGATACTCAAAAATTCATGAAGCTATCAAAAGAAGAAGCGGATCTTCGTGACACGGTGGCGACTTTTAATAAGTATAAGGACGTCACTGGTCAATTGGACGATGACGAAGAGATGCTAAGAAGCAAGATCGACGACTCTGAGTTAGAGTCGATGGTTAAGGAAGAAATTTCTGATCTTAGAGACCAAAAAGAACAACTCGAAGAAGAAATGAAAATTTTACTTCTACCTAAGGATCCTAATGATGATAAAAATATCATCATGGAAATTCACGGTGCTGCTGGTGGAGATGAAGGTAGTTTATTTGCTGCTGACCTATTTAACATGTATTCAAAGTATGCTGAAAAGCAAGGTTGGAATGTTGAAATCGTTGATGAAGCCGATACTGAAGTTGGTGGCTTTAAGGAAATTGTCTTGATGATCACTGGTAACAAGGTGTACTCAAAGCTTAAGTATGAAAACGGGGCTCACCGAGTTCAAAGAATCCCAGTAACGGAATCTGCTGGTCGGGTGCACACTTCAACTGCTACAGTCGGAGTGATGCCTGAAGAAGAAGATGTTGATATCGAAATTGACCCCAAAGACATTAAGACTGATGTTTACCGTTCATCTGGTGCCGGTGGACAGCATATTAACAAGACTTCATCTGCTGTGCGGATGACCCATTTACCAACCGGAATTGTGGTTGCCATGCAAGATGAACGTTCTCAACAACAAAACCGGGCAAAAGCAATGAAGATTCTTAAAGCCCGGGTTTATGATTACTATGCTCAACAAGAAAAAGATCAGTATAATGCTGAACGTAAATCAGCCGTTGGTTCCGGTGATCGTTCAGAACGAATTAGAACTTATAACTTCCCTCAAAATCGGGTAACCGATCATAGAATTGGATTAACTTTGAATAAGTTAGACCGGGTAATGAACGGGGAACTTGATGATATCATTGACGCGTTAGTTGTTTCAGACCAAGCGCAGAAGTTAGAGAACTTGAACAATGACTAAGACTTATTTTGAAGCCCGTAAGTGGGCTTCTTTTACTTTAAAAAACAATTCAGAATTTAATACTTTAGCGGATGTAGATTTTATTATGACTCATCTGTTTGATATGACTCAGGTTCAATTGCTAATTAAAAATCAAACCAAAATGATCGAGGCAGACTGGAAAAAATTTCAAAATGTCATAAATGAAATCGCTGGTGGTATGCCTCCTCAGTATGCGATTGGTCGGGCTGATTTCTATGGAATGCAATTAAAAGTTAATAACCAAGTTTTGATTCCTAGAGTGGAGACTGAGGAATTAATTGACTGGGTGTTGGAAGCGACAAGTGAAATTGACGAAAAACCATTGAAGGTACTTGACATTGGCACTGGGAGTGGGGCAATTGCGATTGCGATAAAGCAAAATCGACCAGCTTTTAAAGTCACGGCTACAGATATTTCGGATGCAGCGTTACAGGTTGCTAAGGAAAATGCTAAAGAAGAGGAAACTGACATTTCATTTGTACTTAGTGATGTGTTTGATCAGATTAGTGATAAATATGACATCATTATTAGTAATCCACCATATATTTCTGAAGCCGAACTTGAAGATATGGGAGCTAGCGTAGTGTCTCACGAACCATCTTTAGCCTTGTTTGCCGCTGATAATGGTCTAGCTGTATATAAGCAAATTATCGCCGGATTAAATCAGCACCTTACAGATATTGGAATGGTATTTTTTGAAATTGGTTTTCATCAAGAAGCAGATGTAATGAAATTACTAAAAAGCGAATTTAGTAATTCGCAGGTAACATCACGCCATGATGTTGCAGGAAATCAACGAATGGTTAAATTAGTTAGATAAAATTGGGAGGTATATTATGGAAACAAAAATTTTAAAACCAGATCAAATTGACGAGGCAGCTCGGTTAATTAGTGAAGGTGAATTAGTGGCCTTTCCAACGGAAACCGTTTATGGACTTGGTGCCGATGCCACTAATGAATTTGCTGTTAAGCAGGTGTACCAAGCTAAGGGTCGTCCTAGCGATAACCCCTTAATTGTACATGTTGCTGATGTAGCAACGGTTGAACGTTTTGCGGAACCATTAAGTGATACAGCTCGTAAATTAATGGCAGCTTTCTGGCCGGGATCATTAACGATGATTTTTAAATTAAAACCAGCTGCCTTATCAGCTTTTGTTACCGGTGGATTGAAGACCGCAGCGTTCAGATTTCCAAATAACCAAACTACGTTAACATTAATTAAAACTTCTGGTAAGCCGATGGTTGGTCCCTCAGCCAATACTTCTGGTAAACCTAGTCCAACGACTGCCCAACACGTGTATCATGATTTAAATGGCAAAATTGCCGCTATTTTAGATGATGGGCCAACTGAAGTGGGGGTTGAATCAACTGTTTTGGATATGTCGACTGATCAGCCGGCAATTTTAAGACCGGGGGCAGTCACAAAGAAACAGATTGAATCAGTAATTGGAATCCCAGTTATGGATGAGTTACATCATGTTGGGACTAATGAAGTTCCTAAGGCGCCTGGTATGAAATACAAACACTATGCGCCGAATGCTCAGGTGTATATTGTTGATCCGGGAGATAGCTGGCAAGATGTTAGTCGGTGGATCAAGAATAATCAGTTGCAGGCACCAATTGGTGTGATGGCTTTTGATGATGATCTAAAGATGATAAATTGGTCAACAAATGTGAAGCAAATTTCACTTGGAAACAATGTTAGTGATGCAAGTCACAATTTATTTAGAGAGTTACGGGATTTTGATGATCAACCCCAGTATAAAATTATCTTCGTCCAAGGTGTCGAGCCAACCGGACTTGGCGAAGCTTATATGAACCGGTTAAACAAATCAGCTGGGCAAATGCATTTTAAGCAGTTATAATCTAGATATCACTTCTATAACTTATTTAGAAGTTCAAATATAACTGCGAGGTGTTGTAGGTTGAATTATGATTACAAAGCACAGGACCATGCATTATGGGATGCTATTGGTCATGAAGAAGATCGTCAGCAACGTAATATTGAATTAATTGCTTCGGAAAATATTGTTTCCAATGCAGTCAGAGCTGCCCAGGGATCAGTATTAACTAATAAGTACGCTGAGGGTTATCCTGGTCGACGCTACTATGGCGGATGTGAATATATTGATGTGGTTGAACAATTAGCGATCGATCGTGCCAAAGAATTATTTGGTGCGGAGTATGCTAATGTGCAACCACATTCAGGTTCTCAAGCGAATCAAGCTGTCTATGCTGCGTTATTAAAACCTGGTGATACCATTCTGGGAATGGGACTTGATGCAGGTGGACACTTAACGCACGGAGCAAAAGTAAGTTTTTCAGGTAAACTTTATGATGCTCATTCATATGAATTAAATCCTGAAACTGAACGTTTAGACTATGATGCGATTGCAAAGCAGGCTCAAGAAATTCAACCCAAGCTTATCATCGCTGGAGCTTCTGCATATAGTCGGATTATTGACTGGCAACGCTTTAGAGAAATTGCTGATTCCGTTGGGGCTTATCTAATGGTTGATATGGCCCATATTGCTGGACTAGTTGCTGCTGGACTTCATCCAAATCCCGTTGAGTACGCGGATGTTGTTACAACCACGACACATAAAACTCTAAGGGGTCCTCGCGGTGGTATGATTCTTGCTAGGCAGGAATATGCTAAGAAGTTGAATTCTGCTGTTTTCCCTGGCAGTCAAGGTGGTCCTTTGGAACATGTGATTGCAGGTAAGGCCACGGCATTTTATGAAGATTTACAACCAGAGTTTAAAAATTATGCCGAGCAAATTATTAAAAATGCACAAGCAATGGCGGAAGTGTTCCAGGCATCCGAGACGGTGTCGGTATTGACTGGTGGTACGGATAATCATTTAATGACCTTGAACTTATCAAATTGTGATTTGAACGGGGCCGAATTACAAGATTTACTAGATAGCGTGCATATCACTACTAATAAGGAAGGAATTCCTAATGATCCCTTGCCACCTTCGAAGACAAGTGGTTTAAGATTAGGAACTCCCGCCGTTACAACACGTGGGTTTAACGAAGGCGATTGTCAATTAGTTGCTAAATTAATCTTACAGGTCATTGCTGATCCGAAGAACGATGATAATTTAAAACAAGTAGCTCAGCAGGTCCGTGAACTGACTGATAAATATCCTTTAGAGTAATTAATTATTAAAGTGGGAATTCCAACATTCTTTGTCGGAATTCCATTTTCGGCCTAAAATGGGAATTAGCAGCAACTTATCTCAACAGTCAGTTATTAATGTGATACAATTGTCAGGAATAAAAAAGGAGTGGATTACTTTGGGTAAGTTTCAAGTTATGGATCATCCGTTGATTCAACATAAATTGACAATGATTAGAAATAAGGATTGTGGTACGAAAGACTTTCGACAAATCGTTAACGAAATTGCAACGTTAATGGCTTTCGAAGTTTCTCGTGATATGCCTTTAGAAGATGTTGACGTTCAAACTCCAGTTGCAGTTGCCCACGCCAAACAAATTTCAGGTAAAAAAGTTGCCGTTGTGCCAATTTTAAGAGCCGGAATTGGAATGGTTGATGGAATTCTTGATTTGATTCCTGCCGCTAAGGTTGGGCATATCGGAATGTACCGGGATGAAGAGACCCTTGAACCTCATGAATATTTCGTTAAGTTGCCTTCTGATATTGATCAGCGACAAGTTTTTGTTGTGGATCCAATGTTAGCAACTGGTGGCTCTGCCATTATGGCTATTGATGCATTGAAAAAGCGCGGTGCTAGTAGCATCAAATTTGTTTGTTTAGTTTCTGCTCCTGAGGGAGTTAAAGCACTTCAAGAAGCTCATCCAGACATTGATATCTATACTGCCGCACTTGATGAAAAATTAAGTGAAGATGGTTACATTATCCCTGGGTTAGGGGATGCCGGTGACCGATTATTTGGAACTAAATAGTTAATCGATTTGCAGAGGGTGGAGTTAGGCCTCTGCTTTTTTGATATGCACCTGTAATCCGAGGCGAAAAAGTCGTTATGGGCCTTATCTAATAAGTTTTTTAAATGGTAAGATTCTTTTGAATTTTGCTTTATTTGGTGGTATGATTTCATATGTATTTGGACGTAATTATAATTTCGTTCATTACCATCGCAAATTTATCTTTGGTATAAGATGTCTTCCCGACCACTAAACCAGTTAGATACACGTTGCGTAGAATTTGTCATGGAAAGAGGTGAGACTATGTGGGACAACCTACTTCTACCTTTCAATTTTTAGGATTAACTTTTAACGTTGGAAACTTAATTTCAATTATGATTGTTTTTCTTATTGTATTTGGAATAGTATTTGGTTTGTCTAGACATTTAAGCCTTAAACCCGGAAAGGGTCAAAACGTTCTTGAGTATGCAGTAGATTTTACGAATGGAATCGTTAGAGGCTCTCTTCCTGGTAAAATGAGCAAAGATTTAGGCCTTTGGGCATTCACGTTGTTTATGTTTATCTTAGTTGCTAACCAACTTGGATTATTCTTGCACGTTGATGTTTCTGGAGTAACTTATGTAAAAAGTCCAACAGCTGACCCAATTATTACTTTAACGTTGTCACTGTTAACTTTGACTTTCGCTCAATTTATGGGGATTAAGACTTTAGGATATAAGAAGCATTTTGACAATTACCTTAAGCCATTTTCACTGTTTTTCGTGGTTAATATTTTCGAGGAATTTACTAATTTCTTAACTTTAGGACTACGACTATTCGGTAACATCTATGCTGGTGAAATGCTATTAACTATCATTACCGGTATGGCGGTAAAGGGCGGTCCACTTATGTGGGTTGTTAGTTTACCACTTGAATTGGCTTGGCAAGGCTTCTCTGTATTCATTGGATGTATTCAAGCCTTTATTTTTGTAACATTATCAACTGTTTATATTTCTCGAAAAGTTGAAGTCGAGGAATAAAATTTAAGGAGGATTATTAATTATGGGAGCAATTGCTGCAGGTATTGCTATGGCTGGTGCCGCTATTGGTGCTGGTGTTGGTAACGGTCTTATTATTTCAAAAATGTTGGATGGTATGGCACGTCAACCAGAAATGTCAGGTCAATTACGTACGAACATGTTTATTGGTGTAGGTTTGGTTGAAGCTATGCCTATCATCGCCTTCGTTGTCGCTTTACTAGTTATGAACAAGTAGTGACAATTAATAATATTTCAGAAGGAGGTGCCAATAAATGTTTTCGTATTCTGTAGTAGGGACTCAATTGTACATTGGTGATATGGTTTTTGTTATGATTAGTTTCTTAATCCTTATGTGGTTAATTAAACTTGTCGCATGGACGCCATTAACTAAAATGCTGCAAGATCGTTCCGATAAAATCTCAAATGATATTGATTCCGCAGAAAAATCACGAGCTGAAGCTGCTGATTTAGCAAGTAAGCGTCAAGCAGAACTTCAAAATACTCGTGAAGAAGCTAGTGGAATTATTAGTCAAGCTAAAGACTCTGGGCAAAAGCAACGTGATCAAATCATTGACGATGCTCGTCAAGATGCCTCAAACCTTAAGAGCTCAGCTGAACAAGATATTGAGAGACAACGACAAGAAGCATTGGCAAACTCTAAGAAAGATGTGGCAAGTCTATCAGTTGAGATCGCTTCCAAATCATTTCTAAAGAATTAAACGAAGAAGACCAAAAAGCTCTCGTTGATTCTTATGTTGAAGGGTTGGGAAAGCTAAATGACAGATAATATAACTTCCGCAAAGAAATATGCAAAAGCAATGTTGGATGCTCTTAAAGATTTAAACAAGTTAGATGAGGAATACTCTGAACTTGTTGAAGTACGTCAAATTTTTAAGGATAATCCTGCATTAGCATCAATCTTGGAAAGTAGTCAAACAAGTGCTGACCAAAAACAGTCGTTGCTAAAACCGATTTTAGAAAATGGGTCGGAATTCTTAATTAATCTTTTCAATATAATTGAGGAATATCAAAGATACACTGAAGTCGTTACCATTATTGACGAATTTGAAAAACTTTATAACAAAGAAAACTCAATCGTCACAGCGGATGTTACATCTGCTGTCGAATTGAGTGCTGATCAGCAATCTAAGATTGCTGACGCCTTTGCTAATCGTGTTGGAGCTAAAAAGGTTATTTTAAATACTCGCGTTGATAGCGATCTTATTGGTGGAATTGTTTTACATTCTGACGATATGTTAATCGACGGAAGTGTTAAAGCTCGAATCGAAAAAGTTAAAGAATTGTTATTAAACTAACGATATCTATTTTAAAGAGGTGAAATTTATGAGCATTAAAGCTGAGGAAATCAGTGCTCTTATTAAACAACAATTAGAGGGCTATAACAACGAGCTCGACGTTCAAGAAACAGGTATCGTTACTTATGTTGGTGATGGTATCGCTCGTGCTCATGGACTTCAAATGCGTTGTCTGGAGAGTTGCTCGACTTCGGCCACGACGTCTTCGGAATGGTTCAAAACCTTGAAGCCAACGAAGTTGGTATCACTATTCTTGGTGATGATACAGGCATTCGTGAAGGCGATTCTGTAAAAAGAACTGGTCGGATCATGGAAGTTCCCGTTGGGGATGCTTTAATTGGTCGGGTTGTTAATTCAATTGGTGAACCGATTGATGGTAAAGGTGATATTAAGGCTGACTCTCATATGCCTATCGAGCGTAAAGCTCCTGGGGTTATGGAACGTAAGTCAGTTTTCGAACCTTTACAAACTGGTATGAAAGCTATCGATTCACTAATTCCTATTGGTCGTGGTCAACGTGAGTTAATCATCGGTGACCGTAAGACTGGTAAAACATCAATTGCTATTGATACTATTTTAAATCAAAAAGATCAAAACATGATTTGTATTTACGTTGCTATTGGACAAAAGGATTCTACTGTTCGTTCATCTGTAAGTACATTAGAGAAGTATGGTGCAATGGATTACACCATTGTTGTTAATGCTGGTCCTTCGGAACCTGCATCACTTCTATATATCGCTCCTTATGCTGGTGCTACCATGGGTGAGTACTTCATGCATAATGGACAACATGTTTTAATCATCTATGATGACTTATCAAAACAAGCTGATGCATATCGTGAGTTATCACTTATTCTTCGTCGTCCTCCTGGACGTGAAGCATATCCTGGTGATATCTTCTATACGCATTCACGTTTATTGGAACGTGCCGCTAAGTTGTCTGACGAATTGGGCGGTGGTTCAATGACTGCCTTACCAATCGTTCAAACACAAGCCGGTGACGTTTCTGCTTATATTCCAACTAACGTTATTTCTATTACTGATGGTCAAATCTTCTTGGATGCCGACAGCTTCTATTCTGGTGTTCGTCCAGCGGTTGATGCCGGAACATCAGTTTCTCGTGTTGGTGGAGACGCCCAAATCAAGGCTATGAAGAAGGTTTCGGGTACTTTACGTTTGGACCTTGCTTCATACCATGAATTGGAATCATTTGCTCAATTTGGTTCAGATCTTGATGATGCCACAAAGGCTAAGTTGGATCGTGGTGCTAGAACGGTTGAAGTTCTTAAGCAACCTATCCATTCACCAATTTCTGTTGAAAAACAAGTTGTCATTTTGTATGCATTGACACATGGTTTCTTGGACAAGATTGAAATTGAAGATGTTCTGCGTTATGAATCAGAGCTATTTGATTACTTCGATCAAGCACACAAAGACTTACTTGACAGTATTGTTAAGACTGGTCAACTTCCTGAAGAAGCTGATATGGATGCTGCAATTAAGGACTTCGAGCAAACTTTCCAACCAACCCAAAATGATGATCAAGCGCAAGCTGCATCAAATGACTAGTTAAGGAGGGTGAGATTACATGGGTGCTTCGTTAAACGATGTTAAACATCGGATCACTTCTACTAAGAAGACGCGTCAAATTACGAATGCTATGGAAATGGTTTCTCAATCAAAGTTAAGCCAAATTCAAAAGCATACGACTAGCTATGATCAATACGCAAGCCAGGTAAAATCGGTAGTTTTACATTTAGCTCAATCTCACTTTTTAGATGGATTGACTAAAACCTCTGGTCATTCAGCTGCTAATGATCAATCTTCAACTAAGAGAACTGCTTACATGATTATTACTTCTGACCGAGGAATGGTCGGAAGTTATAATAGTAATGTAATTAGAGAAACAAATGAGTTTATTGAAAAACATAATAGTAGCGATGACATCCAAATTCTTGCGGTTGGTGGTAATGGAGCCGACTTTTATAAGAAATTGGGAAGAAACGTATCATATGAGTATCGTGGGGTTAGTGATGTTCCAACTTTTAACGAAGTTAGAGAAATCGTTAAAACTGCTACTAAGATGTATGATAACGGTGCCTTCGATGAACTATATGTTTGTTATGAACACTTTGTTAACCGTTTGACATCTAAGTTCAGAGCTGAAAAAATGCTTCCAATTGATGGTGAATCTTTTAGTAGTGATGCTAGCAATGATATTGAAACTAATCAGTTAACTGCTACTTACGATGTTGAACCATCAGAAAAAGATGTTTTGAATGTAGTGTTACCACAATATTCTGAAAGCTTAGTGTATGGAGCTATCTTAGATGCTAAGACGTCTGAGCATGCATCTAGTGCTACTGCTATGAAGTCAGCGTCAGATAATGCCGATGATTTAATTAGTAAATTAGAGCTACAATACAACCGAGCTCGTCAGGCTGCGATTACTACTGAAATCACTGAAATTACTGGTGGTCAGGAAGCTCTTAGTCAATAGAAATAATTAATGGAGGAATTAACTAACATGAGTACTGGTAAAGTTGTACAAGTTATCGGACCAGTTGTTGACGTTGAATTCTCCTTGGACGATAAATTACCTTCAATTAATACAGCTTTAAACATTAAGGAAAGTGATGAAAAGACTTTAGTGGTCGAAGTTGCTTTGAACTTAGGTTACGGAGTTGTTAGAACTATTGCCATGGACGGTACCGATGGTCTCCGTCGTGGAATGGAAGTTGAAAATACCGAAGCATCAATTAGTGTTCCGGTTGGTAAGGAAACTCTAGGACGAGTTTTCAACGTTCTTGGTGAAACAATTGATGGTGGTCCAGAATTCGGCTCAGACGCTAAGCGCTGGCCAATTCACCGTGAAGCTCCAAACTATGATGAATTAAATCCATCAACTGAAATTCTTGAAACAGGGATTAAGGTTATCGACTTACTTGAACCATACATTCGTGGTGGTAAGGTTGGATTGTTCGGTGGTGCCGGAGTTGGTAAACCGTTCTTATTCAAGAGTTAATTCATAACATCGCTCAAGGACACAATGGTATTTCTGTGTTTACCGGTGTTGGTGAACGTACTCGTGAAGGTAACGACATGTACTTTGAGATGAAAGGGTCAGGAGTTCTTGAAAAAACTGCGATGGTTTATGGTCAAATGAACGAACCTCCTGGTGCCCGTATGCGTGTTGCCTTAACTGGTTTAACCATTGCTGAGTACTTCCGTGATGAAGAAGGTACCGATGTGCTATTGTTCATTGATAACATCTTCCGATTCACTCAAGCTGGTTCAGAAGTTTCTGCCTTACTTGGTAGAATTCCTTCTGCCGTTGGTTACCAACCAACATTAGCTACTGAAATGGGACAATTGCAAGAACGAATTACATCAACAAAGAAGGGCGCTATTACATCTATTCAAGCTGTTTATGTGCCTGCTGATGATTATACTGATCCCGCTCCTGCGACTACTTTCGCCCATTTGGATGCTACAACCAACTTGGAACGTTCTTTAACTCAACAAGGAATTTATCCTGCCGTTGATCCGCTTGCTTCAACTTCAAGTGCCCTTGACCCACAAATTGTTGGTCAAGAACACTATGATGTTGCAAGTGAAGTGCAACATGTATTACAACGTTATCGTGAATTACAAGATATTATCTCAATTCTTGGTATGGATGAATTGTCTGATGAAGAAAAGACAATTGTTAACCGTGCTCGTAGAATTCAGTTCTTCTTGTCACAAAGTTTTTCAGTTGCTGAACAATTTACCGGTCTTCCTGGTAAGTATGTTTCAGTTAAGGACACAGTACGTAGTTTTAAGGATATCCTTGATGGTAAGTATGATGACTATCCTGAAGATGCCTTCCGTAACTGTGGCCCAATTGAGGACGTCGTTGAAAATGCTAAGAAGATGCAAAAAGCAGCAAGTAATTAAGGAGGGGTTCTAATTGGCTGATAATTCAGTTATTACCGTTAGTATCGTTACTCCTGATGGAAAAGTGTATGAACATTCTGCTGAGATGTTAGTTGTTTCAACTAAGGGCGGCCAGATTGGTATTATGGCAAATCACGTGCCGGTTATTTCTACTTTAGCGGTTGATGAGGCTAGAGTTAAGTATGACAGCAAGGAAGATACCATTGCCGTAAATGGTGGTTTCTTAGAATTCTCTGACAATGTTGCAACAATTGTTGCTGACACTGCCGAATGTTCAGATGACATTGATGTTGCTCGTGCTGAGAGTGCACGGAAACGTGCTGAACAAAAAATTGCCGAAGCTCAACAGGCTCACGACAAAGATTCACTTCTCAGAGCTCAAGTTGCACTTAGAAGAGCGATTAATCGAATTAATACTGCTAAGAAGTAGTCAAGAAAGTCGAATTTTATTCGGCTTTTTTTGTGGCTTTTTTAACTTATCCCTCAAGGCAAGATGCTTGTGAATGGAATTTTGCTAGTTATAATTGAACTATAGTTAATAAATTTATAAAAGGGGGGAGCAGAATGGCTGCGAATAATCCGGTTGATAGCAATGCCACTGATCCAGACGTAACAATGGGGCAGATGTTTAAGTTTGTATTTTCAAAGGTTCTAAAAAAAGAGGAATATTGATTGTTAACATAATCGTATTGTTAATGATAACGGGGCTGCAATTTGTATTGCCACAAATCACTCAATTTATTATTGATAAAGTCATTCCAAGTGGAAATATTGGTAAATTAGTTCAATCCATTATTTTACTATTAGTTAGTGCAATCTTTTTAGGGGGATTAAACTACTTTTCGACTTACTACATGAGTATTATGAGCCAAGGAGCAATCTATGATTTAAGAAATGATTTATATAACTATATTTTAGGTCTTGATACTCACTTCTTTGAATCAAGTAAAACTGGAGACTTAATGGTTCGATTAACTAACGACATTAGTAACTTGCAAAGTTTGATTTCAGCCAATATGTTATCAATGGTTGGGGGAATGTTTACTTTTGTTGGGGTTTACATCTTCATCTTTATCGTTAACTGGCAAATGGCATTAGCAGTTACGATCACATTTCCATTAATGTTTTTGATCTACCGAATTTTTAGAACGAGAATTCATGATGCATTTGGCCGAGCTCGGTTATCGCAAGCACAAATGTCTAATCAAATGCAAAATACGTTAACTGAAATTTCGTTAATTAAAAGTTATACTAGTGAACAGATTGAAGGGGATCGGTTTGCTAAGGTTGCTGATAAAAACCGCCAGAATTTGATTCAAGCTGCGCAAAATCAGGCAATCTTTTCACCTTTAATCAATTTTGTTAACTATTTAGGAACGGCAATTGTCTTACTTTTGGGAGCTTATTTCGTAATGAATAAGCAGTTGATGGTCGGACAAATGGTTGCTTACATTACTTATGTTGGAATGCTTCAGGACCCAATTAGATCATTTACAATGTTATTAAATCAGCTTCAACAATCACTTGTCTCATACGGTCGGATCACCGAAATTATGAAGTTACAACCAGCAATTAAAGAATCTAAAAATGCGGTTGATTTTCCAGAGTTAAAAAGAGGGATTTCGGTTCAAAATGTTTCGTTTTCATATGATGAAAATCATAAAGATAACATTCATGATGCCACCCTTCACAATGTTTCCTTTGATGTTGATTTGGGCAAGATGACAGCATTAGTTGGACATTCTGGATCAGGAAAAACCACAATTACAAAATTGATTGACCGATTATATGATATTCAAGACGGAAATATTTTATTTGATGATGAACCAATCAAAACTCTAAAAATTAAGTCTTTGCGTCAAAATATCGCCATCGTCAGCCAAGATGTGTTTATGATTGATGGGACAATTAGAGACAATATTGTATATGGTAAACCAGATGCCACTTTAGATCAGGTTTGGGAAGTTGCTAAGTTGGCTGATATTGATGACTTTATTAACTCTTTGCCAGACGGTATGGATACTCAGATTGGTGAACGTGGGGTTAAACTATCCGGTGGGCAAAAGCAACGAATATCGATTGCTCGAGCTTTACTTAAAGATGCTCAAATTATCATTATGGATGAGGCCACCGCAAGTCTCGATAATGAATCTGAAAAAGCAATTCAACATGCCATGAGTATGTTACTTGAGGAAAGAACGTCATTAGTAATTGCTCATAGATTATCTACCATTCATAACGCCGATAAAATTGTTGTACTTGACGATGGTAAGGTAGTAGAACAAGGGACACATGATGAATTAATTACCAAAAATGGTGAATATGCTAAGTTATATAATGCTCAATTTGAATAAAATGAAGGTCACATTCCGTTATGGAATGTGATTTTTATTTTGGTCTAGATAATTTGGCGAAAAGGCCAAATTTAAGGGACTTTGTGTGTTAATTATGTTAGTATTGAGGAGTATTGGGGGTGCGACGATGTCAATGTTCGGTTTACAATCATTAATTACGTTGATTATGTATATTTTCTTTATTTTTTTGGCATTTTGGAGCATAAATGAGATCCATATCGAAAGATATTTACCAATCCGCGCATTACCAGGTAAGCTATTGATTGTGCTATTATCAGTTGCGTTAGGATATACGGTAAGTTCATTCTTTTTGTCTTTGATTGATAATATTAGAAACCTTGTGTTTTTAGTTAAATAGTAGGTAATTGTGGGAGGTTATGTTTTTGGAAAAGATAATTGTACATGGAAAACGCCCATTACGGGGAACGGTACATATTGATGGTGCTAAAAATGCGGTTCTACCAATTCAGGCAGCTGCAATTTTAGCTAGTGAAGGGGAAAATGTCATCACTAACGTTCCGCTGTTATCGGATGTTTATACTATGAATCAGGTACTAAAGTTTTTAAACATCTCAGTAGACTTTGATGAAGACAATAATATGATTAAATTTGATGCAAGTAATAAAGTTTCAAGTGAAGCACCGTTTGACTATGTTTCTAAAATGAGAGCGTCAATTGTTGTAATGGGACCATTATTGGCAAGGTTAGGAACGGCTAAGGTGGCGTTGCCTGGTGGTTGCGCTATTGGTTCCCGACCAATCGATTTGCATTTGAAGGGATTTGAAGCTTTAGGAGCTGAAATCGAACAACACGATGGCTATGTTGAAGCAAGTGCGCCTAATGGATTAACTGGGGCAGAAATCTATCTTGATTTCCCAAGTGTTGGAGCTACCCAAATATTGTAATGGCTGCAACGCTTGCTGAAGGCACAACCATTATTCATAATGCGGCTCGCGAACCTGAAATTGTTGACCTAGTAAATGTGTTAAATAAAATGGGAGCTCATGTTCGTGGAGCTGGAACTGAACAAATTAAAATCCAAGGTGTCGACCATCTTCATGGAACTGAACACGCAGTTGTTCAAGACCGGATTGAGGCTGGGACATTCATGATTGCCGCTGCGGCTACTCATGGGGATGTATTTGTTCAAGGAGCTATCGCCGAGCACAATCGACCTTTGATTTTAAAAATGCGTGAAATGGGCATCACGGTTGTTGAAAAGGATGACGGAATTCGTGTGATTGGTCCTGATATGCTTAGACCGGTTGACGTTAAAACATTGCCTCATCCAGGTTTCCCTACAGACATGCAACCACAAATGACAATTCTTCAACTACTTGCTAATGGGAACAGTGCAATGACAGAAACCGTGTTTGAAAATCGGTTTATGCATATGGAAGAATTGAGACGGATGAATGCTAAGTACACCATTAGTGGTAGAACGGTAGTCATGGAAGGTAAAACCGAGTTCTCTGGTGCTGAGGTTGCAGCAACTGACTTACGAGCTGCTTCAGCTTTAGTTATCGCCGGGCTTGCTGCGGATGGTTACACACAGGTCCGTAATCTCCAGTACCTTGATCGTGGATACCATGATTTTCATAAAAAGCTTGCTAGCTTAGGGGCTGAAATTAAGCGGGTTGATGTCGATGATGAAAACAAAGTTGTTTTAAAAAACTTAGTTGAGCGTGATTAACTTTTCGGGGTGAGATTATTCTCATCCCTTTTCTTTACTAAAAAGCAATAAAGCTGATAGCGAATCAACGCTTATGATGTGTTATAATTACAAATTGAGATTATATAGTTATCGAAAGGGAGTTCATGATGGCAAAAGACATAGGAATCGACTTAGGAACTGCTAATGTACTTATTTATTTAGCAGGGAAGGGAATCGTTTTAAATGAACCTTCAGTAGTCGCAATTGACACTAAAACTAATAAAGTGTTAGCAGTTGGGGAAGAGGCTTATCGAATGGTAGGTCGGACACCAAGTAATATTCGTGCAATTCGCCCACTTAAAGATGGGGTTATTTCTGATTTTGATATTACAGAAGAAATGCTTACGTATTTCATTAATAAACTTGATGTTAAGGGATTCATGTCTAAGCCAAAGATCATGATTTGTGCCCCAACAAACGTAACCGAAATCGAACGCAATGCAATTATCCAAGCGGCTGAAAAGGCCGGAGGTGGTCAAGTTTACCTTGAAGAAGAACCTAAAGTTGCAGCAGTTGGTGCTGGAATGGATGTTTGGAAGCCACAAGGTAACATGGTTATTGATATGGGTGGTGGAACTTCAGATATTGCTGTGATTTCATTAGGGGATATCGTTGCTAGCAAATCGATTCGAGTAGCTGGTGACAAGATGAATGCTGAAATTGTTAACTACATTAAGCAACATCATAACCTTGTAATTGGTGAACATACCGCTGAAAACATTAAGATTCAAATTGGTACTGCTAAAAGCGATCCAGAAGATAAGACTGAAATGGAAGTTCGTGGCCGAGATGCAGTTACTGGAATGCCTCGAGCAATTAAAATTACCTCTAATGAAATCGCGGATGCGATTCAAGATACTGTGCAATTGATTATTGCTGGTGCCAAGGAAGTGCTAGAGTCAATTCCACCTGAACTTGCTTCTGATATTGTTGATCGTGGAGTAATGCTTACTGGTGGTGGTGCACTACTTAAAAATATCGACCAAGTGATTGCTGATGCATTGACTGTGCCAGTAATTATTTCAGAAAATCCATTAGATAACGTTGCTAAGGGTGCTGGAATTTTACTTGAACATTACGTTAAAAATCCTAAACCTAAGTCAAATAAAGAATAGTAGGGATATTTTGAAACATATTCTAATTGGTTTAGTTCATGGTTATCAACGGTACATTTCACCTTTGTTTCCACCAACATGTCGATATTATCCAACATGTAGTAACTACATGTTAGGAGCGATTAATAGACATGGGGCCGTGCTCGGAACTATCATGGGTCTAGCTCGGATTCTTAGGTGTCATCCGTTTGTTAAGGGTGGCTATGATCCTGTTCCTGATAAGTTTACGATTTTTCGGAACAAAGATGCTCGAGATGAATATCGCAAATCAATGAACTTAAAGTAATTATCCAAGGAGAAAAAATGAGTAAAGCTAATAAAACAATTAATGTAGATATTAATGAAACGAAGAATAGTGCCGGTCAACCCATTTCCGAGTTGATGGTTGGTAAAGATTCCATTGGAAGCATTCGTGAATTAGAAGATAATAAGTTTGAAGTTATTAATCTAGACCAAGATGTTTTCCACGTGAAGAGTTTTGATGAGGGTGTTACAACCTTAATTAAACATTTTAATTTACATCATTAGAATTTAAGGAGGGTTTGTTGTGGAAACAAGTCGAAGAAATTCTGATGATAAGTCAAGAATCGATTGGGGAATCATTCTGTGTGTGCTGATTTAGCATTAGTTGGTCTTGGATCGATTTATGTCGCTGCTACTCATGACACGGGTGGTGGTACAAGCGTCATGAAGCAGGTAGTTTCCCAATTAATGTGGTACGCCATTGGAACCGTTGCGGTTGTGATTATCATGCAATTTGATTCAGAGCAGTTGTGGAAGGTTGCTCCGATTGCTTATGGTTTAGGAATCTTACTGCTAGCAGCTGTGTTGGTTCTGTATAGTCGGACTTACTTTTTGCAGACTGGTGCCAAGAGTTGGTTCCAATTAGGACCGTTGACATTCCAGCCGTCTGAGGTTATGAAACCTGCGTATATTTTAATGATGGGGCGGGTAATTGTTGACCATAATGATCATTACCCAGTTAAGACGACTAGGAGTGATTGGATTCTAATTGGTAAGCTGATTGCCTGGACCTTGCCAGTTGCTGCTTTGCTAAAATTGCAAAATGACTTTGGTACTATGTTAGTGTTCTTTGCAATTTTGGCTGGATTGGTGGTTGTTTCCGGTGTTACTTGGAAAATCATCCTTCCTGCATTCCTATTAGTTGCTGGGATTGGTGGCGCTGCTTTAGCACTAGTTATTCCAGATTCTGGTAGACAATTATTGGAAAAAATTGGATTTCAAGCATATCAATTCTCACGGGTTGATACCTGGTTACACCCATCATCTGATACTAGTAATCAAGGATATCAGTTGTGGCAAAGTATGAAGGCAATTGGTTCTGGTGGTATTACAGGGACAGGGTTTAATAATTCCCACGTCTATGTACCGGTTCGGGAATCAGATATGATTTTTTCTGTAATTGGTGAAAATTTTGGTTTTATTGGTAGCTGTTTTATTGATTTTTGTTTATTTCTTACTAATTTACCAAATGATTAAGGTTACATTTGATACTCGAAATGTATTTTATGCTAATATCTCTACTGGAGTTATTATGATGATTCTTTTCCATGTATTTGAAAATGTTGGAATGAGTATTGGTTTGTTACCATTGACGGGGATTCCACTACCATTTGTTAGTGCTGGAGGTTCAGCGCTAATTGGAAATATGATAGGAATTGGATTGATAATGTCAATGCAGTATCATAACAAGAGTTACATGTTTGGTGACGATAAAGAATTTTCATAGGGGTGATTCGGGATGAATGAAAACTATTATTGGATTGAAGAAAAAGATGGTGTCGTAACTGTAGGTTTAACTGATGAAGGGCGAAATGAACTCGGCAATATTACGTTTGTTTCATTACCTAAGGTCGGCGATAGTTTAACTAAGACGGATGTTTTAGTTAACGTTGAAGCAGACAAAGCAGTTTCTGATATTCCAAGCCCAGTTGAGGGAACGGTTATTGCAATTAATGAAGATGCTGTTGATGATCCAAGTGTCTTGAATAATTCTGATAGGACTTCTTCATGGGTTGCTCGAATTGAAAAATAATTATCTTTAAAATAATCAATTATGATTGATTTAAATAGTCCTGATTCATTTTTAACCAATTAAGGTTTTAATGAGTCAGGACTATTTTTGATTATTGAAAATATGGTAGGTACACTATTAAAAACTCTTACTTTTGTTTCCGCAAATTAAGGATTATGATAAAAGTAATTAAGGGGGAGGATACTATGAAAGAAAAATCAGTATTTCACGTAAACGGTTATGCAGGGTTATTAGGAGTAATTATCATTTTAATTCTGGGTTCATACCTAGCCTATTTAGGAACTGCGCTCACTATAGTTTTAGCAATTATTATTATCGTTGCTGATATTTTATTTGCTAGTTCATTAACCATTATTTCACCTAATCAGGCTAAAGTATTGACTTTCTTTGGCCAATATATTGGTACTATAAAAAGCGCCGGATTGTACATGACAGTGCCGTTAACTAACAAAGCGCCAATTTCACTTAAAGTTCGTAATTTTAACAGCTCAATTATTAAAGTTAACGATTTAAAGGGAAACCCAGTAGAAATCGCGGCGGTGATTGTTTATCGGGTAGTTGATTCTGCAAAGCATCATTTAACGTTGATGCGTATGAACAATTTGTGGAGATTCAAAGTGAATCAGCTATTCGGCATATTGCTAGCCAATACCCTTATGACAGCTTTGATGATGACACTGATGAATTAACCCTAAGAGGGAACTCAACGGCTGTCTCAGAGGCATTAAAGACTGAATTACAGGAACGATTGGCAGTTGCTGGGATTGAAATTGTTGAAACTAGATTAACACATTTAGCGTATGCCACTGAAATTGCGAGTGCGATGCTTCAACGTCAACAATCAACTGCTATCTTATCAGCCCGCAAGATTATCGTTGAAGGGGCCGTCTCCATAGCAGAAGATGCCGTATCCCAAATTGAAACAGATCTTAAAATTGAAACTAATGATGATAAGCGATTACAATTAGTTAATAACGTTTTAGTATCAATTATTAACGAGAAAGGAACCCAAAACGTAATTAATACTGACTCATTAGACTAATTATTTAGATTATTGCTTCAGATCGGATTTTAGAAATGCAAAGTAACCGGTTTAATGGTATACTTAAGTTTCTGAAATATATACGAATGGGATGAAAAAAATGGAAAATAACAAAAAGCAACACATTGCCTTACTTTTTGGTGGTAATTCCTCAGAGCATGATGTTTCTAAGCGTTCTGCTCACAATATTTATGACGCAATGGACAAGGATAGATATGATATTAGCCTATTCTTGATGACTAGAGATGGTTACTTCTTAAGTCACGAAGGTTCAAAACGAGTTTTTGACGGAGAATCTGAAGCAGCGGTTGAAAAAGATGAGATGGGTAAGCTAGACTTAACTGATCCATTGGCCCCAATCGCTAACTTGCAAAACGCTAAGGGTGTTGACGTATTCTTCCCAATCATTCACGGTAATTTAGGTGAGGATGGAACAATTCAAGGACTGCTTAGGTTATTGAATAAGCCATACGTTGGAACTGGTGTTTTAGGTTCAGCAATGTCATTTGATAAGGACATTACTAAGAAAATTCTTGGATTAGCAGGTGTTGCTAATACTAGATATGAATTAGTCACACCGCTAACTGCGGAACAACACTCTTATGAATCATTATCAAAAGAACTAGGCAATACTTTATTCATTAAGCCAGCCAACCAAGGTTCTTCAGTTGGAATTCACAAAGTTGAAAATGCTTCAGAATATGAAGAGTCAATGCGGGATGCTTTCCGTTATGATGATAAGATTCTTGTTGAAGAAGCTATTGATGGTCCCCGAGAATTAGAAATTTCAATTCTTGGTAACCGTGAACCTATTGCTTCAAAAATTGGTTCTATTCAAGTACCCGAATCTGATGAATTCTACACTTATGATAACAAGTTCGTAGATGCCAGTGAAGTTAAGTTTGATATTCCAGTTGCCATTTCAGATGAATTAGCAACGAAGATTACTAAAATGGGATTAGATACTTACCGTGCGCTTGGCTTAAAGGGTCTTGCTCGAATTGACTTCTTGATTTCTAAGAATGATGATCCTTATGTTGGTGAAGTAAATACGTTACCTGGATTTACTAATATTAGTCTTTATCCACAATTATTTGAGGCTTCAGGAATTTCATACACTGATTTAATTGATCGCTTAATTCGACTTGCTATTGATGAATTTGAATATCGTTCAAAAATCTTATATGATTTTAAACCATTAGATCCTAAAGACCAAAAAATTTAATTTTCATTATAAATAATAACGCGACCGTTGATTTTATCGTCATGATAAAGTTATCGGTCGTTTTATTTTGGTATTTTATATGTTGGTTTATTAGTGATACTGATACAATGAAGTTAAATATTGAATAGGTTGTGATGGAGTGTCAGTTGATAATCAAAATAAAATAAAGCAGTTAGGCTTATTGGTAGTAGGAATTGCAACTAATTTAATAATTAGTCGGATATTAACTTCATCAGTTACGACATTTATGATTATTTTTTTCTCACTGATCATTCAAACTTACTTGCTTACTTCACTACCTGTTAAGACTAATACATCGGAGCCAAAATTTAGGCGATACCTGCTAATTATTTTTTCCCTAATAATAATGTTACCTGCAGGAATAATGGGTATCTTTACACCGTTAAAAATGAATATTCCGGTCTCTGGAGTTATGTTTACTTGGCTAACAATTAATCGGCGAATATTATTGGTCATAGGTTTAATCGCTTATTTGATTGTGCTATTTGTGGTAAGTATGTGGTTAAAATCGACTTTTCATACCAGTGAGGTGGTTAGTTCAGTCAAAAAGTGGTGGTTTTTGATTGTTCGCTTGCTTGAATTGGTATTGGGTACGTTCGCAATTATTTTCGTGATGGCGGGCGTTGCAAGAATTTTTAATGATAGTTTGGGCCTCAAACTGATTGATGCGTCCTTAGTTATTTTGGTTAATTATTATCAATTATCAATCAGTTTAAAAATATTTGGAATTGACAATCAATGGCGGATTGGAGTTAAGCTATGGCAATTTATATTTGTAGTAGTTTGCCTATTAGGCATGGTAGCCGGCATTCAATTAAAGTTAAATCCATTGGTGACACCAAGAAATAATGCAGAAATTATTGTTCACCGTGGAGTAATTAATAATAATGGCTTATACAATCGAATCTCTTCTCTGAAAAAGAATGGTGACAAGGGATATCCATATATTGAAATGGATATTCAAGAAACTAAGGATCATCAATTTATTTGTCAGCATGATGATTATATTAAAATCAATGGTAAATCAAAGTTAGTGAACCAGTTAACATTAGGTGAAATTCAAAAGTATCATTCAGTGGATTTATTTAAAGATTACTTACGAATTGCAGGTACGCTGCATCAACGATTAGTGGTGGAACTTAAAGTTACTAACGTTTCTAATAAGAATATGGGTAAAACTTTTATTCGTCAGTTTGGTCACCAAATGGCTAGTCAGCACAATATGGTCCATTCAATTGGTTACCGCTACTTGATGCAGATTAAAGCTCGCGAACCCAAGGTTAAAGTTGGTTTAGTAACTATGTTGAATGGATTAGGAGTTGCTAATTTAAAACCAGATTTTTACACATTGCAAGATGTTACTTTAAATGATTATTTGGTTGCACAATGTCAAACTAATGATCGGAAGGTTTATAGTTGGACCGATAACGCCATTTATGCGATGAAAACAGCAAAATTACTAGGGGTTCAAGGACAAGTGACTGATCGTGCGGATAGATTAAAGCGTGTGTCAATTAATCCTAGACGAGATGCATGGTTATTAATTTTAAATCAAGTATGGGATTACGCGTAAAATTACGTAATTAAATATGGGGTAAAAATATGGTTATCAGATGTGGTTGGGCAACTAAGGGTCCTGAGTTAATGTATTATCATGATTTAAGGTGGGGGAAACCGGTTTATGAACTGAATAAGCTATTTCATGCATTAGCACTGGAGATATTTCAAGCAGGATTAACTTTTCAAACAGTATTGAAATTTGAGTCAGGGTTAACATCAGCATTTGCCAATTTTGATGTTAATGAAATTGCTAAGTATTCTGATGCTCAAATTAATGTGCTTTATGATGATGCTTTAATTATTCGAAACCACGTTAAAATTGATGCGGTAGTGCATAATGCGCAAGTGATTGTAGAAAATCCAGATAAGTTCAAACAAATTACATGGGGTAATACTAATAACATACCATTGGATCGTCAGTTAACCGATAAACTAAATATGAGTGAAATTGAAGTATTCATTAAAAAATATACTGACCAATATAAAAAAATGGGATTAACAAGAATGGGACCAGTTACGACCTATAGTTTTCTAGAAGCTGTTGGGGTAGTGAATGATCATATTATGAGTTGTGAATTCAGATAATAAAAACCGTTGCAAACTTATGATAACTATAATATAATTTCAAAATTGGAACGTTTTACCTAATTTGAAAAATTGTAAGTGAGGAGTAAACGGTATGTCATCCAGGTACTGCGGTGAATCGATTAAAAGTCGAAGATTGGAATTAGGATTATCTCAAGCTGAATTAGCGGCGGACATTTGTTCTCAGGGGATGATTAGTCAAATCGAATCGGATAATATTTATCCTCGAGGTGACGTCGCTGTCAAGATTTGTAAACGACTTAATTTGGAGCTAACAGAATTAGTTGAAAATGATAGTTACGGCAAAACAGTATTTAGTTGTATAGCTAAGCATTTACAAAAGCATTGTTATCAAAAGGCTAATGATACTTATGATAAAGTGAATGCTAAATTATTAGAGAACCCGACTTATAAGGGAATTCATCATTGCTTTAAGGGATTTAGTAAATTATTTGTTGAAGATGATGTCACTGAGGCATTAGTTGAATTTACAGAATGTTTATCTCAGTATAATAAATATGTTGGTGATTTATATATTGCATGGTGTTGTTTAGGAATGGGATTAGTGTATAAACAGATGGGGTTAAAAGAACATTCACTGAATAATGTTAAACGGGCTGCAAATAAGTTAATAACTCTAAAAAATAATCAGGATGCGACGATTGAATCAGTCACTGATATTTATATGGATGTCTTAGCAGTTTGTCTAGAATTAGAAGAATTTCAGTTAGTTAATGAATTTGCGGAAGCAATTATTGATTTTCAAAAGCAAGTCGAACAGAGTAGTGGCGCTAGTCGTCCAATTGTCGTGTATCGGTTAGCCGAGATTTATGAATTCAAATCTAAGGCTTTGTTTGCAATGGGAAAACACTTTGATGGTACGATTAGTCAAATAATGGCTTATGCGTTGCCAATCATGATGGCAATGAGGCGATTATTAATAAAATCAAAGGTGGCAATCAGGAATTATTGGAAATAATCATGGATAAGGTCCGACCATTTGAAGGACGTTCCATGCTAATCAAATAAAAAAAGGTTTGGCAAAAGTAATTAACTTTTATCAAACCTTTTTTATTAAGCTTTTTTAGGATTAGTAGCAGGATTATTATCTAAGTCAGTTCTCACAACTAAAACATCAGCTGATGCGGTTCTGGTTACATATTCTGTAACTGAGCCGATTAGTAGGCGTTCAACTGCGTTTAATCCGGTTGCTCCAATCATAATTAAATCAATATTTAATTTTTCGGGAACATCTTTTGCAATCACAGATTTAGGCGCACCATATTCGATTGAGTAATCAATGTCCTGAAGGCCAGCTGTCTTGGCATCCTCAATGTACTTATCTAAAGTCTTTTTTGCAGTTTCAGTGACTTGTTCTACCATTGATGTATCAAAGCTAGAAATATTTTGAAATGCTCGTGTATCAACGACATGCACAAGATGTAAAGTTGCGTTGTTACGTAAAGCGACGGCAACTCCTTTTTTGTAGGCAAGTTCAGCTTCATAGGATCCATCAACAGGAACTAAAATGTGTTTGTATTGTTGTAGCATAAGTATCCACCCCAATTCTTATTTATACTTTAATTGTACGTTATTTACTTAAAAATACAAATAATAAAGTAGCGGTTTAGTGTTTAGTAACTTTAAATACTAAAATTGCCTGGGTTACGGAAGCAAAGATGACCATTAAAATTAATGAAATGATTATCAAGGTCATATTGTTGATGCTTAAAGCAATTACAGCAATTAACCCTAAGATGATAAAAACAACACCGTTGCTTAAAACGAACCGTCTGAGACCTAAATCTTGGGACAAATCTAATCCAAATAGCGTTTGTTTGGCATGGGTTAACAAGTAACTGCCCATAAAAAATGAAATAAAAATCATTATTAAAACTAAAATATCAATTATCATTAATCAAAGACTCCTTAATAGTTATTAGGACGCGTAGCTTTGCGCAATTGTTCGTACTGAGCTTTTAGTCGTTGCTCAATTTTACCGTTTTCTTTTGGAATATAATATTGGGCACGTTTAATTTTATCTGGTAAGTATTGTTGATTTACCCAATCATTAGGATAGTCATGAGGGTATTTATAATCTACCCCATGACCTAAGTCTGTGGCTCCTTTGTAGTGAGCATCTTTTAAATGATCAGGAACATCACCAAAGTTACCAGTTTTAACATCTGATAATGCGCCGTCGATTGCGCTCATTGCCGAATTAGATTTGGGGCTTAGCGCTAGTTCAATAATTGCATTGGCAAGAGGAATCCTAGCCTCCGGTAAACCTAGTTGACGGGCCGCATCAACTGCGCTAACTGTGCGTGCACAAGCTGCCGGATTAGCTAATCCGATGTCTTCATAGGCAATCACTAGTAAGCGTCGCATCAAGGAAACTAAATCACCAGCTGCGATTAAACGTGATGCGTAATGTAGGGCGGCGTCTGTATCTGAGCCTCGAATTGATTTTTGTAGGGCGGAAATCACATCATAATGGGCATCACCATTTTTGTCAGAAGATAGTGATTTCCTTTGTAAACATTCTTCAATGATGGCTAAACTTATGTTTACATTACCATCAGAATCGCCGTTAGTTGATTTAACGGCTAACTCTAGCGCATTTAAAGCGGTTCGCAAATCTCCATTAGTGGCCTTAGAGAGAAAGTCTAGAGCGTCATTAGCTATTTTTACATGATAGTTTGCCAAACCATTTTGGGAATCGGTTAAAGCTCGCTGAATAGCTTGGATGATGTCGTCAGGGGTGAGGGGATGGACTTCGAAGATTTGAGTCCGGCTCCTAATTGCAGGATTGATGCTGATATATGGGTTCTCGGTTGTCGCACCAATCAAGATAATAGACCCTTTTTCAAGTAGTGGTAGTAAAAAATCCTGCTTGGCTTTATCCAATCGATGAATTTCGTCTAGTAATAAGACCACGGTCCCACTCATTTTTGCTTCCTCAGCAACGATTTGAAGTTCCTTTTTAGAATCGGTTGCAGCGTTTAGCGTTCTAAAAGCATATTCCGTTGAGCCAGCAATTGCACTAGCAATACTAGTTTTTCCAGTTCCGGGTGGGCCGTATAGAATCATCGATGAAAGCATTTTAGCTTGCACCATGCGATTAATTATTTTTCCAGGTCCGACTAAGTCTTGTTGACCAACGATATCTTCAATTTTAGTTGGGCGCATTCTGTATGCTAAAGGTTGTTGCATTGTAGTCCCTCGATTTTAAATTAACTTTAGTGATTATAACATTTTGTTAGGGGAAAAGAAAAACCGTTTCGCAGAAGCGAAACGGTTTCGAAATAAACAAAAATTATAGTTTGTTGTAGTATTCAACGATAAGTGATTCGTCAATATCAGCATCGAGTTCTTCACGTTGAGGAAGACGAACTAATGAACCTTCAAGCTTATCAGCATCGAATTGAACGTATTGTGGACGACCAACAACAGCTTCAACGGCATCCTTGATAATTTGAAGATCTTTTGACTTTTCACGAACTGAAATAACTTGTCCTTCAGAAACTTCGTATGAAGGAATATCAACACGCTTACCATCAACAGTGATATGACCGTGGTTTACTAATTGACGTGCTTGACGACGTGTAGTAGCTAAACCAAGGCGGTAAACCATGTTATCCAAACGTCTTTCAAGTAATACCATGAAGTTAACACCATGCTTACCTTCACGAATCTTACCTGCACGAGTGAATAGGTTAGAGAATTGACGTTCGCTCAAACCGTACATAAAACGAAGCTTTTGCTTTTCGTGGAGTTGTAAACCGTATTCTGAAAGCTTGCTACGGCGACCTTGACCATGATCTCCTGGTGCGTAAGGACGACGAGCAAGTTCTTTACCAGTACCTGATAAAGAAATTCCTAGACGACGTGAAATTCTCCAACTTGGACCTGTATATCTAGACATAAAAAGTTCCTCCAATATTTTTTTGGAGTAAAATAACCCATTTGTAGATTTAATATTCGTGCATGTTATTTTGCAACTTTCGCCCAAGCAGCCGAGTGGGTTACTAATAGAACCTTTAAGGCAATAACATGTTGACGAGCTTACCGTCTACCGCTGCATTATTTTACACAAGGTACATTGTATAAAATATTGCAACATTAGTCAACATGTTGTAAGAATACTTCGCCAAACTCAATTAGGTTTTGTTCATCTTTTGTAGAGAAGCGGTCAAGGCTGGGTGAGTCAATATCAATTACTCCATAAATCTTATTACCTTTGTATAGTGGAATTACGATTTCTGACCGAGAATTCGCATCACAAGCAATGTGGCCGGCAAATTTAGTTACGTCAGCGACTCGAAGAACTTTTTTATCGGTTAGAGCAGTTCCACAGACTCCGTTACCGTTTTTGATATGCATACAGGCGACGTTTCCTTGAAATGGTCCTAAGATTAATTCATCGTTTGATTCAACATAGCGATAAAAGCCAACCCAATTAATATCTTCTAGAGTTTGATGTAATAGTGCAGCGGCATTTGCCATATTTGCAATAATATCAGTTTCTCCCATTAATAGGGCATCCAATTGTTGATTTACTAAATTTTTAACTTCTTGCATTTCATATGACCTCACTTTTAAAAATACTCTGTTCATGATTATTGACTATGCTATAATTCAACTTAGAGCTAATTTTAACTTAGTAATTATTTTATACATAATAAAGGTTTTTTAATAAATTTACTAGAATTTTTATATCTAATGTCGGAGGATGGAATTAATGCTAACACTTCTAATCGGAATCATTGTAGTGGCCGGGGGGCTGCTACTTAGGCTTTGTTTTTTATCAACGGAAAACAATCAAGATGGCCACTGAGGTCTATGATAATAAACGAAAACTTGATGACATTCCTTTGGACGATGAATTTCAGTTGGCTAAGCAAATGAATCTGACTGGTGAGTCTCAAAAGAAGTATGATATTTTACTTGATAGATATCAAAAGTACAATAGTGCAATGCTGCCGGAAATTGATGAGCAAATAAAATTGGTTAAGGAAGATGGCAAAGGAATCAAATTTCATTAAAACAAGAAATGATTGGAAAAATGCCAATACCTTAATTGACCAAGCTAATGAAGAAATCAAAGATATCCAAGCTGAGTTAGCTCAATTGCATGATTTAAATAAGCAACACCATTAGCAATTGATGAATTAAAGAAGAAAAACGAAGAATTTAGAAGATTGTTGCTTGAAGAAAATGAAAAATTTGGTCCAAGCATTGATGGTCTAGAAAAAATGCTAGAAGATGTGGAGAATACCTACGATGAGTTTACCGATTTAACTGATAAGGGTGACCCTAACGGGGCCGAAGAGGTACTATCCGACTTGAATAATTCCTCTAATAAACTTGCTGATGATATTGATAAAATCCCTGGTTTGTATAAAACGTTAGAAGAGGAATTTAGTACGCAACTTGATGAAATTACTGAAGGTTATCATGAAATGAAGAGCCAACGTTATAATTTTCAAGGAGATAACATTCTAGCCAAGGTAATGGCTTTAAAGAGCAAACGAACGACCAATTTGGAAGAGCTTCGTAAACTAAATATTGGTTTAGTTCAAAAGAATAATAATGATATTGCCAATGATATTGATGGCTTGTATGACCGACTTGAGCGGGAAATAAAAGCTAAAGCTACCGTTAATCATGAAAATAAAGTCTTAAGTGAATATCTTGATCATGTGACAACTCAAAATGATGATTTGGATACTAAGCTAAAACGTCTATCGGTCTCTTATGATTTGAACCATCAGGAAATTGAGATCAACCGACAATATGGTCAACAAATTCACACAATTCAAATGGATTTTGACCGGCAACAAGCTGCGATGGTTGAAGGTAGTGCAATTTATTCAGAGATTGCCGAGCACCAGGAAAAGATGGTTAGAGACCTATCTCAAATCGAAGAATCCCAAAAAGATCTTTACGAATCAATCGTAACCATTCCAGAACGTGAAACTAGTGCTAGGAACTCACTTCGCGATTTTGATATTGAGATGCGTAATAAGAAACGTAGAATCGATAATCTTAACTTACCAGGTTTACCAGATGATTATACGGCAATTTTTACTAATGTTATTAAAGAAATTAAAAGGTTAGATGATGCTCTTAATTTACCAAAGGTTAATGTGGACGATGTGGCCAAGCAAGTTGTGATGATCGAATCAGACGTTGATTCAGTTGAAGAAGCAACTCAGCAATTGGTTGACGATGCTTCGCTTGCTGAACAGGCCCTACAGTTCTCTAACCGTTATGTGGCTAGTAATGAAATAATCGCCAATGCTAGTCGCCAAGCTCGACAATTATTTGACCAGGCGTATAATTACCACGATAGTTTGGCAGTAATCAGTCAAGCATTAGAAGATGAAAAACCAGGTAGCTTTGATAAGTTAGCAAATGATTATTATGATCGATCAGAAAAATAATTCATAAAAAAGCCGATGAACAATTGGCTTTTTTATTTTGGCTAAATTGTTGTATCATCATCTAAGCTAACTTATTGGAGTCGAACCAATAAATTAAGAGAAGAAGGTTTCAAATGATTTATTTTGATAATAGTGCAACGACACAGGCATTACCTGAAGTGGTTGATACTTACGATAAGGTAAGCAAGACAATTTGGGGTAATCCTTCAAGTTTGCATAATTTTGGTGACCAAGCATTCCAGCTACTTGAACAGTCTCGAAAACAAATTGCAGATTTATTAAAAGTGCACGCAGATGAAATCTACTTTACGAGTGGTGGTACCGAGGGGGACAACTGGATCCTCAAGGGTACAGCCATTGAAAAGCGGGAGTATGGTAAGCATTTGATTACCACTTCAGTAGAACATCCAGCTATCCACAATTCTATGGAGCAGCTAAAGCAACTTGGTTATGATGTTACTTATTTGCCAGTGGATGATGAGGGTAGAATTGACGTTGCTGATTTAAAGGCAGCTATTCGGCCTGATACGATCTTAGTTTCAATTATGGCAGTTAATAATGAAATTGGTACGATTCAGCCGTTACAAGCAGCCGCTGAAGTACTAAAAAGTTACCCTAAGATTCATTTCCATATTGATGCTGTTCAAGGTATTGGTAAGGGAATTCAAGATTTGGTAATGAATGAGCGGGTTGACTTCGTGACCTTCTCAGGACATAAATTTCATGCTCCCCGTGGAACGGGCTTTATCTATGCGAGAAGAGGCCGTCGAATTTCGCCATTAATGAACGGTGGTGGTCAAGAAAAAATCAACGTTCAGGAACTGAAAATGTTCCAGCGATTGCGGCAATGGCTAAGGCGTTGAGATTACTTTTAGATAAGGAAAGCACTGCTAATCAAACTGAATTGGCAATTAAGCGAAGGATCTCAGATCATATTGCTAACTTTGATAAAGTGATTATTTTTCTAAGAATAGTGATCAATTTGCACCACACATCCTCTGTTTTGCGATTCAAGGAGTACGTGGTGAAACAATTGTTCATGCTTTTGAAGAACGTGGAATTTATATTTCAACGACTAGTGCATGTTCTTCAAAGAAACATCTGGCCTCAAGTACATTATCAGCAATGAATGTGCCTGAAAGTATTTCAACTAGTGCAGTTCGGATTTCATTAGGCGACCAAAATACGGTGGCTGAAGCTGATGAGTTTATCAAGGTGTTCGATGAACTTTACACAGAGTTTGACAAGTTAAGTTAGGAGTTAATTAATGAAGTATACGGAAATCATGGTTCGCTACGGTGAACTATCAACCAAGGGTAAAAACCGGAAGGATTTTATCAAACAACTTGGTAAAAATGTCCGCGCAGTTTTGACAAATTATGGTGATATTGAAGTTAAGGCGCAGCGTGATCGGCTTCATGTTGATTTGAATGGTCAAGATGATAAACCGGTTATTGAAAGTCTCAAACAAGTTTTTGGAATTGAAAATTTTTATCCATCGATTAAGATTGCTAAGACGATGGATGCCATCAAAGAAACCGCTTTGGAGATGGTCAAGGAACAATACTCTGCTGGCAAGACATTTAAGATTAATACTCGTCGACAAGATAAGAGTTTCGAATACCATACCGATCAAATCAACAATATGTTGGGTGATTACATTCTTGAAAATGTTGATGGGATTAAAGTTAATGTTAAGAACCCGGATATTGAAATCAGAGTTGAAGTTCGAATGAACGGAGCTTATTTATCTTCTGAAAAGATTAAGGGTGCTGGTGGTCTTCCAGTTGGAACTGGAGGCCGTGCATCAATGATGTTATCAGGTGGAATTGATTCACCAGTTGCCGCATACATGGCAATGAAACGTGGTGTTAAGATTGATATGATTCATTTTTACAGTCCTCCATATACTAGTGAACAAGCGTTAGCAAAGGCCAAGCAATTGACTTCAGTGTTGGCAAAGTATTCTGGTGGGATTCAATTTATTGCAGTTCCGTTCACTGAAATCCAAGAAACCATTAAGGAAAAAGTTCCAGAAGGTTACTTAATGACAATTCAACGTAGAATGATGATGAGACTGGCTGCTGAAATTACTAAGAATCGTCACTGTACTGGAATTTTTAATGGTGAAGCATTAGGCCAAGTAGCTTCACAGACCCTTGAAAGTATGATGGCAATTAATGATGTTACGTCAATGCCTGTTCTTAGACCATTAATTTCAATGGATAAGACCGATATCATTGAAATTTCAAAGGATATTGACACGTTTGATTTATCAGTTTTGCCATTTGAAGATTGTTGTACAATCTTTACACCGCCTGCCCCTAAACTCGGCCTGACTTGGAAAAGTCACGTAAATTTGAGCAGTATATTGACGTTGATGAACTAATGCAACGTTCAATGGTTGGAATGAAGATTTTTGATATCAAGCCAGGTGAAGACTACATGAACGTTAATGCAGATGTTTTTGCAGAACTTTTGTAGAATTTACTGGTTAGTTTTCCGATTTCTATTTTAAAGTAGACATAACCTTTGATTACTAAGGAGTGTTTTAACATGCAGATAACAATTAGCGGTAAAGAAGAACAACTATATGGTAATCCGCCAGTTAATGGCGATAAGTTACCAAAGTTTAAGCTAGAAGATGCAGATGGCAATAAAGTAAAAAACTGCTGATTTGCTAGGAAAAGTGACTTTGATTTCAACAATCCCTGATATTAATACCTCCGTGTGCTCGCTTGAGACACGTAAGTTTAATCAGGAAGCAGATCATTACACCGATGCTCAATTTGTAGTAGTATCTAACAACACAGTGGAACAACAAAAAGATTGGTGTGCTGCAGAAGGCGTTGAAAATATCCGAATGCTATCGGATGAACAATTATCACTTGGTTATGCTATGGGATTATATTTACCTAACTTTGGTGCATTAGCTAGAACAATTTTTATTGTTGACAAGGTTGGAACCGTTGTTTATCGGCAAATTGTTGACGAATTACATGATGAACCAGATTATGCTAAGGCACTCGCAGCTTTGAATAAAGTTGCAAATCGGATTGACGAGTAGCAAAATGTCGCTTATTATATAATTTATAATCTGCAATGATCAAGAGAGTAACCTAACAGTGATTTCAAAGAGAAAATGTCAGTGGTGAGAGACATTTAATTACGTTAGCGTGAAGGTAGCTTGTGAGCAATCCATTCAATATGAGAATGGATCGGTTAGTTCGACCGTTATTCGATATTAAGTGGGGTTTAAAAGCCCAATTTAGGTGGTACCGCGAGCACTTCGTCCTAATTTTTTAGGATGAGGTGCTTTTTATTTTGAGAAAGAGGCGATGAAATGACAAAGGAAATGTCGACAAAGTACAACCCAACAGAGGTTGAACAAGGTCGTTACGATAAGTGGCTCGAAGATGATGTATTTAAACCAAGTGGGGATAAAAAGGCTAAACCATATTCAATAGTATTGCCTCCACCTAATGTGACTGGAAAGCTTCATTTGGGACATGCTTGGGATACTACTCTTCAAGATATGATAATTCGCCAAAAGCGGATGCAAGGTTTTGACACGCTTTGGGTTCCTGGAATGGATCATGCTGGGATTGCAACTCAGGCTAAGGTTGAAGCTAAACTTCGTGAACAAGGCATTACCCGTTATGACTTGGGACGTGAAAAGTTTGTTGAAAAAGTTTGGGAATGGAAAGATGATTTGCTGCTACCATTAAAAAGCAATGGGGAAAGTTGGGCCTTTCATTAGATTATTCTCGTGAACGCTTCACGCTTGATGACGGTCTTTCAAAGGCTGTCAGAAAGGTCTTTGTTCAACTCTACAATAAGGGCTTGATTTACCGTGGTGAATACATCATTAACTGGGATCCTCAAGCAAGAACAGCTTTGTCAGATATCGAAGTTATTCACCAGGATGACAAGGGTGCATTTTATCACGTAAAGTATCCATTCACTGATGGAACAACCTTTGATGGCAAAGATTATATTGAAATCGCCACTACTCGTCCTGAAACGATGATGGGTGATACTGCTGTTGCAGTTAATCCAAGTGACGAACGATACAAGGATTTAGTTGGTAAAAAAGTATTAGTACCATTGATCAACCGTGAAGTGCCAATAATTGCCGATCAATACGTTGATCCTGAATTCGGTACAGGGATGGTTAAAATCACTCCTGCCCATGATCCTAATGATTTTAAAGTTGGTAATCGTCATGATTTAGAACGTATTAACACTATGAACGACGATGCCACCATGAACGAAAATGCCGGTAAATATGCTGGTATGGATCGTTTCGAAGCCAGAGAGGCTATGGTTAAAGATCTTGAAGCCGAAGGGCTAATGATTAACATCAATCCGATTGTTCATTCAGTTGGTCACTCAGAAAGAACTGGAGTCCAGGTTGAAGCTAGATTATCTACACAATGGTTCGTTAAGATGAAACCATTAGCTGAACAAGCTATTAAGAATCAAGAAACTGACGATCGTGTAAGCTTCTTCCCCGAAAGATTTGAAGATACCTTTACTCAATGGATGGAAAACGTTCATGACTGGGTTATTTCTCGACAACTTTGGTGGGGACATCAAATCCCAGCTTGGTATAATAAGCAAACTGGCGAAACCTACGTTGGCGAAGAGGCCCCTAAAGATATTGAAAACTGGGAACAAGATGCTGACGTTTTGGATACTTGGTTCTCATCAGCGCTATGGCCATTTTCAACAATGGGTTGGCCTGAAGATACTGAAGACTTTGAACGTTACTTCCCAACCGATACGTTAGTTACCGGGTACGACATCATCTTCTTCTGGGTTTCAAGAATGATTTTCCAAAGTCTCGAATTTACTAAGAAACGGCCATTTAAAAACGTTCTGCTCCATGGCTTGATTCGGGATGAACAAGGACGGAAGATGTCTAAGTCATTAGGTAACGGAATCGATCCAATGGATGTGATTGATAAGTATGGTGCCGATGCACTCCGTTGGTTCTTATCAACGGGAACGACTCCTGGTCAGGACTTGAGATTTAGTTACGATAAGATGGATTCAGCGTGGAATTTCATTAACAAAATTTGGAATGCCAGCCGATTCGTAATTATGAACTTAGACGGAATTACTCAGCCTGAACTCCCTGATAAATCAGAATGGGAATTATCTGATAAATGGATTCTTAGTCGTTTAAATGAAACAATTGGTCATGTCACCCGTGAGTTTGATAAATTCAACTTCGGTGAAGCTGGTCGGGCATTGTACGACTTCATCTGGAATGATTTCTGTGACTGGTACATTGAAATGAGTAAGGAAGCTTTAACAAGTGAAGACGGTGATTCTAAGCGAAATACCCAAAACGTCTTGGCTTATGTTCTTGATAAGATTCTTAGACTGCTTCATCCAATTATGCCATTTGTTACTGAGAATATTTGGCAATCAATGCCACATAAGGGTGACACGATTGTTAATGCAGCTTATCCAGTTATTAATGAAGAATTGAATGATCCTAAAGCCGAATCAGACATGAACTCATTGATTGATTTGATTAAAGCTGTTAGAAATATTCGCTCAGAGGCCAATGCTCCAATGTCATCACCAATTGACTTGTTGATCTCAACTAAGAGCGAAACTTTGAAGACAATTTTTGAAGAAAACAAGCCTTACATTGATCGCTTTACTCATGATAAGGAATTACAAATCGCCGATGATATTCAGGCTCCTGACTTATCGATGTCCTCTGTAATTACTGATGCCACCATTTATGTTCCATTAGCTGAATTAGTTGATCTTGGCGAAGAACGAAATCGGGTTGCTAAAGAAGTTAAGAACTTTGAGTCAGAGGTAGCTCGCGTTGAGAAGAAGCTAGGTAATGCACGTTTCGTTGATAACGCCCCTGAGGATGTTGTTGCCAAGGAACGTGAAAAGCAGGCTGACTATGAAACTAAGCTGGCTGCCGCAAAGCAACGTTTAGCTCAAATTGAAAGCCAACTATAATTATTAGAGTTTCACGTTATTAAAATTTATTAATAACGGAGCCGTAACAAATTGGTTTTTGTTACGGCTCTTTTTAAGGGGTAATTTATTTGAAAACTTATGAAGAAGCGTTGGCGTTCATTCACGGTCGGACCAAGTTCAAAAAGATTCCGACCCTAAACCGAATGAAACAATTTTTAGAACTTTTGGGCAATCCGCATCAAAAAATTAAGGCCATTCACATTGCAGGCACGAATGGCAAGGGCTCAACTCTCGCATACTTACGAAATATATTACAAGCTAATGGTTATGCTGTCGGGACATATACCTCACCATTTTTGATTAGATTTAACGAGCGAATTAGTGTCAACGGTACTCCAATTTCGGACGCCGAATTTTGCGGTTGGTTAACTTCGTGGAACCGGTGGTTGATCAGTTGGATCATACATTGCCTGAAGGGGGACCGACCGAGTTTGAAATCATTACGGCCATGATGTTTGCTTACTTTGCAGAAGGTCACGCAGATGTTGTATTAGTGGAAGTTGGATTAGGTGGTTTATATGATTCAACCAATGTCATCACACCAATTGCTTCTGCAATTACTTCAATCGGATATGATCATATGCAAATTTTAGGGAACACCTTAAATGAAATTGCAGCTCAAAAAGCAGGCATTATAAAACCTAATGTTCCAGTTGTGGTTGGAAATATTGAGGATGATCAGCTT
Source organism: Lentilactobacillus kosonis (assembly GCF_003864335.1). GTDB lineage: Bacteria > Bacillota > Bacilli > Lactobacillales > Lactobacillaceae > Lentilactobacillus > Lentilactobacillus kosonis. The sequence continues at coordinate 34,328 of NZ_BEXA01000004.1, read as the reverse complement.
GAGGTGATTGCTAAAACTGCTACAAGAAATCACAGTCAATTGGTTGAATTCGGCAGAGATTTTCAAGTAACGAATAATCACGTCGCCAATTGGCTGCAATCATTTGATTATGCGGGATTTGGCATGGAGGCACACTTCAAGTCGTCGCTGTTAGGCGAATATCAAGCTCATAATGCTGCCGTGGCGATTTCATTGTATTTTGTATATTGCAAATTTATGGGCACGTCGCCGTTAATCGACAATGTGGTAACTGGGATTAGTAATACTAAGTGGGCTGGTAGATTCGAAAAAATATCGGATGACCCTACAGTAGTGATCGATGGAGCTCACAACGTTCCGGCTGCAAAGCAAATCAGCAATTTGCTAAATACAAGTTACTCGACTGGCAAGATTTACATTTTAATGGCTGTCCTAGCAGATAAGCAGGCTAAGGAAATTGTTTCTGAAATGGCTAAAGTCAAGAATGCGGAAATTACATTAACTACATTTAATACTCCAATGAATCGTCGGCTTTTCGATGCTAATATGATTGAGCAGGTTGAAAAAAATCAAGGAGTAAACGTGGCTTTTAACCCTGATTTCAAGACAGCAATTACGCAGCTAAAAGCAAAAATGAATTCAGAAGATTTATTATTAATCACAGGCTCGTTGTATTTTATTTCCGAGGTTAGAGCATATTTATTGAAATATAACGAACAAATTTAAGGTTTGTTTTAAGATACGTGGTTGATTTTTGGGAAATAATTTATTTTTGACTTTGTTATGCTATACTTATTTCGTTAAAAGATTAAAATGCGAAAAAACTACTAAAAACTTTTTGTGAATTGAAGGGATGGAATACCGTGTTCGGATTAGGAGAAAAAAACATCGGAATCGATCTTGGTACTGCCAATACGATCGTGTACGTTGATGGTAAGGGAATCGTCCTCCGCGAACCATCAGTTGTTGCTAAAGGTACAAAAGACGGCGAAATTATCGCAGTTGGTGAAGAAGCTCGAGCCATGATTGGTAGAACTCCTGGCAGTATTCAGGCAGTTAGACCAATGAAGGACGGAGTAATTGCTGATTATGATACCACCGTTGCAATGATGAAATACTTCATCGAAAAGGCTTTAGGCCATACGTCAGGTAAACCATACGTAATGGTTTGCGTACCAACTGGAATTACAGCTGTTGAAAAGCGTGCCGTTATTGATGCTACCCGAGTTGCCGGGGCAAGAGATGCTTATGTGATTGAAGAACCATTTGCCGCTGCAATTGGCGCTGGCCTACCAGTCATGGATCCAACTGGATCAATGGTCGTTGACATTGGGGGCGGAACTACTGATGTAGCAACGATTTCATTGGGTGGAATTGTTTCAAGTCGATCAGTCAGAATGGCCGGCGATAAATTGAATGACTCAATCATTGGGTATGTTCGACAAAAATACAATTTGTTAATTGGTGAAAGAACTGCCGAACAATTAAAGTGGGATATCGGTTCTGCATCTGCTGAAGCTGCTAAAGAATTGTCCCCAGTCGCAATTCGAGGCCGAGATTTAGTTAGTGGCTTACCAACAACTGTTGAGGTTACTGGTTCTGATGTAAATTCAGCAATTGCTGAATCAGTTGAAGAAATTATTGAAACAGTAAAAGAAACTCTGGAAGAAACATCTCCTGAAATTGCTGCTGACGTTATTGATCATGGGATTGTTCTTACTGGTGGAGGAGCGCTCTTGAAGAACCTTTCTGAGGTAATTGCCGAAGAAACTCAAGTTCCAGTTACTATCGCTAACGATCCACTAGACTGTGTTGCCGTTGGTACTGGTGAATCATTGAAGAACATTAACGTAATCAAGAAAAAATAATAATAGTGTCGTTTTAAGCCTTAGGTTAATCTTAGGGCTTATTTTATGAACGATTAGCTGATGGAGGCAATTATGCAAAAGTTCTTTTCCAACCGAAAGTTGGTAATAATTATTATATGCTTGATCATCAGTTTTGGATTGATGACCTTGTCTGTGTCTGTTCGTAATAAACGCAGCACGCCAGCGGTTGTCCAACAGTTTGGTAACGATATTGTTGGGTTCGGTGACCGATTTGTCGCTACGCCAATAAATGGAATTCAAAGTGGATTTGTATCAATGAAGAACCTTTTAAATACTTATCAAGAAAATGAACAATTGAAATCCAAAGTTGACCAATTGGTGCAAACACAGGTTAAAGACCAAGCATTGGAAAAGGAAAATCAACAATTAAAGCGCCAATTAAAAGTGGGTGCGACTATGACTAGTTACAATAAAATTAATGCGGCTGTAATTTCTCGGGCGCCTTCATCTTGGGCTAGTCAATTGATAATCAATAAAGGCCAAGCTGCAGGTATAGAAAAAAATATGCCAGTTATTGCAGGTAAGGGTCTTATTGGAACGGTATCGGAAGTTAATAAGACTAACAGCAAAATTGTGTTGATTTCTAACACTGCGGAAAGCTCTAACCGATTTGCCGTACAAATTAATGCTAATAGTGGCAAGTCTTTAAACGGAATCATTACTGGATACAGTGATGAAACCGGTGAATTGACCATGGGAAATATCACATCGAAAACCAAAATCGTTAAGGGCGACAGAGTATCAACTTCAGGACTTGGTGGTGTAATTCCTCAGGGGATTTATATCGGAAAAGTCGCTAGTGTTAGTGAAGATGATTATGGTTTAGCTAAGAAGATTCACATTAAGCCAGCAGCAGATTTGCACGATATTCAAATCGTTTCTGTCGCAGTTAAAAAGTAATTGGAGGCTGGTATAGTGAGAAGAAGAATTCCGGTATCAGTTATTTTGTGATTGGTTTAGTGCTGATGTTTTATTTGGATGGTTCTATTAGTCAGGTGTTCTCAAGCTGGTTGTATGCTACTCCAAATTCAATGGTGCCGTATTTAACGTTAATGTGGTTAAGTATGACTGCATTTTTCACAAGCTCATTAAGAAGTACTCATGTAATCCTGTGGGCGGCTGTAATTGGGTTTGTGTTTGATCTTTATTACACTGGATTGCTAGGAGTATATGTATTTGTATTTCCGTTGGTTGTGTATATTGGGCAATCGATCTATGAATTATTGCCACCAAACTTTTTTAGCGGATTCCTAGTATTTTTTATCGATATTACATTAGCTATCAGTTTGAACTTTTTAGCTAATATTTTTGTCGGCCAGGTTGATCCTTCAGCGACGATTTTTTTGGTAAACGCTTTGGCACCAACTTTGGCATTGAATCTGTTTTTCTTTGCGATTTGTTATTTTCCAATTGAATCTTTATATGCTGAACATAGGCGATAATTGGAATTATAGGGGGTAGATTAACGTTGGCAGAGGCAGCGGTACTAAAAGGCAGTAAAGATGGTTATGAAATATTTTTAAGTGATCGGGCAGCTTACGCGGACATTTTTAAATCATTGGTTAAGCTGCTAGATGGTTTAAAAACACAAACAGCTTCAACTAATCCGCGAAAAATTGCGTTTGAAATTACAACTGGCAGTCGGCTATTCAACGCTGATGAGCGTTCGGAAATTGAAAAAGTATTTGCAAATTATCCTAATTTTTCAATTCATAAAATCGTTTCCGATGTAGTAACCAAAGAAGAATCAAAGAGAATAATCGAGCAGCAAACGGTCCATATTCTTGATAAAACTATTCGAAATGGCCAAGTCGAGACGGTTACAGGTGATGTGCTGTTTTTAGGCAATGTTCATGAAGGCGGTAAACTGTTCGTTAGCGGTAATTTGTTCGTACTTGGCGATGTTGCAGGAATTATTCAAGCAGGATACCCCAATGCAGAAGATAAATTGATTATTGGGGACGTACATAACGCTCAACAAGTTAGAATTGGTGAGCAATTTGAAATCCTAGACGATTCTCCAAATAGTAACAAAATTAATAGCTCAACGGTTGCCTACGTTAATGATTTGCATATTTTGGATTATGGCGAAGTTGAAAATGTAAGTGAGATCAATCCAAAGTTCTTTAACCAGATTGGAGGAATTAATAATGGGTAAAGCGTTAGTTATCACCTCAGGAAAAGGTGGCGTTGGTAAGACAACCTCATCAGCCAATATCGGTACGGCATTAGCAATGATGGGTAAAAAAGTCGTTTTAATGGATTTAGATATTGGGTTGAGAAACCTTGATGTTGTTTTGGGGTTAGATAATCGAATTATGTATGACATCGTGGATGTGGCCTTAGGTCGCGCTAAGCTGGCTCAAGCATTAGTAAAGGACAAGCGATTTGACGACATGTTGTACTTGTTGCCAGCAGCACAAAACGCTGATAAATCTGCACTAACTGCCGATCAGGTAGTCGAAATCGTTGACGAATTAAAACCAGACTTTGATTATGTTTTAATTGATTGTCCGGCTGGAATTGAAACTGGATTTATGAATGCGATTGCTGGAGCGGATGGTGCATTAATTGTTACTACTCCAGAAATTTCAGCAGTTCGTGATGCTGACCGGGTAGTAGGGTTATTAGAGACCAATCCACTTAAAGAAGAACCATTGTTAATTATCAATCGGATTAGAACCCACATGATGAAAGATGGTTCTGTAATGGATATTGATGAAATTACACATCATCTTGGCGTTGAATTACTTGGAATTGTATTTGATGATGATGCGGTTATCTCAACCTCAAACAGAGGTGAACCAATCGTATTAGATTCTGATAATCCTGCAGGTCAGGGATACCGTGACATCGCCCGTCGAATTACTGGTGAATCTGTGCCGTTGATGGAGATGAAAGAGGAATCTACGCAGTCTTTTTGGCAAAAATTTACAGGGTGGTTTAAAAAGAATTAAATTAACACCTTGACGGATTGAATTACATTAAGTATTATTTAGTTAACATTTTGACATGAATAAAAACGTTGATCAGAAATCTAAATGACGTTTATCAACAGAGAGTCCCTGTTTGCTGAAAATGGGATGGTAAACTAGTTTAGTTCACATCTGGGAGTTATTTTCTTGAAGCCAGCAATGGTGTAGGGAAAAACGGTGAGCACGTTATTGCTGAAGTTTAGTTATTAAACTCTTGAGGTCTGCAGTTGTGGACAAACATGAGGTGGAACCGCGATTTAATTCGCCCTCTTAGGCTACTAAGTCTAAGAGGGCGTTTTTTGATTTCAAATAGCTAAACTTCTTGAGGTAGCGGATGTGAATTCGCTACAAATTGAGGTGGAACCGCGAAAACCATCGTCCTCTTGGTGTATTTTACCAAGGGGACTTTTTATGGAGGAAATTATTATGATAGATTATTTAGGTCAAATTTTACCAGCGCTATTATCCGGAACTAAAATGACATTGTCTGTGTTCTTCTGGACATTGATTGCATCCGTACCACTTGGGGCAATTGTTGGATTAGGGATGATTAGTAAATTCAAGCCATTAGTTTGGTTAATTAATTTTTATGTTTGGTTAATGCGAGGGACACCACTGCTGCTCCAACTAATTATTGTGTTCTATGGATTGCCATTGATGCACCCATTTGCAATTGTTTTCCACGATATGAAGCGGCTTTATTCGCATTCGTTTTAAATTACACGGCTTATTTTGCTGAAATTTTCCGGGGTGGTTTTCAAGCCATTCCCAAGGGACAATTTGAAAGTGCGCGGGTATTGCGCTTAACTTATTGGCAAACAATCAGGTACATTGTGATTCCACAAGTGTTTAAAATTGTGTTACCTTCAATTGGAAACGAAGTCGTTAATTTAATCAAGGATTCCTCATTAGTTTACGTAATTGGTTTAGGTGATCTCTTACGAGCTGGAAACGTTGCTAGCGCAAGAGATGTTACATTACTCCCGTTGATTATCGCTGGGGTAATCTACTTATTGTTAACGGCAGTCTGCACGGTTATATTGCGATTGATTGAAAAGAAATCTAGTGTTTGGAGATAGGGGTGTTATCAATGTTAGAAGTTAAGAATTTAGTTAAGCGATTTGGTAGCCGAACGATAATTAATGATTTATCCGTTAAAGTAAATGATCAAGATATCTTATCGGTTGTTGGTCCTTCTGGTGCTGGTAAAACTACTTTATTACGTTGTATTACAGGCCTTGAACGAGTTGACTCAGGAAAATTTTATTGGGATAATCAAGAATTTGATCCGACCGATGCTAATCCCCAAAATATGATCATTGGAGTAGTTTTTCAAGATTATCAATTATTTCCGAATTTAACCGTTCTTGATAATATCACGTTGGCACCAAAACTAGTAAAGAAGGCTGACACAAAAGATGTTAAACGCACAGCCGTCGAATTATTAGAAAGATTGGGTTTAGCGGGTAAAGAAAACCTTTATCCATACCAACTTTCTGGAGGACAAAAACAGCGAGTGGCTATTGTTAGAGCCTTGGCTATGAATCCAAAGGTGCTCTGTTATGATGAGCCAACTTCTGCCTTAGATCCTGAATTGCGAGATGAGGTTGCGAAAATTATTATTGATTTGAAACAGCAAGGTATGACTCAAATTGTGGTTACTCACGATATGGATTTTGCTGAAAAGATTGCTGATAACATCCTTCGGGTTGAACAATTGAAGTAAGGGGTGATTGAATGAAAAAAGATTAATTAGGGGCTTAATGATTATCACCTTGATGCTAATTCCGGTTTTACTATCTGGTTGTCGAATTGAGTCACGTCAAAAGCTAGAAACCAAACCGGATACTTGGGAGACTGTCAAAAAGAGTAAGCACATCGTCATTGGCCTAGACGATAGTTTTGTGCCAATGGGATATCAAACTAAGAGTGGTAAAATTGTTGGTTATGATGTTGACTTAGCTAAGGCAGTTTTTAAACAATACGGAATTAAAGTTGATTTTCAGCCAATTGATTGGTCCATGAATGTTACAGAGTTAAGAAACGGAACGATTGATTTGATTTGGAATGGGTTGTCAATTACGCCTGAACGTTCCAAGCAAATTGATTTTAGTAATCCATATTTAATTAATGATCAAATTTTAGTTACTAAGAAGAAAAATCAGATTCGTAGCTTTGCCGATATGAAGGGAAAATCTGCGGGAGTTCAGACTGGTTCAGCTGGTGCCATGGATATCGACAATCAACCAAAATTATTAAAGAATCGGATTAAAAATCAGGAGCCAGTTCTGTATGATTCATTCACAGACGCATTTATTGATTTAAATTCTAATCGAATTCAAGGCCTGTTGATTGATAGTATTTATGCCGATTACTATATTGCTCATCAAGCAGATCATTCATCGTATCGAATTGTTAAAAGTGCTTTTCCTAAAGAATCTTATGCGGTAGGGATGAGAAAAGGCGATAGTAAGCTGCAAGCTAAAATTAACGAGGGACTTAAAAAACTTGCTAAAAATGGCAAAGCTAAAACAAATTGATCAAAAATGGTTTGGTCAAAAGGTATCATCACCATTATTAAAGAATGATAATGATTAATTTACTCGAGTAACTTAGCGGGGAAACTGCCCGGAGTTACTCTTTTTTTATTAATTTATGAAAATACGGTTGAGATTTTTCCGTGGTTAATTTAGTATGAAATTTGTGATTCATCCAAGGAGGATGCTTGTGGACAAAAATAAATTAGATAATCTAAAAATCGTCACTTATAATACTGACAAATTTAAAACAACTAAACTTTCAATTTATTTTACATTGAAATCAGATGAACGAAATTTTGCCAAAATGGCAATGCTAAGCGAATTATTAGGCAATGCCACGGAGAAATATATAAGTGAAACTGAAGTGTCGAGACAGCTTTCTCGTATGTTTGGTGCTAGTTTTGGAGTAACCGTTTTACGTTATGGAGATATTCATACCTTAAGAGTTAATATTAGTTTTCCTAATGATAAATACTTGCCTGACAACCAACATGTTGTGCTGAAATTATCAACTTTTTGGATGAAGTGATCAATCATCCATTGGTGGAAAACAATCAATTCGAATCCAATTTTTTTGATTTGCATAAAGCAAATTTATTAAATTATTTAAACTCGATTATTGAGGACAGAGAATATTACGCTAATATTCAGTTGCAAAAATTAATGTTTCCTAATGATGCCAATCATGGTAGTTTTCTGTATGGAACAGCTGAACAATTGGAGGCATTAGATTCATCGACAATTTATCAATTCTATCAATGGCTGCTTACAAACGCTAATATAATGGCATTTATCGGAGGAAATACTAGTGATGAACTAGTTGACCAATTATCAAATATTTTGCCTAAAGCCAATCACAAATTTGAACAATTAAAACCATTTGTAAAGTTACCTCAAAGTAATCAAGTGTTTCGTGATGAAAAAATTTTAGATATTGAACAAACTATTTTAACGATGGGATATGAGTTGCCAGTTTATTCAGGTGATCAGTTATATTATCCAGCAGTCATTCTTAACCAATTATTGGGAGGATCGCCTCAATCAATACTTTTTACTGATGTCCGGGAAAAGCAAAGTTTAGCATATGACATCTCGTCTTCTTACAATTCACTGAATGGATCATTGACCGTTTCGGCTGGGATTTTACCTCAAAATCAAGCTCTGGTTGAAAATTTAGTGGCAGAGTCGATTCATAAGATTATGGGTGGTCAAATTGATCAGCAAGTAATAGCTGGTATTAAGCAATCGTTGATTGATCAGCGTAATCAAGTGCTGATTCACTTGGTTCTCAAATTGGTAAGTTATTTATTCATGAAATTATTGGGACTAATGTTGATGATGCCAGTTATATTGCTGGAGTTAATGCGGTTAGCATCAACGAAATCATCGAATTAGCTAAGCGATTGAAGTTAAGAGCAATTTATTCCTTGAAAGGTAGTGATGAGATTGATGAAGACAATTAATTACCCGGAATTTGATGAACAGGTTCTATCTGAAATTCTACCTAACGGACTAAAAGTATTTTGAACCCAATGACAGGATTTAAACGAACTTCTGCCGTGTTAAGTGTTAATTATGGTTCAGCAGATACAAGTTTTATTCGCGATGGTAAGTTAATTAACCAACCAGCAGGAATTGCCCACTTTTTAGAGCACAAAATGTTTGATAAGCGAGATTATGATGTTTTTGAGCTTTTCAACAAGAATGGTGGTCGTTCCAACGCTTATACATCATTCACAAAAACTAACTACATTTTTTCGTCAACTGATAATGTGAATAAAAATCTCGAATTGCTACTCGATTTTGTTATGCAACCTTACTTTACTGAGCAAAAAGTTAACCGTGAAAAAGGGATTATTGCTCAAGAAATTAATATGTATAAAAATGATCCTGATAATCAACTGTTTACTACTAGTGTTCAATCAATGTATCCAGAAACGGCCTTAGCTGACGATATTGCGGGCTCAGAGGAGTCATTAGCAAAAATCACAGTTGGAGATCTGAAGCTGGCCTACGATACGTTCTATCGGCCAGAAAACATGACTTTAATTATTAGCGGTAATTTAGTCCCAGAAGAAATTATGTCATTAATTCATCAAAACCAAGTAAAGTATCCCAAACATGAGCTGAATGTTCAATTTGTGGCGCCCCAGCCCAAGTCACTAACTGGTCAGACTCAAATTTTAGCTATGGATGTTTCTCGTCCTAAAGCTTCTTTTACCATGCGAGGTAACTTTAAACTAATTCCAGGTGAAGAAGCAGTAAGTTTAAAGTATGAGTTAGGATTGAGTTTGTTGATGAATCTATTTTTTCTGAAAACTCAGTTCAGTATGATGATTTATATCATCAAGGAATTATTGACGATTCATTTTCCTTCGAAGTTGAGGTGGAGCGGGGATTTGCATTTGTAATGCTCGCGGGTGATACTGATAATCCTAAGCAATTTGTGGCAAAATTACGTGAAATCGTTGATCAAATTCCGGATCTCATTAATGACAAGCAGGATGAATTTGAATTGCAAAAACGAGAACTGCTAGGAAGTTACATTGCGATGATGGATTCGCCAGAGGCAATCACTAATCAATTTTATGGATTCGGAGCTGAACCACAAACAGTTTACGATGAAATTGCAATCATTAGTAAGCTAACTCTGGATGATATTAAGCAAATTAGTAGCGATTTCTTGGCTAATTACACACCTGGATGCGTCACAATTGGAAAGAAAGTTTAAATAATTTTTAAGTCTTAAATTTGATAGAAATCATATGATATACTGAAATTAAATGATAATAAAAGCAATGGAGAGTCAGTATGGATAACGAAAACCAATCTGAAACAATTGGACAAAAATTGCATGATGCAAGAGTTGCTAAAGGCTACACTCTTGATGACTTGCAGAAGAACACTAAAATTCAAAAACGTTACTTGATGGCAATTGAAGAGAACGATTTTGATGCCTTGCCTGGAGATTTTTACGTTCGGGCATTTGTAAAGCAATACGCAGATTCTGTTGGACTTAATGGTCAGGAGCTGCTCAATGAATTTAATCATAATTTGCCCGATACTGAGGCCCCAGAGTATGTCGATCGAGTAATGATGATAATCCGCAAACTCGTTCGGTTCAGCGAAAGGCTGATGAGCGGAGTGAAAAGGTTAGAAGATATGTACCAATTATCGCAGTCTCATTGATTGTATTAGTCATTCTAATTGCAATTTGGGTTGCGGCGGCCAAAACTACTAGGAATACTAGCAAGCCTGAAATTGAGACTAGCAAAGTGTCGGTTTCTAGTTCAAGCTCGAAAAAGCAAGCTTCGGCAAGTAGCAGTAAAAGTTCAACGCAGGCAACTAAGAAGGTTAAGAAAACTGCTAAGAAAGTTAGTTTTACGCGGCTATCAGCTTCGGATAGTGATGTGACTTACCGAGTTAAGGGAGCAAAGACTACTCCTAAGATTAAGTTATCAGTTACAAAGACTAATGGTAGTGATACCACTGCCTGGGTTTCAGTCACCGCTGATGGTAGTTCATTATGGCAAAATACATTGTCATCAGGCAAAAATCACACAGTCTCATTGCCAGAAAGCACGTCTTCAGTGACAATTAACTCTGGAAATGCTCCAGCTACTGAGATTTCTGTCGATGGTAAGCAAATGAAGCTACCAAGTTCATCAAGTCAAGTAAGAAACGTAATTTTACAATTTAACAGTTCAAGTACATCTACCACTGGATCCTCTACAACTAGTGGAACTACGGATACAACCGAAACTACCGCGAATACGGGCACGGACACAACTGGTACAGGAAATACTACTGGATACTAATAAGAAGGTCAGGGAATTAAAATGAATTTACCTAATAAGTTAACCATTTTTAGAATCATATTGATCCCATTTTTTATATTAGTTTTAGCAACTCCAATTACCATAGGAACATTTGCAATTGGCGGAACCGTTCTAAGTGGCGCCCAAATCGTCGCTACATTGATCTTTATTGTTGCTTCACTTACTGACTTTTTAGATGGTCAAATTGCTAGAAGAAATCACCTAGTTTCAAATTTTGGTAAGTTTGCGGACCCATTAGCTGATAAAATGCTGGTAATGACTGCATTTATCTTCTTAGTGGAACTTAAAATGGCACCGGCCTGGGTGATTGCCATTATTGTTTGTCGTGAACTAGCGGTCACGGGATTACGATTAATTGTTGTTGAAAACGATGGTCAAGTTATTGCTGCTGCATGGCCAGGCAAAATCAAAACCACGACGCAAATGTTAGCGATTATATTTTTATTGCTAAATAATGTGTTCTTTGCGGCAATCAATTTTCCGATTGGTCAAATCATGTTGTACATTTGCTTGTTTTTCACGGTTTACTCAGGAATTGATTATTTTGTAAAGAATCGTAATATTTTTTCAGATTCATTTTAAAATTAAATAAAAAAGAAGATAAGTTATTATCTTCTTTTTTTCGTATCTATAATTTTAGGAGGCATAAATATGACAATCCAAGAGCAATTAGTTCAAATGTTGATTGATCGACATATCACTATTACAGCTGCTGAAAGTTTAACAGCTGGACTATTTCAAAGTACAATTGGTGAGGTTGCCGGAGTATCAAGTGTTTTTGAGGGTGGATTTGTCACCTACTCAAACCATGTTAAAGAACAAGTTCTAGGTATCCCAAATGATGTGATTGATACTTATGGGGTAGTTAGTGGTGAGACGGCTGTTTGGATGGCTAGTCAAGCTAAGATGATTTGCAGAAGGATATTGGCATTTCGTTTACTGGGGCTGCTGGACCTGATTCATTGGAAGGAAAGCCTGCTGGTACGGTGTACATTGGGGTCGCGTTGCCAAATGATAAGGTATATTCTCATGAGTATCATTTTACTGGTTCGAGAAACGAAATTCGACGTAAATGTGTTGATCAAGGATTAGAGTTAATTTTGCTGGAAGTAAAAAAATAAACGAACTTTTGTTCGCGTTTTTGTTGATTTTTTTGATGATCATTAGTATAGTTGACTAGTAATCATTTCCTGAAGGAAAATGGGAGGTAGCGAATGGCTGATCAAAGAAAAGCCGCCTTAGATAAGGCGTTAAAAGGCATTGAAAAGGAATTCGGTAAGGGTTCCATTATGCGAATGGGCGATAAAGCTGATACCCAAATCTCAACTGTCCCAACCGGTTCTCTAGCTTTAGATGAAGCTTTAGGAGTTGGAGGATATCCTCGAGGACGAATTGTTGAAATCTATGGGCCTGAAAGTTCTGGTAAGACTACAGTGGCGCTTCATGCGGTTGCTGAAGTTCAAAAACGTGGTGGTACTGCTGCTTATATTGATGCTGAAAATGCACTTGATCCAGTTTATGCAACTCATCTAGGGGTAAATATTGATGATTTGCTGTTATCACAACCTGATACTGGTGAACAAGGATTAGAAATTACGGATGCGTTAGTGACTAGTGGGGCAATTGATATTGTAGTTATTGACTCAGTCGCTGCATTGGTTCCGCGAGCTGAAATCGAAGGCGAAATGGGTGATACTCATGTTGGACTGCAAGCCAGGTTGATGTCTCAAGCCCTTCGTAAACTTTCTGGAACCATTAATAAAACTAAAAACAATTGCGTTATTCATTAATCAAATCCGTGAAAAAGTTGGGGTTATGTTTGGAAATCCAGAGACTACTCCTGGTGGGCGAGCACTGAAATTCTACTCAACGATTAGGCTTGAAGTTCGAAGAGCCGAACAAATCAAAGATGGTACTGATATTATTGGTAACCGTGTTCGTATCAAGGTCGTTAAGAACAAGGTCGCCCCACCATTTAAACGTGCTGAAGTGGATATTATGTATGGACAAGGGGTGTCTCAATCTGGTGAATTAATTGATATGGCTGTTGAAAAAGATATCGTTAATAAATCAGGTTCATGGTATTCATATGGTGAGGAACGAATAGGCCAAGGTCGCGAGAATGCCAAGGCATACTTAGTTGATCATCCTGATGTTTATGCAGAGGTTAAGACTAAGGTTCGTGATGCATATGGAATTCCAGATGTTGATGACAAGGCTAGTGGTAACAAGCCAAAGACTGAAGTTGTTGAAGATGAATCTTTAGATTTAGATACTGATAAATAATATAATCAATTAGTTATTGTATTTTAAATTAATAAAAGCACTGGCCACTTGGGCCAGTGCTTTTATTAATTCTGATGATGAGAAGGGTGTTAAAACTATAAGATGATTGACACTATAACAACAACACATTAGAATGATAGTTGTGTCAATAATCAAATAACATCTTATTATTGGTTTATACTATAATCATTTTATGATGATTTGGAGGTGAAGCCATGAATTTGGCTGGGATAATCCTCGCAATCATCGCTATTCTTGTTGTTGGTATAGTTGGACTTATTAGTTTTAAACTGGGACAAAGTACCCAGAAAAAAAATCAGCTGCGTGAAGAACAAGCTACTAACAGTAGTGCTAACGAAATTATTGCAGATGCCAAAAAACAGGCGGATACGTTAATTAAGGAAGCAAAGTTAACTGCTCAAGAAGATAACCATCGTTATCGGAGTAACGTCGAAAATGAATTAAAAAAAACGACGTTCAGAAATTCAAAAGCAGGAAGACAGATTGTTGCAACGCGAAGAGGCTCTTGATAGAAAGGATAATTCTTTTGAAAAACGAGAGAATAGTCTTAACCGGAAAGAGCAAAAAATTAATAAAGAACAACAGCGGTTACTGTTACAACAAAAAGAAGCAAACTCACTTATTGAGGCACGTCAATCAGAGATTGAAAGAGTTGCTGGATTATCAAGTGATCAAGCACGAGATATGATTTGAAGGAAACTGATGCTCAGTTAGCTGATGAAAAAGCGCGCATGGTAAAAGAAAACTATGACAAAGCGGCTGCTGAAGCAGATGAAAACGCCAAAAACTTGATCATTGAAGCAATTCAACAAAGTTCAGCTGATGTTGTATCTGAAACGACTGTTACAGTTGTTAATCTGCCTAACGAAGATATGAAGGGAAGAATTATTGGCCGTGAAGGCCGTAATATTCGAACTTTTGAGACCCTTACGGGAGTTGATTTAATTATTGATGATACTCCTGAAGCGGTTGTGTTAAGTGGTTTTGATCCTATTAGGAGAGAAGTCGCCAAAATGACTCTCGAAAAATTGATTAAAGATGGTAGAATTCATCCAGCTCGAATTGAAGAAATGGTTGATAAAAGTCGTAAAGAGCTTGAACAACGAATCCAAGAAATTGGTGAAGAAGCTTTGTTCGAATTAGGAATCCATTCAATGGGACCTGATATGATTAAGCTAGTTGGTCAATTAAACTTCAAGATTGTTAATGGTCAAAATCTGTTAAGTCATTCAATTGAGGTTGCTAGATTAACTGGCGCTTTGGCGTCTGAATTAGGTGAGGATGTTACTTTAGCTAAACGCGCAGGATTATTACACGATATAGGTAAAGCTACTGACAGTGGCGTTGAAGGCTCACATGTCGACGTTGGTGTTGATTTAGCGAAGAAGTATCATGAGAGTGCAGTGGTCATTGACTCTATTGCTGCTTATCATGAAGGCAATCAGCCTGAGTTTATTATTTCTGAATTAGTTGCGGTGGCAGAAAAAATCGCAATTTCTAGACCAGGTGCAT
The DNA here is from genome assembly GCF_003864335.1 of Lentilactobacillus kosonis. Taxonomy (GTDB): domain Bacteria; phylum Bacillota; class Bacilli; order Lactobacillales; family Lactobacillaceae; genus Lentilactobacillus; species Lentilactobacillus kosonis. The sequence continues at coordinate 19,287 of NZ_BEXA01000004.1, read as the reverse complement.
ATAGTGATTCATTAGAAAGCTTTGTTCACCGACTAGATAGTTTGGAAAAGATTACTGATAGTTTTGAAGAAGTTAAGAAGAGCTATGCTATCCAAGCGGGTCGTGAGATCAGAGTAATTGCAAAGCCAAATGAAGTTTCGGATGCTCAGGCAATTGCACTTTCAAGAAACATTAAACAAAAAATTGAGTCTGAAATGAAGTATCCGGGCCACATTAAGGTCACGGTTATCCGAGAAGTCAGATCAGTTGAATACGCAAAGTAAAAGATCAGTTGTTGACTGGTCTTTTTTCTTTTATAAATGGTAAAATCGTAGTGTTAATTAAACTAAAATGGATTGATAGAAAGTAATGAGGATTAAAGAATGCGGATTCTTTTCATCGGTGATGTTGTTGGTAACAAGGGAATAAAAATGATTCAGGATTATGTTCCTGGCTTAAAGCAGGAATATCGACCTCAAGTAACAATTGTAAATGGTGAGAACTCAACACCAATGGGCAGAGGAATTAACTTAAGTGGCTATAAAAAAATGATGTCATCAGGTGTAGATGTAGTTACGCTAGGTAATCATGCTTGGGGGAATCCCGAATTAACTGACTTTATTGACGATGCCAAACGATTAATTCGTCCATATAATTTTCCGGGAAAGGATGTTCCTGGTAAGGGATATACAATTATTAACGTTAACGGATTTCGGCTAGCAGTTATGAATTTTCAGGGGCGGGTATTCTTGGATAACTTGGATGATCCGTTTACACAAGCTGATGAATTGATTGACCAGTTGAAAGAAAAGGCTGATGCATTCTTTATTGATTTTCACGCTGAGGCTACTAGTGAAAAACTTGGCTTTGCTAAGTTTTTAAGTAGCAAAGTTTCGGCAGTTGTTGGGACTCATACTCATGTACAAACTAATGATGCCAGAATTTTAAATGGTAAAACGGCTTTCTTAACTGATGCTGGAATGACTGGCCCAGCAGACGGAATGCTTGGCATGAAAGAAGAAAGCGTTATAAATAGATTTATTAATCAACGTCCCGCAAGATTTCAAGTTGACGAGGATAGTCAAGGAATCATTAGTGGCTGTATTATTGATATTGATGAAAAGACGGGTAATGCTACCCATATCGAAGCCATTAACCAATTGGAGAATGGCTGGGTTTAAGGAGAGTTTAGATTGGCAAAGAGTGAAGTAACTCCAATGATGGAGCAGTATCAAAAAATTAAGGATCAGTATCCAGACGCGTTTTTGTTTACCGATTAGGTGACTTCTACGAAATGTTCAATGAAGATGCAATCAAAGGGTCACAAATCCTGGAATTGACGCTGACAAACCGGAATAAGAGTTCTAAAAATCCCATCCCTATGTGTGGGGTGCCTCACAAAGCGGCTCAAAATTATATTGATATCTTAGTAGACCAAGGATATAAGGTTGCATTTGTGAGCAAATGGAAGATCCTAAATTGGCTAAGGGCATGGTAAAACGGGAAGTAATTCAACTAGTTACCCCAGGAACTCAATTTCAAACTGGTAGTCAAAATGCTAAAGATAACAACTATTTAACTGCTCTAACATATGATATCGATGAGCAACATTACGGTTTTGCTTACGCAGATCTATCAACTGGTGAATTAAAGGTCACCAATTTAAGTTCTATTGATGAAATAATCAATGAGGTAGTCTCGCTATCTAGTAAGGAAACAGTTGTGTTAAGTGACAATCTACCAACTGAGGTTACAGAAACGTTAACCAAATTGGGCGTTTTGATTTCACATCAAGAAATTTTACCAACTAATGCGGCTACGAGTTATCTAAGCCAAGATGTTGAGGGTGAAGTAGTTAAGCAAGTTGTGACATTATTGCTTTCATATATTGAAACGACCCAAAACGGAGCCTAGATCATTTAAAACGCGCAGAAATGTATGAGCCGTCAGACTTCTTAGAGATGGACCACAACTCACAATATAATTTAGAACTGGTTAGGAATATCCGAACTGGTAAAAAAGAGGAACTTTGCTTTGGTTACTTGATCAAACTAAAACTGCAATGGGTGGGCGGATGCTTAAGCAGTGGATTGAGCGCCCACTTGTTAACCGATCCAAGATTGAGCAACGACAAAATATTGTTAACGTGTTAGTTGATCATTTTTTGAACGAAATCAATTAGAAGATGAATTAGTTAGTGTCTATGATTTGGAACGTTTGTCGGGGCGAGTTGCATTTGGAAGTGTTAACGGTCGGGACTTGATTCAGTTGAAATCATCATTGATGCAAGTTCCTAAGATTCGATATATTTTGGAACAAATTGCTACTACAGATTTTGATTCATTATTAAAGGAGCTAATTCCTTTAAATAATATTGTTGATTTAATCGACCAGGCAATTACTGATGAACCACCAATTTCTGTGACTGATGGAGGCGTAATCAAGGACGGTTATGATAGTCAACTTGATAAGTATCGCGATGCCACCAATAATGCTCAACGATGGCTGGCAGATTTAGAGGCTAAGGAACGAGAAATAACCGGAATTAGTACGCTAAAAGTAGGATTTAATCATGTTTTCGGTTACTATATCGAAGTCACTAAAAGTAATTTAAACAAGATTCCTGAAAATCGATATCAACGGAAACAAACATTATCTAATTCTGAACGATTCTCTACACCCGAATTAAAAGAAAAAGAAACGATGATTCTTGAGGCTCAGGAACAAAGCAAAAACCTAGAGTATAGATTGTTTGTAGAAGTTAGAGATCAAGTTAAGGCGACGATTAGAGATATTCAGCGATTAGCTGATGCAATTGCGATAAGTGATGTTCTTCAAAGCTTTGCGGCGGTGTCTGAAGAATATCGATTTGTTAAACCAACCTTGGTTAAGAATCATGAAGTCGACATTATTGATGGTCGTCATCCAGTAGTTGAAAAAGTTTTAGGCCATCAACAATATGTCCCTAATGATGTTAAATTAGCGGAAGACACTAATGTACTGCTAATTACCGGGCCAAATATGTCTGGTAAGAGTACTTACATGCGTCAATTAGCATTAACGGTTATCATGAATCAAATTGGTTGTTTTGTACCAGCAAAGAGCGCAAGCCTGCCAATCTTTGATCAGATTTTTACTAGAATTGGTGCTGCCGACGACTTAATTTCCGGTCAAAGTACATTTATGGTGGAAATGGAAGAGGCTAATGATGCCATTAAACACGCGACACCGAATAGCTTAATTTTGTTTGATGAAATTGGACGAGGAACGGCAACCTATGATGGCATGGCTATTGCTCAGGCGATTATTGAATATGTCCATAATAATATTGGTGCTAAAACATTATTCTCAACTCACTATCACGAACTAACAGTATTAGAGCAAACTTTAAAACAACTAAAAAATGTGCACGTTGGGGCCACTGAGAATAATGGAGAATTAGTGTTTCTCCATAAAATTCAAATGGGACCAGCTGATAAATCCTATGGGATTCATGTTGCTAAGTTAGCTGGACTACCACAACCATTGCTTGGAAGAGCTGAAACGATTCTTGATAGCTTGCAGAGTAATGATAAGCAGACGTATTTGGCTAGTTCAACTTTAGAGGATACTCAGCCAGGAATAGTCGATGTTGATGATTCTGTTCAGGAAGAACAAATTTCTTTATTCCCAATGGATCCAGTTGATAAAAAGCAATCAGCTGTAATTAATCAATTAAAACAATTAGACTTAATGTCAAAAACGCCAATGGAAATTATGAATCAAGTGTATAAATGGCAGCAAAGGATAAAGAAGGAATAGGTGATCAATATGGCAAAAATCCATGAGTTACCAACAATACTAGCTAATCAGATTGCTGCTGGAGAAGTGGTCGAACGACCTGCTTCAGTAGTTAAAGAGTTAGTGGAAAATGCGATTGACGCCAACAGTACTGAAATTAACATAACAATTGAAAATTCCGGGTTAAAATTGATTAAAATTGTTGATGATGGTGATGGAATTGATTCAGCGGAAGTAAAAATGGCCTTTTTACGGCATGCAACAAGCAAGATTTCTGAGCAACGTGATTTGTTTCGCGTTAGAAGTTTAGGCTTCCGGGGCGAAGCGTTGCCATCAATTTCGTCAGTTGCCAAGGTTAGAATGCAGACTTCAACTGGTGATGAAGGGGTTGAGGTCGATTATCAGGGCGGAAAACTGGTTAGTGAGAAGCCAGCAGAAGCCCGTAAGGGAACTACCATTGAAGTTGCATCACTGTTTTACAACACGCCAGCTAGACTGAAATATATGAGCTCACCTAACACGGAATTAGCACGGATATCAGATATGGTTAACCGTTTAGCTGTTAGCCACCCTGAAGTGGCATTTTCGCTCACTAGTAATGGTAAAGAGTTGCTTAGGACTTCGGGACGAGATAACCTATTACAGGTGTTAGGCGCGATTTATGGGATGAAGACGGTTAGTAAAATGGTTAAGATCGCGGCTAATGATTTAGATATTGAGGTTTCTGGATATGTAAGCTTACCTGAGCTAACACGTGCTTCCCGAAATTATATTTCAGTAATTTTAAACGGACGCTACATCAGAAACTTTGGTCTAACCAAAGCAGTGATTTCGGGCTATGGATCTAAGTTGATGATTGGCCGATATCCAATTTCAGTAATTGAGGTTAACGTGGATCCGGCTTTAATCGATGTTAATGTTCATCCAACTAAGCAGGAAGTTCGGATCAGTAATGAAGGAACTATTTCAAAGCTAATTTACCAAGCGATTTCAACTGCTTTAGCAGATAAACAATTGATTCCAGATGCCTCGGAGCCATTTAAGAATTCAACCACGGAAGTAACTATGAGTTCACCAAAGATACCAACCCCGAGTGAAGCTGGTTTATCAATGGTCCAGCCTGCGGTTGAATTATTAAACAAGCAAAATTCAACATCTTATGTATTACCAGAGGAATTATCAACTCCAATTATTGTTAATAATCGACAAGAATTACAATCGAACTCAGTTCAAAAATTTGAATCTAGGCTAGCCAGCGAACCAGATTCACTCCCTGCCTTTCAAGATTTACAAACAACTACAGCAAAGCAGATTGATAGTGATTCGAAAACACTAAAGCCACAGCAAGAACGGTTATCTGAAATTGACGAAACCCATTTTAAATCTGGTTTTCCCAATTTAAATTATATAGGCCAAGTCCATGGCACGTACTTAATTGCTGAAACGGCTGAAGGTATGTTTTTAGTGGATCAGCATGCTGCTCAAGAACGAGTTAACTATGAGTACTACCGACAAAAAATCGGAGAAGTAAGTTCTGATCAGCAAAAATTGCTTGTGCCAATTATTCTCGATTATGCCACAAGTGATTACTTATTAATTACGGAAAAATTGCCGGTTTTACGTGAATTAGGCATTTACCTGGAAGATTTTGGGCAAAATAGTTTTATCGTTCACCAACATCCGATGTGGTTTAAGGCAGGACAAGAGGAATCGACTCTTAAGGAAATGATTGACTGGATTTTGATGGACCATAAGATTTCGGTGGCTGCATTTAGAGAAAAGACGGCCATTATGATGAGCTGTAAACGAGCTATTAAAGCTAATCATCACTTAGATGAACGTCAAGCCAAAGCACTGTTAAAAAAACTCCCAGAATGTGAAAATCCATATAATTGTCCTCACGGCCGGCCAGTACTGGTTAAATTTAGTAATGAAGATATCGAAAAGATGTTCAAGCGTATTCAAGATCCACATAATACCAAGGAATCAATGTTTTAAAGTATGAATATGATACAATTTAATGGACTAATTTAGAGACAGGGGAATACCATGTTTGAGTTTATTCAAGGAACAATTGTAGATGTTGCTCCTGACCACATTGTCGTTCAAACGGGTGGTGTAGGCTATTACATCTACACAGCAGACCCATATCACTTCGAAGTGGGGACGGAAAATGTTCGGGTTTATGTATATCAATCAGTAAGCGAAAATGCTTTGCTGTTATTTGGATTTTTTGATGCCAAAGATAAGCAGCTATTTTTGAAATTAATTGCAGTTTCTGGAATTGGTCCAAAGAGTGCTTTAGCTATCTTGGCTGGTAATGACAGAACGGGGTTAATTAGTGCTGTTAATGAAGGAAATGCCAAGTTTTTAACTAAGTTTCCTGGAGTTGGTAAAAAGACGGCTCAACAAATCATTTTGGATCTTCAAGGTAAACTTGGCGGTATTGAAGCCAGTTTATTTGACGCACCAGTTGAAGAAACCGGAACTAACGATGGTATTCAGAATGCTGAATTGCGTGATGCAGTCTTAGCGCTTTCGGCCTTAGGTTATTCAACCAAGCAAATTAACGGAATTGAGTCAAAAATGGCCACGGAAGAAGGGCTGTCAACGGACGAATATCTTAGCTTGGGCCTTAAATTGTTAATGAAGTAGGAGGTAAATTATTTGAGTGATGCGAATGATGAGCGAATAATCTCTTCCGATGTTGAAAGCTCAGATGAAGAAGCAATTGAAATGTCATTGCGACCCCAATTATTAAATCAATACATTGGCCAGTCAGACATTAAAAGTGAGCTACAAGTTTATATTCAAGCAGCAAAGCAACGCGAAGAATCATTAGATCACGTCTTACTATACGGACCGCCAGGATTAGGAAAAACCACATTAGCGATGGTGATTGCCAACGAAATGGAAGTTAATATCCGGACAACTAGTGGACCAGCCATCGATAAGCCAGGTGATTTACTATCAATTCTGAATGAACTTCAGCCTGGAGACGTGTTATTTATTGATGAAATCCATCGATTACCTAAAATTGTGGAAGAAATGTTATATTCTGCGATGGAAGATTTTTTCGTAGATATTATTGTCGGTCAGGGACCAGGAGCCCATCCAGTGCACTTTCCGTTGCCACCTTTTACCTTGATTGGGGCTACCACGCAAGCGGGGGCCTTGTCCGCTCCTTTACGAGATCGATTTGGGATTGTGGCGCATATGAAATACTATACGCCCGAAGAGCTTGATAACATTGTTAAACGAACGGCAGATATCTTTAAAATTACGATTTCAGATGATGCGGCGTATGAAGTGGCATTACGGTCACGAGGAACACCAAGAATCGCTAATCGTCTGTTAAAACGAATTAGAGATTTTGCTCAAGTTTCTACTAAAGATGGCGTTGATGTTGAAATTGTGCGTTACGCGCTTAACTTGTTGAAAGTAGATAATCTGGGGTTAGATGACACGGATATCAAATTATTAAAGACTATGATCGAATATTATGATGGTGGTCCGGTTGGTTTAAACACATTGGCAGCTAACATCGGTGAAGAAACAGACACAATCGCCGAGATGTATGAACCGTATCTAATGCAAATTGGGTTGCTTAAACGAACAGCTCGTGGCCGGATGGTAACTGCTAAGGGTTATGAACACTTGGGCTACCCAGAAAAATCTTAAATAATGGAGGCGACTGAGTTGAATGACCAATATACTCTCGAAGACTTTAACTATGATTTACCGCAAGAATTAATTGCACAAACGCCAATTAAGGATCGAGATACTTCTAGATTATTAGTGTTAGACCGCCAAAATGGTGAAACTAAGGATCGCCATTTTTATGACATTTTGGATTACTTGAATCCTGGTGATGCTTTAGTGATGAATGATTCTAAAGTCATGCCAGCAAGAATATACGGTGAGAAGGCAGACACGGGTGGTCACGTGGAAGTCCTTTTGCTACATAACATTGAAGGCGACCACTGGGAAACTTTAATGAAACCTGCCCGAAAATTTAAAGTCGGGTCTACTGTCACTTTTGGTGATGGCAAGTTAACTGCGGTGGTAACTAAAGAATTGGACCATGGTGGCCGAGAAATTGAATTTCAATATGACGGTATTTTTATTGAGATTCTAAATAAACTAGGCGAAACCCCACTTCCACCTTATATCAAAGAAAAGTTGGATGATCCTGATCGTTATCAAACCGTTTATGCAAAAGAAATGGGCTCAGCTGCGGCGCCTACAGCAGGTTTGCACTGGACAAAAGATCTATTACGAAAGGCTGAAGCCAAAGGCGTTAAGTTAGTTTATTTGACCTTGCATGTTGGATTAGGAACTTTCAGACCAGTCGATGAAGATAATATTGAAGACCATAAAATGCATAGTGAGTTCTATCGATTAAGTGATGAGGCGGCAGCAACACTGAATGATGTTCGAGCATCTGGTGGTAAAATCATTGCAACTGGAACCACATCAATTCGAACATTGGAAACAGTCGGCTCAAAGTTTGATGGTGAGATTCGTGCCGATTCTGGTTGGACAGATATTTTTATTAAGCCTGGCTATGAGTGGAAAGTCGTAGATTCATTCATCACGAATTTCCATTTACCTAAGTCAACATTAGTAATGCTAGTAGCTTCATTTACTGGCAGAGATAATATTTTAAATGCTTATCATCATGCAATTGAAGAAAAGTATCGTTTCTTTAGCTTTGGCGATGCGATGTATATTCATTAATTTAGGAGGATGCGTTTATGCAACCAGCGATTACCTATCGCCTAATAAAAAAGGAAAAACACACTGGGGCAAGGCTCGGTGAAATCACTACACCACATGGGACTTTCAGAACTCCAATATTTATGCCAGTCGGAACTCAGGCTACGGTAAAAACTTTATCACCAGAAGAACTTGATGATATGAATGCAACCATTATTCTGGCCAATACGTATCACCTTTGGCTTCGTCCTGGTGAAGATATCGTGGAAGAAGCTGGCGGCCTTCATAAGTTTATGAATTGGAACAAGGGAATCTTAACTGATTCAGGCGGATTTCAAGTATTCTCATTGGCTAAGAATCGTGATATTACCGAGAAGGGTGTCACATTTAAAAATGAAATAAATGGCGCCAACATGTTTTTATCACCTGAAAAGGCGATGGCGATTGAAAATGCTCTTGGACCAGACATTATGATGAGTCTTGATGAATGCCCACCATATTTTGAAAGCTATGATTATGTTAAAAAGTCAGTTGAGCGGACTTCTCGGTGGGCCGAACGTGGTTTGAAGGCTCATAAGAATCCTGATTGGCAAGGGTTATTCGGAATTGTACAGGGAGCTGGATTTGAGGACTTGCGGAAGCAATCTGCTAAAGATCTTGTTAGCTTGGACTTTCCAGGCTATTCAATTGGTGGTTTATCTGTCGGTGAATCTAAATCTGAAATGAACCGAGTATTAGATTTTACTGCGCCATTATTACCAGAAAATAAGCCTCGTTACTTGATGGGAGTTGGGGCAACCGATTCATTGATTGATGGGGTCATTCGAGGAGTTGATATGTTCGACTGTGTTTTGCCAACGCGAATTGCTCGGCGTGGAACAGTTATGACTTCTCACGGGCGACTAGTTGTTAAAAATGCTAAGTACGCTAGAGATTTCACGCCAATGGATGATCAATGTGATTGTTACGCTTGTCGGAATTATACTCGGGCTTACATCCGGCATTTGATTAAGGCTGATGAAACTTTGGAATGCGGTTATGTTCATTACATAACTTACACTACTTAATTAACTTGATGAAACGAGTTCAACAAGCCATTATTGATGATAATCTTTTGGACTTAAGAGCCGAAGTATTTGAGCAGTATGGATACAATGAAGCTAACCCGAAAAACTTTTAGGTGTAGACCTTTTCAAATTAATTTGTTAAAGTTGGAAGTATGAGAATAAGTGGGGTGAAATAATTGAATAGTTCAGTATACTCAATCTTAATGATTGTTGTGTTATTTGGTTTAATGTATTTCTTTATGATTCGACCACAACGTAAGCAAGAACAAAAACGTCGTGAAGAACTTCTCGGGTAAAGCCTGGGGACCAGGTTGTAACAATTGGCCGTTTACACGGAGTTGTTGATGAAATAAACAATACAGAAAAAACTGTTACACTTGATTGTGACGGAATTTACTTGGTGTTTGATTTAAGTGCAATTGCTCAAATTAAACAACCTGCTGTGGCAGCACCAGCTGCTAACAATAATGCAAGTGCTAGTGAACCAGCTCAACCTGCTGATGACCAAGTAGTTGCTAAGAATTCTGAATCAGCTGATGCTAAGCAACCAGCTACTTCTGATCAACCAGAAGACACCAATTCAGAAGAAAATAAATAATTTTTTTGAAAGTAAGCAGAAATGCTTACTTTTTTGACTTGTAAAAGAACACACGTTCTTGTAGAATTACTATGAGTTGATAAAAATGAAAAATAAAAATCGCAAAATAATTCATGTTGATATGGATGCCTTCTATGCTTCAATTGAGGAACTCTTAGATCCGGGTTTAAAGAATAAGCCGTTAGTTGTTGCGCATGATCCCCGAAAAACTGGTGGACATGGTGTGGTTTCAACGGCTAATTACCATGCACGAAAGTATGGAATTCACTCAGCAATGAGTTCTATGGAAGCCTTAAAATTATGCCCAGATGCTGTTTTTAGGTTTTCGGGTTTTGATTTCTATCGAAAGTACTCGGCAATTATTCATGAAGTATTTAATGAGTACACTGATACTGTAGAATCTTATGCCTTAGATGAAGCTTATTTAGATATCACGAAAAATAAGCTTGAGATTAATGATCCGATTCAGGTAGCTCGTGAAATTCAGACCAAAATTTGGCAAAGAACTAAATTAACGTGTTCAGTCGGAGTTTCTTACTCTAAATTTCTTGCTAAAGAAGCGTCTGATTATGCCAAACCTGCTGGGATGACAATTATTGATCAAAAAGATGCCGGAGAATTTCTAGCGGCTTTACCGATTGAAAAGTTTCGGGGAGTTGGGAAAAAACTGTGCCAAAAATGCATGAATTAGACATTAATAATGGTGAAGATCTTATTAAGTGGGAACAACTAGATTTAATCAAATATTTCGGGAAGTTTGGTCATGTTTTATATGAACGAGCTAGGGGAATTGATAATCGTCCTGTGGAAGCCAATCGAGTTAGAAAATCGATTGGTAAAGAACGTACTTACGGTTCGGTATTAGTTACTGATGATGAGGTTAGATCCGCATTAACTAAAATCGCTAACCTAGTTACTAAAGAAGTGATTAAACAAAAAAAGCATGGGAAGACCCTTGTATTAAAAATTAGATTCTCCGATTTTATTACGTATACAAAGCGAGTTAGTTTTGATCGTTATATTAGTAACGACGAAACTGAATTTTTATCGTTAGCCACTGAATTATTAGAGGAAGTCCCGGAAGTCAGTTCTGACAGGGGAGTTCGGCTTTTAGGAATTACTATTACCAACTTAGATGACTTAAATTATGAAAATTTAGACTTATTTAAGTAAGTTTGCTTTAACATTCATTATCAAATAAGATATACTTAAGTGTTCTATTAAATGGCGAGAGGTAATAACAATGGTTGAAAAAAACAAATTCTCGAATTAATTAAGCAATATCAAACAATAATCATTCATCGGCACAAGCATCCTGATCCAGATGCCATCGGGTCACAAATGGGGTTAGCTGATATTTTAAAAGCTTCTTTTCCAGAAAAAAATATTCTTTGTGTTGGTAAGCAATATGCCAGTTTTGATTGGCTTGGAAAAGTTGATGAAGTCAAAGATGATCAGTATACGAATGCTTTGGTAATTATCGTTGATACCGCCAATCAACCAAGAGTTGACGATGAGCGTTATACGACTGGGAAAGCCATGGTTAAAATTGATCACCATCCAAATGATGATGCATTTGGCGATATTCAGTGGGTTGAAGATCAGGCTTCAAGTACCTCAGAGTTAATCTATGATTTTTTGATGCTAACCGTGAAGAATTAACAATGCCTGATAATGCTGCCAGAGTCTTATATGCGGGGATTGTTGGTGATACGGGAAGATTTATGTATCCCGCTACTTCTTCTCATACATTCGAGGTTGCCAGTAAATTAACCGGTTATAACTTTAGCGCGGCTGAAATCAATCAAATTGAAGATGAAATTGATATTCCGCTTGCTCGCCTATCAGCATATGTATATTCAAACTTAAATATTCTTGATAGTGGTGCTGCCTACTTGGTTTTGACTGATGAAGTCCTTGAGCCATTTAATCTTGGAGATGAAAGTACATCAGCAATTGTTCCATTGCCAGGAAGAATTGCTGATGTAGATGCTTGGGCAATCTTTGTTCAACAAAAAGACGGTGGGTTTAGAATCCGTTTGAGATCAAAGGGACCAGCAATCAATGAATTAGCCAAAGAATATGGCGGTGGCGGTCACGAGTTAGCCAGTGGTGCAGTTGTTGAAAACACAGAACAAATTAACGAATTTATGAAGAAGTTAGATACATTAGTTTCCGAAAGCAAATAGGAGAATATATGACAGAATTTTCAGATTTTAATCTTAAGCCATTTTTAATGGCAGCCTTAAAGGAGAAAAACTTTAAGCAACCTACATCAGCTCAGACGAAGTTGATTCCAATTGTTATGTCAGGTAGAGATTTAGTGGGCCAATCAGCTACTGGTAGTGGTAAAACTCATGCGTTTTTACTACCAATCTTTAACAAACTTGATCCTAATTCAGATAAGACTCAAGCTGTAATTACAACACCTAGTCGGGAATTAGCTTATCAAATTATTGAAGATGCTAAACAACTCGATAACCATTCTGACACCCAAATTACGATTGGATCATACGTTGGTGGAACTGATAAGAATCGCCAAATTGAAAAATTAAAACATGAACAGCCAGATATCGTCATTGGTACTCCCGGAAGAATCTGGGATTTAATCGCTGGACAACATCTTGATATTCATAGCGCACATCAATTTGTGGTTGATGAAGCCGATATGACTTTGGATATGGGATTCCTGGATATCGTTGATAAGATTGCAAGTAGTTTTGGTAAAGAAGTTCAAATGATGGTCTTTTCAGCTACAATTCCTCAAAAAGTAAATATCTTTTTGAAGAAGTACATGAACAATCCGGTCATAGAAGAAATTCCAGTTTCTACGATCATTAGTCCAACAATCGATAACTGGTTAATTTCTACTAAAGGAAAAGACAAGAATCGATTAATTCATGAATTATTAACGATTGGTGAACCATATTTAGCATTAGTTTTTGCCAATACTAAAAATCGGGTTGAAGAAATCGCTGCCTTTTTGAAGGGCCAAGGGTTAAAGGTCGCAATGATTCACGGAGGAGTTCAGCCTCGTGAACGTAAACAATTGATGCGTCGGATTAAAAAGCTTGAATTTCAATTCGTCGTCGCAACTGATTTAGCTTCTCGGGGAATTGATATTGAAGGGGTTTCTCACGTAATTAACGATGATATTCCTGATGACTTAGAGTTCTTTATTCACCGGGTTGGAAGAACTGGACGTAACGGAATGTCAGGAATCTCCATTACCCTATACACTCCTGATGAAGAAGACGAAATCAGTGAATTAGAATCAATGGGGATTAAGTTCAAACCTAAGGCAGTTAAGAATCATGAAGTGATTGATACGTACGATCGTAATCGACGGGCTACTCATAAGAAAAAGCAAGAGAAACTTGATCCCACAATGATTGGGATGATCAAAAAGAAGAAAAAGAACATTAAACCAGGTTATAAACGTCGTATCAAGATGAATCTTGAACGTAAAGACGAAATGGATCGCCGAGTTAAGAAACGTGAAGAACAACGGGCAAAGAGAAAGCAAAGAAAGCAAAGCTCAACCCGATATCATTAGAACGATTATTGACAGATTATTTGCAAAAACGTATAATTTTTGTGACTGAAGAACATGCTTAGTACTGGTCTTTTTAAGAAAAGTTTTGGTTAATGTGAAAAACTATTGATTACTCTAAGTGCTATCTTCATAGATAATGTCAAACGCAAATCCTACGTTATAGGAAATAAAAGTGGTTACGAAACATCGTTGCAATTAGAGTGGTACCGCGTCCTTTAAAAGGCGTCTCTTCTAAATGCAACGGTGTTTTATTTTTGGTAAGGAGAATTATAATGAAAGAATTATCGAGCGGCCAAATTCGGCAAATGTATTTGGAATTTTTTAAAGAAAAAGGACATTCAATCGAACCTAGTGCTTCGTTGATTCCAGTGGATGACCCAACTTTATTGTGGATTAATTCAGGGGTTGCCACAATGAAAAAATATTTTGATGGTTCAGTTGTACCAAAGAATCCAAGGATGACAAGTTCTCAAAAATCTATTCGGACAAATGATATTGAAAATGTTGGTAAAACACCACGTCACCACACTCTATTTGAAATGCTCGGTAACTTTTCAGTTGGTGATTACTTTAAGAAGGAAGCTATCACTTGGGCGTTTGAGTTATTAACGTCACCTGAATGGTTTGGTTGGAATCCAGAAAAACTTTATATGACAGTTTACCCTAAAGACACTGACGCTAAACAATATTGGGAAGAAGTTGGGGTGGCTCCAGATCATATTATCGAAGTTGAAGATAACTTTTGGGATATTGGACAGGGACCATCAGGCCCTGATTCAGAAATTTTCTATGATCGCGGAGAATCATTTAATAACCTGGCTGCAGATGATCCTGAGAATTATCCTGGTGGCGAAAATGAACGCTATCTTGAAGTTTGGAATATTGTGTTTTCACAATTTAATCACACACCAGAAGGGACTTATGAACCACTTCCTCGAAAAAATATTGATACGGGAATGGGACTTGAACGAGTTGTTTCGATTTTCAAAATGCGAAGACCAATTTCGAAACAGATCTGTTTTACCAATGATTCATGAGGCTGAACGGCTTAGCGAAAACAAAAAGTATGGTGATGATGCTAAGCTGGACCAAAGTTTTAGAGTTATTGCTGATCACGCCAGAGCAATCACTGTCGCAATTGGTGATGGAGCCATTCCATCAAATGAAGGTCGTGGATATGTTATTCGTCGATTGATTAGACGAGCAATTGTTAACGGCCAAAAACTTGGAATTAATGAGTCATTCCTTTATAAGCTCGTGCCAATTGTTGGTGAAACGTTACAATCACATTATCCAGAAGTTTTGGAACAAAGCGATTACATTGCAAAGGTCGTTAGATCAGAAGAAGATCGTTTTAATGAAACCTTAGCAGGTGGATTAAAACTGTTAAATGAAGTGATTGAAGAGGCCAAACAAAGCGGTTCTAATGTTATCGATGGCAAACAGCATTTAAACTTTACGATACCTACGGTTTCCCACTTGAGCTAACTCAGGAATCCGCTGAAGATGCTGGTATTAAAGTGGATGAGAGTGGCTTCAGCTCAGAAATGCAAAAACAAAAGGATCGGGCACGTAATGCGCGAAGCAATGCTAAATCAATGGGAGTACAGCGAGACCTATTAATTGAAATTAAGGACCAAAGTGAGTATGTTGGTTATGATCAGTTAGAACTTGATGATTCTAAGGCGGTTGTGCTAATTGAAAATGAAAAGCTAGTTGAAGAAACTAAAACTGGTGAGGCAGAAGTAATTTTCGATAAAACACCATTTTATGCTGAAATGGGTGGTCAAGTTGCTGATAAGGGTGATATTTTTGATGTAACAGGTACCAAAGTTGCTGAAGTAATTGATGTTCAACATGCTCCCAATGGTCAAAATCTCCATACGGTTAACTTGCTACAACCTATGAAGAAGGGAGCAACTTATAGCCTTAAAGTTGATAAAGCTTTCCATAGTAAAGTTGAAAAGAATCATACGGCAACACATTTATTGGATCAAGCTTTAAGGAATATTTTGGGTGGCCATACTCAACAGGCTGGCTCATTAGTAGAACCAGGATACTTACGCTTTGATTTTAATCACTTTGGTTCTGTTACTTCAGAAGATTTACAACGGGTTGAAGACCTTGTTAATGAGCAAATTTTTAAAGAACTTGATGTCACGACTATAGTTACCGACCCTGAAACTGGTAAGAAGATGGGTGCCATTGCGTTGTTCAGTGAAAAGTATGGCGACCAAGTTAGAGTTGTTAGCATTGGAGACTTTTCAATTGAATTCTGTGGCGGAACGCATGTTAAGAACACTAATGAATTGGGCTTGTTTAAAATTTTGTCTGAATCAGGAGTTGGAGCTGGCGTTCGGAGAATCGAAGCTGTTACTTCAAAGGAAGCATTTGAATTCTTAAACAATGAAGAAACTAACTTGAAGCAAATTGCTGCTAAACTCAAGGTTACACAGATGAAAGAAGTCGGCAATCGAGTTGATCAGCTTCAACAACAAGTCAAAGAACTTGAACAAAAACAGTCAGCATTAGAAGCAAAGATGGCCTCACAACAGGCTCAAGATGTCTTTGGTAATCCGCAAACAGCTGGTAAATATACAATTACTACTGGGGTAATTAAAGATTCAGGAATGGATCAACTAAGACAATTAGCTGATACTTGGCGTGACAAGCAAATTTCTGATGTTTTGGTGCTTGGAACTGGTAAAGGTGATAAGGCCAATTTAATTGTCGCAACCAGTGACGCTGGCGTTAAGGCTGGATTGTCAGCAGTTAATTTAATTAAGGCAATTTCTAAAAACATTCAAGGTGGCGGTGGCGGCCGACCAAACATGGCCCAAGCTGGTGGGAAAAATCCAGCTGGTCTTGAAAATGCGATGACCGATGCAGTGGATTGGTTGAGTGAACAATAATTTATTTTTTAACAATTTGGTTACCATGATTGTAGTTTCAGTGCTTATCGGTTAAAATTAATTCAAATGACTTTTAGTCATAGAGGTGAATTATATGAACTCATTAGATAAAACCATGTTTTTTGATTTCAGTGATGATCAAAAAAGGATGTCCGGGATACGTTATTAACTGTGTACCGTTCCCTTGAAGAAAAGGGATATAATCCATACAACCAAATTGTTGGTTACTTAATTTCAGGTGATCCTGCATATATTCCCCGTAATCTTGATGCTAGAAATTTAATTCGGCGTCACGAGCGTGATGAAATTATTGAAGAACTGGTTCGTTTTTATTTAGATAATCATCCCAATGAAAGTAAGGGAACCGATTAGATGAAGATAATGGGATTAGATGTTGGTTCTAAAACTGTCGGTGTTGCGGTAAGTGATGCTTTCGGTTGGACCTCGCAAGGAGTTGAAATTGTGCGCATCAATGAAGATGAAGGCGAATTCGGATTGGATCGAATTGCTGAATTAGTTGATGAGCTTCAGATTGGCGGATTTGTTCTTGGCTTACCTAAAAACATGAATAATACGATTGGGGATCGAGCAATTGCCTCTCAAGAGTATGGTAAAATGTTAAGCGATAAGTTTAAGTTACCTGTTGATTTTGAAGATGAGCGTTTAACTACAGTTGAAGCACAAAGAATGCTGACGGAAGAAGCAGATGTTTCTCGCCGAAAGCGTAAAAAGGTAATTGATAAACTTGCTGCTAGCTTAATTCTTCAGAATTATCTAGATCGCAAGGGGAAACTAACACAAATATAAAGGGGTACTATTAATGGCTGAAGAACCAATCCAACAACAAATTACACTAGTTGATGAAAATGGCGACGAACAATTATACGACGTTTTATTCACATTCCAATCAGAGGATTTTAATAAATCGTATATTTTGATTTATCCTACTGGCAAGAGCGATGATGAAGAAGTTGACATTCAAGCTTATGCTTTACCTGCTGATGATGATCCATCGGATCCACAAGGTGGCGAGCTCCAACTAATTGAAAGCGATGAAGAATGGGACATGATTGAATCTGTTCTAAATACTTTCCTTCATGGTGATGATGAAGATAATAAAGAAGAATAGTTGTTAAAATGGATTGGGAGTGAAAATTTTCGACTCCCAGTCCTTTTTAATTGATTTTAGGGGTGAATGATTCTTGGAAGACGAAAAAAGAAGGTTTAAGGCGACAATTGATGGTAAACCATACATTTTTATTGGTGAGGGATCATATGAGCACATGCAGGCCACAGCTGATTTGTTAAATGATCAGTTGACTAAGATTAAAGATCAACTTCCTAATACCAGTAAGGATGATCGAGCTATTTTAACTGCATTTAATGCCATTTCAAATCAATTATCAATGAAAGAAGCAGCTGCTAAACAGGCAGGCTCTGCGAGCGACCAGGAGAAATAAATATGATTTTAGATTTAATAATCGTGGTCATCTTGGTATTAAGTTTTATTTCAGGATATCGACGGGGATTTGTAGCCGAATTTTTAAATTTGGTTGGTTTTATATTTGCTTTGGCATTAGCTTGGCGGTATAATTCAGCAATTTCTGATTGGATAGTTACCCAATTTAATTTAACTGGCCACCATCAGTTAGTTTATTGGGTCTCGTTTCTAGTTTATTTATACGTTAGTTTGGCGATTAGTAATGTTATTAAAACGAGTAATTAGTCCTGCCACAAAGATTTTAGTCTTAAAGCAAGTAAACGCAATTTTTGGTGGAATTGTGCGGCTGTTAGTTGCATATTTATTTGTATTTGCAGGTGTGAATTTACTATTAGTGTTTAGCGAACCAGTAAGAACTCAATATCAGGATTCATACGTTGCCAAGTACATTATTAAATCTGCACCAGCCCAAATTGATCACGTAGTTGATAACGCTTAGTAAAAAAGGGGCGAAATAATTGAACTCTAAAGTATTCACAACACTTGAATACAGCAAAATAAAAGAACAGATTAACCGATTTTTAGTTACAGATGCTGGTCGGGAACAATTGGCTTCATTAACTCCTAGTTCTGATTATGATCAGGTTAATCAGTGGTTAACGGAAACGGCAGATGGAGCTGACATTGTCAGGTTAAAGGGCGAGATTCCGATTCCTAATTTGACGGAAATCGCGCCATTCTTAAAACGGTTAAATATTGAAAACGCATCGTTATCTGGTACTGAACTATCTCACATAAAGAAACTATTAGTATCCCTGAAGGTGGTTGTAGATTTCTTTGCGGACTTGAAGGTAAATCAGGTTGAACTCCGAATGATTAATCAATTAGTGGAAGAATTAGACTTAATGCCAGATATTACGGCTGCCTTGGTTAGATCGGTTGATGACGATGGTCGAATTTTGGATGGGGCTTCTTCTGAGCTGCGCTCGATTCGTCGTTCTATTCAGCGAACTCAGACCAATATTCGTTCCCGCATGGATAAGTTTATTAAGGGACCGGATGCTAAGTACCTGAGTGAAGCGATTATTACCGTTCGAGATGATCGGTTTGTTATTCCGATTAAAGCAGAATACAAACAACGCTTTGGTGGGATTGTTCATGACCAAAGTGCATCTGGTCAAACCTTATATGTTGAACCTAGTAGCGTTGTTGAAAATAATAATGAATTACGTCGG
>NZ_BEXA01000003.1 GCF_003864335.1 Lentilactobacillus kosonis | reverse complement strand
TTTTGTTTTATATTGATATATATAGAAATTTTAGATTAGGTGGGGAAATATGAAAAAATACAAGTGGTACCGACTATCATTAGGCTGGCAAATAATGATTGGTCTTGTTTTAGGGATTATATTAGGAATCATATTTTATGGTAATCAAGTTGCAATTACCACTATGCAGAACATTGGAACAATGTTTATTAGTTTAATTCAAATGATTGTTTTGCCAATTGTTGTGACTTGTTTAACCGTCGGAATTGCAAGTATTGGTGATATTAAAAAACTAGGACGTGTTGGTCTAAAAACACTAATTTATTTTGAGTTAATGACGACCGTTGCAATTGCATTAGGTATGATAGTTGCTAACATATTACATCCAGGAACAATGATTGATATTCATTCATTACATAGTTCTGATATTAGCCAATATATGGCTACTGCCAAATCTGCTAAGCATACAGGAATCTGGGATACGTTAATGGGAATTATTCCAACTAATATTTTTAGTTCACTAGCCAACGGAGATATGATGCCGGTTATCTTCTTCTCGGTATTCTTTGGACTTGGAATTGCTGCAACTGGAGAAAGAGGAAAGATTTTAATCGATGTTCTTCAGTCAGCTTCAGAAGTAATGTTCAAGGTTACTAATTGGGTTATGCATTTTGCTCCAATCGGAGTATGTGCATTAATTGGAGTCGCGCTTGCTGAGATGGGAATTTCTGCGTTAATTCCATTAGGGTACTTCGTAATAATTACTTACGCGACAATGATCGTTTTTGTGGTTGTGGTTATGGGAATTGTTGCTAGAATCTTTGGCTTTAATATCTTTGACTTACTAACGGTGATTAAAGATGAAATTGTATTGGCCTTCTCAACTGCTAGTTCTGAGGCGGTTTTACCAAAAATGATTGAAAAGATGGATAAATTTGGAACTAATCAAGGAATTGTTTCGTTTGTTATTCCTACAGGATATACATTTAACTTAGATGGCTCAGCGATCTATCAATCAATTGCGGCTCTATTCTTAGCTCAGGCCTACCATATTCATCTCTCATTGGGCCAACAGATCACTTTATTAGTTGTGTTAATGATTACCTCTAAAGGAATGGCTGGGGTCCCTGGCGCGTCGTTTGTGGTGTTATTAGCTACTATCTCAACAATTGGAGTTCCTGTTACTGGATTAACATTCATCGCTGGAATCGATCGAATTGTCGATATGGGACGGACTGCAGTTAATGTTGTGGGTAATTCATTAGCTACAATGGTAATTGGAAAGTCAGAAAAGGAATTTGATCAGGTTCGATCAGACGAATATTTGGCTGAATTTAGACGAAAATAATATGAAAAAACACCAACGATATTAACGTTGGTGTTTTTATAATTTTATTGAGATAAATGGCAGTCTAGTTACGTCAATTAGGCTTCCACATAATTGATGGAGGTAGGTCCCTCAAGATTACCGATATTATCTGTTAATAAATAATTGGCAATATCCACGATTAATTAATTTCTCCCCAATTAGTTTCCTAAGAGGTGAAGCGTTTTTCGAACAAGTCGATTGGTATCGCTGCGTCAACAACGTAATATAACCAAAACCACTGAGAAATTGGTTTAATCGAATTCCCTGAAATAAAAGTTAACTAATTAAGTAAACGGATACGAGAGTTTTTCTGTGAAGTATTTGGCGTAAAACCAACAAGCAGAAAATAGGAACACCTTAATGAGTTAACAATTATTATTTACTTGATGATGGGAAAATCGATTATCACAATTTCTACTAGTTTAGCTAGTGAGTCATGACGACCAATTCTCCCAATGTAGACTGATGTTTAGACGACGCTCCAGGATCTATAATTTCAGTTGTCATGAATCTCACCTCCATTTAATTAGTCGTGATTGATAAATAAAAACGTCCGGCTTCGATTAGCCGGACGTCAAATAAACGTTGTCAGCCAATCGTTGAGTTTTAGCACTATACAGCGTAGTTAATAAATTAACAGCTACGTTAGTTCAAGCCTTAATTTGACTTGAACAGCTGACTCATTGGCGTCTTTCGACGTTTCTGAGCAGTAGCATTTTCCATATAGGAGCCTCACCTAACAGCCATATTCAGTTATCAATCTATGTTTATCTTATCATGCTGCTATAACTGTGGCAAGCAAAAGCTTTACATATCCATTCCAGGGATATCTAAATCATCTATGCTGACACCACGTTCTTTAGCGAAAGCATTCATCAAAGTATCCATATCCATTAGTTTGTAAGTTTTCGGATTATCAGGATCAAAAATTTCGAATTGAGCCATCATTCCGCCGTCCTCGTGTTCGATGATGTGACAGTGATTCATAAAGACTCCGGTATGGTTAAACCATACCTTGATTTTGACCTCCTCACCAGGGTTAACACTAACTGTATCTTTAAGCCCAAGTTCATTTGGATAAGGAGCATGGCCGTTTCTAGAAATAATCCTAAATTGTGTTCCATGCATGTGGTATGGGTGAAGCATCCCCCCCTCCATATCATTAGTATTGGTAATTCTCCATACCTCGACGTTGCCAACCTGTTGGCGATCATCAATACGTTGCATATCAAATTTTTTGTCATTTATGGCGACTTCTTCGTCCATTCCGGACATTTCAACTTGGTGAATAGTTGAATTAGGGGTTATTTCAGGATCAGGAACATCTACTAAATGATCTGGCAAATTCAAATTTTTGGGCGTAAATTCATGAATTTGAAAGTTAATATTGCTATGTCGTCACTATATAGTGTAACTTCATCACCTGGATGATAATTACCAAAATCAACGATAATTTCGGCCCTCTCTGCACATGTAAGCATTAGGTGGGTAAATCTCACTGGTGATGGTAAAATGCCACCATCTGATGCGATTTGAGTAAATTCAAGATCATCACTAAAGTGGAGTCGCCATTCGCGACGGTTAGCACCATCAAGAAGTCTTAGGCGAATTTGTTGGGTAGTTACATCAAAGTATGGGTTGATTGTACCGTTAATGACAGGTGTTGGACCTTGAACACCATCAGGATCATAATCAGCCATGTAATCCAACTGATTATCTTCATGAAACTTACGATCTTGTAAAATCACAGGGATATCATCAACGCCGTAATTTCTTGGAAATGGTAGTTTTGCCTCGACGTCATCTTTAACAACTACCCCAGTTGCTAAGCCTTTCCATACATGTTGAGCTGTTGAAGGACATGGATGGGCGTGAAGCCAAAGCGTTGCTGCCGGTTGGTCACAATCAAACTCAATTTCACTGCTCTCACCAGGATAGACAGGCGCATGGCAGCCACCATCAATGATTGGTCCTGGAACGTTTAATCCATGCCAGTGAAAGGTGGTTAATTCTGGAAGTTTATTCTTTAAAGTAATGTGAATGTGCTTTACCTTTTTTAAAAATAATAGTTTGTCCTAGATAATTAGCGTTATATCCCCAAGTCTTAGTTTTCATACCAGGCAAAAATTGTGTTTCGCCTTTCTGGGCAATTACTGTGTAGTACATATCAGTATCAGTTTCTTTATCAGGAGTTAAAACGCTGGGGATGTTAAGCGGTTGGGATTCAATCTCTGGGCGTTCAAGTGGAACATAGCCACCATCGTGAGTGTTAAAAGCTGGTTCATCAAAAAAATAGTTAGTATAAATTTTATTCGAATTCATTAAACTTCCTCCTATTCTTATGTATCCAATTCCATCTTACTACTTAAATGTTTGCTTATAAAATAAAACTGGCATAGTATAAAAATAGGAGGTGGCACTGTGGCGAAGAAAGTAAAGTTCGATTTATTGAGTGAAGATGCGAATGAACAAGCTGTTTTTGATTTTATTAATTTTTATTTTGATCGGTTTAAGTTAAACAATCTCGAAATTCTTGCCGATTATAAGGTTGATTATTATTTAAATGATATTAATCACTTTATCTCTGAGAATCAGTCGCTCACCCCGAATCAGCTCCGAGAAGAACTGTTCCGTCGGTGTAACTCTGAAATTAATAAAGTTATTTCAGTAATAGATCCTGAGTATTTTGATACTGGTAATTTAGTTAGTGGTTCTTGGGATGAATGGTATGAGCAAAAATTTGCCACGATTCCAGTTCGTGATTAGACTTTTGATTATACATTCGAAATTGATTTTGCTATGATTTAATTAACAATAGATAGGGGGAATTGTCATGGCTGATAAGTTACGGTATAAAACCAAAGTGATTTAAATCAAATGATGATTAATCGTTCATTAATGACTTTAAAGGTGCCGACAATTCAAGCTAGAATTCAAGCTCAAAAGATGATTTCAGATAATGTTGATCAAGGTATCACCCCTTATTACTTGAAAAAAGAAACCTTAAGTCGTTTAAGTGGAATTCATTATGAATAGAAAAAAGCGTTGAGAATAATTCTCAACGCTTTTTTTATTTAATAAGTTAGTTTTATTGTTCTTCATACCATGGGTAATGGAAGTTGCCTTCACGGTCAGTACGTTCGTAAGTGTGAGCACCGAAGTAGTCACGTTGTGCTTGCAATAAGTTTGCAGGAACAACTTCTGAACGATATGAGTCGTAGTATGAAACAGCAGCTGCAAGTGATGGTACTGGGATACCAGCTTTAGTTGACAACGCAACAACGTCACGAGCAGATTCTTGATATTTCTTACAAATTTCAGTGAAGTAAGGGTCAAGAAGTAAGTTTTGTAGTTCAGGGTTCTTGTCATATGCATCAGTGATGTTTTGTAAGAAACGAGCACGGATAATACAACCAGCACGCCAGATCTTAGCCATTTCACCCAATTGTAGGTTCCATTCGTATTGATCTGAAGCGGTTTTTAATTGAGCAAATCCTTGAGCATAACTCATAACTTTACCGAAGTATAATGCTTCACGAACTTTTCAACGATTTCTTTCTTATCGAATTCGATGTCAGCCTTAGGTGCAGGAAGTACCTTAGAAGCAGCAACACGTTCGTCTTTAATCATTGAAATGAAACGAGCGTAAACTGATTCAGTAATAAGTGATTGGTCAACACCAACTTCAAGAGCATCTTGTGAACTCCACTTACCAGTACCTTTGTTAGCACCACGGTCAAGAATCATATCAACGATTGGCTTAGTCTTATCTTCGCCAAGATCATCTTTGCGAGTAAGGATATCAGCAGTGATTTCGATTAAGTAACTTTCGAGTTCACCCTTGTTCCATTCTTTGAAGATGTCAGCAAGTTCATCAACTGAGTAACCAGCAACGTTTCTCAAGATGTTGTAACTTTCGTCGATTAATTCTTCATCACCATATTCGATACCATTGTGAACCATTTTTACGTAGTGACCAGCACCGTTAGGTCCGATATAAGTAACACAAGGTTCGCCATCAGCAGGAGCTTTAGCAGCGATTTGAGTCAAGATTGGTTCAACTAAATCGTAAGCTTCTTTTTGGCCACCTGGCATAAGTGAAGGTCCTTGAAGGGCACCAAGTTCACCACCAGATACACCCATTCCGATAAAGTTAATACCAGATTTGTCTAGTTTAGCATTTCTTGCCATTGTATCGTGGAAGTTTGTGTTACCACCATCGATTAAAACGTCACCTTTATCAAGCAAAGGAAGAAGTTCATCGATAACAGCGTCAGTTGGTTTTCCAGCTTTAACCATCATCACAATTCGACGAGGAGTTTCAAGTGAATTAACGAAGTCTTCAACTGAGTAGCTTGGAACCAATTTCTTTTCACTATGATCTGCCATAACAGTCTTAGTTTTTGATTCTGAACGGTTATAGATACCAACAGTAAAGCCGCGGCTTTCAATGTTAAGGGCAAGGTTCTTACCCATAACGGCCATACCTACAACACCAATGTTTGCTTTTTGATCAGCCATTGTAATACCATCCTTTGCGTATAAAAAAATTGTAAAAGTTCTACAGAAATAGTGTAACACTGCACAAGCCTAATGTGAATGGGTAATCATTGCAAAAAATCAATAAAAAATAATGTTACAAAAAAATCCCCGGTAAACGGGGATCTTTTTATTATTGATTTAATTTGTAAACCCATTCACGGTGATCACGGGCAAGCAACTCATCGGCAGTTACAGGTCCCATTGAACCAGGGATGTAGTTAGGGAACATAGGTTGTTGAATATCCCAGACACGACGAACTTGGTCAACAAACTTCCAAGCACTAGCCACTTCTGGCCAACTTGCAAAGTTAGTGCCATCACCCTTAAGAACATCGTGAATTAAACGTTCGTATGGTTGAGGTGTTGCTTGAGTTCTTTGTGAATTTTCATAGAAATCCAAGTTAACCGGTTCAGTATGGAAACCTTGTTCACTGTTCTTAGCATTAACAACGAGTGAAAAACCTTGTTCAGGTTCAATATGGATTGTCAAAACGTTAGGGCTAAGAAGGGTGTTACCATCTTGTGGGAATGAGAAGATGTCAACTAGTGGTTTTTTGAAGACAACGTCCACACGAGTAAACTTGTCAGCTAACTTCTTACCAGTTCGGATGTAGAAAGGAACCCCAGACCACCGGTAGTTATCAAATAACAATTTGCCGGCCACGAACGTTTCATTGTTAGAATCAGCAGGAACGCCATCTTCTTTACGGTATTCCTTACTTGATCCATCAACTGATGCGCCATATTGGCCACGAACGAAGTTAGTTGATGCTTCTGCCACGTTGTAAACTCGTAAACTACGGAGGGCCTTAACTTTTTCAGCTCGGATGTCAGTATCTTGAAAGGCAACCGGTTGCTCCATGGCTAGCAAACTAACGATTTGCATAATATGATTTGGACCATATCACGGAGGGCACCAGAGTTATCGTAGTAACCTGCACGTTCTTCAACCCCAAGATTTTCAGCAAGCGTTACTTGAATATTATCAATGTAACGGTTATTCCAAAGAGCTTCGAAAATGGTGTTACCAAAGCGAACAGCTTCGATATTTTGAATCATTTCTTTACCCAAGTAATGATCAATTCGGTAAATTTGATTTTCATTAAATGACTCACTAAGAGCATCATTTAATTCTTTAGCAGATTCAAAATCGCGACCAAATGGCTTTTCAATAACTAAACGATTGAAGCCATTACCAGTTGTAAGAAGTCCTTGATTCTTCAGGTTTTTAGCAACAACGCCAAAGAAGTTAGGAGCCATTGAAACGTAGAAGATTCGGTTGCCACCAAGCTTAAATTTCTTATCTAGTTCGTTAGCTTTATCTTTCAAAGCTGAGTAATGTTCTAAGTCTGTAACGTCGTGAGTAACGAAGTAGAAATGTTGAATGAATGATTCAATTAATTTCTTGTCATCACTTTCGCCAGACACAGATTTTTTAACCGTTTCTCTGAACTTATCGTCGTCAAACTTGTAACGAGAAGTACCAAGGACAGCAAAATGATCTTTAATATTACCTTTTTTATAAAGATTAAAAATAGCTGGGTACAACTTTCTAGTTGCTAAATCTCCAGTTGCCCCAAAGAGCATGATCAGTGAACTTCTTTCAGTTGGCAAAATACTCCACTCCTATCAATAATTAACTAAGTAATTGGTATAAATGTCTATACCATTTCGGTAATATTATATAACACATATTTCAGTAAAAAAAGGGTTCCATAAAATTAGTTTGAGCTTTTAGCATAAATGTTTAAATCGCTTACACAAATTGCCTGGTTTAACAGCTTTTTTAAGAAAGGCATAAACTAAAATAAAATTACAGCTATTATTTGAAATTGACTATATAATGAAGCATGCAATTTTAAAAGAGGAGTAAGTTTATGAAAAATCTAAATTATTAGTTTTCGCTGTGGCATTGTTTGCGTTATTGTTTGGTGCTAAAGCAGTTTCTGCTAATTCACTTACGTTAAATGTTGATAATGTATATACAAATTCAACCAGTATCACAGGAGATGCCACTAAAGGTGTATCAGTAATTGTGAGAGATACTAATAAAAAAGTATTAGCTCAATCAACAGCTGATTCAGTAAATGGTAAATTCCAAGTTAGCTTGCCAAATCAACTAAAAGCTAACCAAAAAGTTTATGTTTATGCAAGACAAAGTAGTAATTCATACTTTTATAGAATTATTACTGTTAAACCAGTTAACAGTAAAGTAAATGTGGCTGATAAGACAACCGCAAACAAGAATAGTAATGCTAAAAAGACAGCAACTTCAAGTAATAAGACTACAAATACCACTAATAATGGTATTAAGGTCAATACGCCAACTGGTACTTGGAAATCGGGCGCTAATGCCGGGTACACTGTAGTTACTAAGTTCAGCCAAAACACTGGGTTGAACCAATATCTTTACTACAATGGTAAATTCGTTAAAAAATTGATCAACTATGCAAAGTATGATGTTGATGCGAATGGTTCTTTCTGGAAGATCACTTACACTCAACGTGGTCAAAAGAAAGCTCAGACAATGTATATTAGATTTACAAGTAACAAGTCATTCTGGATTGTTAATAGCAAGAACAAGGCAACCAAAGTTAAATTTGGCAATGCCCCAGTTCACTACTACCGATTTGCACTCCAAAAATAATATTTGATTAAAAAACACTAGGGAAGACCGTGAGTCTTCCCTAGTGTTTTTTATTAGGGATAATTTGCTTGTTTTAACTGTTAGATATGCGAAAATGGAGGAAGTGATCAATTAATAAGGAGGGTTCAGTTGTGTTAAAGAAAAGGTCAGAGGTTAACCTTATTTCCGTAATTGCGTGCTCATTATTATTGAATGCTGGTGCAGCATTTATGTGGCCACTAGTTACGATTTATATGCACAATTATTTACACAAATCATTGACCCTGGCTGGAATGTCATTGTTGTTGATGTCGTGTTGTATGATGTTGGGAAATTATTTAGGGGAAAGGTTATTTGATAAGTGGTCCCCTTATTCAGCGACAATTTTAAGTGTCTCTTTTTCCACAATCGCAATTTTCATTTTGATATTTTTCCACGGTTGGCCAATATTTACGATTATGCTATTATTCGTTGGTTTTGGGGATGGAGCTTGTATGACGCTATTTAATGCTTATGCAGCAACGATTAAGAGCCAATCTACCAGAACTATTTTTAACGTTTTATATATTGGTACCAATCTTGGAGTGGTAATCGGAACATTGTTAGTAGGATTCTTACTTAAATATGGGGTTGCAACCGTATTTACAGTTGCGTTTGGTTTTTATATTGGGTTGTTAATATTAACTATTACGATGTTCAATGTTGATATTGATAAGCGAGAAGACAGTGGTAGCATTAGCGAAAGTGGCAGTACTAAGGTCAATACTAAAGCGATTATCGCAGCAATTTGTTTAGTAGTATTAACAGTTTACTTGTCATATACGCTATGGGAAAGTGTGATTTCGGTTCATATGACTGAATTGGGGATCTCATTTGAAAAGTATAGTTTACTTTGGACTTTAAATGGATTGATGATTGTATTTCTACAGCCGTTTGTTAATCGAATTGGTGAAAAATTTAAGTTAAGCACACAAACATATGTGGGAATATTTATTTTTGCAATTGCATTTTTAGGACTAATTTTTGCCAAAAACTACACCGCATTCGTAATAGTGATGATTGTTACGACTATTGGTGAAATGATTGGATTCCCAGGTGTTCCTGCTTGGATTGACAGTCTATCAGGGCCTTCTGAACGAGGCAAATATCAAGGAATTTATAATTTATTCATGTCTTTTGGCCGAGCAGTTGGACCGTTAATCGGTGGCTTTATTATTGATTTCGCTTCATACCAGTATCTATTTGGGTTTGCTGCAGGAATTATTATTATTACTCTTGCTGGATTAATCATAGTTAATTGGTTTAAACAACGTCAGTTAGATCAGATATAAATAAAAAAGAGAGCCGCACGAGGATATCATCATGTGGCTCTCTTTATTTATGCATTTTCAGATAAAATTTTGTAAATTCTTTCGACATCAGCACCCGTACCACGTAACTCATAATCAGCTAAAAATGGGGCGTTAAATTTGCTAGCATACCGTTTAGCGGTTAAACAGTATTGCTCATTGAAGTTTCGGTTACCACTGCCAACCACGCCTTTTAGTAGCCTGGCATTATTACCATATTCAATGTACTCACCTAGCGCATTAGTCATTAATTCGGTGACTCCATTATCGATCCCATTGCCACCATCTAGATAAGTTGGCACAAATGCGAAGAATGGTGCGCTCTCATTAGCTAAGTCAGTTTGCTCACTAATCTCAGTCAATTCGATTTTGATTGGATTAGAAGTTTGATCAGTTATAGATTCAGCATATTTTGTGAGATTTTTTAAAAATGAACGAGTATTACCCTCAATGGAAATAAATAAAATTCTAACGGTTTTCATTGAATTACCTCCTGGAATAATTCCTAATTGTTAGTTTAAATATACAAGCAAATTAAATTAATTGGAATACTGTAAGTTATCGAGATCGATAATGACCCGGCTCATGCTTACGCCGATTGGTTGAAATTATCGCAGAGATAATCCATAAAATTATTAGGATAGCTGTACTAATGATAGTGATTAGCATTCCTAAATTAAATCCTGGGGTGGTGTAGGTTAATCTAATTTGGTGGCGTCCTGCCGATAGATTAGCGCCCACAAATCCCTTGTTAACAACGAATGTTTTGGCTGCTTTGCCATCAATGGTTAAATGCCAACCACTGGAATAAGGAATTGAACTAACCATAGTTTGTCCGGACTGAGCATTAGTAATACCAGAGACATGATTATTGTTGACTTTTAGATTGGTTAACCCGGCATGCTTTAATTGTTGCATTTGGGTGTCATACTGTTTGTTAAATGGCATAGCCACTAATTTCACAGACTTAAATTTAATGTTCTTAACCTGATTAAACAGTAATTTGACACTCTTACGAGCGTCCTTGGAGTATCCTAAGTTCAAAACAATGCTATTAATTTGGCGATAGTTTGATAAGTTATCGCTGTCATACTGAGCAAATCCAGTATGATAACCATTTGTATAAGCATTTAGTAAATAGCCACCAAATTTGGGATCAAGAATATTTGATCGTAAATCATTGAGCTTTTGCATTTTTGAATATGATTTATTGTCCAATAGATGCTGATTTTCAAGCCATTTTATTTGGTCATTTAAATTCCCATCAGACTGATGAATCCCATCAATCACTAAGAACAATTCGCTGTTTTTAGTTTCATTAGGATTATTAACTTTTAGTGAGTATTGAAGTGGTTTTCCAGTGGCATCAGTGGTCATTTCAGTTAAATTATTCCGGTTATGGTATTTGTTATTTGCTAAAATATCTTGATTTTGGAATAACAGGTTACGGGTCTTTTGATAATTTGCACCTAAACTAACTTGGTCATGAGGATTGCTGATAGTCTTATTGGCATCTTTTTTACCTAAGATATTTAAGCGGTATTTGGTTAATTGTTCAGGTGAGTTAATTAAGGTGCTAGTATCTACTTTGACTTTGTACTTAATATTCTTTCTTGGCGAAGTGTAGTTTAGTGGTGATCGTGATTGAGATGTTTTATAGACCACCGCACC
The DNA here is from genome assembly GCF_003864335.1 of Lentilactobacillus kosonis. Taxonomy (GTDB): domain Bacteria; phylum Bacillota; class Bacilli; order Lactobacillales; family Lactobacillaceae; genus Lentilactobacillus; species Lentilactobacillus kosonis. The sequence continues at coordinate 410,819 of NZ_BEXA01000003.1, read as the reverse complement.
TTGAGTCATGATTCGTTCTTTATCAAGCGGATCAAGTTGATTAAATGTAGCTGGTGCAACGGTTTTTACTTGGGTGTAAACGAGTGGGAGAGCATTGCTTGATTTGTAAATAATGGTTCCAGACAAGTTTTCAATGTTTGGATCAGCATTAGTCCGCTCTTTAGCCTGAAAGACCTTAATCTTGCCGTTACGGTCTTTAACAGGAGTATAGCCGTATGGAATCATTTGTTTATTATCATTGGCTCGGGCGAATAGGTACTTAACCCCCATTAAATTATTAAGTGCGGTTCGATAATCATTTTGACCAATCGGAGTATTCATGGAAAATTGACTATTTGCAACAGCTCGTGAAAAATCTCCTAAGTAACCGTTTTGAAGGGTTAGATAAATTGACTCGTCATTAATTCCGGTGTTGATTGAAATATTGGTGTTGGTATTGGTGAAGTTCGCAAGATTATCGATATTTTGATTATATTGATAACGGGGAGCTTTGGAAGTTCTAAAGAAGCCTGGTTGCTCTATCACGTACTTTTGGGCTCCATTATAGTAATCATTCGAGAACCTAGTCGAGAGTCCCTGATCCATCTGCTGGGTGGCCAAATTAGTCGCGTTAGGGCTGTATACCCCAATAATATTCACAATGAGGTTTAATGAGAAGACTAAGGTCATTACAACAAAGTTTGTGGTGTGTGACCATCGGAAAAATAACATTGCCAAAATTACAATGATTGTCAGGAGCAGCATGCCATACTCAATAAAATCGTGCCTAGTAATGTTCATAATCATTCCGTTATTGAGCCAAACAATCGCGATTAATCCTAGACTACTTCCAAGTAGCCAATAAACATCACGAATGGTCAGGGAGTTTAAGTTATCAATTAAAATCATCGTTGCAAATGCAAATAATAAGTTAGCTAAAAGGATCCAACGATTAGATGGGGTAGTCATAGCGTTAATCATGGCGCCAAAGGCTGGAATTAACAGACCAATGATAATTATTAGCAGATAAATATTTTCCCAAAGGTACTTTTTAAAGTGGCTAACCATATAGACAACCCCTAAGAATGATAAGCCAGTGATGCCAATTACGAGCCAAAAGTTCATTGCCCGACCGTTAAGTAAAATCGCATTGGGCATCTTTAAGTAATATTCAAGTGGGAAGAAAGTCAATCCATTCGCAAATTTTTGATTAATACGAGTCGATTTAGCGGCCAGCATAATTGTTGGTAAGAAGACAATTGCGGCCATCCCTAGACCTAGAATTGCTGAACCGATTAACTTGCTAATTGATTTTAAAAAATGAAATTCAGAATCTTTGTACATACTTAGAAGTCTAATTAGCGTGTAAACTGTAGCACCAATTGCAAGAATCCAAGCAAAGTAAAAGTTACCAATTAATACTAAGAAGACAGCAATAACTAGTGGTACGAACGATTTATTTTTTAGAACATTATCGATACCATACGCTAATAATGGGAAGAATATTAAAGGTAGGATGAAAAATGGATGGTGAAAACCAGTCGAAATTGCATAACCGTTGAAGGCATATGCCAACGAGCCAATTAGCGTACTAATTTTTTTAAATTTGTAGTGGTGGGTGAATAGTAGAAACGACAGCCCCGAGACATACATTCGCAAAAATACTAGGACAGCAAATCCAGTTTCAATCTGGCTTTTTGGAAATAAAACGATTAAATAATTAAATAGGTCCCCAATGACATAATATTGAAAATTAGTTAAGGTATCTGAACCTAAACCGATGTTCCAAGCCCAATTAGTTAGTCCGTGACTGGGATTAGCTAAAAAGTCTAAAATCATTTGTCTAAATTGGACTAAAATCGGAAAATGTTGGGCCAAACCATCTAACTGCCAAATCATTGTTTTGCCACTTAAAGATAGGCAACTAATCATTACGCCGATAAATAGAAAAAAGAATAGCGTATAAATAACGAAAGTTGGCGTTTTCTTCCATACAGTTTTCAAAGTGGATCCCCCTTAATATGTATCAAAAAGAGTAGAAAGTTGGAAACAAATTATGCTTGTTGTCCGGCTTTCTACTCCTTTAAGCTTGTTTAGTAACTATTGTTTATAAAGTAGCTAAATTAATTATTGTTATCATCTTCATCTTCAGGTTTGAGAGGCTTTTTAACAGTTACCTCAAACCAATTAATAAATGAGTTTTCATAATCGATAATCTTGAAATCAAAGTTATGGAATGAAATCGTATCGCCAGCTTTTAAGTTAGGGTAGTTATCGATAAAGTAACCCGCCAAAGTAACGGCATCTGAATCTGTAAATTCAGGAAAGTCGAGTTGGAAGTACCGCTCGAAATCATGGGTCGTTAACTTACCATTTGCCTGATACGTTCCATTAGGTTGCTTAAAGATATATTCTGTGAATGAAGGATCAATTTCATCACGAACAGTTCCGAATAATTCTTCATAAATATCTTTATCAGTGATAATTCCCGATGTTCCACCATATTCATCGACAACGACAACAATTGGTGTCCGCTTTTTGATCATTTGATTTAAAACTTCGGTAATTGGTGTCATTTCAGGAGTGGTAGAAATGTTTCTTAATAATCTGTCAACTTTGATTTTCGAGTCAACTTGAGATTGTCGAATTAAATCATAGTTATAAACGTAACCTAAAATTTTATCCTTATCATTATCAGCAACAACTGGAAGTCGACTGAATTTTTCTTGAAGATACATTTGAATCGCTTCATGAACATCTGCGGTGATATCAATTACTTCTAGTTGAGTCCGGTCGATCATAATGTCTTTAGCAACTTTGTCATTAAGGTCAAATGCACGCTGCATATACAAGTAATCGTTTTGTTCTAGCTCACCGGTTTTAACTGCATTTTTAGATAAGCTCAAAATTTCTGCTTGAGAAAATTGTTCCGAGTTCTCATTAGCAACGGGAAGGCCTAACATTTTAACGATCCCATTGGCTGAAGAATTTAATAACCAAACGAATGGGTAAAAAATAACGTGGAACCAATGAAGTGGGGTAGTAACGATGCTTAGTACCCTCAAGGGCATATCGATACTAATGTTTTTCGGAACAATTTCAGTTATAACAACTTCTAAGTAAGTTAGAATAATAATTCCTAAAACCGCTCCAATTGCATGAGCAGTTGCGGGGTTGATAGGGGAGTTGTGAACTTCCATAATATCAACCAGCACGGTTACCACAAAAGATTCACCAACCCAACCTAGAATAATTCCAGCTAAACTAACTCCAACCTGAGTAGTGGAAAGATACTCATTCAAGTTAGTCACCATATGGATTTCTCGATCAATCTTCTTAGTTTTCTTGCCCATCTTTTTACGTTGTTCTTCCAGCGCACTAAGTCGTGACTGAACTAACGCAAATTCACTGGCAACAAAAAATGCCGCAAAAATAAAAGTGATAATCACGATAATTAAATTAGTTATTATCTGGCCATCGCCCAAAGTAAAATTCCTCATTTCGTAAAAAATAGATAGTATTGTCTATATTTATTAATGACAATACTTGAATTATACACTTAAAGAAAAAATTTTTTAAAGTTGATAGTAGCAATTCTTTTAGTTAAACAAAAGTTGTTAAAAGTGTTAGGCTTAAGCTAATCAAATAGTTAGGGGATGTTGATATGGCAGAAGAAACTGCTACGGCAACAAAAATCAACTTTTCCGGCGACCAAGTTACAAAAGCTGCCAAATTATTGGAGACCCAAGGATATGTTACGAAGCTTGAATTTCCTGAGATGAAAGACTATGAGTGGACCAAGCAATTTGAACAAGCCGTTGATAAGACTTTTCAAGATAGTAAGGACGATCCATACCTGTATTATGAACGTTTTGATTTTGTAGGCGGAGATATTGATTCCATTATCTTTAATATGGATATCATTAAGTCTCGTGAATTAGCCCTCGAAAAGCTGGCAGATGTCCTGCACGAAAAAACTAAGTAGAATTTATCATAGATAATAGACGAGCAATGCCGTGTTTAATTGGCATTGCTCTATTTTTTATTTATTGGATTTACCTAAGATAAATACGTAACTATTGTTTCGGCCATTCCCAGAAATTGAGTCATAACTTTTAATATTATTGATGATCTGGATGCCAAGCTTATAGCCTTTAAATGATTTTCGCTTAGCATCGGTATAGCCTAATTTTTTTAAACCATTTTTGATTATGGAGATTTTCGTAGCGTTTGAAGCGGATGAGTTTTTATAAAGATTCTTTTGAATCTCGGGAAATGAAATGAAGTCAGAGTAACCAGTTGTTGAGATTGGTTCAATATCACCGTCATAATTGAAAATTCCTCCATAGTTATAAACGGCAATTTTTGATAATCCTAGATCTGGCTGACTATTTGGAAATAAGTCTAGGACTTCTCGCGCAAGTTTTTGATTAGTTCCAGTCTTTAAGTAGTTGTTGAAATCGGTATTGTTGACGAATTCGTCGATGTTGACGATTTTCATCCCCGTATGATTCGGATTTTTACCGATGAGTAAATCTTTGGCAGCGACATATCCGTTGACACTTTTGTTAGTGCCATCCAAAGAACCACTCAAACAATAATATTTGGATTGTTGATTGTTATGCTGCATAATGACGGTTTCGCTTCGTGACAGGTTCATTCCGGGATAATTTTTCAAGTTGGCTCTCTTTTTTGTATGGTTCCAGTTCCATACATAAAGGTTTGCCTTAGGATTTTTTATGTGGAATGTGGCTCGTTGATTTCCCCAATATTCTTTAATGATTTGATATCCATTTGGGCTAAATCCTTTTGCTAATGCACTAGTTTTGACATATCCCCTCAGATTGCCAGTTTTATTAGCAATTTCGTAGTAGTCAGCAGTTTTCCCCTTGTTATAAGTTCTGACGGTTGAAGAAATAAACCAGGTAGTGTCTGGATATGACTTCAAGTTGAAGACGCGTTTAGAAAATGGTTTCTTTTGATCACTGTTATAAACCCAAGTGCTTTTTGATAGATTACGAGTGTGATAGGCGTTGTCTTCAGGCTTGGAGGAATATGATACTTGAGAAATCTGACGGAACTTTATTGCAGCTGATGCATTGGCTGATGCAAAGATAATGACCAACATAGTACCAATGGTCACCAAGATATGGGTAAATTTAACTCGTTTAATCATTTTATTTCTCTCCGTTGATTATATTTTGATAATAGGCAGATGGTTTATATAGGTAAGGCCGGACATCAGTTGTGGAACTGATGACTGCAATCGTTTTTGACCAGTTGATAGAATCACATCTACGTTTTTTTTGTCAGTTGTGGAAGCTGGTTCATCAGCATTGTGCTGATGAAAGTTAATGGAAAATTGTTGTTTCCATTTTCCTGATTGGTATTGATATTGAGTAAATCCGCCACTACCGATTACGCGATAAAGTTTTGATTTAGAAGGATCCAACTTACTAAGGATGGTTCTGCCTTGTTGGGTCCCAGAGATGGCATTACCTGATCCGTACCAAATACCATCCTTTAACACAGGTTTAAGGGGATTGATATACATAATGCTACTCGTTAATACATACTTCGTTCGACCAGAAAATTGAACCAATGAGAGATCGTGATGAGGACCAATATTGTTTTTATAGACCTTTTTGATAGTGCTGCTATAAGCGGTCCTAAATTGAGCGCTTGAATCATCGAAGTTAAAAACGAGACCATTTAGATAAACGGCGCCGGAAAAACTGTCATTATTTGCTCCATATGAGACGACCTTGTTAAGATTGGCAGTCATGACGTCTTGGGCAACCGCAAATGTTGCCCGTGGATACCAAGAAACACTCTTCCCTAGCGGAAATTCAATTACTGGAATTCTAACAGGGCCGTTAGGATTAGTGGTCCATGATTGGACAGTCGCAATTTTGACACCCTGTTTAGCGCCATTTTGTAAGGTTGCCGGTAGTCGCTTATCACTATCATGTTGGCGGTAGTAATTGATGACTTTAATCATGGAACTGGTGCTAGGAATTTTAGTGAAATTTTGAAGGGATGTCCTGGTACTATATCCACCCAGTGAATATTGTGAACTATCACTAAATTCAGATTGTTTAGTAATTCGTTTAGTAGTCAATAGAACATTGAATTTGGGGTAGCTGTAATAGCCACCTTTGATGTATTTTCCTTGAACCATCGTTTTGGCCCAAACATATCCCTTTAATTTAGAGTTATTACTGGTTACGTAATAGTAGTTTACTGAATATTGATAGTGCGGGAATCTCATTGAAACCAATCTCGAAGCATAAAATGTTGTTTTAGAATAGTTCTTTAGGTTAGCAATTTTTTTGGTATGACTAGCATTCCATAAATAATTGTTTGATTGGCTTTTAGTTACTAGTGCTTGTTTCGGGGTATATTGTTGAACAGTTGTTATTTTGGGGTTGGTCATAGTGGCTGCATGAATTGTTGCTTGACATATGGCTATCCAAGAAATGCTTAAAGCCAATCCGACGGTCAGTTTAATCAGAATTTTTTTTCATAGTTGTACTCCTCCCAGTTAAATCAGTATACAAAGTTTTGGCAATCTTGCGGGAAGATTTCTGAAAACGAAAGCGCATCTTAATAAAAAAGTAGCTCATATTTAAATTTTTTGGGGTGAATTTTGGTAGTGATAAATAAGTGTAAAAATAAGCTCCAGATATCATATCATTATGATGTCTGGAGCTTATGTTGATTATTAATATTGATTTCCCGTTTCATAAACTAGTTCTGGTTCATTTCCGGTTCGTTGGTTTTTATTAAGGATATCAATCATTGTCATCTCATCATCACTAAGCTTAAAATCAAGATCGATATTTGCTTGAATGCGAGATGTGGTTTGTGACTTGGGAATTACGGCAACTCCGCGCTGAAGCTGCCAACGCAAAACAATCTGGGCTACTGAACGATTGTGGTGGTCAGCCATTTTGGCAATCATTGGATTATCTAGTACTAATCCACGACCTAGTGGACTCCAAGCTTGCGTAAGAATCGATTCTTGTTTGTCAAATTCAACCATTGGTCTTTGGGTAAGATATGGGTGAGTTTCGATTTGGTTAAGCACTGGCATTTCCGTCGCTTGGGTTTTTAATAGCTGCAAGTGGGTTTGAGTAAAGTTGGAAACGCCAATTGATTTGGCTTTACCTTGCTTTTTTAATTCTTCAAATGCTCTCCAAGTATCAAAGAACTTGTCAGAGATTGGCCAATGTACTAGCAGTAGATCGAAGTAGTCGGTTCCGAGTTGTTGAAGGGAGTACTCAGCACTATTAATCGTTAGGTCATACCCTTGATTCATTTCAGTGATTTTATCAGTAATAAAAATTTGATTTCTGTTAATACCTAACTTTCTGATTGCCTCACCAAGTAATGCTTCATTTTGGTAAAGTTGGGCAGTGTCAAATAATCTGTAACCAGCTTCATAGGCTGCAGTAACTGCTGTATCCATTTTGTTAGGATCATCAAGTAGGTAGGTTCCCAAACCAACTAGCGGAATTTCATTACCGTCTGCCAGTTTGTATGTATTAGTTAAAATGTTGCTCATGAGTTTGCCCTCCTTAGTTAACGCTTTCAGTTTATCATACATTATTGGGTAATGCTGTTAAACCAACGATTAAAGGAATTGTTAAAACTTTAATAATAGATGATTAAAAATAGGCTTTTTAAGATATTTTTTGTACAATGTTTGTTAAAGAGAGGTGTTAAACCGATGGACAATATTAAATTGGCGGATATAAATCCTGAACAAGGTTTAACCGGCAGCCAAGTTCAAAAGCAAATTGAATCTGGCAATAAAAACACGGCTGAAAAGTCTTTAACAAAAAGTGTTAAAGAAATTTTGACCGATAATATATTCACATTATTTAATTTAATCAATATCGTATTAGGTGCGCTGGTCTTTTATACTGGTAGCTATAAAAATTTACTTTTCTTGGGAATTGCCGTTATTAATACAATTATTGGGATTATTCAAGAAATTCGGTCGAAACGTCAAATAGATAAGATGGTGTTATTGGCCGAGGATAAAAATACCGTTATCCGAGATAGTAAGGAAGTCCAGTTACTCCCAGAAGATATCGTATTAGGCGATATTGTGCAATTATCTCGCGGTGATCAGGTTCCAGTCGATGGCGAAGTTGTTATCAGTAAGTCGATGCAAGTTGATGAGTCTCAAATTACGGGTGAGGCTAAAACAATTACGAAACAATCAGGAGATGAGCTAACTTCAGGTAGTTACTTGGTTGGTGGGTCTGGTCGCATGTTGGTTACTAAGGTAGGGAGTGATACGTTCGTTAATCACTTATCTAATGAGGCTAGCCAAGGTAAGGACGCTCCAAGTATTCTTTTGAATATTATTAACCGAATTATTAAGGCCTTATCGATTGTGATTGTACCATTAGGAGTTATTTTATTTGTAGTTAAGTTATATCAGGGACTGGGAATTAATCGGTCAATTTTAGGAACCGTTGCAGCCATGATTGGCATGATTCCGGAGGGGTTAGTATTGCTGACCTCAATGACTTTAGCAGTTTCTGCTATGACACTGGCTAGAAAGCGGACGTTGGTGCGTGATTTACCAGCAATTGAGGCATTAGCACGAGTTGATACGATTTGTTTGGATAAAACTGGGACTATCACTAGTGGTGACCTTAAATTTGAAAGTATTATCTCGCTAGTTGATAGTACGTCAATTGACCAACTTAAAGAGATGGTAGGGGCAATCACTTATGGGACCGGTGATAGTAACGAAACGGCCATGGCGATAAAAAATGAAGTTGTGAACCCTCAAATTCCGGTAACGGCAGTGGAAGCTTTTTCATCTGAAAGAAAGTGGAGCGGCGTTGAGGTTGCGGGGGAAGGCGCCTATATCTTAGGGGCTCCACAATTCATTACCAAAAAATTAAATTCTAAAGTTCAAAAGCAAATTAATGAATATGCTGCTGATGGTTATCGGGTATTAGCGATTGCTCAGGCAGACCATTTGGCAACTGAACAACCACTATCAAATCCCAAAATAATTGGACTATTACTTATAAGCGATGTGATTCGGCCAAATGCTAAAAATACGTTTAACTATTTTAGAAGTCAAGATGTAAATATAAAGGTGATTTCTGGTGATGATCCTGTTACTGTGTCGTCAATTGCTAAGAACGCGGGAATTGAAAATGCAAATCAATTTATTGATATGTCCACTGTTAATGATAATGATGATTTTGGTAAGTTAGCTGCTGATAATACAGTCTTTGGTAGAGTAACTCCAGATCAAAAGAAACGATTGATTAGTGGGTTACAAGATAGTAAACATACAGTTGCAATGACTGGGGACGGAGTAAATGATATTCTGGCCTTACGTCAGGCAGATTGTGGAATTGCCATGGCATCTGGTAGCGAAGTACCAAGAGTATTGCTGATTTTGTATTGATTGATTCGAATTTCGATGCAATGATTGATGTTTTGAATGAAGGTCGACGAGTAATTAATAATATTCAGCAAGTAGCAGCCATGTATTTGATTAAAACAATGTACTCAGTCGCCCTTGCAATTTTATTTATGTTTCTTTAAAGATGGTTATCCATTTGAGCCAATTCAACTAACGCCCATTACTACCTTGATGGTGGGGATTCCGTCGTTCGTGTTAGCGTTACAACCAAACTTTAATAAAATTACCAATCAATTTATGCGGCAAGTATTGATAATCTCAGCCCCAGCTGCCACTTGTATCGTTGGCTATATCATGATTATTCAAGGGATAGGGATGCTATTAGGACTAAATTATCAATTTACCTCAACACTAAGCGTGTTAATTACTGGCGCAATTTGTTGGTTAGCGTTAGTTCTGGTTTCAAGACCATTTAATCGACTTAAAATTGCTTTAGATGTAGGAGTTCTTGCAGCATTTTTGCTAATCCTAGTATTTTTCAATAATCTATTTTCATTGGTTTCGCTATTTAATCCATGGGTTTGGTGGATTGCAATTCCGTTAATCTTAACTGCATACCCAATTTATATATTTGCTCAAGGCATTATTAGCAAAATATTGGATGCACGTGAGCGAAGACTTGCTAAAAAAAGAGCATAAGCTAAGTTAGGCTGCCAAGAGGCAACCTTTTCTTTTACTCTTTATTATCTAGTGTGTTAAACTAGATAATACAATACAAGAATCTAAATTAGAGGGGTGTACTATGACAAATAATGAAGAACAATACCAGAGATGGGAACAGAACTTAAAGAACGTTGAATTGCCATTATGGTCAGAGTTACCAAAATTTGATTTGTACATGGATCAAGTGACGGTGTTTGTTAATGGAATATTGGGACAAATTGGGATGTCACCAGTTACCCCCGCTATGATTAACAATTATGTTAAAAATAAGGCGATTATTGCGCCAGTTAAAAAGAAATATCAAACTATGCAAATCGCAGATATCATTATGATTAGTTTGCTTAAACCTGCATTTTCGTTAGAAACAATTCGGCATGCAATCGATCAGGTAACGGCTAATATGTATCCGCAACAGGCATATGATAACTTCGTTAAGCGACTTTCGTTTTCATTCAAAAATATTGATAATATTTCAAATCATGCAATTAAAGAAGATGATTTGAATGAGAAATTAATGCAGGTTGCTGTAAATGTGGTGATTGATCGAGTGCAATCTGAAAAGTTACTTGAGATTATCCAAAAGCCATTACCTAAAGTTGAGTAGTAGTGAAATCGTTCACATAAAGCTAATGAAAACGTTTTCAGAGGAATGAACAAAGTATATATGATTAAAAACACGGAATATCCTTGATATATAAGGAACCGTGTTTTTATTTTAAACTTTTTTGTGATTTTTTGAGCAAAAACTATTTACAAAAAAATGATACGTGTTATTATATTCTTGTGAAATAAATAACAAACAAATAAAACAAACCTTTTTGGAGGCAACTCATGATAGATAACAAAGTAGAAAAGAAACAAACTACTGATGTAGATGCAATGATCAATAGTTTAGTTGAAAAAGCCCAAAAAGCTCTTGAAATTATGGATTCATTCGACCAAGAAAAAGTTGACCACATCACCCATGCAATGGTAATGGCTGGTCAAGACAAACATATGGACCTTGCAATTATGGCCGCTGAAGAAACTGGCCGTGGGGTTGCAGAAGATAAAGCAATTAAAAACATGTATGCAACCGAAGAAATTTGGCACAGCATTCGTGATCATAAAACTGTTGGAGTCATCAAAGACGACCGTGAACGCCAATTAATTACCGTTGCTGAACCTCTTGGGGTATTAGCAGGAATTACTCCAGTTACTAACCCAACTTCAACAACATTATTCAAGTCAATCATTTCAATGAAGACAAGAAACCCAATTATCTTTAGTTTTCATCCCCAAGCATTGAAGTCATCAATTGCTGCTGCAAAAGTTGTTCGTGATGCTGCCATTGCTGCCGGTGCTCCTGAAGGTGCAATTCAATGGATCACTGAACCAAGTATCGAAGCCACTGACAAGTTGATTAACAACCCTGGGGTTGCTTCAACATTGGCAACTGGTGGTCCTGGCATGGTTAAGGCCGCTTACTCAACTGGTAAACCAGCGTTAGGTGTCGGTCCTGGTAACGGTCCTGTATATATTGAAAAGACTGCTAACATCTTACGGGCAGTTAATGACCTAGTTCTTTCTAAGACATTTGATAACGGTATGATCTGTGCCACTGAAAACAGTGCCATTATTGATAACGATATTTACGATGTTGTTAAAAAAGAATTAGAGAAGAACGGTGTCTTCTTCGTTAAGAAAGCTGACCAAAAGAAACTTTCTGAAACAATGTTTAACCAAGAAAAAGGAAATGTTCTTGGACCAATCGCTGGTCAATCAGCTAAGAAGATTGCTAAGATGGCCGGAATCAAAGTTGCTGACAACACTAAAGTATTAGCTGCTGAAATTAGTGAAGTTGGAATTAAAGAACCTCTTTCAGGCGAAAAACTATCACCAGTTATCAGTGTTTACCGTGCTGCTGGTCATGAAGAAGCCTTCAAGATCGCTGACGATCTTCTTCACTATGGTGGATTAGGCCATACGGCTGCAATTCAAACTACTGATGACGATCTTGCCCTTGAATTTGGTAAGAAAATGAAAGCTACTCGGGTGCTAGTTAACACACCAGGTGGATTTGGTGGAATTGGTAACCTTTATAACGAAATGACACCATCTCTTACATTAGGTACTGGTTCATGGGGTGGAAACTCAATTTCTCATAACGTTACTGATACTGACTTATTGAACATCAAAACTATCGCAAAGAGACGAAATAATATGCAATGGGTTAAATTACCAAGAGTTTACTTCGAAAAGACTTCAATCAGATACCTCAACGATATGCCAGGTATTAACAAAGTATTTATCGTAACCACCCCAGGGATGGTTGAACATGGATACGTTGACAAAGTTCTAGACGAATTAAAACGTCGGACAAATGACATTCAATACTCACTATTCTCAGATGTTGAACCAGATCCTTCAACTGATACAGTTAACAAGGGTGTTGCTCAAATGCGGGCCTTTGAACCTGATACAATCATTGCTTTGGGTGGTGGTTCTCCACTAGATGCTGCTAAGAACATGTGGCTATTCTACGAAGACCCAAGTACTAGTTTCTTCGGTGCAAAGCAAAAATTCATCGATATCAGAAAGCGGGCATACCGTTTCAACAAGCCTCGTAAGGCTCAAATGATCGCTATCCCAACTACTTCAGGTACTGGTTCAGAAGTAACGCCATTCGCTGTTATTACTGACTCAAAGACTCATGTTAAGTACCCATTAGCTGACTATGCATTGACTCCAGATGTTGCGATCGTTGACCCTCAATTCGTGGAAACTGTACCAAAGGGAACAGTTGCTGCTTCAGGACTTGATACATTAAGTCACGGAATTGAATCATTCGTTTCAACAATGGCTTCAGACTACACTCGTCCATTGTCACTTCAAGCAATCAAGTTAGTATTTGAAAACTTGGAAAAATCATACAATGGTGATGCTGATGCTCGTGCTGAAATGCATAATGCCGCTACGCTTGCCGGAATGGCATTTGGTAATGCATTCCTAGGAATCAACCATTCAATCGCCCACAAACTTGGTGGAGAATTTGGATTAACTCATGGAATTGCAATTGCAATTACTATGCCTCACGTAATTAGATATAATGCTAAACTACCAGAAAAGATTGCTGTTTGGCCTAAGTACGAATATTTCCGTGCTAACAAGGACTATGCTGAAATTGCTCGTTACATTGGCCTAACTGGTAAGGATGATAACGAACTTGCTGAAGCCTTAGTTAACAAGATGATTGATTTAGCTCACAAAGTTGGGGTAACTCTCAGTCTTAAGGCATGGGGCGTTGACAAGAAGCAATTCGATCAAGCTGTTGATCGTCTATCAGTTCTTGCTTACGAAGACCAATGTACAACTGCTAATCCTAAGGAACCATTGATGGCTGATTTGAAACAAATCATGATTGATGAATACGATGGAAAAGGCGTTGAAAAATAATCAATAACCGACAAAAAGCAGGTGCTAATTAGCACCTGCTTTTTTATTGAATAAAAGATTAAATTAAAATACCATTGCAATGATCAATTTCATGTTGAATGATTTGAGCAACAAAATCAGTGAACTCTTGAGTATGAGTTTTAAATTTAGTGTCTTGATAGCGGACGATAATTTTATTGTAACGAGCAGTTTGCCGCTCACCAAGAAGTGATAAACAACCTTCGGTAGTGATATATTTACCATTCTTGCTGATGATTTCGGGATTAATCATTGGAATACTCATAATGCCGACTTGAATGGCGATGATGCGCTTATTAACACCAATCATATTGGCGGCTAACCCAACGGCTCTATCAGCATTAGCTGTTAATGTATCAACTAAATCGGTTACATGGCCAGTGTCACTAAGCGTTGCAGTGGTTGATGTTTTAGTTAGAAATGCTTGATCCTTAATAATTTGTTGTTGCATGTTTTTATCAGTCCTCGTTATCGATATAATTAAAGTTATAGACAATGGAATGGGGATTATTATGGATAGAAATTTAAAAGCAATTAGTGAATTTGTACAGTCAGAATTGGGCCATGAAACTTCAGGCCATGACTACCAACATATTAAACGGGTGGTTAACTTGGCCAAACTGATTTTAGCAGGTGAGTCGGCCAATGGAGAATTAGTCCTAATCTCTGCATACTTGCACGACGTAATTGATGATAAGGTGACGGATAACCCAGCAGCAAAAAGGAAGCTATCAAATTAAAATTAACATCCATGGGGTACGATGATAACTTTATCCAGTCAATGTTTGAAATCATCGAAAACATGTCTTACAGTGCCAATCTTAAGTCCAAACACACGTTATCTATTGAAGGCCAAATCGTGCAAGATGCTGACCGTCTTGATGCTATTGGGGCAATTGGAATTGCCCGGACTTTTTACTTTGGCGGTCACTTTGGTGAAATCATGTATGATCCTAGAATTATGCCTCGCAAAGAAATGGATAAGTCTGAGTATCGAAAACGCAACACCATTATTAATCATTTCTACGAAAAATTACTTAAACTAAAGGACCAGATGAATACTGAAACTGCCAAACAGCTGGCTGAGCAGCGCCAACAAGTCATGCTAGACTTTTTAGACGAATTTTATGACGAATGGAATGGTAAAAAATAATTAAAATAATTTAGTTAGGCCATGGATAATGAACGAAACTACCAAGCTGAAAATTAAAGATGATGGCTATTCCAATCATAAAATGATTAATTGCTCGGATGATATTTGAAAAGAAAGGTGTGACGCTAAGAGCAATTGTGATTAAGGATAGCGCAATGAGGGTAGGTAGGATTCCTTGCTTTGAATTATCAAAGTCGGCTGAACTAAGATCGAACCCACCAACACAGATAGTAATTGCCATGATTAAAAAAATTAGGTAGTTGAAGATATTAAAATCTGGCAATTTGATTGACTGCAAATTATTGACCTTAATCGCTAGCAAAACTGAATTAAAGCTAATCGGGAATAGGATGCGGTAAGCTAGTAACACGACTAGTGAACAACCAAATGTTGGTGCAATACCGATAAACAGGTTGCCAATTCGTTGGTAGAAATTATTGGGATTCCAACTATGGTTAACATAGCCAAGAGATGAATCGTGTGGAGATGGAAATTTAATTAGCCGCATTGAAATAATATGGTGACCAAAAATCAGGGCTACTAGAGCGTGAGAAGTTTCATGGATGATAATGCCGAGACTACCAATAATTACCTGACTCTTGCTACCAAGCCGCGAGCTAACGATACGCTTAGTATCCTGATTTAGTTTGGATAGTACTATGGTAAACAAAAACGGTACCCCCAAAAGGAGTCCGATAATTAGTAAAATATTTTTAATGATTTGAATAAGCATTAATTATTCCTTAAGATCAGCGAAGTCGGCGTGAACTAGCTTGGCTAGGTCTTCCGCATTTAGCTTGACTGAACGGCCGATTTGACCGGAAGAAACGATGATTTCACCCATTGATTGAGCAACTTGGTCAATGTAGATCGGATAGTGAAATTTTTCCCAGATTCCGATTGGTGTGTTGGCACCATGCTCATAACCAGTTGTTTTTAGTAGGTCTTTTAGCGGGACCATGCCAACTTTTTTTATTGCCTGACGTTTTGGCTAATTTTTTATAGCTTAAATGTTCGTCGACAGGAATCACTCCAACTACTGGACCAGTGTTATTGCCAGTAAGGACCAAGGTTTTATAAATCGTATGTTCGTCTTGACCAATGTGGTCAACGCTTAGTTGGGCCACGTCACCTTCTTGATGGGTTGGAAACTCCATTTGTTCAAATGAAATTTTATTTTTATCTAGAATTTGTTCAACTAAAGTTTTGTGAACTTTCTTTTGTTTTCTTTTTTTGCCATATAAAACACCTCGAGATAATTTTAGCACATTGCCTGACTATTTTACTGATGGTCTAGTTATAAATATCTGGTATACTTTAGCATTGATAGTTCAGATGAACAGGTTATTAAGGAGAAAAAATGGTGGATTTAGTTTATCGTAATATTATGACCGACCTGAAACGCCGAATTGAAAATAACGAATTCGACAATAAGCGGTTACCTGATGAACGAAGCCTTAGTGAATCGTACGGGGTGAGCCGAAGCTCGGTTAAGCGAGCTCTTAATGTGCTTGCTAATCAGGGGATCATTTTTAAAAAACGGGGTTCAGGGACATTTATTAATCCGTTATATCAAAAAAATAAGTCAATTTTTCAATATGAAGGTTCTAATTTAGGAATCACTGATAGTTTTAAGAGTGACGGCCAAATTCCTCAAATTAAATTGCTCGATTTTAAAGTAGTGCCGGCTACAGCGGAGTTACAAACTGATTTGTTTTTGAAACCAGGAGATTTTGTATACCAGGTTAAGCGGTTAAGGACCTTTGATGATCATCCATTTATGATTGAGCAAGGATATATCCCAATCAAGGTTGCCCCAGAGCTGACTCAAGAAGTGGTTGTTGGTTCAATTTTTAACTACTTCGAGGATACCGCTGGTAAGTCGGTTACTAAGTCGTTTATGTCAATTAAGGCAGAACCTTCAAATGAAGAGGATCGAGAATTACTTGGGCTGAAGGAAAATGAACCAGTGGGGATGATGGAAGGTATTTTCTTCTTGGATGATGGGACCCCAGTTGAAGTTTCTAACATGCGCCTTCACTATAAATACTTAAATTATAATACGTTTGTCAATCTTGACGGCGAGATATAAAACTAGGCTAATTATGACCTAGTTTTTTATTTATACCCCTACCAATAACTGGACTATTAAAAAATTAACGTTCATAATGACGGTGTATAGGTGTTTGGAAAATTTGATAACTGGACCTTATCGATTAGTAAATTTTGCAAATATTCTGTACGCATTAATATTGCTAATAGAAGGAGTGTTAATTAATGGCTGTAGATTACGATTCCAAAGAATACTTGGAACTGGTTGATAAGTATTGGCGTGCTGCTAATTATCTTTCAGTAGGTCAATTGTACTTACGTAAGAATCCGTTGTTGAAAGAACCTCTAAAGGCTGAAGATGTTAAGGTTAAGCCTATCGGACATTGGGGAACAATTGTTTCTCAAAACTTCATTTATGCTCAATTGAATCGTGTTATTAATAAATACGATTTAAATATGTTTTATATTGAAGGATCAGGTCATGGTGGTCAAGTTATGGTTTCTAACTCATATCTTGACGGATCATACTCAGACATTTACCCCAACATCACTCAAGATGAAGCGGGAATGGCTAAGCTATTCAAGCAATTTTCATTTCCAGGCGGTGTGGCTTCTCATGCTGCTCCTGAAACCCCAGGTTCAATTCACGAAGGTGGAGAACTTGGTTACTCACTTTCACACGGTGTTGGGGCTATCTTAGATAATCCTGATGTTATTGCCGCTGTTGAAATCGGTGATGGTGAAGCTGAAACCGGTCCATTAGCTACATCATGGTTCTCAGATAAATTTATTAATCCAATTACTGATGGTGCCGTTTTACCAATTATTAATATGAACGGGGCTAAGATTTCTAACCCAACAATACTTTCACGAATAAGTGACCCAGAATTAACTAGTTACTTTAGTGGTATGGGATGGAAGCCTTATTTTGTTGAAGCGGATGCTGAAACAGATCATCTCAAAGTATCTGAAGATTTCTCAAAGACCTTGGATACAGTTATTGAAGAAATCAAATCAATTCAAAAGAATGCTCGTGAGAATGAGACCCCTGATAACGTTAAGTTACCAAACTGGCCAATGATTATCTTCCGGTCACCAAAGGGTTGGACTGGTCCTAAAAAGGATCTTAATGGTGAACCAATCGAAGGATCATTCCGGGCTCACCAAATTCCCATCCCTGTCGATGCAAACGATATGGACCATGCTGATATCTTAGTTGATTGGCTAAAGTCATATAAACCAGAAGAATTATTTAATGATGATGGAACCTTGAAACCGGAACTTCGTGAACTTGCTCCTAAGGGTGATAAGCGAATGTCAGTTAACCCAATTACTAACGGTGGAATTGCTCCTAAACCATTGGTATTACCGGATGTTAACGAATTCGCAGTTAAATTCGATAAGCCAGGTAATGAAGAGCGTCAGGACATGGTTGTTTGGTCAGATTGGTTGAATGAAGTTGCAAGACTTAATCCCACTAACTTCCGCGCATTTGGTCCTGATGAATCCAAGTCAAATCGTTTATACAGCTTAATTGATGATCAAAAACGTCAATGGTTGGAAGATATTCATCCAACATTTGATGAAAATATGGCCAACAGTGGTCGACTTATTGACTCACAACTTTCAGAACACCAAGCAGAAGGCTGGCTTGAAGGTTATGTATTGACTGGTCGTCATGGATTCTTTGCCACTTATGAATCATTTGGACGAGTTGTTGACTCGATGTTGACTCAACACTTCAAGTGGTTACGTAAGGCTTCAGAACAAAATTGGCGTAACCATTATCCATCATTGAATTTTGTTGATACATCAACTGTGTTCCAACAAGATCATAATGGATACACTCACCAAGATCCAGGTATGATTACTCATTTAGCTGAAAAGAAACCTGAATTTATTCGTGAATATTTACCAGCTGATGCTAACACATTGTTAGCTGTTGGTAATGTTGCCTTTGCTAGTGAAGAAAAGATCAATTTAATTGTCACTTCTAAGCACCCACGTCTTCAATGGTACTCAATGGAAGAAGCAACTAACTTGGTTAACAACGGACTTGGTTACATTGACTGGGCATCTACTGATCAAGGTCAAGAACCAGACGTCGTCTTTGCTGCTGCTGGTAGTGAGCCTAACCTTGAAGCGCTTGCTGCAATTTCAATTCTTAACAAAGAATTCCCTGATTTGAAGATTCGATTTATCAACGTGGTTGATATTCTTAAACTTCGCTCACCTAAGATTGATCCTCGTGGCTTAAGCGATGAAGAATTTGATAACTTGTTTACTACTGACAAGCCAATCGTCTTTGCATTCCATGGCTATGAAGACTTGATTAAAGATCTATTCTTCGATCGTCATAATCATAACTTGCATGTTCATGGGTATCGTGAAAATGGTGATATCACCACTCCATTTGATATGCGAGTATTGAACAAATTAGATCGCTTCAATCTTGCTAAGGAAGCCATCCAAGATGTTCCTGAATATTCAGTTAAGGGCAGTTACTTCATTCAACGAATGAACGATATGCTTGATAAGCATACTGCCTACACACATACAGAAGGTACTGACTTACCAGAAGTTACTAACTGGAAGTGGGAAGGTCTTAACAAGTAATTGTTTACTTGTTAGTAATTCACTGCGACAAAAAAGCGTTAAGTTATAAACTTAACGCTTTTTTGTTGATAAAATTAATTTTAACTTTTTAGCATTTTAAATTTATTAGCGGATTCGAAAAGTTTTCCAATTGATAGTAACAAATCTTCACGACCTTTACGGGCCATAAATTGGATCCCTAAGGGTAAACCATTAGAGCTAACGTGGGTTGGCAAGCTAATCCCTGGTTGTCCACTGATATTTGCTAACTGTGTAAATGGAGACAAGGTTAGCGATGGTAACCATTGATCCCAAATTATTTGTAATTGGTCATGGGGATTGTAATCTTCAATGTGTTTGAGTTTTTCCATGTTATCAGCTGAGACTAATGGCTCATCAATTTTGGGTGCCGTATAAGCAGTTGTGGGCGTTAGGTATAAATCATATTTTGTGCTAAACTCATCCATTTTGGCGCTGATATTGTCCCAGAAGGTGAGCGAACTACTGTAATCGACTGCTGAAATTCCCCGGCCAGTGTAACCGAGCGCCCAACTGAGGGTTTCAACATTATGTTTGATAGTTTTATCGTCAATGCCCATTGATGCAAACATCGTGGCAGTCTCGCCAGCGTTCATTTGATAGTAACTTTGCATTAATTTAGTACCATCGATTGGTGCTGACACTTCCTCCAAGTTGAATCCTAATGATGTTAGAAAATTAACAGCATCATGGACGGCATTAATCGCGTCTTCAGAAACGGGTGTCCCAACTGGCGATACGGTTGAGAAGGCAATAGAGATATCTTTAGGTACTTCAGTAATTTCAGTGAAAGGGTTTTGTGGCAATGGAACCTGAAATGGGGCAGCTAGTTGAACAACGCTGAGGGCATCTAATGTAGTTGAGATATCTTGAATATTATTAGCAATAGCAAAGTTAATTGCAGCTCCCTGCCATCCTCGCCATTCACCAGGTCCAACGGGAACGCGGCCACGGGTTGGTTTAAACCCGACCACGCCAGAAAATGATGCTGGAATTCTGATGGAACCACCGCCATCAGAAGCGGTGGCGATTGGGAGCCAATTATCACTAATTGCCGCCGCTGACCCACCTGATGACCCACCAGAATAATAGTCTAAATTCCAAGGATTATGGGCATCCCCATATAGTTCAGAATCAGTAATGTTTTTAAAGCCAAACTCGGGTGCATTCGTCTCACCGACTGGAATAAAGCCAGCTTTTAAAACTTGGCTGACGAAATTATTAGTGAGAGGAGCAATCGAATCCTTAAGCAACTTAGAACTTCCGGTATCGGGTTTGCCGGCTAGACTTTGTCCTAATCCTTTTAACAGAATTGGAATTCCAGCAAATGGTTGCCCAGTATCTTTGAAGTTAGTGGCCAAATTTCGTGCATATTCTGGCCAGACTGAAGTAACCGCATTTAACCGTGCATTTCGCTCATCAATGGTATTTAGTAGTTCATTAACCAGCTCGAGTGGCGTTATCTTGTGATTTCGAATCAATTGGGATAGGTCAGTCGCAGAGTGTGTTTGTAATAGTTTATTCATAATATAGCCCCTCCTCGGAAACTAAAAGTTACTGATAATATCAATAAAGGCTGCCTCATTCGCATCCAAAACATATCCGGTTCTAAAAGTTACATAGATTTTAAAAGTTGGAATGAATGAATCAGTTAGCGTTAATATCTTAAGTTTATCATTAGATGTCACAGCTAGCTTAGTTAAGAGTGCAATTCCTCCACCTGCCGCAACTACTCGTTTTAAAATTTCTGCTTCGGTAGTTTTAAAGATGATATTTGGATCAACCCCAACGGACCGCTTTAATAGTGAAAAAACTCGATTATGAACAAAGCCTTCCTCAAAATTAATGAAGTTATTCTGAGAGGCCTCTTTAAATGAAATTGAATCGCCTGTAAATGAACTATTTTCAGGAGCAACAATTACGAATGGGTATTCTGCTAGCAATTTAGTCTCTAAGTCGTTAGCACTGAGCGGATCAGTTGATCCAAGTAACGCGATATTTATTGTGCCATCAAGTAAATCATTAAGCGCTTCTGATGATCCAGTCGTATAAGCTTCAATTTTGTCTAGTAGTTGATGCTCTTGGAGGCTAGCAACAAACTGGGGGAAAAAATAGGTTCCTAAGATAGGGGGTAGGCCAAGCCTAATTTTAGGTAAAGTTGCACTAATAATTTCAGATTTGGCAAGCTCTAATTGGTGAGTAGCAACTTGGGCACGTTGGTAAAATTGTCTTCCGGCATCAGTAATAATTATGGTGTGATGTCCGGGGTCGTTACGAATTAGTTTAGTTCCCAAGGACTCTTCCAGTCGTTTGATGGCATATGAAATTGTAGGCTGAGAGACTTTGAAAAAATTAGCTACACGAGAATAATTTTTTTTATCAACCAGTTTCATAAAATACTCTAAATCTTTTGTTTGCATGTTTAGCACCTCACTATAAATAAAGTTTATCATACGCTTAATATTTGACTATATTTTTTATATCGGAATAGGGTATGGGTATTCTAAAAATTTTAAGAGGTAATATAAATGAATTCACAAGAAATTTTAAATAATCCATTTTTAAATAAAGGAACTGGATTTACTCAAGAAGAACGGGATGAACTAGGACTCAATGGGCTTATCCCACCAAGAATTCAAACAATTGATGAGCAAGCAACTGAAACATATGGAATCCTACAAACTAAAGGGAGCGATTTAGAAAAACGCTTCTTCCTAATGAACATTTTCAACGAGAATCGAACATTGTTTTTTAAAGTTTTTAGTCAACACATTGAAGAACTAATGCCTATTGTCTATGATCCAACGATTGCAGATACAATTGAAAACTACAGTCACTGGTATGTTAGACCTCAAGGAGCCGTATTTTTATCAGTTGATGATCCTGATGATATTGAATCTGCGCTTCGAAATGGTGCTGATGGTAGAGATATTAGATTAATCGTAGTTAGCGACTCAGAAGGAATCCTTGGAATCGGTGATTGGGGAGTTCAAGGTGTGGATATTTCTGTTGGTAAGTTGATGGTATATACTGCCGCAGCCGGGATTGATCCCAGCCAAGTCTTACCGGTAGTTATTGATGATGGAACTAATCGTCAAAGCTTGTTAGAAGACCCGCTTTATTTAGGTAATCGTCACAAACGAATTCGTGGTGAACAATACGATAACTTTATTGATAAGTTTGTATCCACTGTTGAAGATTTATTCCCTAAGGTTTACTTGCATTGGGAAGACTTTGGTAGAAGTAACGCAGCGAACATTTTAAATCGGTACAAGGATAAGATTACTACATTTAATGATGATATTCAGGGAACTGGAATTATTGTATTATCTGGAATTCTCGGTGCTTTACAAATTTCAGGTGAAAAATTAACAGAACAAAGATATGTATCATTTGGTGCAGGAACTGCCGGTGCTGGAATCGTCCAACGTATTTATGATGAAATGATTCTCCAAGGACTTTCACCAGACGAAGCAAAAAGTCATTTCTATTTAGTTGATAAGCAAGGGTTATTATTTGATGATGATGAAACACTGACCCCAGAACAAAAGCCTTTTGCGCGTAGTCGGTCCGAATTTGATAAAGCTTCTGACTTAGTTGATCTAGAATCCGTTGTGAAGGCTGTCCATCCAACTATTTTGGTTGGAACATCTACAGTCCCAGGTGCTTTTACTGAGAATGTGGTTAAAGAAATGGCGGACCACACCGACAGACCAATTATTTTCCAATTTCCAACCCAACTAAATTAATTGAAGCAAGTGCTGAAGATGTTATTCGGTGGTCTGATGGAAGAGCACTTGTAGCTACTGGTATTCCTAGCCAACCAGTTCACTATAAGGGTATTACTTATGAAATTGGTCAGGCTAACAATGCATTAGTTTACCCAGGGCTAGCATTGGGTACGATTGCAGCTGAGTCTAAAGTGTTATCTGATCAGATGATTAGTGCTGCCGCACATTCATTGGGAGGAATTGTTGATACTACGGTACCAGGGGCAGCGGTTCTACCACCAGTTTCTAAGTTAGATGAATTTTCTACAACCGTTGCGGTTGCAGTTGCTAAAGCGGCCATCGAAGCTGGAATCAGTAATCATAATAAATCTGCTGTTGAGGCCGATATTACTGACATCAAATGGAACCCAGAATATTAATTATTAAATAAAGAGAAGGATAATTATGAATGCATTTTTAACGTCTGTGTCTAGTGTTGCAGAGATTGTCTTAGTAATTATCTTAGGATATTTTCTAAGAAGAACTAAAAAATTTGACGACAACTTTAAGGGAAGTATTTCATTTCTAATTATGAATGTGGCTTTACCACTTTCGATTTTTGTATCTGTCCTTGATAATTTAAATAGGGATAAGTTGGTTAGTTTATCTGGTGGACTGATTTACGTTTTAATTAGTTTCGCGTTAGGCTA
This sequence comes from Lentilactobacillus kosonis, assembly GCF_003864335.1. GTDB lineage: Bacteria > Bacillota > Bacilli > Lactobacillales > Lactobacillaceae > Lentilactobacillus > Lentilactobacillus kosonis. The sequence goes on along the minus strand of NZ_BEXA01000003.1, from coordinate 387,002 downwards.
TCTTGTTGCTTGGATATTGGTCAAAGTTTTAAGAGTTCGAAAAGGAAGACAAGGGACTTTTATCAATATGTTTGTTAATGCCAACACAATTTTTATTGGTTTGCCATTGAATATGGCGCTGTTTGGAAAAATTAGTTTACCGTATTTCTTGATTTACTATGTTGCCAATACAGTATCAACTTGGGCAATTGGAGTATTCTTTATTTCCAATGATGATCCAACTAAAAGCGATAGCCCAGATAAAAAGCAGTTTAATTGGAAAAAATTGTTACCAGCGCCTTTATTAGGATTTTTAGTGGCTCTGGTCTGGCTGCTATTAGATTTACCTTTGCCAAAATTAGTTGATTCAACATTCTCAATGGTCGGTGGAATCGTTACGCCATTATCGTTGATATATATCGGAATCGTTTTGGCAGATGCTGGGTTAAGTTCAATTCATTTTGATCGGGATACCATTATGGCATTGATTGGGCGGTTTGTTATCTCTCCAGCAATCATGATTGGCATCATTTTGACCTTTAAAAATATGGGTCATCCAATTTATGGATTGGAATCTAGCAGTTTGATTATTCAATCAGCCGCTCCTGGATTGGCGGTCTTACCAATATTAGTGGGTCAATCACATGGGGATGTTGAGTATGCAACGAACTTAGTTACTACCAGTACCATTCTATTCGTGATTGTGGTTCCCATTTTAATGGAAATTATTCGCTTTTGTTTAATTTCCTTAGGATCATTGCTATCAGAATTTAAATTACTTTTATAAATAAAAATAGAGGATTGCCAATAATTTATTGGTAATCCTCTATTTTTGTTTGGTGGTTAGTTTTAAATTTTTCTTTGTCGATGGTGAGCTTGAATTAAGAATAACCAAGCAATTAATCCAAAGATAATTGGACCACCAATTGTCCAGAAACCAGTTTGATAATCATGATCTAGGAATGGTTGAACTGCTGAAAAGCCAATACCACCAATTAGGACTATTAAGACCACGACAACGATTATATTAGTAATTATTCGATTCTTGAAAAAGACAAATGGTCTTTCAAGATCAGTCCTGCGCTTAAAGAAAGGAAATGCGCCAATTAAGAAAATGTAAGGGAATGATGTTGAAATGTTTCCCATATCAGTAAGAATCGTGTAAAACTGTTTGGCGCCAGAGCCACCGAATGATACGAAGAAGATAAATACACAAACGATAATTGCTTGAAGCCACATTGAGAATTCTGGCATGCCAGCTTTGTTTAACTTGGTCATTTGCGGCAGAAGTCTTTATTAGATCCCATGATGAATGATTTAAGTGGTGAATAAATTAGAACAAAGAATGATCCCAGGTAAGCCATGAACATACTCAAACCAGCTAATCTAGCCAAACTAGTTCCAAATAAAAGAGAAGTTTGATTAGATAAGTGGAAGGCTTGGCCAATGTAAACTCCAAGGTTATTCATTAAAACATAGGTGATATTGCCTAAGTTAGTCCCTTTGGTTCCAAGAACTTTATCCCAGTTAGTTGTGATTCCCCAAAGAAAGATTGAAATTGAGTAAGTAAACGTAATAACTACCGTTGAAATAATGATTCCTCTTGGAAAGGTTTTTTCAGGTTTATCTAGTTGGTCAGTAATTCCCCCCATAGATTCGCTACCGGCGTACGCAAAGATCGCATACACCACGAAACTAAGCACTGCGGAGTTCGATTGGAATTCTGGGTTGGGTGATTTTACAAAGCTGCTAATCCCATTAATAGGTTCAGCAAGGTGACCACCATTTAAGAATAAGGCTAATAGACTTAAAACAACGAATACACCTGTAAGAATCATGACAAAAACCCCACCAATTGATGCAACCTTAGAGATGGAATCAATTCCATGAACTGCAAATAAGGTAACTACGACAATCCAAACAATTGCTAGAATACCGACAGTTTCAGTCGCATTAAAGCCCATAAAACTCCAGGTTTGAGTCTTATCGCTACCGAATAAAAACGTCGAAAATGGAATCCAAACCTTTGATGCGGTCGACATCATCCAAATAATCCATGATGATAGCCAAATGAACGTACCGATAAATGCCCATTCTTCGCCAATCGATCCTGCTAACCAGGAATATATCCCGCCTTTAGCTTCTTTAAAAGCTGAACCATACTCAGCAAACATTAAGCCACTAGGTAGAAAGAATAAGATTGCAGCTAAGATGTACCAGATAATACTTGAGTATCCCATTTGATCAAAGGCTACCGTAGTATTTGCAAAACCGTAAATGGTGGTGAAAATCATCAGAATTAAACTTACGGTTTTTAATTTTTTTGATTGTGCCATTTGTTTCAATCCCCACTAATTGGTATTTGTAAAGGTGGCAGGGAAGTTGTAATGAGATAATTAAGGCTACACTCCACCAAGTTTACCAGTTAATTTTAGCACCTAAATGTATAAAGAAGCGGTTACTTTGATTAGAATTGGTTAATAATTAGGTTAAATTCGGAATATTATGATAACTTTTATGCATATTTAAAGAAGTCGTTTTATTAATGAAAATTGATAAAGTAGGCTAAAATAAAACTGTAAGTGAGAATGGAGGTGGCATTTAATGAGTGACAATGCTAAGAAAATGGGCTTTGGCTCAATTTATTTATTAGGAATTAATGGAATTATTGGATCCGGGATTTTCTTGTTACCTAATCAGATATACAAAACTGCTGGTAATCAAGGATATCTGGTTATTTTTGTTGCTGCGTTAGCAACGTTGTTGATTACTTTATGTTATGCCGATATGGCTAGTCGAACAACGGGAGACGGGGCTGCGTGGTTATACTCGTATAATGCTTTTGGAAGATTCCCGGGATTTGAAGTTGGGTTGTTTTCGTGGATTCAAGGAATCATTACTATCTCGGCTGAAGTTGCGGCTTTACTCAACATAATGATGACGCTAGTACCGGCTATTAAAAATCCGTCAGTGTATAAAATAACGGGAATCGTCATCATCATTTGTTTGGCCGGAATTTGTTTGCTAGGTTCTGGGGTAACTTCAATTTCGGATAATTTATCATCAGCAATTAAAATTGTAATATTGGTTGGGTTTATTGGATTAGCGGTTTGGCAGATCAGTAAGGGAACCGCTCATTTTGCAACTGACGCAATAAAATTTCAACCAAGCTCAGCATTCAATACGGCTTTTTACATGTATAGTGGTTTTTCTTTTTTGCCGATTGCGGCAGCGAATATGCAAAATCCAGAGAAAAATTTACCCAAAGCATTAGTTTCAGTTATTGTAACGGTGGGGATTATTTATTCATTAGTTCAATTTGCCGTTACTAGATTGCTGGGACCAGCAATTGCTAATGCCAAATCACCACTGGCGACTGCATTTAGTCAGGTATTTGGTCAAACTGGTTTTATTGTCATTATTATCGGTATGGGGATTTCAATTTTGGGAGTGGCTTTTTCAGTCACGTTCAGTACGCCATACATTGCCTATTCATTGGCAAGTAAGCATAAGTTATTACCATCATTTTGGGTAAGGACGATAAGCGCCAAGTTCCTTGGCTAGCAATTATCGTGACTGCTGTATTAAGTTGTTTACTATTTTTGTCAGGAGACTATATTTTCTTAGTATCATGTGTGGTTTTAATTTCATTAATTCAATACATTCCAACTGCATTGTCAGTAATGCATTTTCAAAAAACCAAGTCACCAGGCTGGAATGTGCCAGGTGGTAAAGTAATTCCAATTATCGTGGTGCTATTATGTGTTTACCTAGCAACCGGAGTGTCATTCAAGGTATGGTTACTAATCATTGTAATGTTAGTGATTGGAACTGCATTTTATTTGCTAGATGATCATAAGAAGAGTTAGTTCGCTTGATTTAATAGGTATTGTTTAAATTCAAGGAAGTCTTTTGGAATTGGTGACGTAACAGTAACTGTATCGTGATAAAACGGTAACGTGAACGTTACTGTTTCTGAATGTAACAGTAAGTTTGCGAATTCATCACTCGCGTAAAGTGGGTCACCGACTAGTGGATGGCCAATTGCTGAAAAATGAACACGGATTTGGTGGGTTCTACCAGTTTCTAAGTTAATTTTAACAAGTGAATAATTATTAATCGATTCGCAAACTTGATAGTGAGTGATGGCAGATTGGCCAGCTATTTCATCAGGTTTGCGTTTTCGTTTATCATCAGGATCTTGGCCTATTGGAATGTTAATTGTGCCTGATAAATGAGAGGGGATTCCGTGAATCCATGCTAAATAACTCCGCTTGGTTAACTTATGTCGAATATCATCGACTAACGCTGGAACTGCTGCGGGGGATTTTGCAAAGATAATCGCGCCACTCGTTTCTTGATCTAAACGGTGAATCATATATGGAACGGTACCTTTGGTCTCCAAGTATCCAGCAAGTTGATTAATGGTTGCACCGTTTTCATCAGGCTGATTAGGATGAGTTTTATCACCGCGTTGTTTATCAACTACAATTACATCTTTAGTTTCATATAAAATTTTAAGCTTCTGATTATGAGCGATTTGAATGTTTGGAAATGGATTAGTAAAATCGTCTGGTATAAAACAAAGGGCAATTTTATCTCCTGGATGGATATCAAAATTAACTGGTTGGTACTTTGAATTAACAGTAACTCGTTCGGCCCTTCGGATACTGTATATTAGATGTTTAGGTAATTTATAATATATTCCCAGAAATTGTTTTAGCGACATGCTCTTGATACTTTTTGGAACGGTTAAATGGTACTGCCATTGTTTGTTCATCAATTCTCCTCTTTAATAAACAAGGAGCAACCGAGTTGTGAACGCTCAGTTGCTCCCATATAATTATGATTTTAAACTGTGTTTATTTTTAACGTCGTTAGGACGTACGATTAATACATCGCAAACCGCATTTCTAACAACGAAGCTAGTAACTGATCCGATGATCAACCGTTCAACAGCGGTCAAACCAGTTGAGCCGATGATAATTAAATCAGTATTGTGGTCTTTTGGAAATTCACGCGCGATGATTGGCTTTGGATTACCAAACCGAATATGAATATCGGCATCAACGCCAGCTGCTGCAGCTTTTTCCTTCATTTGCTTAAGTTTGTTTTCAGTGTTTTCGGTAAGCTTAAACACAACGTCGCCACTAACGGCTGATCCATAAGTTTGGTTAAATTGATTAACTTCCAAAATATTAAGGATATCAAGATGGGCACCAGAATCCTTTGCAACTTCGATTCCCCGATCTAAAATGCTTTCGGTAACGGCTGAACCGTCGACTGGTACTAAAATATTTTTGTATCCACCTAATGCCATATTAATCACCCCTGAAATGAATTATGTTATTAACTTAAACTATACCATTGTCTGGTTAAAATGTAACCCATTTCACAAATTTTACATGCATTTGAAATCGCTTTCTTTCGGTGTTATGATTAGTTGTAAATAAATCGAAATGGGGCTTTCCTAATGTATTTTCACATAATGAAGTCAGACGACATTCGTCTAAATTTGGCCACAGAAACATATTTAATGAATGAAAAAAGCTTTGATGAACCATTATTGCTATTTTACATTGAAGGCCCATGCATTATTGTAGGTCGTAATCAAAATACTTTGGAAGAAATCAACAAGCAATACGTTGATGAACACGGCATCGTTGTCACTCGGAGAACCTCAGGTGGCGGGGCGGTATATCAAGATCTTGGTAACTTGTGCTTTAGCTTTGTGGTTGATAGTGACAGTGAAGAATTTGGTGATTTCAAATCATTTGTTCAGCCGGTTGTGGATGCACTTCATCGAATGGGGGCAACGACTGCCGAGGTCTCTGGTAGAAATGATATTTTAGTTGATGGCAAAAAATTCTCTGGTAACGCAATGTATACTAAGAATGGGAAGACATTTTCTCATGGTACGTTGATGTTGGATGTCGACTTGAGCGTATTGCCCAATGCATTGACGGTTCCAGAAGACAAGATTAAATCTAAGGGAATTAAGTCGGTTAGTTCAAGAGTTACTAATCTTCGACCATTCTTATCTTCTGAATACCAAGATATGACCACTCCTCAGTTTAGAGATGAACTATTAAAAGAATTATTCCATGTGGATAGTTTAGATGAAATCAAGGATAAGGAATATAAGTTAACCCCTGAAGATGAAATCGGCATTGATAAAATCAATGAAGAAATTTTTAACAATTGGGACTGGGTTTACGGAAATTCTCCTGAATTCACAGTTAAAAAACGTCAGCACTTTAATAGTGGAACGATTGATGCCCGGTTTGTTGTTGACGATGGTAAGGTTACAACAGCTAAATTTTATGGTGATTTCTTTGGACCAAAAGATGCGGCAGAGTTAGCTGAAAAGTTAGTTGGAGTTAAATTTGAAAGAGCGGAAGTTGAAAAGGTTCTTGATACTGTCGATGTAAATCAATATTTTAGTGGCATTACCAAAGATGACTTATTAGAGTTACTTTTCTAACATATATAAATACGGTAAACTTGATTTAGACTTAAAAAGGTAAATTCAGGATGAATTTATCTTTTTTATTTGGAGGATTGTATGAAGAGAGAAGAGAAACGTGTAATTTATTGGGCCATTGTTTCACTCGTTGTATTCTTATTATCTAATGCGCTAATGACTTTGAAGTGGATGAATTTAGATCGACCAGTTGTTATGTCTGAAATGCTTCAAGTAACATATATTGCGATTGCATTTTATGCCGCAACCATTATTTTGGCAGTATTAAAGATCAAAATTAGTTATTATTTACTTTCAGTAGTTATTGCAATTTATTCTGTTGGCTTCGTTGGAATGGGAATTACCTTAGTTCAAGGAAGTTCAGGAAATCTAATCTTGCGATTGCTAGTTTTGGCGCTTGTTATTTTTGGAATTGTTGTTAATGTATATTGGTACATGTTAGCATTTAAAATGCGATCTGCTCTTCAAACGGATATGCTTAAACGGCGAGCAGAGAAGCATAATAAAGAAATTGGGTGATTAAATAATGGACGCTGAGGTATCAACGTTTGTTGAAGAAGTTAAAGCTGGGAACATACTGATTAGTGATCAGACAACCTTAAAATTAGCTGACTTGGTTAATGTTAGTGATAGCCAAATTAAGCCAATTGTTGATGAATTGATTAATGGTTTACAATCAGGTAACCAAGCAGTGATTTCTAGAATTAAACTTACAGATGATGATGCGGTATTTAGACTTGAAAGTAATTTAATTAATTTGCCTCTTGATGAAATCGATCGAATTAATAAAATGATTTCTGATCAGGATAGTCTGCCAGTTAATGTTTATTTAGTGGTTACATCAGAAAATGTTAATCGTTCAGGGTTACGGATTGATAAAGTATCATCAGCTGATGAATTGATTAATGATCCTGATAGTTATTTGAATTTTATAACCAATTGGATTTCTGAAAAGGCTAGCCAGATTGTAGAAAATAAGGATAGTGAAAAAACTAACCAAAAAATAAATTGCACTATTGATAAAACTAATGTATACTTCAGGGTATGCGATGAGTCGAGAGATCACGCAGCTTCGGCTGTTCGCGCAAGCGGCTTTGGTGATATTTTGAGCGGGACACATTTCTGCACGGATCTGCAGGTGTTTGGTTCTAGAGGATTGTGGAATCCAAGGAACTCGCTTAGCAATAAGCGCCGTAGAAAGCCAACCATTTTTAATGGTTGGCTTTTTTATTTTGAATAATCTGAAAATTGACTTTTGCTAGTAACGAAAGTTAGAATATAACAATATAAATCTCATTATAATTTAATGAAAACGGAGGATTCACCGATGTCACTTGGTTCGCGGATATTTAGAAAGGAAAAGATCGATCGGTATTTAGAGACTGATAAGAAATTTAGTAAAACCATGACGGCGTTCGATTTAATTTCCCTTGGAATTGGGGCCGTTATTGGAACGGGAATTTTTATTTTACCTGGGACAGTTGCGGCTACTAAAGCTGGTCCAGCGACCATGCTGTCATTTATCTTAGCTGCAGTTGTTTGTTCAACTGCAGCGATGTGTTATGCAGAATTTGCCTCGGCATTGCCGGTTGCAGGTAGTGCATATTCGTATGGAAACCTAGTTTTCGGAGAAGTAATTGGCTGGATCCTTGGCTGGGCATTAGTTCTGGAGTATGTTCTGGCAGTTGCCGCGGTATCTAGTGCCTGGGGGCTTACCTTAAGTCGTTTCTTGCTGGGTTTAAACTTAATATTCCGGACGCTATTGTGGGTTCATTTGATCCTGCTAAGGGAACTTATGGTAACTGGATTGCCGTGTTAGTTGTAATTGCAATTTCGTTAATGCTTAATCATGGAGTGCGCTCGTCAGTTAGAATCAATAATTTTATTGTGATAGTTAAAATTGCCATTATTATTTTATTTGTTGTTGTTGGAGCGTTCTTTGTTAAACCAACTAACTGGCATCCGTTCTTTCCGTTTGGCGGTAGTGGTGTACTTCATGGAGCAGCTGCCGTTTTCTTTGCCTACTTAGGGTTTGATGTTGTTTCAAGTTCTGCTGCAGAAGTTAAGAATCCTCGCAAAATATGCCAATTGGCATTATCGGAACTTTGGTCATCGCAACGGTACTATATGTTGGCGTAGCGATTGTCTTAACCGGAATGGTTTCATACACTAAGCTTAATGTTCCTGATCCTGTTGCGTTTGCCATGAACATGGTCCATCAGAATTGGACAGCAGGTATCATCTCTTTAGGAGCTTGCGGGAATGTTTACTATGATGGTGACGATGATTTATAGTTCTTCTAGATTAATTTATTCAATTGGTCGTGATGGACTTTTACCCAAATTTTTAGGCAAAATTGACGATAAAGGAACACCCAAGAATAGTATGATCGTAATTACCATTATTATTGCCTTTATGGGCGGCTTTGTACCACTTGAACAACTTACCAACTTAGTTAATATTGGTACTTTAATTGCGTTCCTCTTTGTTTCAATTGGGATAATTCCGTTGAGAAAAAATAAAGAAATTGATAATTCAAAAGGTTTTCAAGTGCCACTTTATCCGTGGCTACCAATTTTATCAGCATTATTATGTTTATTAATGTTGACTCAACTTCAATTGGAAACATGGATTGCTTCGCTAATTTGGTTTGCGTTTTGGCCTAATTTTATACTTTAGCTATGGAATAAAGCACAGCCGACTAAATTCTCAATAATTCATGGTTAATTTAGATAGTCAAAATAATGGCTTCTCCCAATTAAATAACCTATGATTAAGTTGGATTATGGTGTTAATTAAGGAGGAATAATTATGGCTGTTGAAGGATCTCTTTATCATACTGAAGTTGTTAATGAACGTGGATTAACTGGTCAAAGTTATGTTCGTGGTAACGAAGGATTATCCTTAGGGGTCAGTAGCTCGCTGATTCAAAGTCCAGGTACTAACCCTGAACAGTTTATTGGCTTTGCACTTAGCACTTGTTTTAATGCAACAATTGGTATCGTTGAAGAGCAACATAGCTTAAAGCATGACAGTGTCATTCATACAGGTGTTGATATTCTCAAAGACACTAAGGGCTATAAGTTCGTGGTTCGTTGTCAGATCATGTTTCATGAAATTGATAATGAACAAGGAAAACAGATGGTTGCTGAAGCATTGGACCAATGTCCGGTTGCTAAATTACTGAAGGATAACGAGAACGTTAATTTTGAAGTAGTTGATAAATTTAGCTTTTAATTAGACTTGATACGTAATAGATAATGAAAAAGTACCAACATCCCGATTATCGGATGTTGGTACTTTTTTGTTTATTTGTATAATAATGCCTATCTGAAGACTGGACGCCCATTTCGATAATTAATATCTTCAATGTCGTTTAGAAGGTTAGCATATCTTGCAGCAGCAAAAAATAGTCCGAAAGCCGATTAACGAAAATAATTGTGTTTTCATTAATGGAATCCTCTTGTTGTAATTCAACGATTTTCGCTCAGCTCGTCTGGTAATCGTTCTTGCAAAGTGAAGTGCTGACGCTTCAACAGATCCTCCAGGAAGAACGAAACGCTTAGTCTGAGGAACAGCTTCGGTATACTTGTCGATCTTTTCTTCCAGCCATTTAGTCTGACGCTGATTTTCTTCATCTGTGAAAATAAATTCATGTTTATCGTCAGTATTGAGGGTTGCGAGATCTCTTCCAACATCAAATAAGATTTGTTGGATTTCCTCCAATTCATCGTGCAATTCTTTAGTTTTGTCAGTCAAAATCGAGATAGTATAGCCAACCCATGAGTTCAACTCATCGATTGAACCATAAGATTCGACCCGGGCATCGTTCTTTGGAACAACTTTATGGCCAACGATTTGGGTTCGTCCCTTGTCACCAGCGCGAGTATATATTTTCATAAAAAACACTCCTAATTTCTAATTAAGTAATTAATTAATACCATATGCTGAGTGCTTGTCAAACCGCCATCAAACATCAGATTACTAGTAAATTAGTTATTGAGCAAAAAAGTCACAATCATGGTATAAATAATAACAAAATTTATCGAATGATTATTTTATTGTGTTTAAAAAGGTGCGAGAAGTGCTATTATGACTGGGATTATATAGTTTAATGTCGTGAATTTTAATTGTATGCGAAATAGTGCAATTAGGATAATTTGGTTGATGTCTAAGACTATTATATCAATAGTTCTGTAAGCGCTTGACCGAGTTTGTGAAACATTTTACTCTTAGAAAAGAAATAAATTAAAAGGGATGGTTATATTGGGAAGTACAGTTAATAGAACACGGTTGATGAGAATCGTATTAGCAGCAGTCTTTTTAGCATTATGTGTGGTTGGAGCAAATGTCAAATTAATGGGATCTATTGCATTAGATTCTTTTGCGGCATTTTTGGGAGCCATTGTGCTAGGCCCTGTTGATGGAGCGGTTTTGGGATTCTTTGGTCACATGATTTCAGCATTGCTTGCTGGATTTCCGCTGACATTACCAATTCACTTGATTATTGGTGTGTTAATGGCGATTTGTATGGCAGCGTTTGGATACATTAGAAAACGGTTTGGTCGCGATAAATTGTCAGTTATTTTGGTTTCTGATGTAATTGCTTATGTGATTAATGTACCGCTGGAATTGGTATTGATGTATCCCTTACTAAAAGGAACCATTGTGGCATTCTTCTTGCCACTCACAATTGCTACAATTGTTAACTTAGTTATATGTGAAATATTATACAAAATCTTTGCTAAGCGATTAGCTCCATTCATGGGTGATGTGAAGTGAGACAAATAGTTCATGGCGGCAATCGTGAAAAAATCGCCAAAGATTTAGGCAAAGATGAATCAGAATTAATTGACTTCAGTGCCAATATCAATCCCTTAGGAATTTCTGATGTAGTTCTACAGGCCATTAAGGATGCAACTTCTAAGATAGTTGACTATCCAAATCCCAATTATCCTAACTTGAAACAGGCGATTGCCAAACAATTTAATGTCAGGATGGATGATGTGTTTGTAGGTAATGGGGCGGTGCAATTGATTTTTGATGTGACTAGCTCATTGAACTTACAAAATGCCCTAGTATTGTCCCCAACTTTTGGTGAGTACGAACGGGCATTTAACCGGCTGAATATGAAAGTTGATCACTTTGTACTTTCTCAGGATGACGACTTTAAGGTCGATGTAGATCGATTAATTTTAAAACTTAAGGAAAATAGTGAAATTGATCTGGTGTGTATTTGCAATCCTAATAATCCAACCGGGCAAGTGGTACCGAATAACCAAATGGTTAAATTAGCTAATTTTTGTTCTAAACATAATATCTGGCTTGTTATTGATGAAGCATTTATGGACTTGACCACAGAGAGTGATGAGAGCTTTTTAAGAAGTTTGACTGAGCCACTTCCAGTCATTGTTTTAAGATCGGCAACCAAATTTTTTGCAATTCCAGGCTTGCGACTTGGGTTTGCAATTACTAAGAATGCTGAAATGAAAGCGCGAATGATTGAACAACAAGAACCTTGGTCGGTTAACACGTTTGCTGATGCTGTTGGTACGGTAATGTACACGGATAAGGATTATATTAATAAAACTCAAAAATGGTTTCGAAAGGAAAACGCCTATTTGGGTGCTGAGCTTCGAAAAATCCCTCAAATCCACGTTTTCCCATCTAGTACAAACTATTTTTTAATTAAAGCTAATTCAAATCAACTTAGAGAAAAGTTATGGGGAGAGAATATCATGATTCGTTCCTGCAAGGATTATCTTGGATTGGATGATTCATATTTTAGAATTGCGGTTAAATCACACCAAAATAACGTGAGTCTTATTGAAAAGTTGAAAAAGGTAATTGCAGATTAATTTTTGGGGGTGTGGGTCATGAAAAGCATCATGATTTCTGGCGTTACCAGTGGATCTGGTAAAACCAGTATAACTTTAGGATTATTAAAACTGTTATCTGAAAAAATGCGGGTTCAACCATATAAAGTCGGTCCTGACTATGTTGATATCAAGTTTCACTCTAGAATCACCGGCTTAAAGTCAAGAAACCTTGATAGTTTCCTAGTTCCAGATAGCCAAGCCCTGAAGTGGCTTTTTTCTCATCAAACTAATGACGTTGATATGGGGATCATCGAAGGTGTTATGGGTCTGTATGACGGCTTGGGAACTGATAAGGATGCTCATAGTAGCGCTAGTATTGCTAAGTCATTGGGAATTCCGGTGGTCTTAGTTGTGGATGGTCATGCGGCATCAACTTCAGTGGCGGCGATTGTTAGAGGATTTATAGACTTTGACGAGCAAGTTAATATCGCAGGAGTAATTATTAATAACCTCAAATCTGAACATCATTTCCAATTAATAAAAAGAGCGGTTGAACGATATGATAATATCCCGGTTTTAGGTTACTTACCATTTTCAGAAGACATTGCTTTACCGTCTCGTCAGCTTGGCTTGGTTCCGGATAATGAAATGCCAGGAATTGATAAAAAAATTGCTAAAATTGCTGAATTAATGTCTGAACATGTGGATTTGAATCAGTTATTAGATTTAGCAGTTGATGTTGAGACCAATGTTGACGATCCTTTCAAAGAAATGAAGACCTCCCTTAATTTAGGGATTGCAATGGATGATGCATTTAATTTTTACTATGACGATAATTTGAGATTGTTGAAGCAAGTTGGAATCAACCTCGTACCATTTAGCCCAATTAAGGATCGGAAATTACCAGATAATGTTGATGCGCTATACATTGGCGGTGGGTATCCGGAAGAGTTTGCTAAGGAATTATCAGAGAATCACTCGATGAGGACGTCAATTAAAGAATTTTCAGATAGTGGTAAATCAATATTCGCTGAGTGTGGTGGCTTAATGTATTTAGGCTCAGACCTGACTACAGATGATGGGACGTATGAAATGGTTGGAGTGATTGCAGGTAAAAGTGAGATGACTCCTAGACTTAGAAAGTTTGGATACTGCGTAGCCAGACCATTGCAAGATTGCTTGATTGGCGACTCAGGAATGACAATTAGGGGACATGAATTTCACCATTCTAACTTTGTCCCCGATGAAAATACTTCAAGCGTTCTTCAGATGAGTAAAGAAATCGATGGCGAGACAACTAGTAAATGGCCAGGCGGATATCAAGTTAACAATACGTTTGCTAGTTATCTTCATATGCATTTTTACCAAAATCGTGAATTGTTTGCGAAGTTTTTACAAAATATGGGGGCTAAATAGATGCTATATGTTGAAATGCTGATCTGTGGGTTCGCCCTAGACCTAGTATTAGCTGATCCACCAAGTTGGCCTCATCCAGTAAAATTAATTGGCAAACTAATTGCACTCTTTACATGGATATTCAATCGAGATTCGATTCCATCATGGTTAAAGCAAATTTTTGGTGCATTTATTTGGATCGTTACAGTTGGATTATCGTTCGGCTCAGTTCTTCTAGTCATGTGGTTATTCACACTGATTTCGAATAATACCCAAGTAGTATTGCTCTTCCAATTTATTTTTGGGAGCTACATTTCTTATACATGTTTATCAGTAAAGGGACTGGCCGATGCGGCTAAGTCGATAGTTGACTGCTTGCGAGCCGATGACTTAACAGCAGCCAGAAATCAAGTCGGCATGATTGTTGGTAGAGATACGGAGACTCTGAGTAAAGAAGAGGTTTGCAAAGCCACTATTGAGACGGTCGCTGAAAATACATGTGACGGGGTAATTGCACCAATGATATATCTGGCCATTGGTGGACCTGCATTAGGAATTGCATATAAAGCGGTTAATACGCTTGATTCGATGATTGGTTATAAGGATAAAAAATACGCAGATATTGGTAAAGTTTCTGCATTGTTGGATGATGTGTTTAATTATGTTCCGGCAAGGGTTACGTGGTTAGTATTACTGTTAGCTGTTAGGGTTTTAGGTTATGACTTTAAGGATGCATTGGCAGTCGGTAGAAAAGATCGCGAGAATCACAGCAGCCCTAACAGCGGCTTTTCAGAATCCGTGGTCGCTGGGGCGTTGAACTTAACGCTTGGCGGCCCACATACTTATTTTGGTAAACCGGTCTCAAAACCATTTATTGGTAATGGTTCTCAGGTAGCGGGTTACCAAGAAATCTTAAAAACTAATCGTATTTTATATGTTAGTGCATTGGAAAGCGTATTAATAATTTCAATAATCTCGATAATTATTTAAAGGAAAAGGTGTTTTGTAATGACAAATAATCACTATATTACTGTGCCAAATAAAATCACAGAAAAAAGTTTTGAAATGATTCATGATGAAATTAATAAAATTGACCCGAATTATAAATTCAATTCACCGATTGAAGATGCGATTATTACTCGGGCCATACATACTACTGCGGATTTTGATTACATGCATTCATTAAGCTTTACCGATGATGCAATTTCAAAAATCAAACACGCAATGTTAAATGGCGGAACGATCATTACCGATACCACTATGGCTTTATCTGGAATTAATAAACGAAAACTAGATGAACTTGGCTGTAACTATAAGTGTTTCATTAGTGATCCAGAAGTTTTCAAAATGGCTGAAGAAAAGGGAATCACTCGTTCAATGGCAGCAATCGAGGTAGCAGCAAAATTACCAACCGAAAAGGTATTTGTTATCGGTAACGCTCCAACCGCCGTTTACAAAATTCTTTCAATGATTGATGAGGGTCGCTTAGACGTTAACGCAGTTATTGGGGTGCCGGTAGGATTTGTTGAAGCTGCTGAAAGTAAGCAGGCCTTAGATGAAAGCAATACGCCTTCCATTGCGGCTCTCGGCAGAAAAGGCGGCAGTAACTTAGCTGCAGCCTTAACTAACGCAATTCTT
This sequence comes from Lentilactobacillus kosonis, assembly GCF_003864335.1. GTDB lineage: Bacteria > Bacillota > Bacilli > Lactobacillales > Lactobacillaceae > Lentilactobacillus > Lentilactobacillus kosonis. The sequence continues at coordinate 371,687 of NZ_BEXA01000003.1, read as the reverse complement.
TATAACTTGGACATTATTGAATGAGGTGATCGTAGTGGCAGAAGATGATGATTACGTTTACTACAACGGTAGGAAGTTAAGAAAAGGATTCACGACTGGAACTACAGCAACCGGGGCAACTGTCGCCGCCCTGCAAGCTCTTTTAAAACAGCAAGAACAGGTCATTGTTGAAGTAAATGCTGCAAATGGTAAACGAGCTCGGTTTGATGTTGAGGAGTGTACATTTGATCATGACCATGCCTCTGTAGCGATTAAAAAGATGGTGGTGATGATCAAGATGCCACCCATGGAATGCTGATATATTCAACAGTAAATCTTCGCGATGACAATCAAATTACTCTAGATGGTGGGATTGGAATTGGCAGAGTTACTGAAGAAGGTCTTGCAAATAAGCCAGGGTTAGCCGCGATTAATCCTACCCCCACTCGAATGATTAAGGAGAGCGCCAGAAAGATATTAGGCGCTGATCGTGGAGCGGATATTGTTATCTCGGCTCCTGAAGGCGAACGGGTTGCTAAACTGACATATAACCCCAAGCTTGGAATTGTTGGCGGTATTTCGATTTTAGGAACTAGTGGTGTTGTTACGCCAATGTCTGAGGAAAGTTGGAAACATTCAATTTCTATTGAAATGAACATTCATAAGCAACGTGGCGAAGATACATTAATCTTGACGCCAGGTGAATATGGAGAAGATTTTGTTAAGGATGAAATGAATATTTCACCAGATAAAGTGGTTCAAATGAGTAACTTTGTCGGGTACGTGCTTAAGGAAGTTCAACGTTTAGAATTTAAGAAGGTTTTGATTGTTGGAGATCTTGGTAAATTAATTAAGGTCGCTGGAGGAATCTTTTCAACCCACAGTAAGGATGCAGATGCCAGAGCCGAAATCATGGTTGCTAACTTAGCCCTTGAAGGCGTCCCAAATGAATTTTTAAAGGAAATCTACGAATGCAAAACCACGATTTCAATGACTAATAAAATCCAGGAAGCCGGTTATGACCACGTCTTCCAACGAATCGTAGATCGGATCAAATACCGAATCGATAAGTTATTGTTGCACCATGGCTCAGAGGTTGACACGGAAGTTGTTATCTTTTCAAGGAGCATTGGTTATCTTGGTTCAACTAAACCCCTACCTGAAATTCAGGAGGAGTGGAAATGATAACTATCGCTGGAATTGGCCCAGGTGATTCACAACTTAGAGTTTATGGGGTTGAATCTTGCTTAGCTGACGCTGACGTAGTGGTAGGTTCAGTTCGTCAGTTAGACACTTTGAAGATTGACCAGAATAAACGGATGAAGCTACCAAAACTGTCAGATTTAAGAGAATACGTTAATAACCACCTTAGCTTGAATATTATCTTGTTGGCATCAGGAGATCCATTAATGTATGGAATTGGGACCTGGGCAATTAATAACTTTGGTAGAGAAAATGTCAGGATCTTACCCGGAATTAGTTCGATTCAGTACTGCTTTCACCGATTTGGACTTTCCGAAAATGATACATTCTTCACTAGTAGCCATGGACGCAAACCGGATTTTGATTTCTTATTAATGCATCAACAGGTTGGCATGGTAACCGATGATGAAATCGGACCATACGAAATTGCAGCAGAAATCAGGCGGAGACATCAGCATCGAATGATTTATGTTGGTGAAGATCTCAGTTATCCGACTGAAAAATTATCAATTTTTGATGAAACAAATGTTGAGAATCGTAAATACAAATTGAATGTGGTGATTATAAAAAATGCGTGATAATGAGTTTTTGAGAAATAAAGTGCCAATGACTAAATCAGAAGTCAGAGCGATTAGTATTGATAAATTGAAATTACAAGATAAAAAATCAATGCTCGACATTGGCTCAGGAACCGGTAGTGTGAGCATTCAAGCAGCAATTGAAGACCCTAAGTTACAGGTAACTGCGATTGAACATAATCCAGATGGAATCGATATTATGAATCAAAACATTGAGAAATTTAATATTCATAATATCAATTTGATTGAGGGGGAAGCCCCCGATGACCTTCCCGATGATGAGTATGATGCAATCTTTATCGGTGGTAGTGGTGGAAACCAAGCTGAGATTATCGATTACTCAATCAAGCATCTTAAGGTAGGAGGAACCTTGGTTCTCAACTTTATTTTGTTTGAAAATGCTCAAAGTGCAGTTGACTTGATTGCCACTCAACCATTAGAGAATGTTGAAGTGATCCAAGCAGCCATTTCTAAATGGCATAGCTTAGGTAAAGGACATTACTTTAAACCACAAAATCCAACAATAATAATTAGTGCAACAAGAAAGGGATAAATATTATGACAAAAGTTAGTTTTATTGGAGCCGGACCTGGAGATACAGATTTAATTACTCTTAAGGGATATAAACGTTTAGCCGATGCCGATATCATTATTTACGCCGGCTCATTAGTTAACCCAGAGTTACTAGATTACTGTAAGGAAGGCGCTGAAAAATACGATAGTAAGTCAATGACGCTTGAAGACATTATCAACACAATGGCTAAAGGAATTGCTGAAGACAAAAAGGTCGTTCGTCTACAAACTGGTGACTTCTCGATTTATGGTTCTATTCGTGAACAAGTTGAGGAATTGAGAAAATTAAACATTGAATTTGAATGTATTCCAGGAGTTAGTTCCTTCTTAGGTGCTGCCTCAAGTATGGGAGTTGAATACACTGTGCCTGAAGTATCACAAAGTGTTATTATCACTCGAATTTCTGGAAGAACTCCAGTACCAGAAGATGAATCGCTTGAAAAGCTAGCTTCACATCATACTTCAATGGTTATCTTCCTGTCAGTTCAAAGCATTCAAAAAGTTGTTAAGCAGTTGATAAGGGGTGGATATACAGAAGAAACTCCTGCGGCGGTTATTTACAAAGCAACTTGGGAAGACGAAAAGACAGTCAGAGGAACCTTGGCTGATATTGCTCATAAAGTAAAAGAAGCTGGTATTTCAAGAACCGCTTTGATTATGGTCGGCGATTTCTTGGGTGATGAATATAATTATTCAAAACTATACGATGAAACATTCACTCATACCTACAGAAAAGGCATTAAAAATGCTACAAAGTCAGAATAAGATTTGCCTAATTTCTCTGACGTCAGGTGGCAGTAAATTAGCAAGAAACATTCATGATCAAATACCGGGTAGTGCGTTGGTTATTCCAGCAAAGTACGCAATTGATGGTGAGTCAGGGTACGCTAAAGGCGGCTTCACAAAGGAATTTGAGAATGCTTTTAGGTCCTTTGATTGTGTGGTTTGTATCATGGCTACCGGGATTGTTGTTCGAAGTTAAGTTCATTAGTTGAAGATAAAACTGTTGATCCAGCGATATTAGTAGTTGATGAACTAGGAATCATGTAATTAGCTTGCTGTCTGGCCACGTCGGTCGGGCAAATGAATATACAAGAGATCTGGCTGAATTAATTGGTGCTGATCCTGTTATTACGACAGCAACCGATACTGAAAACGTTGCAGCAATTGATACCTTGTCCCAGTCAGTTAATGGTTGGTATCCAGATTTTAAGGCTAATACGAAACTTTATAATGGCTTGCTGGCAGACCATAAACCAGTTGGAATCTATGTTGATCCCGATTTGAGAATTTTGAATTCAACTCTAAAGGGATGACCGCTCTGACGTACGATGAACTGATCAATAAGGATTCGGATTATCCAACCGTGATCATTTCAGATAAAAATTCATTTCCAAAGTTAAACAACAACCTACAGATTGTTCCTCAAGTTAATGTTTTAGGAATTGGTTGTCGCAAAAACGTTACTTTTAAAATGATGCAAGATGCGTTCAATCAATTCTGTAACAATAATAATTTAGTTTGGAAATCGATTAGTAAGTTGGTTTCAATTGATGTAAAGCAACACGAAGCAGCAATCCATTATCTTGCAAGTGTATTAGGGGTCGAGTTTGAAACTTATAGTGCCATGCAGTTAAAGGATGTTTCACAACATTATCCAACATCTAAATTTGTTGAGAAGACGGTTGGGGTTGGCAATGTTGCTAACTCAGCTGCCGAATATGCTACTGGAAACAGAACTTTAAAAAAAGACAAAGAATCACTCGATGAAGTGACGATGGCTTTGAGTAGAGCCCATCAAGAAAGGAAGTAAAAATATGTTATACGTTGTAGGTTTAGGACCAGGATCAAAAGATAATATGAGTCAAGAAGCCCTCGGAGTATTCGATAAAGTGGATACAGTTGTGGGTTATATCACTTACATGCACTTAGTTGAGGATTTGATCCAAGGCAAAGAGATGGTTACAACCGGAATGCGTGGGGAAGTTGAACGTTGTGAAAAAGCGATTGAACTAGCAGCTGAAGGTAAAAACGTTGCGATTATTTCCAGTGGTGATGCCGGAATTTACGGTATGGCTGGTTTGATTTTTGAATTATTGAAGAGCAAAGATCAAAAATTGGACGTTAAGATTATTCCTGGAATTACAGCTAGTGTGGCCGCTGCTGCTGCATTAGGGGCACCATTAATGAACGATTTTTGTCATATTAGTTTGAGTGATTTGATGACCCCTTGGGAAGTTATTGAAACAAGACTTGAAGCAGCTGCTAAGGGTGACTTTGTCATTTGTCTGTATAACCCAAGAAGTAAGGGAAGACCTCACCACCTTAGAAAAGCATTGGACATCATGCTTAAGTACAAATCAGAGGATACAGTTGTGGGGATTGGTAAAGATGTTGATCGTTCTAAAGAAATTGAAAAAGTTACCACTATCAAAGATTTGGATGAAGAAGAAATTAATATGACCACGGTAGTCATCGTTGGTAATAAGAATAGCTATGTATACGATGGCCACATGGTAACTCCTAGAGGATATACACTATGATTTTGCTGCTTGGGGGTACGAGTGAAAGTTTAGAAATTGCGGATAGCTTTAATGATGCCAATTTAGACTTTATCTTGTCAGTTACAACCGATTATGGGGCTGAAGTTGCATCAAAGCATGCAAAATATGTATCAAATATGTTACTGCTTCCTAGCCTAATTCATGATTTTTTAAGACTAACCAGATTGATTTAATCGTTGATGCGACTCACCCTTTGCTAGAAGTATTTCTACTCACATGATGGAAGCATCATTAACTGAAGATGTTCCCTATATTAGGTATGAACGAGAAGAAATTCCTGAACAAGGTCAATTTTTAAAAGTCGTTAAGAGTATTGAAGATGCAATTAAGTTATTGGAAGATAATCAAGATCAAGTTTACTTATCAACTGGGAGTAAGACAGCACCTGACTTTGCATCAGTGTTGGGAGTTGAGCGGTTACACGTACGAGTCTTACCAACCACGAATGTTCTTGAAAAATTGACAGATGCCGGTTTTCAAGCAAACCAAATTGATGCACTTCAAGGACCATTTACTACGGCATTAAATATGGAATTGTTCAAAAGATCTGGTGCTCAAGTAGTGATCACTAAGGCCAGTGGGACTCAAGGCGGAGTTCAAGAAAAAATTGCTGCGTGTGAACAGTTAGGAATTCTATGTATCGTTGTTGAACGACCACAATTAAATTATCCAGTGGTGTGCTCAGATGTTCACTCGCTGTTGGAAAGGTAGGGGAATTTGAATGAATGGGATGGTCTCATTAATCGGTGCTGGTCCAGGAAACGTTGAATTAATCACTGTTTTAGGACAGCGACGACTTAGAGAAGCCGATGTTATTCTGTATGATCGGCTAATTGATCCTGCCATAATGGCATCGTCGGATGCTGAAAAAATTAATGTCGGTAAGTTGCCCCATCACCATCAGTATAGCCAGTATGAAATCAATGATCTGTTGGTTAAGTTAGCTAGTGAGGGCAAACGGGTTGCTAGGTTAAAAGCTGGTGATCCATATGTCTTTGGCCGGGGTGGTGAAGAGGCCCAGTATTTAAAGAAACATGGGATAGAAGTTGAAGTTGTTCCCGGAATTACTAGCGCGATTGCTGGATTAGCATCAGTTGGAATTCCAATTACTCATCGTGACTTTGCATCTAGTTTTCATATTATTACCGCCCACAAGAAAAAGGATGGGTCTGAATTGGATTGGCAAAACATTGCTAATTCTGAGGGGACCTTAGTCTTTTTAATGGGTATGGAACAATTAGCCAACATTTCCACGAATTTAATTGGTAATGGTCGATCACCACAAACACCAGTTGCTGTAATTCAATGGGCAACTCAATGGCGCCAGAAGTCCATTGTTTCTGACTTAGCAAACGTAGTTACCGATGTAAATAACGCTGGTTTAGGTTCACCAGCATTAATTACAGTTGGGGATGTTGTAAAAGTTGCTGACGAACTGATGCCCCAGCTACCATTACAGGGCAAACGGATCATGATTCCTTATAGCAAGCGTAAGAGAATGTTCAACAAGCTCACAGATGCTGGCGCTTCATTAACGTTCTTTAAACGACCTGAAGCTAAGCAAGTATCTTTTGAGCTTCCGGACATTAATGAAGAATTAAACCTAGATTTTGACAATCCAACTAGTGCCACACTATTTTTACAACATTTGTTTAATGCGGGTGTTGATATAAGACAAACAAGTAACTGGCACTTTGTAACTAATGGTCCGAAAACTAGGCAGGTTTTCGAAGATAGTGGAATTCTTCCCGTTACTGAACCGGTATTGGGAATTAAAATTTTAAACTATCGGGAATATGTGATAGGTCACCATCAGTCAGAAGTACAAAATACAATCGTTACTGATGAGAGGCATAATTCTAACATTCAGGTGGATCTTGACGAAGTCGATTCAATCATTTTTCCAAGTACTAACGTGGTTGAAGAAATATCGGCTGGAGTCGATGCAGCTAGTCGGAAAAGTCTAGTTATCTTTGCCCTCGGCCAGAAGGTCGCTGACAGAGCAACTGCGCTTGGTTGGGAGAATGTTGTTGAATTGATTCCAAATATTGAAACGTTAGTTAGCCAAATGATTAGTAATGGAGGCTATGTTCATGACTAAGGCAATATTAGTAGTTAGTTTTGGGACAACATATCCTGAATCTCGTGAGAAAACAATCGGCGCGGTTGAAAAACGGATTGCTGACAACTTCAAAGATGCTAAGGTATTTAGAGCATTCACCTCAAAGATTGTAATTAGTCGGATTTCTAAAAATGAAGGGATTCAGATTGATAATCCAGAAGCCGCGGTTAAGCGAATTATTGATTTAGGTTTCGATGAATTAATGGTTCAACCACTGCATTTACTTTCGGGAATTGAATATAAGTCCCTTCAAGAAGTGATTGATCAAAACCGACCTAATTTTAAAAATGTTATCGTCGGGAAACCACTTCTAAGTGATTTTTCGGATTACGAATCAGTAATCAACTTTATTCATGGTTTACAAGCAAAAGATGATCCTAAATCATTAGTGTTGATGGGCCACGGAACTTCGGATAGTCAGTTTTCTGCATATGCATGTTTAGATCACATGCTTTTAAATACAAAGACCTTTATGGCTGCGGTTGAAAGTTATCCCGATATTGATGGCGTTATTCAAAGAATAATTGATCAAAATATTTCTGATGTGGTTTTACAACCATTCATGATTGTCGCTGGTAATCACGCCCATGAAGATATGATTGGTGAAAGTCCAGATTCTTGGCAGTCTAAGTTTAAAGCAAACGGAATCAATGTAGATTTTAATTTGACTGGATTAGGAGAATATCCGGAAATCCAACAGATGTTTGTAAATCATTTAGTTAATGCGATGGAGGAAAATAATGGCTAAATTTTATGGAATAGGAATTGGACCTGGTGATAGTGAGCTAGTAACAGTTAAGGCTGCTAACACAGTTAAGTCACTTGATATTTTATATACACCTAAAGCACATAATGATTCGTTAAGTACCGCTGAAAAATTGTGGAGCCTTATATTTCAGACAAAACTGAAATTAAGCGTCGCCGGTTTCCAATGATTAAAGATTTAGAAGAAAAGCAAAGGGCGTGGAATCTTGTTTCAGATGAGATTATTATCGATGTCAAAGCCGGCAACAATGTTGGCTTTGTTACTTTGGGTGACGCTTCAGTGTACAGCACGTATACATATTTGCTTAATATCATTGGTGATCAGATTCCTGTCGAAACGATTGCTGGAATTGCTTCATACACCCAAATTGCAGCTCAGTTGTCAATTCCATTAATGATTGATGAAGAGATGTTGGAAGTATTACCTGCAACGGCTCCAATGGATAAAATTTCAGCCGCAATTGATGTGAACGATAACATTGTTATTATGAAAATTTCAGCTCATTCAAAGGCCATTTATGACTTGATCAAAGATAAGAATTTACTTGATAAGGCCGTGTTAGTTCAAGGTGCCTCGATGGCTGAAGAAAAAATTACACCATTTAATCAAATCGATCCAGCAGCGAAATTACCATATTTCTCAACATTGTTAGTTAAGAAGAATTTTGTGTTTTAAAGGAGGAGAATATCCAATGGAAAAACAATCGAACAAATTATTAATTCAATCACTTGCGATTAGTGGCTTCGCATTCTTATGCTATTTTTTATATCCCACTACTACGAATGCAATGCACATTATGGAGGGAATGTTACCGCCAAGATGGTGTATTTTCTGGTTTGCGCTTAGTGCACCATTCTTTATTTATGGATTATATAGAATGGGTAAGATAGTTAAGTCTTCAGAGCAAAATGCAAAGGTAATGCTAGCACTTTGTGGAGCGTTTGTGTTTGTCTTATCTTCATTGAAGATGCCTTCAGTTACCGGTTCGTCATCTCACCAACTGGAGTTGGACTAGGAACCGTGATGTTTGGTCCCGGGGTCATGGCTGTTTTGGGAGTAATCGTGTTATTATTTCAAGCTCTATTATTAGCCCATGGTGGTTTAACAACGTTGGGGGCAAATTGTTTTTCAATGACGATTGTGGGTCCATTCGTTGGTTTTGCAGTTTACAAAGTTTGTCGGGCATTAAAAGTTAATCGTTCAGTTTCACTTTTCCTTTGTGCCATGCTGGCTGATTGGTCAACATATGTAACAACATCCTTTCAATTGGCAGTAGTCTTTCCAGACCCCTCAAGTGGTGTTGTTGGGGCAGCAATTAAGTTTTTGAGTATTTATGCAATTACTCAAATTCCATTAGCTATTGCTGAAGGTCTATTGACTGTTGTGGTTTATAACTTAGTGATTAGTAACAACCTTTGGAAGGAGAATCAATTGGCATGATGAGTAAGACAAAACAAAATGTTATTTTACTAGTTCTGGTATTGGCATTAGTTATTGCCCCATTCATTGTTGCTAGTAACGGTAAGTTTGGTGGGAGCGATGATCAAGGAACTGAACAAATTTTTAAGAATGATCCCCATTATAAGGTGTGGGCGCATCCGCTATGGACACCACCTTCGGGAGAAATTGAAAGTTTGCTATTCACAGTTCAAGGCAGTTTAGGTACTGGTATAATTGCCTATGTTATTGGAAATGCCCATGGTAAGCGAACCGCTGCAAAAGCAAAAGGTAAGAGAGACGAAAAAGAAGAAACTAAGTAGGTGATCGTCATGATGGTAATAGACAAATATGCTTATTCCAATCGATTAGTTAATTGGAGCCCTAAAACTAAGGGGTTATTATGGTTGTTAATTATGGTTGGGGCCTTTCAGCCCGTCATTTGGTTTAAGTGTGTTTTAGTCGTAGTAACTGCTTGGTATACCATGTATGTTACTAAAGTGGGTTTTTCAAGATATATTAAGTGGTTCTACGCGCTATTGCCATTCCTACTTCTTAGTATCATCGGAATTGTATTTACTATGTCAGCTGAGAGGGCTAGTATCTACTTTCCAATACATATTTTTGGACACTATTTTGGAGTGTCAAAAGTTATGCTACCGGAAGGACTAAAGCTGGGAATACGGGTGTTAACTGCAGTCGTAGGCACTTATTGGTTTGCTCTGACAACACCATTTCAACAAATAATCGAGTTACTGGTTTCGTTACGGTTACCTAAACTTTTAATTGAAGAAACGATGTTAATGTACCGGTTTATCTTTATATTTATCGATTCATTTGAACAAATATATCGAGCCCAAAAGCTTAGGTTTGGTTATCGTAACTTCAAGGTATCGCTTAGATCATCCGGAATTCTGGTTAAGATGTTATTTGAACAAATAATTATTAATTATCAGGCAATGGTTCATGCATTGGATGCGAAATTATACAATGGCGATTTTGATGTTAGAAAGAGTGATCATAAATGATAGAGTTTAAAAATGTTGAATTCTCATATGAAAAGGGCGCACCAATTTTAAAAGATATTAATTTAAAACTCGGTGATACTTCAGAAGAAGTTATTGGAATTCTGGGACCTAATGGAGCAGGGAAATCAACTATGTTTCTAAACTTGGTTGGGATGTTAAAACCAACCAAGGGAGAAATCTTGGTTGATGATCAGCCAATCAAGTATTCCAAAAGAGGCTTAAATGAGTTAAGAAGGAAGATTGGAATTGTTTTCCAAAATTCTGACCAACAAATCTTTTATTCAATAGTTCAAGATGATATCACATTCGCATTGCACAACTTGGGCGTCGAGGAATCGATTATTCAAGAGCGGTTGCAGCAAGTATTGATCGATTTAGACATCGTAAAATTGAAGGATAGACCTGTGCAATATTTAAGTGGTGGCCAGAAAAAAAGAGTCGCTATTGCAGGAATCTTAATTCTTAATTCTGAATGGATTCTGTTAGATGAGCCAACGGCGGGATTAGATCCAGACGGTAAGCAGCGTATGGTCAAGTTGATTGCTTTACTAAAATCAAAAGGTCAAAAAATAATCGTATCCAGTCATGATATGGATTTTATGTATGAAGTATGCGACCATTTTCACATTTTACAAGATGGTCAAATAGTTAAATCAGGAACTAAGGATTCAGTTTTTAGAGATGAAGGATTCTTAAAATTATGTAAATTAGAACAACCGTGGTTAGTAAGAATTCATGAAAAGCTAGGGTTGCCATTGTTCGCTAACGAACAAGAATTTAACCAGTTTAATAATTTAGCACAAACGACTACTGAGAAATGACGAGGTGATAACGTTGACTACTATGAAAGTAATGTTTCAAGGCACAGCATCTGATTCAGGTAAGAGTTGGGTAGCCGCTGCGCTTTGTCGGGTACTAAAACGGCAAGGATTACGGGTTGCTCCATTCAAATCGCAAAATATGGCTTTAAATTCTTTCATTACCAGTGAAGGATTTGAAATGGGACGTGCTCAAGTGTTTCAAGCTGAAGCAGCTAAGGTTGCCCCAGATGTTAGAATGAATCCAATTTTACTTAAGCCAACAACTGATTCAGATTCTCAAGTAGTTATTATGGGAAATGTCTATGGTAACATGGACGCTGCTTCTTATCAGAGATTCAAACCAAAGTTAAGAACTAAGGTCGGAGAAATATTTAACTCGCTAGCAAGTGAAAACGACGTCATGGTGCTTGAAGGTGCCGGTAGTCCAGCAGAAATTAATTTGAATGAGAATGATATTGCTAATATGGGCATGGCCCGGATTGCTGATTCGCCAGTAATTTTAGTGGCTGACATTGATCGTGGTGGTGTGTTCGCATCGATTTATGGAACGATTAAGTTATTGCCTCTTGAAGACCAAAAACGGATCAAAGGAATTATTATTAACAAATTTCGTGGAGACCCAAGTTTGCTAACCTCCGGAAATGATATGATTGAAGAATTAACTGGGGTTCCAGTACTCGGTGTTCTGCCAATGACAGACGTTGACTTGGATGATGAAGATAGCGTTGCTTTGACTAGTAAACGATTGCTAAAAGATGATACCAAGGATATTGATATTGCAGTAATTTCATTATCAAAATTTCTAACTTTACTGATTTTCATAGTTTAGAGATTCAACCTGACGTTTCAGTCAGATACGTTAGACATGTAAGTCAACTTGGTAATCCAGATCTTCTAATCATCCCTGGAAGTAAGAACACGAATGAAGATATGGCATTTCTTAGAGATAGCGGATTAGATCAAGCAATCATCAATGCTCATAATAATGGTAGCTTGGTAATCGGAATTTGTGGTGGTTACCAGATACTGGGCGAGCAATTATCAGACCCAGAACATGTTGAATCAGCATTATCTGAACAACATGGGTTGGGATTGCTTTCAGCGTCGACAGTGTTTACTGATACCAAGACGACGACGCAAGCTGTTGCCAAGGTTGATGACCAGACCCTAAAGGGATACGAAATTCATATGGGCAAGACGGTCCTCTTTGGAACAACAAAGCCGTTCTCAACAATTATTTCAACTAACGGTAAGGCCGAAGACCGTCCAGATGGTGGAGTTAATGATGATCAGACCGTGTTTGGCACTTATCTGCATGGAATATTTGATAACTCTGTTTGGACACGGAAATTGTTAAACGATATCCGATCATCAAAAGGGTTAGCACCTTTACCTAATGAAGAAGAGTCGTTCTTACAATATAAGGAAGAACAGTACGAAAAACTAGCCGATGTTTTCGAAGAAAACGTTGATATGGACAGAATATCCGAAATTTTAAAACAGTCCGGTGAATAATAGGGAGCAGATTGATGAAGGAACCGTACCCAATTCTAATTGATATTGCCAATAAAAAGATCGCGGTTGTGGGCGGGGGAAACGTTGCTGCAAGAAAAGTTGCCGGTCTTTTGGCAAAAAATGCTAAAGTTACCGTGATTAGTCCAGCGATTAGCGATAAAATTGATAGTGCTAAGGTAACGTGGATTAAAAAGAAATATGAGCGATCATTAGTCGAAAACATGGAATTGATTTTTGCCTGTACCGATAATAATGATGTCAATGAACAGATTGTTGCTGAAGCTAGTCAGTTTCAACTGGTTAATAACACCAGTAATAAGCAACAATCAAGTTTCTATAATTTAGCGGTCATTGAAGAAAATGGAATTATGATAACTGTTTCGACCAACGGGGATTCTCCTAGTAAGGCCAAACAGATAAAAAACAAGATTAAGCAATGGTTAAGTAGTAGTTTAAGTTAATGAAGGGGAAAAGGCATGTTTGTAATTTATATTGGATTAGACTTTAAAAAGTTGCCGTTAGATATCAGAGAAAACTTTGTATTCTCAAAAAGTGAATTACCAGCAGCTAACAGTGCATTAAATTCGGAAAAAAGTATCCTAGAAAATGTTATTCTATCGACTTGTAATCGGACCGAAATTTACGCAGTTGTTGATCAAATCCATACTGGGCAGTACTACCTTAAGCGATTTCTTGCCCGGTGGTTTAATGTATCATTAAAAGAAATTGAAAAATTTGGCAGTTATTCAATCAAAACGGGACGCGATTACTCATTTATTTGAAGTTACAACAGGTCTTGATTCACTAAATGTCGGTGAAGTTCAAATTCTTGGGCAAGTCAAGAATGCATTTGCGATTAGCGAAAAGCGGCAGACTGTAGGGGCTATTTTCAACACTTATTCAAACAAGCGATTACCTTCTCTAAAAAAATGCATACGGAGTATCGAATGACAGAACTTTCGATGACTTCCTACCAAGCGGGATTGCATGAGATCAAAGCGCATTTAGGAACATTAACTGGTAAAAGGTTAGCAGTTGTCGGACTGGTGAAATTGGTAGACACGTAATCGAAAATGCTAGCACAATGGGATACGATGAAATCGTTGTGTATAATCGGACTATGGCAAGTGCGGATGAAATTGCTAGTGAATTTCCTTCGGTGACTGCCAGAGAGTTTGGTAAGTTAACTGAAGATATTGATAATTTCGATGCCGTTGTTGCTGCAACATCGAGTCGACGAGCAATTTTAGAATTAGATGGCTCGTATTCACGACTTCAGGTTGCAGTTGATCTTGGAGTGCCAAGAAATATTCATATAAATAATGATGTCGATAACATTCATGGTTATAACATCGACGATTTAGATGGTATTTTAGTCGCTAATTCAGATTTAAAACACGACATGATTGAACAAGTTAAGCAGTTTATTCCCCAAGCGGTTGAAGAATTTTATGTCTGGCAAAAGCAATTGCATGTTGTGCCAGTAATTAAACAACTTCGGGAATCTTCACTGTCAATTGAGGCTAATGCCTATGATAGTTTAATGCGAAAACTTCCTGATTTAGATGATCATGAGAAGAAAGTCATTAGCAAGCATATGAAGAGCATCATCAATCAAATTATCAAAGAACCAATTAAGCAGATTAAAGAGCTTTCTGTTCAAGACGATGCGAAAGTTGATTTGGACTTCTTTTGTGACATTTTTGGGCTACCAAAGAACTTTTTAAACGAGAGGTAAATTTATGAAATCTAAGTTTGTTGTTGGCTCACGAAAAAGTAATTTAGCACTTGTTCAAACTAGAATGGTTGTTAAGCAGTTAAGCCAGCTGAATCCTGATATTGAGTTTGAAATCAAAGAAATTACCACTGAAGGAGACGTCAGATTAAAAGAAAGTCTTCAAAAAATTGGTGGTAAGGGAGTTTTTATTAAGGAAATTGAGAATGAATTGGCAGAAGGTCAAATTGATTTTGCAGTTCATAGTTTAAAGGATGTTACTCCTGAACTTGATTCTCGAGTTACAATTGGTGCCATTTTGAAGCGAGCTTCGCCGTTCGATTTGCTCATTTCAAAGCAGAAGTTTGCCAGTTTAGCTGATTTACCAAGAGCAGCAAGAATCGGTACAAATAGTGTTCGCAGACAAGGACAGATCCTTCATCTACGAGATGATGTTTCGATTATTCCAATTCGAGGGAATGTTGAAACCAGAATTAACAAAATCGAATCTGAAAATCTTGATGGTGTCATTCTAGCGGAAGCTGGAATTAGCCGGTTAGGAATCGATATTAGTAAGTACAATGTGCTTAATTTAAAAAATGAGTTATTACCTGCTGCTGGCCAAGGTGCAATTGCAGTTGAATGTCGGGCAGCGGATAAAGACACTTTGAATCTTTTGAATCAGATCAATGACGAAGTAACTAGAAGATGTGTTGACATTGAACGGTCATTTTTAGATGGTCTTGGTGGCAGTTGTAATTTTCCAATTGGTAGCTTTGCCGAACCTAAGGATGATCAGATTAAATTTACTGGTTTGGTTGCATCTTCAGATGGTAAACACTTTGTTACTGATAGCGCATTAACTAAAGATGATGCAAATGTTGGCCGGGATATGGCCATCAAGATGCAAGCTAATGGAATAATGGATCTACTATATTAATGGGAATTAATTGAAAGGGAGTTTAATGATGAATTTTGATAGACACCGGAGACTTAGAAGTAGTGCAGCAATGCGAGATTTAGTTAGAGAAACCCACTTGAACAAAGATGATTTGATTATGCCAGTATTTGTTGATGCAAACATTACTGGGAAAACAGAAATTTCATCCATGCCGGGAGTTTTTCAATTTGGAATTGATTCAGTTTTAGACGAAATTGATGAGATTGTTAAATTAGGGGTTAAATCTGTTATTATGTTTGGCCTTCCCGACCATAAGGATGAAGTTGGTACTGGTGCTTGGGAGGACGATGGAATCGTTCAACAAGCAATTAGATTAATTAAGAAAAATTATCCTGAACTAATTGTGATTGCCGATACATGTCTTTGTGAATACACTTCAACTGGCCACTGTGGGGTAGTTAAAGATGGTGAAGTTCTTAATGACGAATCATTGACTTACATCACAAAAACAGCTGTTAGCCAAGTGAAGGCAGGAGCAGATATCATCGCCCCATCTAATGCAATGGATGGTTATGTTGCATCAATCAGAGCTGGTCTAGATGAGGCAGGTTTTATTAATACACCAATTATGTCTTATGCTGTTAAATATGCTTCAAGCTTCTATGGCCCATTTAGAGAAGCTGCAGACAGTTCACCAGAATTTGGTGATCGTAAGGGATATCAAATGGATCCAGCAAATCGGTTGGATGCTATGCGGGAAGTCCTTAGTGATGAAAAAGAAGGCGCTGATTTTGTAATGGTAAAACCATCAATGGCCTTTCTTGATGTAATGAGAGAAATTAAGAATCATACAGTACTACCATTAGTTGCTTACAACGTTTCTGGAGAATATTCAATGATTAAAGCCGCAGCTCAAAACGGTTGGATTGATGAAGACAAAATTGTTCAAGAAACCTTGGTAGGAATGAAGCGGGCCGGTGCTGATTTGATCATCACTTACTTTGCAAAAGATGTTGCAAAGAGAATCAATGAAGGAGAAAACTTTTAATAATGAATCCAACTGAGAATTCTAAAAATGCTTATATTGAAGCAAGCAAATACTTTCCTGGCGGGGTAAATAGTCCTGTTCGGGCTTTTAAGAATGTTGGTGGAAACCCACTTTTTATTGACCATGGAAAGGGATCACATATTTTTGATATCGATGGTAATGAGTATGTCGATTACGTTTTATCATGGGGACCACTAATTTTGGGGCATGCCGATGATGAAGTTGTTAAAGAATTAAAGGGCGCAGTCGAAAAGGGAACTAGTTATGGTGCGCCAACAACCTTGGAAACTGATTTAGCAAAAATGATTACTTCAATTGTGCCCTCAATTGAAATGATGAGAATGGTTTCATCAGGAACTGAAGCAACGATGAGTGCAATCAGATTAGCTCGTGGATTCACTAATCGTGAAAAGATTCTGAAGTTTGTTGGTAATTATCATGGTCATAGTGATTCACTGCTCGTGGATGCTGGATCAGGAGTTGCCACATTTGATATCAATACATCACCTGGTGTCCCTAAGGATTTGGCTTATGACACATATACCGTTGCATACAATGACATTGATGCAGTTAAGGAATTGTTTGATAACCATGGTGATGAAATTGCCTGTGCAATCGTAGAACCAATTGCTGGGAACATGGGAGTTATTCCTGGGACTCAAGCATTCTTGGATACGTTAAGAAGTGAAACGACTAAGCATGGCTCATTATTAATCTTTGATGAAGTCATGTCTGGCTTCCGGGCAGCCTTCCATGGTGCCCAATCACTATACAACATCACCCCAGACCTAACCACACTAGGTAAAGTGGTCGGTGGTGGACTTCCCGTTGGAGTATTTGGTGGTCGTAAAGATATCATGAGCGAAATCACTCCAGCCGGAAAAATTTATCATGCAGGAACGTTGTCTGGTAATCCACTGGCAATGACTGGTGGAATTAGTACTTTAAAACAGTTAAATGATGATTTGTATGCACAAATGATCGGTAAAGTTGATACCTTAACTGAAGGTATTAAAAAGGTTGCTGACCAAAATAACGTTCCGATTACTGTGCATCACGTCGGAACTATGTGGAGTTACTTCTTCAATGCCGGACCTGTGAATAACTTTGCGGATGTTCAAAAGAGTGATCAAAAGTTCTTTGCTAAATTCTTTAATGAACTAATTAAACAAGGAATTTACACCGCTCCTTCTGAATTCGAAACCAACTTTATGACTAGTAAACATACTGATGGAGACATCCAAAAGACAATCACTGCCTTCGATGTTGCTATGAAAAAGCTAAGGAATAAAGACATGACGCAGTTTAGAGATTTAACGTTAATTGGTTTGGGTGATAATAATTTAGCTATTGCCTGTGATGTCAGTGCTGGAATTGGTCATAAAGATTTAGATGAAGTTGACATTGATCCTGCTATTTCTGCCGCTTATTCACTTAGAGTCCCTTTGTTAGAGTTGATTTGCTTTGGAGCTACCCCGATTGCCGTTGTTGATACAATTGGTAATGAGATGAATCCAACAGGGAAAACGATTATTCAGGGATTAAAGGGCGAATTACAAACAGCAGGCTTAGATATTTCGATTAATGGAAGTACTGAAGATAATATGGTGACTAAAACCACATCAGTGGGGGTTACCGTAATTGGTAAGTATGATAAAAACATCAATGACTCACCACTTAATCAGGCAAGCATATATCAAATTGGTCGGCCATTGGTTGGTGAAGAAGTTAAAGCTAACTTGGACGGCATTTTCTCATACGACTTGGTAAGAACTATCAGAGATAACAGTCAGGTTGTTGATATGCTTCCGGTTGGTTCTAAGGGAATCGCCTATGAAGTGACTGAAATGGCTAAAACTCATGGATTAGCGGTGAATTCTGAATTGTTACAAGATGATTCTTTTCATAAATCAGCTGGTCCAGCAACGGTTGTTTTGGTTGCTGTTAAGAGTGACGGAAAGGCTGAGTTTGAACGAGCATTTCCTCAGACAAAATATTTGTTTAATCTTGATAAGGAAGTAAATAAATAATGAATAATATCGTTCTAGTAACCGGTGGTGCCAAAAGTGGCAAGTCTGAATATGCAGAGCAGTTAGCTATGGAGACCAAAGATGTCTGCTACATTGCTACCGGAATCAAGCTTGCCAACGATCCAGAAATGGATTTAAGAATTAAACGACACCAGGAACGCCGTCCGGATTCTTGGACTACTGAGGAACGATATGAAGGATTGGCGACATTTATTTCTAAATCGGCAGCAGAATTATTTTTGTTGGATGATGTCACTATGCTGGTAACAAATTTATTTTATAACTTTGTTAGTCCAACAAATGATTTCGCACAGATAGATGAAAAAATAGAACGTTTTTCGACCGACGATATTAACGCCATTAATAACCGAGTAATCCAGGAAATAAAGGCAATTATCACAGCTGTTAAGGAGAGCAACTCTAAGATAGTTTTGGTAACTAACGAAGTTGGCTTAGGGGTTGTGCCGGGCACTAAACAAACTAGAATTCTTCGTGATTTATATGGACTAGTTAATCAGCTTCTTGCAAAGGAATCATCTGAAGTTACGTTCGTAATTTCCGGGATACCTAATAAAATAAAGTAGGGGTTATATATGTTAAAGGGCTTAATATTGTATGCGCAGTTTTTTACTAGAATTTCCATTCCAGTAGAAATTCAGCATCCAGAGGAGAAATTCAAGAATAACATTCAATACTTTTCACTGTTTGGAATCATTCTAGGACTGATCGAGGCAGGAATCTTTTGGATTTGGTGTCAAATTTTTCCGATTTGGTTTGCATGGATCTTGTTCTTGATTGGTGATGGCATTATTACTGGCGGGTTCCATTTGGATGCCCTAGCTGATTCAGCAGATGGAATTTTTTCTTCGAGAACAGTCGACAAAATGCTCACCATTATGAAAGATAGTCGCCTTGGAACTATGGGAACCCTTGCATTGCTATATTTTTATGCCATTATGATCGGTCTAGGAGTTTGTTTGAGCAACGCTGGTTTTTCAATCTCTAAGATGTCATTATTAGCGGCAGTTGTGGTTATGTATGCTAAAACAGGAATTAGTTTTAACTTTTACAAGATGAAGTACGCCGGTAAAGGTGGCGGATTAGCCAGCATTTGGGAAGGCATATCAACTTGGAGAATTGTGTTCGATCAGATATTTGCAATGGTAGTCACATTCTTACTTTTAGGAATTTCGGGACTTATTAGTTACGTTGCTGTGTTCATAGTTGCCGTGTTGTATCGACGATATATTTATGGCCTTTTCAGTGGAATGACCGGTGATACAGTTGGTTGTTTTGCTGAAATTAGCCAAGTGGTATTCCTACTAGTTTACGTAGGGATAAATCTTTCTAACCTAGGTGGAATGTTGTGATAATTTATCTGACCCGACATGGAGAAACTGAACTGAATAAACAACATAAGTTTTACGGTGCGATGGATGTTGATCTTGATGATAAAGGTTATGAGCAAGCCCAAGAGTTAGCTGATAAACTTGCAGATTGTCAATTTCAAGTAGTGATCTCAAGTACGCTTAAACGAGCGGTTGCCACAACTGAAGTTATCTTAAATAATCGGCATAATATCCCGTGGATTAAAGATCCACGCCTAAATGAAATGGATTTTGGCGCATGGGAAGGCGCAGATGCTGACCAGATTGAAGCTGAATTTCCAGTCGAATGGCAGGCATGGTTGGATGATACTTTTGGGTATGTGCCACCAAAAGCCGAGGGATTTAAAAATTTTAAGCACAGGGTATTCAGTTCATTAGATGAGATTGTTTCTAAATATGGAAACCAAAGTATCTTGATAGTGGCTCATCAGGGCGTATTAAGATTAATTCACCAATATTTTGATAGTGATAGTAGTTTTTATGACGATAATTTTAAAGCTGGATACTACTCAGTGATAAACACTAATAATGGGGAGCTAAGCTTTGAAAGTAATTTGTAGGAGAAATTATGAATATTTTGATTACATATGCTGAAAGTAAGGTTAGTACAGAATTAAGAAGACGATTATCATCAGTTGGAAGGCCATTTTCGTTCCGTTCAATAGATTAGTACTTCAAGATATTTCTGAAGCAGATAATCGAATGATTGATACAAGTAGGTATCTCTTGGTAACAAGTAATTTCGTTGCTAATACAATAAAAAAGGCCATTTAATAATAAATCGTGATTCAATAATAATTGCACTAACGGCTAAGATTGCTGCCACAGTTCATCAGGGATTAATAATCACATCGTAGTGGCTAAAGATGCTGATGAAATGAAAATAATCGCTAGTTTAAAAGCCAATAATTTGCTGAAAACGACCGTGTTTTTGCGCGGAAACAAATCCCTCATTGATGATAGTGACATAAATATTAATCAGGTAATTGTATATCGGAATGAGTGGAGCCGAGCAGACCGGTTAGCGGTTATGAAACAATTAGGAACTCGAGATTATCAGAAAATCTTAGTTACTAGTCCGTCTAACTTTAGAAGGTTGATTGGAACAGATTTGTCATTTATAAATAGTGCTGAATACTATACTTTAGGCAAAGCAACGCAAAAGGTAATTAAGGATGTATTGGGTAGTAATGCTTACTGTGCCAAGGGATCTAAGCGGCTTGAGGATGCAATTTATAAGATTTATGATGATTCACTTTAATTGTTAGAAATGAAAATATTGACCATTAATGTTCTTTGCTGATGCAGAGAGTGTTAATGGTCGTTTTTTATTTTTGGAATGTTAAATTATTGTCTTAATTTGTATTTGTTTGTCATTGTGATGTTCTTATCAATCATAAAAAAGTGCAAAGTTCCCAAAATATTGCTATTTATTTTCAATATAATGAAAGTGCTTTCAGAAAAGAAAGTACACTAAATATTATATATATTAGGAGGATTTATTCTTATGGAACAAGAAGCTCTCGGATTAATTGAAACTAAAGGCTTAGTTGCATCTATCGAAGCTGCCGACGCAATGGTCAAGGCTGCTAATGTTGACCTTGTGGGTCAAGAAAAAATTGGTCATGGATTAGTTACTGTAATGGTTCGTGGGGATGTTGGAGCCGTAAAGCCGCTGTTGATGCTGGTGTAACCGCTGCGGAAAACATTGGTGAAGTTCTTTCTAACTATGTAATTCCTCGTCCACATACTGACGTTGAAAAGATTTTGCCAACAGGCTTGGACAAGAAGTAATAATTCTAAGCTTGAGCAACATACTTATTCGTCAAGATAAGTGATCGAAAGAGGAGGAAAGAAATTGAATAACTTCTAAATTCAACAAGTTCAATTCCAGAATTTGTTGGCTCAAGCGAAATTGGTGACACGATTGGAATGTGCATTCCCAGCGTTGATCCACTTTTACTTGACAACTTAAGAGTAAACAAAAAATATTCAGTCATTGGAATTCTAAGCGCCAGAACTGGTGCTGGTCCTCAAGTAATGGCAATGGATGAAGCTGTGAAAGCTACTAATACTGAGGTTATTGATATTGAATGGCCAAGAGATACTAAAGGCGGAGCAGGTCATGGTTCATTGATCATCATTGGTGGGTATGACCCTTCAGATGTTCGTCAAGCAATCCAAGTAGCATTAGATAATTTAAGCAGAACCTTTGGTGATGTTTACAATTCACCAGCAGGACATTTGGAGCTTCAATTTACTGCTAGTGCGGCTGGAGCTTGCCACGTTGCTTTTGGTGCTCCAATTGGCAAAGCTTATGGTCTTATCTGTGGCGCCCCAGCAGGTATTGGGGTAGTTATGGGTGATACTGCAGTTAAAACCGCAGGCGTCGATGTGCTATCGTTTGCATCTCCATCCCGCGGAACAAGTTTCTCAAACGAAGGGACTCTTCATATCAGCGGTGATTCTGGTGCTGTTAGACAGGCAGTTATGGCTGGTAGAGAAGTGGGTATTAAACTGTTGTCTGAAATGGGCGTTGAACCTAAGAATGATTTTCCTTCATACATTAAATAGCAAGGAGGTTTAAATATTGAAACGACAAAAAAGATTTGAAGAATTAGAGAAACGTCCAATTCATGAAGACGGTTTCGTTAAGGAATGGCCTGATGAAGGGTTAGTTGCAATGATGGGTCCTAATGATCCGAAGCCTAGCATTAAGGTAGAAAATGGGATTGTAACTGAACTTGATGGTAAAAAGCGAGAAGATTTTGATTTAATCGATATGTATATCGCAACTTACGGGATTGAATTATCTAATGCTGAAAAAGTTATGGCAATGGATTCTGTTCAGATTGCTCATATGTTGGTTGATCCTAATGTTTCTAGAAAAGAAATCATTGATATTACAACTGCGATGACACCCGCAAAGGCTGAGGAAGTTATTAGTAAACTTAACTTTGGTGAAATGATCATGGCAACGCAAAAGATGCGTCCACGTAGAACACCAGCTACTCAATGTCACGTTACTAACATTCGTGATAATCCTGTTCAAATCGCAGCTGATGCAGCTGATGCAGCTCTTAGAGGATTCCAGAACAAGAAACTACCACAGCAGTTGCACGTTACGCTCCATTAAACGCCATCGCAATTCTAGTTGGTTCACAAACAGGTCGT
Organism: Lentilactobacillus kosonis; assembly: GCF_003864335.1. GTDB lineage: Bacteria > Bacillota > Bacilli > Lactobacillales > Lactobacillaceae > Lentilactobacillus > Lentilactobacillus kosonis. The sequence continues at coordinate 348,846 of NZ_BEXA01000003.1, read as the reverse complement.
CCAGGAGTATTAACTCAATGTTCTGTTGAGGAAGCTCTTGAATTGAACCTAGGTATGAAAGGTTTCACTGGATATGCTGAAACCATATCTGTTTATGGGACTGACCAAGTATTTACTGATGGTGATGATACACCATGGTCAAAAGGATTCTTAGCTTCTTGTTATGCATCAAGAGGTTTGAAGATGAGATTTACTTCAGGTTCTGGTTCAGAAGCCATGATGGGTTACACCGAAGGTAAGTCAATGTTGTATCTTGAAGCAAGATGTATTTTCATTACCAAAGCTTCTGGTGTTCAAGGACTACAAAATGGTGGGGTTAGTTGTATCGGAATCCCCGGTGCCGTTCCTTCAGGAATCAGATCCGTTTTAGGTGAAAACTTAATTTGTATGATGATGGATCTTGAATGTGCTTCTGGTAATGACCAAGCATTCTCTCACTCAGATATGAGAAGAACTGAACGTTTGCTTGGACAATTCATCGCTGGTACCGACTATGTATCATCAGGTTATTCATCAACACCAAACTATGATAATACCTTTGCTGGTTCTAACACTGATGCCATGGATTACGACGATTACTACATTATGGAACGTGACCTCACAATCAATGGTGGTATTCACCCAGTTGATGAACAAGATGTTATTAAAGTAAGAAATAAAGCTGCTAAAGCAATTCAGGCTGTCTTTGAAGACCTTGGATTACCAAAGATTACTGACGAAGAAGTTGAATCAGCAACCTATGCCAACACTTCACAAGACATGCCAGATCGTAACATGGTTGAAGATATGAAAGCTGCTCAAGACCTCTTTGACAGAGGTATTACTGCTGTTGACATCGTTAAGGCACTTTATAACCACGGATTTAAGGACGTTTCAGATGCTGTTCTTAATCTTCAAAACAAAAGGTTTGTGGTGATTTCTTACAAACATCAGCAATCTTTGATAAAGACTGGAATGTTATTTCAGCTGTCAATGATGCTAATGATTACCAAGGACCAGGTACTGGATACCGTTTGGAAGAAGATACTGAAGAATGGGATCGTATTAAAGATGTACCATTTGCTCTCGATCCAGGTCACATGCAGTTCTAGAGGAAGGAGGATATATACATGAATGGCGAAATAGATGAAGAATTATTACGTAAAATTGTTAAAGAAGTTATTTCGGAGTCCGCTAAAGTAGATAGTCCAATATCCTTTAGTGACTCAGATAATACAGAATCAAAGCAACAAACATCTTCTGTAGCAGTTGCTGACGATGATGATCGCAACACATTATCTCACGCGGTACCTGAACAAAAAGTTGACTGGTTTAAACACGTAGGTATTGCTAAACCAGGATTTTCTCAAGATGAGGTTGTTATCGGTGTTTGTCCAGCTTTCGCTGAGGTTTTGACTCACAATATGACCGGATTATCACATAAAGACATCTTAAGACAAGTGATTGCAGGTATTGAAGAAGAAGGACTTAAGGCTCGAGTAGTTAAAGTCTACCGGACTTCTGATGTGTCATTCTGTGGAGCTGAAGTTGATAAACTATCAGGCTCAGGGATTGCCGTTGCCATCCAATCAAAGGGAACAACAATTATTCACCAAAAAGACCAAGAAGTCTTATCAAATCTTGAATTATTCCCTCAAGCACCCGTATTGACGCTTGATACTTATAGAGCTATTGGGAAAAACGCTGCTGAGTATGCTAAGAATATGTCTCCAAGTCCTGTTCCAACGGTTAACGATCAGATGGCCCGGGTCGCTCATCAAGCAATTTCTGCTTTGATGCATATTAAAGAAACTAAGCAAGTTGTTCCTGGTAAGCCTGCTGAAGAAATTGAAGTTAACTTTGACTAAGGAGAGAGTTCTATGAGTGAAATTGACGATTTAGTAGCTAAGGTTGCCCGCGAATTAGGGGCACAATCTAACAGCTCAAACACAAACAGTTCATCAACTTCTACATCTTCTACCATCTCAAGTAACAATGGTGAAGAATTAGGAGCAAAGGACTACCCATTATATAGTAAGCATCCGGAATTAGTTCATTCACCATCAGGAAAGAGTCTTGACCAGATCACTATTGATAACGTATTGAGCGGTTCCGTTGATTCAAAGGATCTTAGAATTACCCCTGATACCTTACGTTTGCAAGGTGAAATTGCAAGTAATGCTGGCCGTCCTGCAATCCAAAAGAATATGCAACGAGCTGCCGAGCTAACTTCGATTCCTGATGATCGATTATTGGAAATGTACAATGCTTTGAGACCTTATCGTTCAACTAAGCAAGAACTACTAGACATTTCTCAAGAACTATTAGAGAAATACAATGCTAAAGTTTGTTCAAACTGGTTTAAAGAAGCCGCTGAAAATTACGAAGTACAAAAAAAGCTCAAAGGTGATAATTAGTTAGGAGCATTTTTATGAAGCGAGTTATCGGAGTTGATATTGGTAATTCATCAACAGAAACTGCTTTAGCAGAAGTTTCTGATGATGGCCAAGTTAAGTTTGTTGACTCAGGAATTGCTGAGACAACAGGTGTTAAGGGTACCAAGCAAAATTTAATTGGAATTAAAAAATCAATTAACCAAGTTCTTAATAAGGCCAGCCTTGAAGTAAATGATATTGATCTGATTAGAATTAATGAAGCGACCCCAGTTATTGGTGATGTTGCAATGGAAACAATATCTGAAACGATTATTACTGAGTCGACAATGATTGGTCATAATCCGAATACTCCAGGTGGTCTAGGCATTGGTGCTGGGAAAACCATTGGCATTCTTGACTTGGTCCGTGAAAACGATAAAGAAGATTCGTATATTGTTGTTATTCCAGGCCAAGTTGACTACGCTGATGCAGCTAAATTAATCAATATGTATGTAGCTAGTGGTTTTAAAATCACTGCTGCTATTCTACAAAATGATGATGGTGTTTTGGTTAGCAATCGATTGGACAAAAAGATTCCGATTGTTGATGAGGTTTCCCTAATTGAAAAAGTCCCACTTGGAATGTTGGCAGCGGTTGAAGTTGCTGATAAAGGTAAGGTTATTTCACAACTTTCAAACCCATATGGGATTGCGACGTTGTTTGGCCTTACTTCCGATGAAACCAAAAACATTGTGCCAGTTTCAAGAGCGTTGATTGGTAACCGTTCTGCAGTTGTAATCAAGACTCCCGAAGGGGATGTTAAAGCAAGAACTATCCCTGCAGGAAAGATTACAATTCAAGGCGATGGTGGTACTGAAACTGCTGATGTTGCTGGTGGTGCAGACGCAATTATGAATAAAGTTAATAATTTCTCATCAATTGCTGATATTACCGGTGAATCAGGAACAAACGTTGGTGGAATGTTGGAAAAGGTTCGTCAAACAATGGCGGAACTTACTGGTAAGGAAAATAAAGATATTGCTATCCAAGATTTACTTGCAGTGGATACATCCGTTCCCGTCAAGGTCCAAGGTGGTCTTGCGGGAGAATTCTCGACTGAACAAGCCGTTGGAATTGCTGCAATGGTTAAGTCAGATCATCTGCAAATGCAAAGAATTGCTGATTTAATTAAAGACGATCTTGGCATTGATGTTGAAATTGGTGGTGCCGAGGCGGAAGCTGCTATTTTAGGGGCATTGACAACTCCTGGAACAAGCAAACCAATTGCAATTCTTGATTTAGGTGCTGGATCAACTGATGCATCAATTATCAATAAAGAAAACCAGATTGTTGCCATTCATTTAGCAGGTGCTGGTGATATGGTCACGATGATTATTAATTCAGAGTTGGGAATCGATGATATTTATCTAGCAGAAGAAATTAAGAGATATCCATTGGCCAAAGTTGAGAACCTATTCCAGATTCGTCATGAAGATGGTACGGTTCAGTTCTTCGACAAGCCGTTACCAGCAGATATTTTTGCTAAGACTGTGGTTATTAAGCCTGATGGATATTCACCAATTCCAGGAAATCTTAGCATCGAACAGGTTAAATTAATTCGCCAGAGTGCTAAGAAGCGAGTATTCGTTCAAAATGCTAGGCGGGCACTACAACATGTTAGTCCAACTGGGAATATTCGAGATATTCCATTTGTGGTGATTGTTGGTGGCTCAGCATTGGACTTTGAAATACCACAATTTGTAACGGATGAACTTTCACACTATAACCTTGTTGCTGGTCGAGGAAACGTGAGATCAATCGAAGGACCACGAAATGCTGTAGCAACTGGGTTGATTTTATCTTATGCAAATGAAAGAAGGAATGGCTAGTGATTGAAGAAAATGAAAAAATTCCGTCAATCGTATTAGCGGTTTCTGAAGCAGATAAATCACTTAGTGGCCTAGATGAGCTATTCAATGGAATTGAAGAAGAGGAAATTCCGGTTTCAATTCAATCGATTGCTGATGGTGACACGTTTATCAGAGCCCATAAAGCAGCATTGAGTTCTAAACTTGCTGTTGGAATCGCGTTTGACCAAGATATGGTTGTTTTACATCATAAGAATTTGAAGGAGCGCGAACCGTTGTTTGTGATTGATCGCAGCAATCAACAAATGTTGAGATCACTTGGAGCCAACGCAGCTAGGTTAGTTAAAGGGACACCTTTTAAAAAATTGAAGGGAGGAACCTTGTTTGAAATCATTAGGATATCTTGAAGTAACTGGTCTTTCAACAGCGATTGTTGCGGCAGATAAAATGTTAAAAACAGCTGATGTTGAGCTTTCTTCAGTAGAAAATACTAAGGGAGCTGGCTGGGTTACAATTTGTGTGACTGGTGATGTTGCAGCAGTTTCTGTTGCAATCGACACGGCTAAGGATGCTGTAGGTAGCTGTTATGTATCATCAACAGTGATTGCAAATCCAGCTGATGGGGTTGATGAATTATCAGTATCAGATGCAATTAAAGGATTTGATAAACAGACTCCAACAGAGGAAGCCAAGCCTGAAGAAGTTAAGGATAACAATTTAAACACTTCAGACGTGAATACTAATAGTACGGAAAATGAACTTAAGGATACTAAGAAATCAAAGAGTACCAAAAGTTCAAAAAGTAGTAAAAAAAATAACAAGAAAAAATAAAGACCCAATAAATGGAGGAATTTATTATGAATAACGCATTAGGAATGATTGAAACTAAAGGACTTGTTGCATCTATTGAAGCAGCTGATGCAATGGTTAAGGCTGCTAACGTTGAAATGGTTGGCCAAGAAAAAATTGGTAGTGGGTTAGTTACTATCATGGTACGTGGTGATGTTGGTGCCGTTAAAGCAGCCGTTGATGCTGGTGTATCTGCAGCCGAAAACATTGGTGAGGTTATTACATCATACGTAATTCCTCGTCCACACGCAGAAGTTGAAAACATTTTACCAACAAAATAAGATAACGAAGGTATTAATTGACTATGAATGAAGAAGAATTAAGACAGATAATTAGGAAAATTATCATTGAAGAAACACAGTCTAATACCGTCAGAATTGGCGTTTCAAATCATCATATTCATTTAACTGATGAAGATTTCAATACGCTATTTCCAGGACAAAAAATGACGGTGTTCAAACCACTATATCAACATAACGAATTTGCATCTAATCAATTTGCTGACATTGTTGGTCCTAAGGGGACGGTTAAACACGTCAGAATTCTTGGGCCTAACCGTAGTCATTCACAAGTTGAAATTGCTAAGTCTGAAACATACACCTTAGGAATTGATGCTCCAATTAGATTGTCCGGGCACCTTGATGGTGCGCCAAGCGTTAAGTTAGTTACTCCAGATGGTGAAGTTACCGTCCAAGGTGTAATTGTTGCTAAACGTCATATTCACATGAGTTTAGACGATGCACAACGTTTAGGAGTTAAGCTTGGCGATACTGTTTCTGTTGAAATTGACAGTAAAGATCGAAAGACAATTTTTGATGATGTTATTGCCCGTCCACGGGAAGACTTCCTATTAGAAATGCACATCGATACCGATGAAGCAAGTGCAGCTAATGTTGGTCCAAATACTGTCGGAAAAATTATGGTTAACAAAAAATAATTAACTAGCAAGGGGGAAGGTTCTGTGGATGAACTTGTTGCGAAGTTAAGGAAAAACTAAATCTTCGTCAAGCACAATCTATCGAACTAACTTACTCCCAGAGTGTCCCTAGCGAAAAGTATTTATTGATAATGCTAATGTCGATATTATGACTACACCACTAGAGCTAATTGTAGACATGTTCAAGATTAATTTGAAGATGACTGGGTTCGGTGGATAGCTAAGGGCTTTGAGTATGACATTAACTTTAGGTTTGAGGTCTCAACTCAGATTTCCAAATTCATTCCCCTGAGGATGATTCGGGATTGGCCATGTTTATTCGTAGTTGATGCGATTCGACCAATGTATGTTGTTGATGGTTCACACATCACGCGAGGAGATATTGCTAGTAAGCCTGATAAGTCAATCATAGTACTAACAAACAAACAAAAATTAACATCTGACGCGGAAGATATCGTTAGCTATAAGGATATTCAACTACAAGTGAGGAATGATGAAGAGTGTATATGGCAAAGTAGTGGGAAGCGTAGTTTCTACTCAGAAGGACAAATCGTTAATTGGTAGAAAATTGATGATAGTTCAACCGGTCGATTCTAAAGGTAATCCATCACGTGCTGAAGAAGTAGCTGCAGACTCAGTTGGGGCTGGAGTTGGTGAATACGTATTGATTGTCCGGGGTGCTGGTGCACGATTAGCAAACCATACTGAGACGAGTGTCCGAGATGTTGTTGATTGTGCAATTGTTGGAATTATTGACCAGTTTGATAAGCAATAGGGGATGATCGTTTTTGGCAATTTATACAAAAGGTGGAGACAAGGGTAATACTAGTCTCTACGATGGACAGCGTATTGGTAAAGACTCCTTAAGAGTAGAAACATATGGATTATTTGATGAGCTGAACGCTAATGTTAGTTTGGCAGATAAAATGTGTGTATCTAAAGAAAATAAAGAGATTTTACAAAAAATTGAATATAAAATGTTCTTTCTTCAGGGAGAAATCGCTACTGAGGATACTGACAAGTTTATTGCTAATAGCGTAATTATCACTGAAGATGATGTAAATTATCTTGAATCAATTATAGATAAATATACTGATGAACTTCCTAAGGTAACGAGCTTTATTTTGCCCGGCGCTAGTATGGCTGGAGCTCAACTTCATATCTGTAGAACGGTGTGTCGAAGAGCGGAACGTCAATTAGTTAGATTTGCTAAGGAAGAAACAATTAGACCAGTACTAGAAAAATACGTCAACAGAATGTCGGATTTTTCTATATTATGGCTAGATCAGAAGATCATGAGGACTATATCGAAACTGTAATTGATAAGGTAGTCGAACGATATAAACGAGACGTTAAGGAGTAATAATATGAACGAAGAACACATTGGAGAAATTGTTAAGGGAATTCTTGCAGGTACCAGCAGTACAGATGGAATTTTCGATAAACATAAGATGGAAAAAGCCATCGATGATGGGATTGCCAAAGCCGATGAATTAAAAGTCGGAGTTACTTTCTGCTTCATGGATGCTGGCCGCGTTGAAAGAATGCTATACCATATGCCTAATGCCAACCTTGTAAGTAGTGAATTGGCACCTAAAAAGGCATGGTCAGCCATCTCAATGAAGGAACCAACTAAGGAAATCAGTAAAGATATCCAACCAGGCGCTCCGTTGTATCAAATGGAAACAATGTTAGACGGAAAATTAGTTTCATTCCCTGGTGGAATTCCATTAACTGTTAATGGCAGAATCATTGGTGCCATTGGTGTTAGTGGTGGACTAATTGAAGAAGATCAAGCAATTTGTGAAGCAACAGTTGCATCATTTATGAAGGAGATTAGTTAATATGGATCAATTAGAAGAGCAAATTCGAAAGATTTTGAGCGAAGAATTATCAACAGTCGCTCAAAGCAACAATAACAGCAATTCTGGTAGTGTAAATAACGTTAACCGTGGAATCTATAAGACAGTTGATGAAGCGGTTGCTGCTGCTAAGCACACGCAAGAAATCTTAGTGGATAAGCCCCTTGCATTTCGCGAAAAATTATCGATGCAATTAAAGACGGATTCCGACCATATATCGATAAGATGGCAAAGGATATTAAAGAAGAAACTGGTATGGGGACAGTAGAAGCAAAGGTTGCTAAACTTAACAACGCGCTTTACAACACACCAGGAACAGAAATTCTTCAACCAGAAGCTGAAACCGGTGATGGCGGACTAGTCATGTACGAATACGCACCATTTGGTGTTATTGGTGCCGTTGGTCCAAGTACTAACCCTTCAGAAACTGTAATCGCTAACGGGATTGCAATGATTGCTGGTGGAAATACCGTGTACTTTGGTGCCCATCCAGGTGCAAAGAACATTACTCGCTGGACGATTGAAAAGTTAAACGAATTTGTATATAAAGCAACTGGTATGACCGATGTTGTCGTTTCAATTGAAGAACCTTCAATTGAATCTGTTCAAGAAATGATGGCCCATCCAGATATCGCAATGCTTTCAATTACTGGTGGCCCTGCAGTTGTTCACCAAGCATTAATTAGTGGTAAGAAAGCTATTGGTGCTGGTGCTGGTAACCCACCTGCAATGGTTGATGCAACTGCTAATATCGAATTAGCTGCACATAACATTGTCGAATCCGCTGCATTTGATAACAATATTCTATGTACTGCTGAAAAAGAAGTCGTTGTTGAATCAAGTGTTAAAGATGAACTTATTCGTGACATGCAAAATGAAGGCGCATTCTTGTTAACTAATTCTTCAGATGCTGATAAATTAGCACAAATGGCCATTGGTCCTAAGGGAGCTCCGGATCGTAAGTTTGTTGGAAAAGATGCCACATTTATCTTGGACGAAGCTGGTATTAGTTACACTGGCAAGCCAAAATTGATCATCGTTGAAACCAGCAAAGATCATCCATTAGTAACTACTGAAATGTTGATGCCAATTTTGCCAATCGTATCATGTCCTAACTTTGATGCCGTATTGGCAACTGCAGTTGAAGTTGAAGGTGGACTACACCATACTGCTTCAATCCATTCAGAAAACTTACCACATATCAATAAGGCTGCTCACAGAATGAATACATCAATTTTTGTTGTTAATGGCCCAACATATGCTGGTACTGGGGTTGCTGCTAATGGTGCTCACTCAGGTGCTTCTGCACTTACAATTGCAACGCCAACTGGTGAAGGTACAACCACTGCAAAATCATTTACAAGACGTCGCCGTCTAAACTCACCTGAGGCATTTTCACTTCGTTCATGGGAGGCATAAATTTATGGAAACAATTTCAATTCCAACCAAGATTTTTTCTGGAATAGATAGCCTCGACGAATTAAACAACATTTCAAATGAAACGGTGTTTATGGTCTGTGACTCATTCCTTCCTAATACTGAAACACTTAAGGAAATTACTGGTCATATTAATAACACTAATAAATTAAGTATTTTTTCAGACGTTAAACCTGATCCTCCTTTGGCAAACATTATCAAGGGAGTTAAAAAATATATTAACGTGAAGCCAACTGTCGTTATCGGCATCGGTGGCGGTTCTGCCATTGATACTGGGAAAGCAATCCGCTTCTTCGGTGAAAAAATTCTCAAGCAAAATATTAAGTTCTTCACTGCCATTCCAACAACTAGTGGAACTGGTTCAGAAGTAACTAATACCAGCGTTATCTCAGATGCAGAAACCCAAAGAAAATTTCCAATTATGGATGACCACCTGACTCCAGATTACGCATTGCTTGACCCTAAGTTAGTCACTAGTGCGCCAAAGAGTGTCACTGCATATTCAGGACTTGATGTGTTAACTCACTCACTTGAATCATTGGTTGCAAAGACGCTAACCTAATGACCGATGCGCTTGCTGAAAGGGTGTTGATACCATTGTTCATCATTTAGTTGATTGTTATAACGATGGTAATGACATTGATTCAAGAAAGATTGTTCATGAAGCTTCTTGTGCAGCAGGAATTGCCTTTAACACTGCTGGATTGGGAATCAATCATTCAATTGCTCACCAATTAGGTGCCGCTTTCCATATTCCACATGGATTGGCAAATGCAATGTTGTTACCATACGTAGTTAGCTACAACGCTTCTAAGAGCGATACTGCTCTTAGAAAGTACGCAGAGGCTACTAGAAAGGCCGGCTTGGCATCAAGTGGGATGGGAGATAAAGTGGCCGTTCGTCATTTGATTTCTCAAATTCAAACAATGATGCGTCAAATGCATTGTCCTGCTACTTTAGATGCCTTTGGAATCGATCAAGCTACTGCAGTTAAAATGACTGCCAAAATTGTGAGAGACGCAAGACAAGATGGTACCTTTCCAGGTAATCCAGTAGTTCCTACTGATGATGATCTGATTTCAATTTATAAACAAATTATCAAATAATACTGGGGTGCTAACTATGTCAAAAAAAGTTTTATCAATAAACTCAGGTAGCTCTTCTATAAAATTCAAACTATACGATATGCCTGAAGAAGTGGTTCTAGCAGGTGGTCAAGTTGACCGAATTGGAAACGATGATGCTCAAGTTTCATATACAATCAATGATAAGTCCAGCAAAAAAGTTGAATCTATCTTAGATCATCGCACCGCAATCTCTGAAGTGATTGCCATCCTTTTAAACAGTGGGGTTATTCAATCAAAGAATGAAATTGCTGGTGTTGGTCACCGGATTTCTCATGGTGGTCCTGTATATACTCATTCTGTAGTGGTTGATGACGATGTGAAAAAGACGATTAAGGATCTTAGCGTTCTTTCACCTTGCATAATCCGGTTAACCTTGAGGGAATCGTTGAATTTGAAAAGGCGTTACCTAATGCGACTCAAGTTGCAGTCTTTGATACTTCATTCCACAAGACGATGCCTGAAGAAGCATATATGTATGCATTGCCATATGATTATTATAAGAATGACGGCATCAGAAGATACGGATTCCACGGACCTTCGCATCAGTATATTAGTGAAAAGTCACGGGAATTGTTCGGTAGCGAACAAACACATCGAGTAATTTCTTGTCATTTGGGTAATGGTAGTAGCTTGTGTGCTTTGAAGGATGGAAAATCTGTGAATACTTCAATGGGATTCACACCGCTTGCTGGTTTAATGATGGGAAGTAGATCAGGTGATATTGATCCTGAAATAATTCCATTCATTGAAGAGAAATTCAAATTAGATTCTGAAGACGTCAGACGAGTTCTGAATCGGGAATCGGGAATTCTAGGAATTTCTGGAGTATCAAATGATATTCGAGAAGTGGAAGATGCGGCTAAAAATGGTAATAAGCGAGCAGAATTGGCATTATCAATGTTTGTCCACCAAATTCAACACTATATCGGTTCTTATGTAACAGATTTAAATGGTCTTGATACATTAGTATTCACTGCCGGAATTGGTGAACATGACAGTATGATTCGTTCAATGGTTTGTTCAAAGCTTAGTTATTTGGGTGTTGAAATTGATGAGCAAAAGAATGCTAACAATGAAACGTCAATTGAAACGGCAAACAGTAAAGTTAAAGTAGCCGTTATCCCAACTGACGAAGAAATTGTAATTGCTAGAGATGTAGTTAGCGTTGCTAAACTCTGAAAGGAGTAGAAAATTGGCTAGAGATATCGAAAGAACAATTCAAGAATATGTTCCAGGAAAACAAGTTACGATGGCACATATTGTTGCCAATCCGACAATGGATATCTATGACAAGTTGGGAATCCAGTCACCTAAAAATGCAATTGGAATTCTAACAATTACTCCTAGTGAGGCATCAATTATTGCCGGTGACGTAGCTACCAAAGCAGGTAACGTTACATTAGGCTTCATTGACCGGTTTAGTGGTTCCGTCGTTGTGGTTGGAGATGTCTCTGAAGTGGAGATTGCTTTAAGAAAAGTATTAGATACTTTACATGATCTTTTGGGATTCGACACAGCCAATATTACCAGAACTTGAGAGGGATAATATGTTAAATAGTATTGTTCGAAAACAACTCAAAATTAATGGTAAGCTTTCAGTCAGAAATAATATCTTTCTTTCGCCACTTGACATCAATAAATCATCGATTGATGGCACGGTAAGTCAAAATGATCTTATGTTTCACTCAAGTCGATCAAAGGATGTTGGAGTTGATGTGGTTGGTTCGGCTTATGTGTCTCAAACTGGCAAGACATCAACCAACTCAGTAAGTATCTGTAAAGACAGTGATGTTAACCAGTTAAGATACTTATCTGATGCGATTCATCAGAATGGAAGCAGGGCTTTCATTCAACTGGTTCACGCTGGAAGAATGACAAATAGTAATACTAACGGAGGATTACCCGTGATAGCGCCAAGTGCAGTTAAGGCTAAACACGGGGATTTTCCTATCCCAAGAGAAATGACTAAGGGTGATGTTTATCAGGTGATTCAGGAATTTACTGATGCAGTTGATAGAGCTTATGCCGCAGGTTTTGATGGCATAGAACTTCACGGGGCAAATACGTTTTTATTACAGCAATTTGTATCACCACAATCAAATCAGAGAACTGATATGTTTGGTGGTAATTTGTATCGTAGACTAACTTTTGTCACTTTATTAGTAACGAAAGTTATTGAACATGCCAAAAAACTATCAAGTAATTTTATCGTGGGCTATCGATTGTCTCCCGAGGAAATTGAAGATGGTGGAATGACACTAGACGAGACAGTCTCATTAGCAATTGTTTTGGATAAACTGGGAATTGATTACTTAAGTTTATCGATTAGTAATTACGCGCAGATACCTCAAACTGTGGATACGGAAATGTCGATTGTCAGTATTTTTGAAAAGTTTGTCAAGTGTCAAATAGTTGTTGCTGGTGGGATAAAAACCAAGCAGGACATTATTGAAGCAGGTCATAAAGCGGACTTCTTAGCCGTTGGAATGGCGCTTATCAATGATCCTGATTGGCTGAAAAAGGTAGGAGATTGATCATGACCGATAGCATTTTAGAAATTCCGGGAACTTTTAACCTCAGAGATTTAGGAGGATTAAAAGCTAACGATAATAAAACGGTGAAAGCTCATAAGTTATTGCGGGGTGGATACCTAACGGATATTTCTGATGGTGGGGTCAAGATGATTGAGGATTATGGGATAAAAACAGTGATTGATTTGAGATCATCGTCAGAAATTTCCCAATATCCTGATCGGCTGTCGTCATCAATAAACTATTTGAATATTCCACTATTTGATGATGACACAACTAGTAGTACCAAGTCTTTGGCTGAAATCAATCGAGCTTATGCAAATGATAACCAGTATGGTTATGAACGAATGATGAGATCTTATCGTAAATTCGTTACCGATCCACATGCGATTAACGCATTTCGAGAGTTCTTTTATGCAGTGGCTGAGTTTGGACAACAAGATAATGGCATTTTATTTCATTGCTCTGCAGGAAAAGATCGTACAGGAATATGTACATATTTATTGCTGTCGATTCTTGGAGTTAATCAAACTGATATTAAATTGAATTATCTAGAATCAAATGATGCATCCGAAAAGAGAATTCAATGGCGACTTGATGAAGCAAAAAAGATGAAATTGGGTCGGGATTTTGTAAAATCAATCAGCGACTTAATTGTTGTCAATGATGACTACTTAGAACAGGCAACTTCCATTATTAATGAAGTGTACGGGGGACTGTCAGAATTTATTTTTAATGAGGTTGGCTTAGATAATTCAGTAATTATAAAGATTAGAAATAATTTTTTGGAACACAACTAAATAATATAGAAAAAGTGGTGAATATTATGAATGGATTTATCGGTGAGTTTTTGGAACAATGATTCTTATCATTTTAGGAACAGGTACAGGAGCAGGTGTTAACCTAAAGAAGACTTATGGTAAAGGATCAGATTGGTTATTTGTCAGTGTTTCTTGGGGCCTTGCAGTAACAATGGGGGTTTACGTTGCAGCTATGCTTGGTTCTGATGGTCATTTGAACCCAGCGGTTACTATTGGGTTTGCTGCTGCGGGATTATTCAAGTGGAGTTTAGTAGTTCCTTATCTACTTGGTCAATTCTTAGGAGCGTTTGTTGGGGCAGCAATTGTTATTATTCATTACTACCCACATTTCAAAGCAACTAAGACTGAAGAAGAGGGAAACCAAGTTGGAATTTTTGCCACGGTTCCAGCAATTAGTTCTCCATTTTGGAATTTTATGTCTGAAGTAATTGCGACATTTGCTTTTGTGTTCATCTTACTTAACTTAGGTGATTTCACAGAAGGTTTAAAGCCATTTATTGTCGGAACATTAATTTTAGTTATAGGTAGTGCTCTAGGAACAACAACGGGATTTGCTTTGAATCCAGCTCGTGATTGGTCTCCTAGACTGGCTTATACAATTCTCCCAGTTCCTAACAAGGGAAGATCAAATTGGGGATATGCATGGGTACCAATGGTTGGGCCAATTGTTGGTGCAATTATTGCTAGTTTATTAGAAGTTGCAATTAATTAATTTTTATTAACTAAAAAGAGCGTCCTTGTCATCGAATGACAGGAACGCTCTTTTATATTACGAATTAAAATTATGAGAATGATGTTTCGAAAATTCTTGAGTTGCCCAGACGGCATCTTTCCAGCCATCATAAAGCAGTTGGCGTTTTTCATCATCGATATTTGGATAAAATTCTGTATCAGGGTGAACTAATTCCCTAATCTCGTCAAAGTCTTGCCAAAATCCGACAGCCAAACCAGCGAGAAAGGCGACTCCTAATGCATCAGCATCCGAAACTTGTGATCTTCGTAAATTAAGGTTAAGAATATCGGCCTGGAATTGGTCGAGATAATCAATACGCGAAATTCACCATTTATCATCATCTGATTAATATTAATACTAGTTTCTGAATTCATTAGATTAACAACATCTGTGGTTTGGTAAGCAACCGATTCAAGCGTCGCTCTAATAAAATCGTAATTTGTGGTTTCCTGTGTCATGCCGAAAGATGCAGCCTTAGCTGCTGAATCCCAGTAAGGAGCACTGAGTCCGGTGAATGCAGGCACTACATACATTTCTTGGTTGTCGGTCGACATCATTGCTAATTTACCAGCTTCACTTGTGGAATTAATTAGTTTCAAACCGTTTTTAAGCCACTGGATAGCTGATCCAGCAACAAAGATACTTCCTTCAACAGCATATGAAACAGTGCCATCTATGCCGTATGCGATCGTTGTAATGAGCCGTTTCTCCGATCTTTTTATGGTTTGTCCTGTATTTAGCATGATAAACGCTCCGGTACCATATGTTCCGGAGATATTCCCTTTATCCAGTGCTAATTGACCAATCATAGCTGCCTGTTGGTCACCAGCAATGCCGGCGATTGGAATTTTAGCACCAAAGAAAACATCCTGATCAGTGTAAGCATAGATTTCCGAGTTCGAATGAACTTCAGGTAACATCTTTTCAGGAATTTTTAGTAATTTCAAAATATCTTTATCCCATTCAAGAGTATTAATGTTGAATAGCATCGTTCGTGATGCATTTGTGTAATCAGTGACGTGGGTCTTTCCAGAAGTTAGTTTCCAAACAATCCAAGAGTCGAGAGTTCCAAATAATAAATCACCTTTATATAACTTTTGACCCAATTCAGGATCATGATTTAATAACCACACGATTTTAGTTGCTGAAAAATATGGATCAATAAATAGCCCGGTCCGTTCATGAATAAAATTTGAGTATCCATCGTCAATTAATTTATTTGAAATGAATTCACTTTGGCGTGATTCCCACATTAAGGCATTATGAATTGGATTACCAGTAATCTTATTCCAAAGGATTGTCGTTTCCCGCTGATTGGTTATCCCAATGCTGGCGATTTCTGCAGGTTTAATTTGGCCTAAAATCAGAATATTAGTGACACATGAAATTAGTTTTTCCCATATTTCCTGCGGATCTTGTTCAAACCAACCGGGTTGGACGGAGTAATGGCTGATTTCTTTGGTTGTGGAAGCCACATTATCACCATTGTGATCAAAAATATGGGCAGTAACACGGCTAGTTCCGATATCTAAGGATAGTATATATTTCTTTGTCATTGGCTTAATCTCCTATGATGATCATTCATATCGCTCCTAATCAGCGATAGTACGTAAATAAGTTACGTTAAATTGTAACTAGGAGTTTTAACCGTTATGCGAATCGATTAATTTTCTTACTTGATCAACATTTTGGTTCGTTACTGAAGACACTTCGATAATATGATTAATACCAGTTTCTAAAAGGCGACTACGGGCATATTCGATATCAGATTCTGATGCTTCGTCGACTTTAGTGATTATTCCAACTACATCAGCTGAAAACATCGTAGTAAATCCAGGTGGAAAAATTGCTCGTTTATCTATCGAACTTTGTAAGAGAAAAATAATGGAAGCTTCTGCAGAAGTCGTAATTAAAGTAGAGTAAAGTCGACGATGTTCAACATATTCTCCTGGAGTGTCAATTATGTCATCATAAAAATCTAATGCTTGAGTTTTATTATAATTTATCTGGATATGATGTAACGCCTGGATTAACGTGGTCTTTCCACAGCCAATAGCGCCAATCAACATTGCTTTTTTCAAAAACACGCCTCCTAGCATTGTATATACTTTGTGTAAAGTATAACATGTTTAATTAAGCCTCCAAAAATTATTTTCAGGAATGATTTTAATATTATGTGAAGAGTTATCTTATAAAAAATGAAACTTAGAATTATACATTTTAATAAATTGTTTTACTTTGATACGAATAAAATAAAACATTTTATTGTTAATAATTAATTATAGTTGCCGTTATTAAGCGATAAAGTGGTATTTTTGTTAAAGAAAATACAATTAAACTTTGAAATTTGTACTACTTTGTGTTGAAGATTAGCTACTTTAAGATATAATGATATTTAGAAAGGGCTTTCAGAAAAAACGGCCTTCAGGGGGATACTGCTTGTGACAGATCAAACAATTAATGCGCCATCTTTGACAGAGTATTCGAGTTTGGGTTCATACCTTCAGTCATTCTCAGATATTACACAAATTGATGCGCTGTTTTATAGCTTAACGGGGGTTTTGGTTCATAATAATAATGTTTATTCAGATGATAAAATTATTCAAAGTGAGCTAGATGTTAATAAGATTGTTAAGTATACAATTTTTCCAATCATTTTAGATTCAAAATTATTGGGATTCGTTTTGTGCAATTGCGATAATGTATCCCAACAACGAGTTAAACTTTCTAAAGAATACTTGAATAATATATTTACTCAGGTTTTCGATGAAGAGGGATCAGGGAAACAAGTTGTGCTTGATGCGTTGAGTAATGAACAATTTGGTCAAATTAACTATCTTAGTATTTTGTTAAAACTTTCTTTTAGATATAGCAACGTAGTTGAAGAACAAGTAGATAAGCAGGTTACAGCATCTTCTGAAGCATCTAAAAGTCTAAAAAAAGCAATTGATTATATTTTGAAAAATATTAACAAGTCATTTTCTTTAAATGATCTTGCTGATAAAGTTTACCTATCTCCCTCATATTTAAGTCGACTTTTCAAAAAGGATTTACACATTACGTTTATCGATTATGTTAATCATTTAAAAGTGGCTAAGGCGAAGGAGAAACTTGCCTTAACTAATCAACCGGTTAGCTCTATTGCGCTTTCCGTGGGCTTTTCACAAACAAGTTATTTTACTAAGACATTTAAAAAAATGGCTAAAAACTACGCCATCAAAATTTCGAGATCAATATAAAGGTACCGAGAGAATGTTTACTATTCCGCATACTATTGATTGGGATGAAAGTAGCACCGTTTTTGAGGTATCAAAGAAATATTTCCAAGATAAGGGAATTGATTTTTTCTACCAATCTGGAAATAATAACTTATACGTAAATAGTATTGATAACTTGACTGATTCAGCTGAGGTTAGCGGTTGGCTATTCACGTCGACGGTCTTCAACCAGATGATCCTGTTAATAGAATAAAAGTTACAGACGTTTCAGAAATTCAGTGGATATATACAGAATTTAAGAAACGATAAGTTATCTGAAAATAAAAAATCCCCTGTTAATTTAAAGTTATGACTTTAATTAACAGGGGATTTTGGATATTAATACGTTAAGTTAGCAGGTCTTGAAAAACCAACGACATGCCACCATGGTGAGTAAACTCGTTCAACAATGACTCCTCGGTTTTGGGAGTCAATCATTTTACCGTTACCAATATACATACCAACGTGTGAGATACTATGTTTACTACCACCAAAGTATACTAGGTCGCCTTTTTTTATGTTTGACTTAGATACTTTTTTAGTATGGTTATATTGTTGTTGAGCAGTTCGCGGAATGGTTTTCTTAATTGATTTTTTATAAACGTATTTCGTAAACCCTGAACAATCAAAATGAGTGGGTCCAGTAGCCCCCCAAACATATCGAGCACCTAGATGCTTCTTAGCAGTTTTAAGTACTGAATCATATGATGTGTTGCTCTTAGCAGAAGCAGTTTCTGATGATGGATTGATTGCTACGAGCATCATTGCAATAGTTGCGATGAACAATAGTGATTTAACGACGTTTTTGATAATATTGTTGTTGGAAACGATATTGAATTCTCCTTTTTGACGGTTAATTAATGAACGTAAGATTTATTGGCAGTAATGTAGTTTCCATTTGCTAGTTGGAATCTATAAGCATTACCGTCTGATTTAACAACGTTAGTTACTGATAGACTAGTACCAGCAGCGACTTTTTTAATGCGATTTTTGAAGTTTTTATCTGAGTACTGGTAAATAGCTTTGGTAGTGGTAATTTTTTTACTAGTAGGCAAGTTAGTGAAGTAACTAGGAGTTACATGGGCACTAGACGTGCTGTACCAATTAGCAACTTTACTGGTTAAAACCCTGCTTAAATCAACGTTACCAGTGATTCCACTTACGCGACCAGTTGATGTATATTGCCATAAATCGGCCTTAACATTTGGCTTAGTAGAGTAGTTAGCAATCCATGAGCCATCGAATTTTGAATAGTTAATTTTATAAGTATTTACATAGTTTTGGTATGAATAATAAACTAATGGTTTATTGGTTAGTGAACGCATCGTTGATAACCAAGCGTTAACATAGCTTTGTTCACTGCCTTTGCCTTTACGATGCTCGTTATCTAAAACATAGAAGCGAGCATTTTTGCTGCTTCGTTTATAGAAGTCACGAGCTTCTTTCTTAGCATCGGCAACGCTACTGAATTCAGCGTATCCATATTGGCCAAATGGAACCTTATATTTATATGCTCCAGCAGCATTTACATCTTTTTTAGTATCAATACTAAAGTCAGCGTCACCGTTATCTCCGTGTTGAACTCGGATAATTGCCATCTTTAGTTCTTTTGAAGCTTTGCTCCAGTTAATGTTTCCTTGATACTGAGAAACATCTGCGATTTTAGTTTTGCTAGCGTATGCAGTAGTTCCCAAGGTGAAGGCAGCTATTGCTCCCATAAATAGGCCAGCAACTTTTTTAAAATTAATTGTCATGTAAGTGATCCTCCTCTAAAAGATACAAAGAGTATTATATGAGATTAATGCTACTAAACAATATCAAGGTCATTTCATAATTGTTAAAAATGATTGCAGATTAGCAAAAAGGTTGCGGATTACTTATAAACCAAGATTTATTAAGTTGATAAATGGTTACTGATGAGGGTGAATTTCTTAAAATTCGTTACAAATTTTGTAAATTATGGGTTTTATTAGTCAATTGTTTCAATATTAGTTAATAATGTAATATAAGGTTGGCCATTTTAGTTAACAGATTATTCAATTTTGCAGTATTGTTCGCGAAAATTATCAGTTACAATAAAAAGGCACTGAAAAAATAGAAAGAGTTTTATGATGATAACGAATAAATTAAGTGAGAAGAAAACATTTTATCTAATGGCAATCATTATTCCGATGGTTGTTTTAACGACAATTTTTTTAATTTTACAAATTAGTCCGTTTGGGCCGAAGAATTTTATGATTAGTGATTTATCTACTCAATATCTGCAGTTCTTTACAGAATTGCGTCGGCAATTATTACACCTACATTTTTCAAGTTATTCATTTTTGGTTTCGATTGGTGATAGTGTTGTGCCAATTTATTCTTATTATTTACTAAGTCCGTTCAACTTGATAATCGTGTTCTTTAAAAATGCCCAGTTACCGATGGCAATCGACCTGATTATTTGGTTGAAATTAATCTTCGCTAATTTTTCAATGAGCGTGTTTTTGGCTAAGAAATATCAAAAATATGATTTAATGGCCATCGCTGCAGGAGTTGCATATGGTTTATGCGGTTTTGCAGCTATGTATTTCTATGATTTAATGTGGCTCGATGCGTTGATTATGTTACCAATTGTTGTATACGGACTGGAGAAGTTGGTTAGCAATAATCGGGTCTGGTTATATGTATTGGCACTGACGTATACAATTGTTACTAATTATTATATGGGTTACATGATGTGCATATTTATGGTGATGTATTTAGGCTATCTGTTGATTAATGAAAAACCTGATGGAATTAAGTTTAGTAAGTTTATTGCCACTAAAAAGCAATTAATTGGCAGATTTAGTTGGTATTCCCTGTTAGCTGGCGGATTGTCTGCGGTAGTGCTTATTCCAACTGGGATTGCAATGATGACCACTGGTAAGGGGAGTTTTGCCCTTAAAAATTTCCTGCCCATTGTTTGTTTTGGACCGAGTGCCTTAACTAACTTGGGAGTGGGGGCTAATAATTTTAATGATCGATTATTTCATGATCCTAGTTTCTTTAGTGGCACAGTTTTTATAATTGGCTTAATTGGTTATTTTTTATCTAAACAAATTAATAAACAAAGTAAACGGGCAGCCGGTTTTATTTTGACTACCGTAATTTTAGGTATGTGGATCCTACCATTTAATACCATTTGGCACATGCTGCAACAGCCAGCTGGGTTTCCATTTAGAATGGTGTTTATGCTCAGCTTCTTAATAATTATGTTTGGTTTTGAAGCCTATACTAAGAATGTTTTTACAAATCGTAAAGTAGTATTTACAGCGACTAAGTATGTTGGCATTAGCATAGTAATTGGTTATATAGGCGCCAATATATTTAGTGAGCTACTACATAATTTTGGCTTTAATAATATTAAATATTCCGTGAATAATTGGCATTTACTAGTTGGATTTGGCTTTATTTTAGTTACGTCACTGTTAATGATGGGAATCCCTTCTCAATCAAGAATAAAAAAATATTTATTATGTTTAACGGTTGTTTTGGAAATGGGAATTAATTTCGTATTAGCATCTGGTGGTGCAACTTTTATTAATCAAAATGATTATGCTAAAGCATATACTTACAGTGAGCGAATAATTAAACGTGATAATGCTAATAGTATTGCTGATGGTCGAGTATATCGATCCTTAGTTGTTAATCAGCCAATTAGATCTTTATATGTGAATCCATATTCTGGCTACAATGATTCATTAATTTTTCAAATCGGGGTATTAGTTCGTATAGCTCAACGTTAAATTCGCAAACACACCATGTTTTGGAGAGCCTCGGCTTTTCAACAAGAAATATTCGACGAATTGATATGCTTGGGGGAACCGAAGTTACTAATCACTTGTTGGGCATACGAAACATTGTGGCAATTGGCAATAACCAAATTACCGCTAACCACGATATGAAAGCTGCACCTATTGGTTTTATGGTTAATGATGATATTCAAAATTTAACCTTTGAGAAAAATATGGTGTTTAAAAACCTAAATCGAGTTGTACAAATTGAAGCGGGAAATGAGTATCAATATTTTAAAGCTCCTAAATTAGTGTCATTAAATAGTATTGATAAAGATGGCGTTCATAATTATAAGTTGATCCTTAAAGCTCAAACTTCAGGGTCACAGTATCTATATATCCCCAAAATAAGACTAAGTGGAGTTAGTATTTCAGTAAATGGCCAAATGATTCCGCCAATCTACAGTGGTTTAGGGACAGAGGTTATTCCGTTAGGAAATATTCGAGCTGGTCATAAATTTAGTGTACAGATTACATCACCTAATTCATTAACGGGAGTAGAAAATGACTTTGCGGGTCTAGATAATCAGGCATTTAACCGCGATGTTGTAAATAGACCAATTAGCACTTTGAAATTTGATAAGCCTAAAGAAATTAACTACCAAGGGGACAATTTTAAGGGTAATATTAATGTTACGCAAAATAACCAAACGTTATTTATGAGTATGCCGTTTGACATGGGTTGGCATATTGAAGTTAACGGCAAACCAGGTAAGGTTATTAAGGTGGCCGATGGATTGATGGGAATTAAATTACATCCAGGCAATAATCGACTGCATTTTAAATATGAAGCTGCTGGCCTCAAATTAGGTATAGTATTATCGATTGCTACTCTGGTATTAGTTGTAATTACTGAATTAGTAAGGGTTAGACGACACAAAATGTAAATTTATTTCAAAATCTGTCAACACCTGTAAATATTTATTAAGAAAGAAAAACGCCTATAAATAGGCGTTTTTGTCTTAAATGAAAAGTTTTTTTGAATTTTTTTCACTTTTCCCTTGTGAAAATTATTTTCAAATTATATAATCATACTTGGAAGTATTTAAAGATGATGTTTTATTAAGAACAGGAGACAGAGAATATGCAAATTGGTATGATTGGTTTAGGTAAAATGGGTCTTAACCTAGTTAAGAACATGCTTCGTAACGGAAATGAAGTTGTTGCATTTGATTTGAACGCTGAAAACGTTCGACTTGCTGAAGAAGCGGGTGCAATTGCTGCTACAAGTAATGAAGATCTTGTAAGTAAATTACAAGCTCCTAAAACTGTTTGGATCATGGTTCCAGCTGGTAAACCAACCGACTCAACTGTTGAAGAATTAGTTGGCCTACTTTCATCTGGCGACTACTTAATTGATGGTGGTAACTCATTCTACGAAGATTCATTACGTCATAATGAAATCGCTGCTGCTAAAGGAATTAACTTCTTCGATTGTGGTACTTCAGGTGGTAAAGATGGTGCCTTGAACGGTGGTAACTTCATGATTGGTGGCCCAAGTAAGGAAGCCTTTGATCACTTAGTACCTTTATTTGAAGGAATCTCACAAAAAGATGGTTACTTATACACTGGTAAACCAGGCTCAGGTCATTACCTTAAGATGGTTCACAATGGTATCGAATACGGTATGATGGAAGCTATCGGTGAAGGTTATGACGTTCTTCAAAACAGTCAATTTGAATACGATAATGAAGCAGTTGCTAAAGTTTGGTCACACGGATCAGTTATTCGTGGATGGCTAATGGAACTTGCTGAAGAAGCCTTTGCTAAGGATGCAAATTTGGATAACATTACTGGTGTTATGCACTCATCTGGTGAAGGTAAATGGACTATCCAAGAAGCCCTTAAACTTGGTGTTCCAGTTCCAGTTATTGCTAACTCATTGTTTGTTCGTAACTACTCAGAACAAGATGACACATTTACTGGTAAAGTTGTTTCATCATTGCGGAATGGTTTTGGTGGCCACGCAATGGACATGAAAAATAATTAAAATCAACGACAGCATCTCATTAATGAGATGCTGTTTTTTTATGGGTTAATTTAATTTTGATCAAAAATTGTTTAGATTTTGAACTTTTGAAAAGTTCAATGTAAGCGTTTTTTCATTATAGCGAATTTATGGTTTAATATAGATATCATAATCTATATTAAAGGGGATCAGAAGACCATGAAAATATTGATTGTTAATGCAGGAAGCTCATCGTTGAAGTTTAAACTGTTTGAAATGCCTAATGAGGATGTCTTAGCGGCCGGTGAAATCGAAAGATTGAATATGCCAGGTTCAAAGGTCAAAATTAAGTATGGTGATGGTCAAGTATTTAAAGATCAACAAGACAATATTAGTTATGAAAGATCCGCCGGGATTATGTTGAACCGTTTAAAGGATCTCAATGTAATCGATCACCTTGGTGATATCAAATTAGTTGCCCATCGAGTTGTTGCAGGGGCCAATGATTTTGATAAGGTGACTAAAATCACGCCTAAAACTTTACGCCGAATTGTTGAATTAGGAGAAATTGCCCCAATTCATAATCCAAGTGAAGCCAAGTATATTGATATTGTGACGTCGATTTTACCTGAGGCTACTCAGTATGCGGTTTTTGATAGTGCATTTTTCCATGATGTGCCCGCCATGAATGGTCAGTATGGTATTCCCCACGAATTAACTGAGAAATTTGGGATACAGCGGTATGGAGAACATGGAATTAATCACACTTACATCACTCAAGAGGCGATGAAGATGTTAGGGACTAATCAGGCCGACATAGTGACCCTTCATTTGGGCTCAGGAGCGTCAGTTGCTGCTGAAAGAGACGGCAAGTGTTATGACACTTCAATGGGTTACACGCCAATGAATGGTCTTTTAATGGGGACTAGAGCCGGAGATGTCGATCCTGCATTGGTTCCATATTTAATGAAACGAATGGGCGCTTCAGCTGACGAAGTAATTGAAATGTTTAACGAACGTTCAGGAATGCTTGGGGTTTCCGGCATTTCTTCAGATATGCGAGACTTAGAAGAGTCCTCTGATCCCCAGGCCAAATTAGCATTAGATATGTTTTTGAATCGGGTAATTAAGTATGCTTCATCGTATATCACAGAATTAGATGGGGTCGATGCAATCGTGTTCTCTGGTGGAATTGGTGAACATGATGAATGGGTCCGTTCAGAAGTATGTAAGAAGCTTCGCTGGTTTGGAGTCGAGCTAGATGAAGAGAAAAATAAGGCGCAAGAACCAGGTGATTTAAGTTCGACTGATTCTAAGGTTAAGGTATTCTTGATTCCAGCCGATGAAGAAATTGCAATGGTAAGGGACGTTTATGCATATCAGAAATAACATGTATAAGTGCAGCTTGAAGCGTACTAATCAATGTTAAAATAGAAAGTCAGCGATTCCCATTTCGGAAAATCGCTGACTTTCTATTATTAATTAATTTGCAATAGCGAGAGTTAGAATTCAGCCTTGTATGAAATTTCATAGCTTCGTTCTTGATTGGCTGGCAATAAGATATCCCCAAAATCATCATGGTTAATTGCATCTGGTAAATTTTGAGCTTCAAGAGCAATGGCCATGTACTTGGTGCCAATCCCATAATTCTTAAATGTGAGGGAACTTAAGTCGTCTGGGGTGAAGGCGACCAAACCATTTCGAGCTGATTTAATGGTAACCTTTCGATTTGATTCAGGATCAGTAAGTACTGCGATTGGTTCACTAGCTTGATGATCATTGATTACGAAAACATCGTCAAAGTCGCTACCAGTTTGGGCCCGTTTCTTTTCAATTGAATCTCCTAAGTTGTGAGTATCTTCAAAGTCAAACGCGGTCGACTTGACGTCCAAAAATTTGCCATTTGGGGTTTTGTCATCCTTGTTTAAGTCCAAGTGGCGATCGGCGTTGATTTGTAAGGTATGGTTAAGAATGTTATCAGTATTACCCAAGTTAAAGTAGATATGTTGAGTGGGGTTAAAAATAGTGTCAGCATCACTATTGGCAGTATATTTAATCTTTAGCTCGTTGTCGTCACTTAATGAATATTCAATAGTTGCATCTAAGTTTCCAGGAAATGAGTCAACGACAGTGTCAATATGCTTGGTAAGGATGACTTTATTATCATTAATTGAGCCATCCCAAACAAAAGAAGAAAAACCATGTTTACCACCGTGAAGGTTAGTTTCCCCTTCATTTTGATCAAGATGGAAAGTCTTGCCGTTTAATGTATAAGCTCCCTTAGTGATTCGTCCAGCAGTTCGTCCGACTGCCATACATAAGTAAAATGGATTATCTAAGTAAGTTTCAGCAGTTTCAAAACTCAGAATAAGATTATGTTTTTCACCGTTATTCGTAGGAACGAGAAATTCGTATAGGGTACCTCCTAAGGTTAAAACAGAGATTGAAACGTCATTTTTATTAGTAATCGTATATTTAATAACAGGGGTTCCTTGATAAGATCCAAAAGCTTCTTGTTTAACTGTCATATTGATCTCCTTGTTTATCATAATCAGCTTTATGAAAACGCTTAACTATATTATAATTCTTATTAAACCAAGTGTGCAATGCCATGGCTGAACTTACGTAAATAAATTTCACAAAATTTACTTTGATTGATCTAACTGAATATTTGCTTTAGTTCACAGACTAACTACATGCATTGATTATTAATTAGTTTATAATTGAGATAAGAAACTCAGAAAGTGGGGATGATTTGAGATGACTGTAACTGCTTATATGGTTCGCCATGGTCAAACATATTTAAACTATTACAACCGAGTACAAGGATGGATTGATTCACCATTAACTGATAAAGGAATCGAAGATGCGAAGAATGCTGGTAAACGTCTAAAGGATATTCCATTTAACGCTGCATTTAGTAGTGATTCAGGAAGAGCAATCGACACAGCTCGACTAATCTTGAAGCAAAATCCTAATAATATGAATATTATTAGTTATCAATACCCTGAATTACGAGAACAATTTCACGGGTACTTCGAAGGCAGCGACTTAAGCCAAATGTGGCAATTCGTCGGGGTCCAAGTTCAAGAGACCACTGAAAGTGAAGTGCTTAAAACTTTGGCTTGGAACGGGCTCGGGATTTGATTCACCGAGCAGATTTGTATAATCATGCTGAAAACAATGCAATGTTTTGGGAGCGACTGAATTTTGGTTTTGACAAAATCAGAGAAAACACTAATGATGATGATAAAATCTTAATCGTATCCCATGGAATGACCATTCGTTCAATTGTTGATCGCTATGCTCCGGAATTAGATATCGGCGAAGCTACGGCTAATGGTAGTGTAACTAAGTTGATTATTGACGATGATGACATTAGCGTAGAATACTTTAATAATCTTGGTGAAGTTTAACTAAGTAAAAAAGACCAGTTTTCTGGCTTTTTTTATTTGTAAGGAGTGACGAGATGAGTACCTTGTTAGCAACATTAGCCGAGAGACGAGATGATTTATGGCAAGCGACTGGTCAACATATCTGGTTGTCAGTAGTTTCACTTTTAATTGCCATTATTATCGCGGTTCCATTGGCTATTTCAGTTCAGAAGCATAAACGGTTAGCTGAATTATTAAATCAGATTGCAGGGATTTTACAAACTATTCCTTCTTTAGCTCTGTTAGGATTACTGATTCCACTAGTCGGGATTGGTCAAGTTCCCGCAATTATCGCTTTGGTAACTTATGCAATTTTTCCAATTTTTCAAAATACTTATGTTGGATTATCATCCATTGATAGTTTGCTTGAAGAAGCAGC
The DNA here is from genome assembly GCF_003864335.1 of Lentilactobacillus kosonis. Classification (GTDB taxonomy): domain Bacteria; phylum Bacillota; class Bacilli; order Lactobacillales; family Lactobacillaceae; genus Lentilactobacillus; species Lentilactobacillus kosonis. The sequence continues at coordinate 321,494 of NZ_BEXA01000003.1, read as the reverse complement.
CGATGCGTTTGGAATGACACGCTGGGAAAAGTTAAGAAGATTTGAATTGCCAATCGCGATGCCAGTGATTTTAACTGGGGTTCGTCAGGCAATGGTGCTGATTGTTGGGACCGCTACCTTAGCTGCTTTGATTGGTTCTGGTGGTTTAGGAACGTTCATTTTATTGGGAATTAGTCGAAATAATAATTCACTAATTTTGATTGGTGCCATTGCTTCGGCTATGGTTGCGGTTATATTTAGTGGCCTAATCCAGCTATTGCAGCGGGTTAAGATACGAACTCTCCTAATATCATTAGGCGTAATAGTGATTGGCTTTGCAGGATTTGAGACTTATCAAGGGTTCCAAAAGCCCCAGCAACAAATCACAATTGCTGGCAAGATGGGATCAGAACCAGAAATTCTAATTAATATGTATCAAGACTTGATTAAAGATAGTAATCCAAATGTTCAAGTTACGTTAAAACCTGATTTTGGACAAACTAGTTTCTTGTTTAGCGCGTTAAAATCTGATCAAATTACTATGTATCCAGAATTTTCTGGGACGGTGTTACAAGGATTAGTGAAGGATAATCACTCAGTGCAAGGAATGACTGCATTGAAACTCTATCAAACCGCTAAGAACGATTTGAATTCACAGTTTAAGATGACGTTTTTAAAACCAATGAAGTATAACAATACGTACGCGTTAGTAGTGAAAAATCATTCGCTAAGAAGTATCATCTAAAAACGATTTCTGACTTGAATCGGATTAGTAGCAAACTGCATGCTGGATTTGATTTGGAATTTATTGATCGCAAAGATGGCTACAAGGGAATCCAGAAGAAATATGGGTTAAATATAAAGTATCAATCGATGGATCCAGATCTACGTTATGAAGCCCTTAATAAGGGTGCAGTTAACATTGCTGATGGATACTCGACTGACTCACAAATTCGTCAATATCATTTAATTGTATTGAAGGATGATAGGAATTTATTCCCAATTTACCAAGGAGCACCACTGATGAAGAATAGTTTTGCTAGGAAAAATCCTAAAATTGTTAAGGCTTTGGATAGACTAGCAGGACAAATTAGCGAATCTGATATGCAACAAATGAATTATGAAGTTAACGTTCAAAAGCGTTCGGCTGCTGCTGTTGCTAAAGACTATTTGGTTGCTCATCACTTGATTGGAGGGAAATAATTATGGCAGAACCAATTTTAGAGTTTGATCATGTTAGTAAACGATTCGATAACCAAATGAGTGTTGATGATATTTCCTTTCAAGTTAATGAGGGCGAGTTCTTTGTGCTAGTCGGTGCCTCAGGGAGTGGGAAAACAACGACCCTTCGAATGATTAATCGACTGATTGATCCATCATCTGGACTAATCAAGCTCCGTGGTAAAAACAGCATGGATTACAATTTGAGAGAATTAAGAATGTCTATTGGTTATGTATTGCAGGGAAGTGCATTATTTCCTAATATGACGGTTCAGCAAAATATCACACTAATTCCAGAAATGCGGGGGCAATCCAGCAAGACAGCTTTATCATTGGCTGAAGAATTATTGCAGGAAGTTGATATGGATCCCAAGCAGTATTTATCAAAATACCCTAAAGAGTTATCTGGTGGTGAACAGCAGCGAATTGGAATTCTTAGAGCGTTTGCAGCAAATCCGCAACTTATTTTGATGGATGAACCCTTTAGTGCTTTGGACCCAATCGCAAGACGACAGCTACGTAGTTTAGTTAAGCAAATCCACGAAAATACTAATAGTACTATTGTTTTGTGACCCATGATATGGATGAGGCTTTAGAATTAGGCGATCGAATTGCGGTAATGCAGTCTGGTAATTTAGAACAGGTTGGAACACCTAGTGAGGTGGTAACGGCACCCGCTAATGATTTTGTGGCTCAGATGTTTGCTAATTCGTTGGCTTATGATATTTATGGTGTGTATTTAAGCAAGCTTAAGCTCTTAGGCTACTTAACGGAAACCAAAAAATCACTGCAGCAGTCCCAAAAATTAAGGATACCGCCACAGTGGGGGATGTTTTAAAAATTATTAATGATGCTGGTGAAGTCGAAGTTGATTCTGAAGACGGATCAATTGCCTATCTTAATCAAACTGAATTGTTAAGAGGCATGAACGACTTTCAAGCATATCAAAGATAATATGTTAGATCCGAAGCAGGGGTTGGATAAGCTAAAATCTGACTAGCAGCTACTTGCTTATCAGCATGCTGATTGATTTCAAATGTAAGGTAATTGATGATCTCATCAGCTATCTTCGACAGTACTGTCGCGCCGACGATGGTGCTGTTTTTTTGTCTAAAATAGTGATCACAACTGCATCATGGTCTTGAATGCGGTTAAAGGTATACCACTCACCAGTTTGAGCAGTTTTCACTAAATACATGTCAGGATTCTCCTGGGCATCGCTGAGGGAGACTCCAGTTGTTGCAAGCTGTAATGATGAATAGACAACTTGTGGGATGGCAGGGTAATTGATTGGTTCATTAGTTGAGTTTAAAATTCGTTTGGCAACGTAGGAACCTTCAAATGATGCAACAGGCGTTAACTTAGGAACCGGTTTAGTGGCAACATCACCAATGGCATAAATATTGGGATTAGCGGTTTCCATGAACGCATTCACCTGAATTCCTCGGTTATCAAAGGTAATGCCAGTAACTTCCAAATTCAACGAGTCTAACTGAGGTTGTCTTCCCATTGATGTGAACACTTCATCAACTTCAAGACTAAAGTCATCGTTACCAATTAGTTCATAGTTACCGTCGGCCTTTTCTTGAATACCACTGATTTCAGTATCAAAGTGGAAATTAACGCCATGGTTAGTCATTGAAGTAATCAACTTTTTAGTTAAGTCGGCCGGATAAGCTTTAAGAATTCGGTCATTATGTTGAATTAGGTGAACTTCTGATCCTGATTCAGCAGCGATATTAGCTAATTCAATACCAACGAATCCGCCACCTAAAAAGGCGATCTTTTTTGGCAGGTGAGGCATACTTAAAAAGTCTGTGCTAGTATGAATGAATTCACATCCGGGCATCTGTGGGATAACTGGATGTAAGCCAGTTGCTAAAATTATTTTATCCGCTTGATAGATAGTTTCGTTAACTTCCACAGTATTTTGATCAATAAACTTAGCCTGACCGTGCTCAGTGAGAATGTTAGTAGATTTAAGTCCTGCAAGGGTTCCTGAAGGAACCTTTTCAGTATAACGAGTCTTGAAGGCAATCAGTGATTCCCAGTCAATTTTGGAATCACTAGTCAAGCCAACGGCAGCCAAATCGGTTGTCTGTTGTTTCGTATGAACAACACTGTACAACATTTTTTTGGGATCACATCCGCGGTTGGGACAGGTTCCACCCCATAAATCATTTTCAATTACTAAAACTGACTTAGTAGAGGCAAGCTGATAAGCGGCAGCTAAGCCACCTGGTCCAGCACCGATGATAATTACATCGACTTGTTTATTTCCCATATGAATTCCTCCAGACAAATAGTTCTTAATAGTATTTTAGCACGATATTTTTTGGATAACTGTATTTCAGAACTGACGAATTTAAATTGAATTAGTCCTTAATATTTTTTGAGCCCGAGTGGAAAAATTAATAATGGCCGAAATTGTAGCAATAATACCTAAAGTAACTAGAGTTACAAAAGCGATTCGACCACCAGCGACGGTTCGAGAAATAAAGCTACCTGCACCGTTAAGCTGTGCATTGGATAGAGTAGCGGCTAGAATACCAACGCCTAAGGATCCCGCAAATTGTTGAAGCATATTAAAAATAGAATTAACGTCAGGGCTGTTTTCTGGTTTTACTAAAGTAGTGGCATTACCAATAGAATTAGCGAATGCCATATTAAAACCAAAGCGTAAAAATACATACAAAGCAGTTACTAATGCGATATTAAGTAAGTTTTGTGTAATTAAGTATAGAAAACTACCGATTGTGACAGCAGAAGTACCGATAATGATGGGCATTGCGTATCCACGCGAATCCGCCAACTTACCTGCAAAGGGGGATGTAAATGCCCCAACTAAAGCTCCTGGCAATAAAATCAACCCGGAAATTAGCGAATTAGTATGGAGAACGTACTGACAATATACTGGAATGAGAAAAGATATTCCGATATTAATAAATTGTAGAACGAAGTAAGTAATGGTTGATAAGGTAATGTTTAGTGATTTGTAAATTGAGAAATCAAATAACTGAGAATTCCCATGTCGGTTGGTAAATAGGGTGATAATAATGGCAATAACTCCAATGAGGATTGGAATCAGTGAATTGATGCTAAACAGTCCAACTGATCCGCTTTCGCTGACGCCAATTATGATACTAGTAAATGCAATGGTTAGAAATATTAAACTGGTAATATCAAATGATTTGCTGGTTCCAGAGTTTTCTAGATCAATATAAAAGTAACCAAGAATTAAACTGACAACGACAATTGGTAAAATTAGCCAAAAATCATGCGCCATGAAAGTGTGGTTGCAACTATGCCACCATAGGTTGGCCCTAGGGCGGGAGCAAATGAAATTACCATTCCGGCAATTCCTGTCATAGTCCCAATTTTATTCTTAGGAATCTTGGCGAAAATAATTTGATACATGATGGGGGTTGATAATCCAGTAGCAACTGCTTGAATGATACGGCCAATTAATAAGGTCGGAAAATTAGTGGCAATAGCACATAAAATATCACCGATAATAAAAGTGCTAGCAGCAAAAATCAAAAGATTTTTTGCCGGGTACTTTTTTAATAGAAATGCAGTTGTGGCCATGACTAGCGTAACCATTAATAAATAGCCGGTAGTGATCCATTGTAGGACATTTAGAGAAACTGAGAACTGTTTGGTTAGTTCCGGAAAAGTTACATTCATTGATGTTTCAGTTAAAATTCCGGTAAATGACAATAGTGCTGCAGCAAAAATTGCTAAATATGTTTTTCTTTCAATTACTTGATTCAAATAAACAACTCCTTAATATTAGTTGGCTTTATAACGCTAGTTTACGCTATTTTGTTAACTTATTCTAAGTAGAATAAGTTCATAAAAACTGAAACGAACGCCCGCAATTCTATTTTAGAATTGCGGGCGTTAAATTTAATCATTGATCAAATTGTTAATTTCGATATCTAGTTGTTTTTCAAATTGATTAAGTTTAGCTTGAACAGCTTGTTCGCTTTCGTCAACTAGTCCGAGATAAAATTTAATTTTTGGCTCAGTTCCAGATGGGCGAACAGCTAACCAGGTTTCGTCATCAAACCAGTATTTAAGCACGTTTGATTTTGGTAAATCAATTGTAGTCGTTGAACCATCAGCTTCGGTTTGCGTGGCCGTTGAGTAGTCAGCATGGCGGACTACTTTATGACCAGCAAGTTCAGTGATTGGGTTGGTTCTAAGAGTATTCATAATGTTAGCCATTTTTTGTTTACCATCAAGGCCGTCAAACTCTTTAGCAACTGTTTTCTCAGTGAAGTAACCATATTTAGCATACATTTCTTGTACCCCATCATAGAGGGTCTTACCTTGATTCTTATAGTAAGCAGCGACTTCAGCCAGCAGTAAGACGGTTTGAATGGCATCCTTGTCACGGACAAATGGTCTAATTAAGTAGCCAAAACTTTCTTCAAAACCAAACAAGAAAGTATGGCCATGGTTGGTTTCGTAGTTATGAATTTCTTCAGCAATAAACTTAAAACCAGTGAGGACATTTTTAGTCTCAATTCCAAAGGAGCTGGCTATTTTAGTAGCTAATTCGGTCGAAACGATGGATTTAACGACGCGGCCATTGGCAGGTAGTTCGTTAGCATTTTGCTTAGCAGTTAAGATGTAATTAAGTAAGACACTGGCAATTTGATTTCCTGTTAGTAATTGATAATCACCATTGGGTAAGCGAACAGCAGCTCCTAAACGGTCAGCATCGGGATCAGTTGCGATTAATACATCAGCATCAACTTTTTTACCCAACGCTTTAGCTAAATCAAATGCTTGTGGGAATTCCGGATTTGGAAAAGGAACAGTTGAAAATTCTGGATCAGCGATTGTTTGCTCTGGCACTACCGAATAGTTGCTGAAGCCGGCCATTTCTAGTGCGCGGCGAGCAATGACTTTACCAGTTCCGTGAAGTGGAGTGTAAACAAACTTCATGGATTTCCCAGTTGTCTTAACTAGGTCAGTGTCAATGTTAACAGTTCTAACTTGCTCTAAATAAGCAGCATCAACATCTTCGCCAATCAAATTCATAATCTGTTGTTCACGAAGCTGTTGTTCTGGAATAGCTTTAATATCAAATAAATCGTCAGCTTTGCGGATATATGAAGTGATTAAGTCTGATTCCTTAGGAGGCATTTGACCACCATCTTCACCATAAATTTTAAAGCCGTTGTACTGTTTGGGATTGTGACTAGCAGTAATCATAATCCCGGCATAGGTATTGAGATGACGAACGGCAATGATAGTTCAGGTGTTGGTCGAATATCATCGAAGACGTAAGACTTGATCTTATGAGCACCCAATACTCGGGCAGCTTCATGAGCAAATTCTGCTGAGTGGTAACGAGAATCGAAACTGATAGCGACTCCCCGGTTACGAGTTTGCTCATCTAAGGTATCCATGAATGAAGCAAGCCCTTCCGTTGCTTGTCGAACAGTATAAATGTTCATCCGATTGATTCCGGCGCCAAGAAGTCCACGCATTCCGGCGGTTCCAAATGATAGGGGAGTGGCAAAGGCATCTTCACGTTTGGCTGAATCATCTTCTAAAGTTGTTAAATCATTTAGTAAATTTTCTGGTAAGTTAGGTTGTTCAGTCCATTTTTGTATTGAACATCATAATCATTCACTAGTACGGCCTCCTAGTTATTATTAGCTTAATTATAGAAATTTACCTATCTTTCGTCAATGATTTTACTAGACTTAGTTCCTTATAGTTACCGAGGGAACTTGACTTAATCGAGTAAACAAAATATATTTATTTTAGTAAAATAAATGTGCGAAGGGTTTGAAAACATTATGGCGACAATCAAAGATATTGCTGAAAAGGCAGGGGTATCAATAACGACGGTATCTCGAGTATTAAATTACGATAAATCACTATCAGTTAGTGACACTACTAGAAAAAAAATTTTTCAAGTTGCCGAATCAATGTCCTATACTAAAAATCGACGTAAATCCGCAACCCAAAACACGATTGCAATTGTTCAATGGTATACAGAAGCTAAAGAACTAGATGATCTGTACTACTTATCAATTCGGATGGGTGCTGAAAAAGCTGCCAGCAAGAATGGTTATAAAATCCAACAGTATTTTGCAAACGGTTCGCTAAACGAGATTGGTGATGTTCGAGCGATTATAGCAATCGGTAAATATAGCGATGAACAAATTAAAAAAATGGCCAAAAAATCAACTAATATCGTATTTGTTGACTTTGATACTTTAGCCAAGGGATATGATTGTGTCGTAACTGATTTTGAAAACTCAACTAATGAGGTAATTGATCAGTTTCTTAACGCAGGAATTAATAATATCGGTATGTTATCGGGAACTGAGGTTACCAGTGATAGAAGGCTGACTGTGACTGATCCGCGAGTAGCTCCATTTAGGAAATACTTGGCTGCTAAGAATTTACTTAATGAACAAAATATTTTTACAGCTGATTATACGGTTGAGGGCGCTTATCACGAAGTGTTAAAGCAGGTTGAAACGATGGGGCCAGAATTTCCAAGTGCCTTATATGTGTCCAATGATGCCATGGCTGTGGGGGCTGAAAAAGCATTGACCCAGTTGGGTAAACGAATTCCTGATGATGTAAGTCTAATTAGTTTTAATGATACGTCGATTGCAAAATACGTCATTCCTGCGCTTAGTTCGGTTAAGGTGGAGACTACTCGAATGGGTGAACTTGCAATCAACATGATTAAAGATGCAATTGAGACAGGAAAGCGAACTACTGAAAAGATGATTGTTGCCAATAAGTTGGTAATTCGAGAAAGCAGTCACTAAACTATCTTGAATCTAGACATACCATAACTTAATAACCAATTGACTTATTGTTAATCTCAATTATAATTTGAGGTGGAGTAAGTTGTTTTATAATCATAATTTTAGGCATTTTTGCATAATTTCTGATTGTAATTTACGTTTATTAATGGTTTATCTAATTAACCTATCAATAAGAATAGGTTCAATAGCATTAACTCAAATACGTTTTATAAAATTATGCCAATCGTTTTCATTTAATGATTGGCATTTATTACTTTTATGACATTTTTTGAATCAACTATTAAGGAGAAAAAATATGAATAAGTACTTCAAGAGATATATTGGGGTAGTTATTGCTTGGATAATCATGATTATCGTGAGCTTTAGCTTTATGCCAAGATTTAATCACCTAGTAAATCAAAATGGTGATACTCGGATACCGAGCTCGATGTCCAGCAAGGTAGCCAGTAAGATTGGCAGTGAATTTCATAAGTCGGGTCAAGACACTCGCCGGTTAGTGGTGGTGTTTAACTCAAAGACTAAAATGAATTCTCAGCAAAACATTAACATGAGTAACACGATTAACAAGTTAAAACGGTCGCAAAAGCAGTTGGGAATCAAATCAATCATTACGCCAATTGATAGTGTGTCAGCGCAAAAGCAATTGATTGCTAAGGACCAGACAACTCAGTTGGTAGTTTTAAATGTTGATAAGAACCTTCCTGTACAATCGACAAATGCTCAAATTAGGAGTGCAGTTAAGACAGCATCTTTAAAAACTTACGTTACTAGTTTTAGTACAATTAAGCGAGACACGAATCGAGCTGCTTTTGATGGAATAATTAAAGCGACAATTATTATTGCTATCTTTGTTTTATTATTACTGCTAGTAGTATTTAGATCAGTGATTATTCCATTGATTTCAGTTCTAACTACTTCAGTTGCTTATGTAATTTCACTATGGGCAATTGGCAGTCTTAACACTTCATATGGTCTACCAATTTCAAGAGATACCCAAGCGGGGATGTTACTAGTTCTAGCAACGTTGGGAACTGGATATGCATTGCTTTACTTTAGTGGCTTAAAGAATCAGTTCGCAGCTGATAAAGGTGACATCGAAGCAACCTTAGCAATTAGAAAGCGATTTACCCAACTGGTTAGTACTTCGTCAATTGTCCTAGCAATCGCTTTTGGTTCATTAGGATTTATTAATTATTCACTAGTTCAATCTTTTTCTGGTATTGGAATTAGCATCATAATTTTATTAGCAGCTACCTTGACCTTTTTGCCATTCTTTAGTTTTGTTCTTGGAAAAAGAGTATTCCTACCGGCAGCTAAATTAACCGCTCATAATTACAATAAGGGCTGGCACTTTTTAGCTACTAAATCTGCTAAATATCCACTGATTGCATTGGTATTGGCAATTTTGGTGGCCATTCCGTTCATTGTTAACAGCAAGGGACCAGTTTCTTTTGATCCAACTAGAGAAATATCTACGCAATCATCATCAGCTAAGGCTGGGTACAAAGTGATTAAGACTCACTTTCCTGAAGGCGTTGCAGAACCAGTAACTGTTTATATTAAAGCTAATCATACATTAGACAATGATGCCGATTTACGAGAAATTGATCGGGTAACCAATCAATTAACTGCTAATAAGTTAGTTAGTGCAATTAATTCAGTTACGCAACCAGAAGGTGAGCCATTACAACAGCTTTATATGCAAGAGCAATTACAGATCGTGACTGGTAGTTTAGATAGTAACATGAGTTCATTGAATCGAGTTGCTAAGGGGCTGAAGTCTACTAAGATAAATAGTCGACCGTTGACTAGAACTGATCGATCAGTGACATCAATTGCAGATCGAGTTAGCAAAATTCAAGAATATAACGAAATGAACAATGTAACAGAAACACCTTCAGAAATTGTTGCTCAAGTCCAAAGTGAGTTGCAACAAACTGATCATAAACGGATGAACCGATTCCAACGTTCTGTTGTTCGCGAGGCTTTGAAACGAGCTATGGCTGATCAAACCCAACAAGATAGGGTCAACAATGCATTGAATCGTATTACTAGCCAAACCGATAGTGCAAGTCAAACAGTTTCTCAATTCCGAATGGAACTGGCTGCAATTCAGGCTAAGATTCAAGGATATGGGACCCAAGTTAGAAGTTCAACTAAGGAAGTTAAACAATCACGAGATTTCCTTAATGAAATGGCAAAGTCGCCTGCAGGTCAAACGTTCTACATTCCAGAGGATGTTTGAAGAGTAGCACGTTCCGTCAATCAATTAAGCAGTATCTATCAGATGATAAGAAGACCGCGAAAATTACGGTGATCTTGAAGAATGATCTAAATGGTAAATCTGCTCTTAATTATGTTGCTCAAATTAGTTCTCAAATGGAGAATAATTTTGCCGGTACAACTTTGAAGGACGCCAAGGTAGTTGTTGGTGGCGTGCCAGCAACATTACAAAATGCTAAGACCATTTCAAAGGACAATTTTGTGAAGATGGCAATCATCTTTGCAGCGGTATTGATCGGATTATCAATGCTTGTCTCGGGCTCAATTTTGCAGGCAACCTACATTGGGATTATTGGCTTGATCACGTACTTCATGTCACTTGGCTTTACTAAGTGGTTTAGTCATAGCTTTTTGGATCAGAACCAATTAACTTCAGTTACACCAGTTATTTTATTTATTCTCTTGTTTGCTTTAGTGATGAACTATGCCTTAGCGGTATTCATCATTAATCGTCAGGCAAAGCAACCAGCTACCAGTGATCAAATGGTTACTGGCGTTGGCAAAATTGGGACAACAATTATGCTGGCAATGTTGGTTGGAATCATAGGTAGTGCTTCGCTAGCGGTAACGGGAGTATTAACAATGATTCAACTCGCAGTTGGCTTAGTTTTTGGGATCGTGATTATTGGAATTGCAATTCCAGTTACTTTGCCAGGACTAAACAAGTTAACGTATGATAATTACTTTGGTAATTTGTTTAGCTTTAAGAAAAAGCATGCAAAGAAGAGTTCCGAAGAATAAGCAACTTCTAAAAAGACTCCCACATCGATGCACTCGATGTGGGAGTCTTTTTATTATCCAAGTAAGTAGGTTATGCCAGTTGATTCTAATCCCATATAACTGGCCATCTCAGGTTTGGTAATTCTGGATTCAATTGTAATAAATGGAAACTCATTAGCTAACACTTCCTGTATAAGATTAGCCCACTGAGTTTCACCAGCATGAAGAACAGTTAATTTAACGATGTTTTCATTATGCATTTTTTGAATTTGGTTATGCCAAAAGTTTTCAATGGATTGACATGATCGACTGCGCATCATTAAATTGAAATTGTTATTAGTAAATTGGTAGATATATGAAGTTTTTAATTTTCGTTCAATGGCACCGCGAAAACGACTGATTAATTGACGGTTGATCAGTTGATCACTATTGGCTACAGAAAAATAAGTTTTAGTTTTACAGCGCAAATTAGTTAATCCTTGCGCGATTAGCTCAACTGGATATCCAGACTGAATGTGCTCAGCAATCTTAGTTACTTGGTACGCTAGGCCACTGGAAGTGGCTTTGCTATCGATAACCAGTACATCGCTGACGGATGCCTGTGCAGCTGATTGGGCTGTTTTGAAGGTTGGTGATAATGCACTGCTTAAATGGATTGAAATGATTTGGCTACCATCACTACCTAATTTATCATATAGTTTAGTTAAATCATTTACGTTAGCGGGACCAATGACTGGCTGAGAACTACAGTTAGCTAAGAGATGGAGGAATTTGTCGCTAGAGATATTATTAACCGAACCGTAAAATTTGCCATTGATGAATACGGGTAAATCAATAATCGTAATGTGCGAATTTTGGATAGTTGATGGGGACAGGGATGCGGCAGAATCGGTTACGATTTTAACATTAGTCATAATATCACCTCTTTAATTATTTCAAGTAAAATTATATTATTAATTAGTGGTGAGGTTGTAAAGTTCACTAATAATTCTTAGTTATTCATAAACAATTCATATTTTAGAAGTGAGGTGCTTATTTGAAAGGGCAATATGAAGTATTCCAATACATTGGCGTGCCGGTAACAACTGATGAATCAGGAAAGTATATCATTAAAAAAGACGATACTGGTGAGTTTAAATTACATAGTTGGCGAACTGGTAAGCATACTAAAGGTAAGCCCAAAGGCATCGGGCAAATTTTTATTACCGAAAATAATATGTTAGTGGCCGTGGTTAAAGCCGTTCCAGTTAAGTTCAAAGATCGGCATGATTTTACGCCGTTACAGCGATTCACTAGTGAGTTCATTGATGAGCAGTCAGTTGATGAAGCCCAACGTAAGCTGTAAAAAATTTGTTGACAACTTTTCTCATTTAATGTTAAATTAGTTTTAATCATTTGTGGAGGTTTGCAACTATGCAAAAACTTAAATACACACAATTGAATAATGAATTTGCCTTTAGCTTTTTCTTTAGATAGCGTTTGTATTCGATGCTTTGGATACGGACGCTCACGCATTGCGTTCGTATCTAATCAAATGGCTAAGGTTTTTATACATGAAATAAAACTGCCAGTTAGATACGAGATTGATCTAGCTGGGACAATAACGGGCCCGTACAGCTAGATGAACTTTGTCTAGCTGGTTTTTTTGTTTCTTAAAAATTGGGAGGAATTATCATGAAAAAATCATTATTGGGAATTATCGCTTTACCAATCATTGCACTAACACTAGCAGGCTGTTCTTCATCAGCATCTAAGGACAAGACAGTTAACGTAGGGGTACTTCAAATTGTGCAACACGGTTCGCTTGATGCTGCTAGGAAGGGATTTGAAAGTGAGCTAACTAAAGAGATTAAGGCCAAGCATCCTAAATGGAAAGTTGATTATAACTATCAAAATGCCCAGGGTGATCAGGCCAACTTGAATACCATGAGTCGCCAAATCGTGCAAAAGAAACCAGACATGATTTTAGCAATCGCAACGCCATCAGCTCAAACCGTTGCTAAGCAAACTAAGACAACCCCAATTCTGACGACAGCCGTAACTGATCTAAAGTCGGCAGGGTTGGTTAAGAGTACTAATAAACCTGACACAAACGTTTCTGGAACAATGGATCTTGGGCCAGTTGGGAAACAATTGAAGTTATTAAAGAGCCTAACTAAGAACAACAAACCAATCGGAGTTATGTATAACTCATCCGAAGAAAACTCTGGGTTACAAGTATCTATTGCTAAACAATACGCTAAGAAAAATAACATTAAGCTAAAAATAATCAGTGTCAATTCATCCAATGATGTTCAATCAGCACTGAGCGTCATGAGCAACAAGATTTCAGGGCTTTACTTACCAACTGATAACTTAATGGCTAGTTCAATGAAGATTATCGGCAAGGTTGCCAATGAGAAAAAATTGCCAGTTGTAACGGGCTCAATCGAAATGGCTCAAGATGGTGGAACCGCCACATATGGAATCAACTATCGTGACTTAGGAAAGCAAACGGCTAAGATGGCCGCTAAAGTAATTTTAGATAAAAAGAATCCCAAAGACATGCCAGTTGAGACTTCAAAAACCCTTCGGTTATATGTAAATAATGACCGAGCCAAAGCGTTGGGAATCGATCCAGCCAAGATTCAAGAACCTTAGAAATCATAAGTAAAAGGAAGGTAGTTTAAATGATAATTGATGGGATTGGCCAAGGCCTAATGTGGGCGTGCTTAACAATTGGGGTATTTATTACATTTCGGATTTTGGATATTCCTGATTTAACAACTGAAGGAAGTTTTCCACTGGGGGCTGCCGTCACCATTAAATTAATGTTGTCAGGGCAATCAGCAGTGGTGGCGATGCTATGTGGCTTTGGGGCAGGATTTCTTGCTGGGATGGTAACTGGGTTATTAGATACCCAATTGCACATTCCATCACTACTAGCTGGGATTTTAACAATGACGGGATTGTACTCCGTTAACATGCACATCATGGGTAAGGCAAATATCCCATTATTGGATCAAAAAGTCCTAACAAATTATCTGCCCGAGACTTGGGATGTGACGGTGCAAACCATCGTAATTGGAGTAATTATTTGTACCATCGTCGTTGCTTTATTGGTAATGTTCTTCAAGACTCAAAGTGGGTTAGCGCTTCGGGCAACTGGAAATAACACTACGATGAGTGCCGCTAATGGCATCAAGACTAATCGGACGATTGTCTTGGGTTACGCAATTTCGAACGGATTAATTGCCGTATCAGGTTCGTTGATCGCCCAAAGCAATGGGTTTGCTGATATTGGAATGGGAATTGGCACCATTGTCATTGGTTTAGCGTCGGTATTGGTTGGTGAAATTATTCTACCGGCTAAGAAGATGGTTTGGCGATTAATAGCGATGGTATTAGGAGCAATTGTTTATCGAGTGCTGTTAACCTTAGCAATGAATGTTGGTGTTTCTCCAGACGACTTGAAAATTCTGTCGGCCATTATCTTAGTCATTGTAATTGTATTACCGATGATTCAAAACCAGTATCGTTCACGACAACAACTGAAACGGTATTTGCAAAAGCTTAATTTAAATTCAGGGGTGAAGACAGATGAATAGTCCTTCAGTATTAGAAATGCAACACGTTCATAAAATTTTCTTTCCAGGAACAGAAAATCAACGTCATATTCTTAAAGATGTTAGTTTAGATATTCACCCTGGTGATTTTATTTCAGTGATTGGCAATAATGGGGCAGGTAAATCAACGTTGTTGAATGTAATCGCTGGTAATTTAAAAGCAGATGCCGGCACGATGCAAATTATGGGAAATGATATTACCAATAAATCCATTTCTTCAAGATCGAAATGGATTTCTCGGGTGTTCCAAGATGCTAAGCTAGGAACTGCTGGCGACCTTACCGTATATGAAAACATGGCGGTTGCTGAGAAGGTTAATGGTCACGTTAATTTACGATTCTTCAATTCGCAAAAGAAACGCCAAGCATTTAAACAGAAACTTACGACTCTTAAAATGGGTCTTGCGAACCGATTAGATACACCGGTTAAGTATTTGTCAGGTGGTCAACGCCAAGCTTTATCATTATTAATGGCTACGATTAGCTCACCATCGTTATTACTGTTAGATGAACATACCGCTGCTCTTGATCCTAAGACGAGCGCAGAGGTCATGGAATTAACCAATCAAGTGGTTAATGAACAGCAATTAACATCATTAATGATCACTCATAAGGTTGATGATGCCCTAACCTATGGGAATCGATTGATCATGGTTCAGGATGGCCAAATTAAAGTTGACTTGAGTAGTGAAGAGAAGAAGAACTTGTCCAAAGGAGAATTAATGGCCTTGTTTGAAAACTAAAAAATGACCAGCTAATAATTTAGCTGGTCATTTTTGCTATTAGAGTTATTTGTGTAATAGTTTTTCGACGTCAGACTTAATGTCATCTTCGGACATTGTAAGGTACTTTTCCATGTCCTTTTCGGTGGCGTTAGTATCGTGTCCGTTATTTTCCATGTAGTAATTCCATAGAGCATCACGAACTGGCACCGTGCTATCGCTCCAATCAAATCCTTCACTCATTTGTAAATTCAAGAATGGAGACTCTTTTACGATTTCTGCCATAATACTTACCTCCTCACAACTTCTATTATAGTTCGACTAATCGGAATGTTAAGTAAGTGCATTATTAATTAGCAGGTTCAATAACCATAATCCAGTTTTTCTGAGGATCGGCTTGGTTTAACTTGTCGATATCTTGACCAAGATCGAAATTTCGCTTAATAACCTTACCAGCAATTGGGGACTTTAAGGTTTCAACGGATTTATCGCCTTCAATATCTAAGAGGTCATCATCGACAACGACTTCGGCCTGATCGGTTGGGAAGTCCGCGAATGTAATCTGACCCAGTTGTTCAAATACTGATCTATCAATACTGAGCAAGTAGGTGCCATCGGATTGTTTGGAATATAAAATTCCATCTTTAACCTGTGGGGTTGGGGATTCTGAATGCCCTGTAAATATTTGTTTAATTCGTTCCCATAATGATTTTGAGCCATAGTCATTCACCTCATTATTAGATTTACTTTGATTATAACGTATAATGAAGACATGATTTAATTAAAGGGGTGGCAACTTATGTATTTAATTGATACGCGAAGAAATGGCCAGCAAATACTTGATGCTCGGGTTAACCAATCGTTAGATAATTACTTTGTTAATGACAAAAATTACCGGGACACGGATTCATGATGTACATTAATCAACCATCGGTAATTATTGGCAAAAACCAAAACGTCTGGGCGGAAGTTAACGTCGATTATATCCGCCAACACGATATCCAATTAGTTCGCCGAACTTCTGGCGGTGGTGCAGTATATCACGATATGGGGAACCTGATATTTGAAAATATCTTGGTCGATGACGACACTGAATTTGGTAACTATGCTTACTTTGCGAAATCGGTGTTAGCTGCGTTACAAAAGCTAGGAATTGATGTCAAAATGAAGGAAAACAGCAGTGATTTGATTTTCCGAGATAAGAAGTTTTCTGGGATGACAATGTTTAAGAATGGCACGAGTTTGGCCGCGGCGGACGATTATGTATGATTTGAATCTTGATAATGCGCATCATAGTCTGACTGAAGATGAGTCAGAAAAAGCTAAGCGATTAGGCGTTGCCTCAAGACGGAGCCCAGTGATTAACTTGAAGGAATTCTTACCGGAGTCAATGAGTATTGATGACCTTCGAGAATATCTATTGAAGGAGATCTTTGAAGTCGATAACTTGGACGACATCGAAGTTTACCACATGACCGATAAAGACTGGCAGATTATTGACCAACGGATGTTAGAAACATACGGGACGGATGAATGGAATTATGGTCGAAATCCTGGATATTATCACTATGTGGCCCAAGATTTTACAGCAGGCCGTTTAGGAATCAATTATACGGTAAGGGATGGCCAAGTGGTTCATCTGAAGTTTAACCCTAGTTTTGAGGTTGATGGTGATTTAAAGCAGGTGGAAACTACTTTGATTGGTAAGTCGCCAACCTTAGATATTATTGAAAGAGCAATTAAGAATGGTAAATTAAGAAATATTGACTTTAGCCAACTAACAAATTTTTTAAATCAATTTTTAAATGATTAAGCACTGATATATTCAGTGCTTTTTTATCTACAATTAGATTACTTTCACATCATAGTCTAATAATACATTGACATTATCTAATGTAAATCTCATAATAACACTATTAATTATTTTTAAGCTGCCCGCCGTAAGGAGCAGCTGTAATTAGAAGGGGCGGATTAGAAATATGAAGTATGCTGTGTTAGGAGCAGGCGCAATGGGGTTACGCTACGGCGTGTTACTTCAAGATGCCGGCTATGATGTTGATTTCGTTGATACTTGGGAACCGCAAGTCAACACGATTCATGAGCAAAATGGGGTGTATGTATCACGTGATGGCCAAAATAAGCGATTAGTTCCGGTTAATATCTACTTTCCGGAAGACTATGAAGGTGATCCTGATGTGTTGATCATTTTTACTAAACAATACGGTTTAGCAGAAATGTTGCAACGATGTTCACGATTCTTCAATGATCGCCAGTATGTTGTGAGCTGTATGAACGGGATGGGCCATATTGAGAAAATCAATCAGTATTTTGATAAAGAAAAAGTCCTTGGTGGAACAGCCTTAATTGGAACGGTGTTAAATCAAGCTGGGGATGTTGACTTTATTGGTAAATCAGGCGCAGGTTCAATGAACATTGCTAATCAAACCGAGATTCCTGATGAGATGACTCATAAAATCGTTAATGAATTTCAACAAGCTAATTTAAATCCTAATTTAACGACTAATTTTTTAGGAACCTTAATGGCTAAAGTGGTTTTTAACTCTGTAATTAATACCTTATGTACCATGTTTAAGATCAGAATGGGCGAATTCATCCAATCTGACGTCGCTAGCAAGTTAGGGGTGCAATTAATCGATGAAGCTTTTGACGTGTGTGAGCGAGCAGGAATCACCCTTTTAAACACGCGAGAAGAAGAATGGCAAACCATTCAATATGTTAGTGAGGTGACCAATCCACTACATTTCCCATCAATGTACCAAGATATTTCGAAACAACGACCAACTGAGGTCGATTACATCAATGGTTATATTTATGATTTAGGAACCCAATATCACTACGAAGCGAAAACTCATGACTTTTTGCGAAACCTGGTACATCTATCAGAATTTGCCGGAACGTTTGATGTTGATAGCTATATTAAGTCAGTAGTTGCCACAAAATAGTCAGAAAAACATAGCTCAAACATAGGTTATAGATACAAAACATAAACATAGAATATTCATATAGTTATTCACATATAAAAAGGGCCCATTTGCAATTTAGCAAATGAGCCCTTAATTATTGTAGCTAATTTTATGTACAAAAAACCAGTGAATAATCACTGGTTTAGATGGTGTTGAATTATTAGTCTTCAACAACGTTAACGTTAGCAGCTTGTGGTCCACGGTCGCTGTCTTCAACGTCAAGAGTAACTTTTTGGCCTTCGTCTAATGACTTGAAGCCGTCTTTTTGGATAGCTGAGAAGTGAACGAATACGTCACCGTCGTCAGTAGTAATGAATCCGTAACCTTTGTCAGCGTTAAACCATTTAACAGTACCTTGTTTCATAATATGAAACCTCCTTGCGCAGTTGCGCGATAAAAAAATTGTTTAATGTATCTAGTTGTACGTAATTCCAAGGAAGTTATTTCATAAAAATAAAACAAGACCTTAAAAACTCGAACCTAAATCACATTAGCTATAATATACCAATAGGGGACAACTATGTCAATCAAAAGAACCACATATATTTCTAAACTGGTTAAATAGTTTCTTATTGTTCCACGGAAATAACTAATAACTAATCATAACCCACATAAAATCAAAGATATTTCTGAGTGCGAATGCTGATTTAACAGTGTTTATCCAAAATTGATTAATAATTTTATTTTGACATAGAAATTAAGTAAGCAGCAAACAATTAAAATTTTTTCTATATTTTATTTTTACTTTTTTATACTGGTAGAGTTTGATATTAATTCAAATTTAATTGTCAGTCAATTACAATTACTTTGAAATCTGGGGATATTATAATTAAACCAAATAGGAGCTGATAAAATGGCATTAAATTATTACGATATCGAAGCAGCAGTTAATAGTGAAACCAATGCTGGTGGTTTTGCTGAATTAATGCAAAAATTCAAAACATTAGGTGTTATCCGCTACGATTATTTAGTTGCCGAAGGCATTTACCGCTACTTTGACTTGAATACGCATGTTGATTTAGCCATGAGCGGCGTCCCTAAACCGGTAGCGAAAATTAGTAGTATTGAAAAAATCAAGGCTGCCGTGCACGGTGCTCAAGCAGGAGAATTTGATTTTGAACATTTTTGTGAATTAGCCGGCGAAGCTGGAGTACCAGTGTGGCAAACCAATTTGATTTCTAAACACGTTACCTATTATGGTAATCAAAATAAGCCGTTGCTGATTGAGCCTATTCCAGGATTATAAGCAAGTGGGGACCAATTTAACGCATAAAAAAGCCATTCAGTTATTGAATGGCTTTTTTATTATTATTTTTGATGATAGCTTTGAATTCGGTTAAGTAATTTGCTATTAACCTGGTCGCTCCAGAATTCGATTAAAGGACCGGTGAAGAAGGCGATAATAATTGTGACGAATCCTATTGGACCACCAACTAGATAAGCTGCAACCATAAAAGCAACATCTTGAATAACTCTGATAACTCGGTAACGAATCTTAGTCCAATTAGTAATAATTGGCGCAATTCCATCATAAGGAGCCATTCCTAGATTAGCTGACATGTACATTGATGCACCAAAAGAGAAGATAAGTAATCCAATAATGGCATTGATCAGCTGCATTGGTAGAGAAGTCACAGTCCCAAACAAAGTAGTATAAATGCCTGAGAAAAATTGGATTTCATAACCAACTAATACCATGTTAAGCACGGTTCCAATTCCAATCATGCGGAAGTTAGCAAATACCACAAATACGAACAAAGCTAAGTTCATGATTAGTTGGAAATTTCCTAATCCCATTCCTAATAACTTGCTAGCGCCAAGGTTTAATCCCGTAAATGGATCCATCCCTAAGTTGGCTGCTTTTAGAAAGGCTTCACCGATCGAAATAATTAAAATTCCCACAAACGACATAATTGTTTTGTTGGTTAAAATAATCGTTTTTTCTTTTTCGTGTAACCGTTTGCATTTTTGCTTCTACTCTTCCGTCCATCGCTCTTACCATCCTATATATTATCTAATTTCAATTGTCATCTCGGTAGCATCCTCTAATGTTTTATGAATTGTGCATCGGTGGATGACTTCTTCGACAAATTTTTGTTGATCACTGTCACTTAAATTTGTTTTGCAATCAATTATAATGTTGATTGTAGATATCTTTGATGATTTATCTGGGAAAACTTGGACGTTGCCATTAACGTCAACGGTGAATTTTTTAATTTCAAGCTTTTCCATTCTGCGAGCTAAGTAACTGGCAGTTGCGCCTAGACAAGCCCCAATTGAACCAAGTAGATATTCAACTGGGGTTGGTCCTGCATCTGTTCCATGTACTTTAACAGGTCGATCAGATATGAACTCATGATTGCCAGCTATTGTAGTAGTTTTGGCACCAATGTTTTGGTAGGCTGTGTGTACAGAATAACTTGCCATTGGACAAACCTCCTTCGTAGCTTATGAAATTATTTTACAACAAATCTAGACCAATGAAAACCCATACATTTAGTGAGGCAAAGAATATGAATACTCAAATACTAGTTTCACACCCTGAAATCAAGGGGTCTGGCACGCAGAAGTTTCTTGAGACGACCGGAAAATTTTTTTCAAATGTTTTTTATGAATCGATTGACTTAACGTATCCAACTGACAAAATCGATATTGAGCAAGAACAATTACGGTTACGCTCAGCTGATCGAATCGTTTTCCAGTTTCCAATGTATTGGTATCAATCACCAGATAGCTTAAATCGCTATATGCAAACTGTGTTTACTAGAAAGTACATTGAGAGTGAACGGGCTCTAAGTGGTAAGGAACTGGGAATCGTTGTAACACTCGGTGATGCGCTAAGTCAATTTCAACTAGGCGGCAGTGAGCAATTTACAATTTCAGAATTGATGGCGCCATATGCCGCATTTGCCAATAAAGCGGGCATGAAGTTTTTACCAGTATTCCCAATTGAACAGTTTAGTTACATGGATGAACGGCAGAAGTTACAGCTGGTCGGAGATTATGCAGCATATTTAAACGCTGATCAACCATTTCTTTAACGGGCAGAACTGAGTGGCTTACTGGTCAACTAAAAATGATTATGGCACAGCGAGAAAATAAAACAGCCATCAATCTAATTATCGATTCTATTAGCAATAGAAAAGATCGGATTGATGACTTACGAGAAAATATTAAATTAATTCGTGATGAGGAGGAATAGCTATGGATGACGAGCAAAAATGGTTGTTAGCACAGTTAGATCAGCAAGCCAAAGATTCCACGTCATTTATTGAACGGGCTCTGTTTGTTGCTACCAAGGAGCTAGTAATCGAGCAGTCGAAACGAATTGAGCAGCATGAAGGTGAATTAGATGGGCGAATTTGGAATCCAGATAAGTGGTGATAATTATTCTTTAGGGGCCCAATGATTAATTGGTCCAAACTTGTGACCAACATTGATTTCAGCCTCTATGGCCTCATTAACAAAGGTTTTGGCAATGTTAATCGCTTCTTTGACGCTAGTTCCCTTGGCAATTTCGGCTGCAATACATGCAGAAAGGCTGTCACCCGTACCATTGACCCGGTCAGTTTGGTGAAATTTATCATTTAAAAAGAATCCTTCACCTGATTCCAGGAGAACGTAATCAGAAACTTCAGATTGGACAGCGTTATCGTGTCGGCCCTTTAAAACGATATTTTTAGCCCCCAGCTGCTGTAATTTTTGGGCGGCTAACTTTGTGTCATCTTCAGTTGTAATCGTCATTTCGGCTAATTTTTGGGCTTCAAAAAAGTTAGGGGTAATGACAGTTGCTAAGGGAATTAATTCGTCCCGGAGTGTTTGATAAGCACTTTCTTCCAATAACACATTACCGTGCTTGGTGGTGATTACGGGATCAACAACTAGTGGTCCAAAATCGTATTTGGTATAATTTTCAACTACTGTCATAATTAATTCAGAGTCAGATAACATTCCGGTCTTGCTAGCTCGAATTTGATAGTCATCTGCGAGGGCTTTAAATTCACTATTAATAAAACTTGATGGTAAATTTACTGCGTCATGAATTCCATAACTATTACCAGCAACACAGGCCGTCATAACTGACGCGCCATAAACTTTTCTTCTAAAAAATGTGTGTAGATCAGCTTGCATGCCGGCACTGCCGTCACTATCAGATCCCGCTATCGTTAGGACTTGGGGATATTGTTCTACCATTATTGATCACCTCAATTAGCTTATTTGGTTGTAAATGTTACCATAGTTTGACTTTTTAATGTTAGTTTGATTTTCTGATATGGATTGTAGTACAATATAAAAGTCTATTGAAGTTAAGAGAATTATTAAAGCTTATAAGGAGAATTCTACAATGCGTAAATGTCATCCAAATGGCGTTCAAGGACGTCGTCCAATCAACAAGAAAAATGACGCAAAACGTAACCAACAAATTGCTGATCTTCAAAAGTTTTTGAAGTCAAAACCAGCTAAGTAATTACGTGCTTGTGTTTTAAAAGCTTCGCCAATCGGCGAAGGCTTTTTTGTGCATTAATTATTAATCAGCGGTTGCCAGCATTTCGAATTTTTCGACATCTTCCTGATTACCGATGATGGTAATAATGTCATTGTCTCTAAGAGTTGTCGTTGGTTCAGCGATGAATGTTTCGCTTTGATCAGCTCGAGAAACGGCAATGATAGTTACTTTAAAGTTATGCGTTAGATTAAGCTCTTCCAGCGTCTGATCAGTAAATTTTTTATTAGATAATTGCAGTTCGGCTACGGAGAGGGTTCCTGAAAGTTTTAAATCACCAATAATTTTAGGATCCATCGCATGAATGGCCGTCCGTTTACCCATGTCCCGCTCGGGTTGGATAACCTCATCAGCGCCAAGCCGCTGTAACACACGGGCGTGCCGCTGGTTTTCAGCTTTGCAGACTAGATGCTTTACTCCTAGGTCCTTACAAATCATAGTGGCCATTACACTGGCCTCGACATCCGTGGCAATTGAAATGAAGACATTATCAAAGTTACCAATATCGAGTTGTTTCATGGCAGTTTCGTTTTGAGCATCAGCCACGACTGCTGCGGTAACGACATCCCGATATTGATTAACGAGTTCTTCTTTTTTATCGATGACTAAGATTTCTTGGCCGTGAGCACACAAAGTGTCAACGATACTACCACCAAATAGGCCTAAGCCGATTACAGCAAAATTTTGTTTCATATTAAACGCTCCTTTAACCAATCATGATATTTTCTTCTGGATATCTGAATTCATCATCTGGATGGTGAGTTGTTAAGACAGAGTACATAACGGTAAAGATACCAACTCGGCCCATGAACATTAAAATACAGAAAATTAATTTTCCAATAACAGTTAGGTGAGGAGTTAGTCCTAGCGTTAAGCCGGTAGTTCCAAATGCAGAAACAACGTCAAAGATAATGTATTCAAAGCCCATATATTTAGGAATTGATTCGGTAGTCAATAATATTAGGGCAGCAATGCCAAGGGTAACAGCGACTAGGAATCCTAAAGTTAATGATCGATTAACATTGTCATCGGAGAAGCGCCGGCCCATAAATGTGGCATCTCGTTTCCCCCGAAGAATTGACCAAACCTTGATTAACAAGATGCCCACGGTCGTCGTTTTGATTCCCCCAGCAGTGGATCCGGGAGTTCCACCAATAAACATTAAGATGATTGTAAACAAAACCCCGGCGTCAGAGAAATTGTTGTAGTTAAATACGTAAAAGCCGGCTGTTCGAGGTGAAACCGAGATAAAAAAGGTGTCAACCAACCGCTGAAAATCGGTTAATTGAGTCTGATTATTAAAATTTTGTTCGGTAATTAGATAAACAATAAAACTAATACCAATTAGGCCTAAGTAAGTTACCAGTGCAAGTTTGGTATGAAGGGATAACCGATGATTTGCCGGAACAGTAGTAAGTCTTCCCAAACTAAAAAACCTAATGAACCAGTGATGATTAGTCCGGATAAAACTAACAATAAATACGAATCACCCGCAAATTTAGTTAGTGAATTGGCATAAAGGTCAAACCCGGCGTTACAAAAAGCACTGATTGAATGAAAAATACTATAGCCAATGCCCTTCCAAAAGCCATAACGTTGACCGAAGTCAATAAATAATAGTGCCGTACCTAATCCTTGAATGAGTAACGAAAAATAGATAACTAGTTTAACAACCCGATATACTTTATCAGTGGACTGGATGCTTAATGATTCTTTAGCAAGTAAAGATGTGGTTAGGTCAACTTTCCTTCTTAAAAAAGAAAATAAAAGAACGGCAAACGTCATGAAGCCTAAGCCGCCAATTTCAACTAAAATTAAAATTACGATTTTGCCAAATATACTCCAGTGAAGAGCCGTGTTAACGACCGTCATTCCAGTAATACAGGTAGCAGAGGTAGCGGTAAATAGTTCATTTAAATAGCCTGTTGAGTGACCGGAATTAGTGGCGATTGGTAAAGATAATAATAACGTCCCAATAACGATGATAATAATAAAACCTAAAGTAAGGATTCTAGGTAATGAAAAGTGCTTGTTTACTTGTATCAATTTAGGCACCTCTTAGTAAGTTTTATGATTATTATCACACTGAATTGCAAATATCTCCAACAGCAAACCTGTTTTGAGATATAATTTACTGAGACTATGAGTTCGGGGGATATTTAGATGTTAATTAAAAATGTTCATATTCAAAATGCAGAGGCCCGTCAAGATGTTCGAATTGAAGACGGTAAGTTTGCTGAAATTGCGCCAAAGCTTGAAAGTCGTGATGGTGAGCAAGTGATTGATGCAACTGATAAACTACTTTGCCACCATTCGTTGATCCACATGTTCATTTGGACGCCACAATGACCGCTGGTGATCCTGAATGGAATCAGACCGGAACATTATTTGATGGAATTCGGATTTGGAGTGAACGAAAAAAGACGTTAACTAAAGAAGATGTTAAGACACGGGCTAAGCAAGCAATTAAGATTCAGGTCGCAAACGGAATTCAATTCGTTCGGAGCCACGTTGACGTTACTGACCCTAATCTAACTGCATTAAAGGCGTTGATTGAAGTTCGTGAAGAGGTTAAGGATCAAGTTGAGTTACAATTAGTTGCTTTTCCTCAAGAAGGTATCTTGTCATTCCCAAATGGTAAGGAGCTAATGACCGAGGCTGCTGACTTAGGGGCCGATGCAATGGGGGGGATTCCGCATTTTGAATTCACTCGTGAATACGGGGTTGAGTCACTAAAATTTTTAATGAAGTTAGCTGAACAAAAAATAAATTAGTGGATGTCCACTGTGATGAAATCGACGATCCACAATCACGGAGTCTTGAAACCCTAGCTACATTAGCATTGGAAAGTGGCATGGGTGATAAAGTAACGGCTAGTCATACTACTGCAATGGGTTCATATAATGATGCTTATGCCTACAAACTATTTAGATTGTTAAAGATGTCAGGCATCAACTTTATTGCTAACCCATTGGTTAACACTAATTTGGGTGGCCGCTTTGATACTTATCCTAAACGACGAGGCATGACGCGGGTTAAGGAACTTCATGCTGATGGTATCAATGTTGCCTTTGGTGAAGATGATATTAAAGATCCATGGTACCCAATGGGAAATGGAAATATGCTTGATGCCTTGCATATGGGATTACATGTGGGACATTTAATGGGTTATAACGATATTTTAGATTCGTATCAATTTATTACCCTTAATGGTGCTAAGGCAATGCATGTGGCTGACCATTATGGAATTGAAGTTGGTAAACCAGCTAACTGTATTATTATGAACAATGATAATTTCTATAATGCTCTTAATGAGCGTTCAGAAATTTTATACTCAATTCATAACGGTGAGATTTTAGTTAAGACATCCCCTAAACAGGTAGAGAATAACTTTAATGCTTAATTAATTTAATAAAAATATGGACACGGGTGAAGCGATTAATTAAAGCTTCACTCGTTTTTTATTGTTCGGATAAAATTTGTGAGATGAGTTTAGCCATGCTAGCGAATAGATTTTCCTTGGGGGTTCCAGGAAGATAGACCATGTTAAGTTCATGACTGATATTAAAGTTGATCAGACTAAATGTAGCAAGGTTAAATGAAGCCGGTAATGAGCGAGCAGCTGATTGATACATAAAACTTACCCCCAGATTCTGGCTTAGCAGCTGCTGGATAGTAAAGATATCTCCAACTGAAATGATTTGATCAAAATCACTTAGGTCGTAATTCATACCAGCCAACCAATTTTCAAAGATAAATCGGCTACCTGAACCTGGTTCACGTATCAATAACTGGTTCGTTAAAAGTTCATCGATTGAAATTTGGCGACCACTAAAGGGATGGTTTTGGTTGCAAACTCCGACAAACCTATCCTGACTGATCAAGATGTTTGCGAAATTTGGCGATCAAAGTTACCTTCAATTAATCCAAATTCAATTTCACCACTGATTAGTTGTTCCACAATGGTCGCGGTGTTTTTGATGACACAGTTGATTTTTGAGTAATCATTAGCAAGTTGTTGAATAAATTGTGGTTCAATCATTTCATTGAATGAAAGGGTGGTGCCAAAAGAAATACTCTGACTTTTTTCCGGATTAGTAATATTGGCTAATCCTTGTTGAGTTTGCGTGCTGATTCGTTCAATTAGTTTAGCCAATTTAATACCTTCTGAGGTAAATGTTAGTTGAGAATGCTGATACTCTACTAACTTGACTGCTAGTTCCTGTTGTAATGCCTGAATCTGTTGGGAAACGGCAGGTTGGGTAATAAACAATTGCTTGGCGGTATTTGTAAAGGATTTAGTTTGGTATAACACAAGAAACGTAATAAATTTATTATCTAACATTTAGTCATCCCCATAAGTTATGCTTATATCATTATCATACTTAATAATTTTCATTTATACAACGTCTTTGATAAGCTAGTTACTGTGATGGAGGAGATAAAATGAAAAATTATAGTGTGACTGAAATAAAAAGCTTTGGATTAGCGGCTATTTTAACGCTAATCTGTGCCTTGATTGGAACGTTTTTAGCCGGATTACCATATCTTAATTTGGTTGGCGCATTGGTAATTTCACTATTAATGGGAATGGTTTTTCAAGTATTCAAAGGACCAGTGAAACAGGCGAAGTTTGGAATCGGATTTATTTCCAATAAATTTTTGCGATTAGGAATTATTTTATTAGGATTTAAACTTAATTTGCTTGATCTGGCCCGTGCGGGGGGTTAAAACCATTTTATTGGCCATGGTGGTGGTTACTGGAACAATTTTATTAACATATACAATTGCCCGCAAATTAAATGTTGAAAAAGAATTAGCGATTCTGGCAGCTGGTGGAACTGGAATTTGTGGGGCGGCAGCCGTAATGGGAATTTCTCCCCAAATTAAAGTTCCAGAAGAACAAGCTGAACACCAACGAGAAAATGAAGTGTTAGCTGTTGCAGTGGTTGCCATTTTAGGAACAATCTTTACCTTGGTTGATATTAGTTTAAAACCATTGCTACATTTAACCGCCACTCAATTCGGGGTTATGGCGGGAGCATCATTGCATGAAATTGCTCATGCGGTTGCAGCTGGTAGTGCCGGTGGGCCAGTAAGTATGGATGCAGCGATTGTTACTAAACTTTCACGAGTATTGATGTTAGCGCCAGCGGCACTGATTATCGGTGCATGGTACCAACGAAGTACCAATAAGGATCGTAGTGGTGAGGAACCAAAGGCCAAGTTACCAATTCCTTGGTTTATGGCCGGATTTATTCTTGCTAGCATTATTGGGACATTTGTACCACTAGGCAGTCACTTAATTCAGTTGTTAGTTAAAGCGGCTTATCTTTTCTTAGGGATGGCAATGGCAGCTTTGGGAATTAGTGTTAACTTCCGGGTGATTTGGCAACGGGGGAGAAATGTTTTTCTTGCAGCCATCATTTCATCAGTGATATTGTTAATCTTTGCTATTATTGTTGTTAAATTATTCTTTTAATTAAAAATAACGCGATGTATCCTCAACTAAGGGTACATCGCGTTATTTGTTTTTAAAGGTTAGCCAAGATTTCTAACGATTTGGTTCATTTCGGATTGTACACTATTGGCATACATATCACCGAACTTTACTAAATGAACCATCAAATAATATAGTCGATAGAATTTCATTCTTTGATCGGCCCCTTCACTGAGAGGATAGGCTTTATTATATGCTTTATAAAAGTCACTATCGAAACCACCGAAAACAGTGGTCACGCCTAAATCAAATTCGCGATCGCCATATATGGCAGCTGGATCAATAAGGGCGGGTTGGCCAATGTCAGTAAATAGATAGTTGCCACCCCAAAGATCGCCATGAAGAAGAGACGGTTCGCTTTTATGATCCGTTAATTGGTTAATAATGATTTGGCGAACATGGTTAAACTCAGCAAGTTCAGCCGCGGACCATAGGTGCTGTTTGATAATTTCATCTTTTAACTTATCCAGTCGGCGGTTAATGAACAAATCGCTCCATGATTCAGTCCAAGAATTATCAAAAGTGATGGCGGTACCTTCATAATCCGTATCGAATCCAAAAGTTCCATCTGGGTTATGATGACGATGTAACTTAGCTACTAATCTGCCTAAATCGGCTTGGTTGCCAATTCCGTTAGATAGATAAGTGATTAGTAGATAAGCGTCACCATGAATTTCTCCATTGGCGATTACTCTAGGAGCTAAAATATTTGCCGTTGCAAATTCTTCCAAACCTGCAATTTCGCCAGCGTAGAAATCGGCGTCGTGATTTGGTTGTACTAATAAGAAGTAGGTGTCATCTGATGTGGTTAACTTATATGCTTGGTTAACGTCACCGCCACCCACTGGGGTTACAGAAATGATTTCTGTAAGGGGAAGTTCTTTAAGCCATTGTTCGTCCATATAAATCACCTCATCATAATTGTAAATCAGAAAGTCAATCAATGATAATGATAAGTTAGTTGATGTCTTTAGTAATAAAAAAACCACGATGAGCAGGTAAACTCCTGTCATCGTGGTAAATTAACTACTTTTTATTGGCATTAGTAGCTAACGTCTTGTTCTTTTTAGACCTACTTCTTAAAATATCTTTTAACTGCAAGATATCGTCTTCGTGCTTAATCTTCCATTGCTTATACGAAGAACTTGAATCTGTATCACCAGGCTTAAGACCTGTATCGAGCCAGAAAAGTGCTTCGGTTAAACTAGAAAAGTTATGCATCCAGAGTGTCTGTCCGTTTTCTGAGTCAAATGCAACGTATGAACGGGCATGTCTGGCCAAAAAAGTGTGCTTGCGAATCTTAAAAGCTTCACGTTTTCTGGTCAAGCGATAATCAGGTAGTATATACTTACCTTGACGTTTTAATTGTGGGAATCGCTCGTTGATCTGGTCTGAGCGATCCTTAAGTAGTGCCTTAGCTTCTTCAACACTAATAAGTGTTGCGTTTAATTGGGTCATTGCGATTGCCCCCTTTGCTAATATTTTCGCATAGATTTATCTAATTGAAAAGAATAATGAAAAAATATAAATAATTGTTAATAAATTGAAATCTAATATAGATAATTTGGAGGTAAGAATTATTAAATTTTATGCTGTTAAGCAGGGACGAAATCCCGGGATTTATAAAACCTGGCCGGAAGCCCAAAAACAAATTTCAAAATTTCCAGGAGCAATTTTCAAAAGCTTTCCAACTAAAGCCGAAGCAGAAGATTTTATTAATGGTAAGAGCGGTTTTGGTAATTTAACCGAGTCAGCACCAAAAACAGATGAAATTATCGTATATACAGATGGGGGTTCGCGGAATCACGGTAACGTGGCTGGAGGGCATGTGAAGCAAAGTGATCCTGCCGCTTGGGCATTTTTGATTATTAAGGATGGTCAAAAGATTCCAGGTACAGGTGGTGAGTTTGGAGCTACTAATAACCGAATGGAAATCATGGGTCTTCGCAACGCCCTTCAGTATTTACTTGATAATAACTTAAATCATGAGCGCGTCCATATTATCGCTGATTCAAAGTACGTTATTGATGCCATTACCAAGGGTTGGTTGGCTGGTTGGCGGAAACGGGGGATATCAAAGAAGTCAGGGTGAATTGAAAAACCGAGAGTTATGGCAAGATATTGATCATTTACTACCTAAGTTTACTGATATTGTTTATTCATGGACAAAAGGACATGCCGACAATAGTGGAAATGTTTTCGTTGATGAATTATTGAATCAAACCATGGATGAGATGGTAGCAGGTAAGCAACCGAAAAAAAGTGTAGCTGCAGAACAATTAATAGTTCCCGAAAAAAGCATCTTGGCGAAAATATGAAGCAGTCAAGTGCCGCCGAAAAATTACAAGGTAATCGGGACGATAACCCTAAAATAAAAGCCTCGGTTGATGCAATTAAGGAAAATTTGCGTCAACTGGGACTATTTGATGATTAGTGATTGCCGTTAGCTTTATGATATCTGCGATCAACTTCTTTACTCCAAAAGCCACCTGAGAGTTGAACTGGTTCTTGAACCATGATGAAAGCATCCGGTGAGATTTCTCTGATTTGTTCCATTAAGCGTCGGTCAGCCTTTCTGGGAGCTAAGATGCTTAAAACCAATCGGGGTCCAAAACGACCTTCAGCGTGAGAGACGGTTACGCCGTATCCTAAATCCCGAAGCATTTCTGGCAGGTCTTCATTCTTATTATGAATGGGATTTTCAGGATCAATTTGAACTGTGACTTCAAAGTTAACGTAACCTAAGGCAATCCGGTCTTCAATCACGATACCAATGTAAATTCCGACCCCAAACCCAATGGCATAAGCTGCGATATTTAAAGGACTATCGATATGCTGGAGGGCGATTGCCAAGGCCATAACGTAGATGGATTCTTCGACCACAGCAACTAATGGTGCTAGGAATCGATGACCCTTGACCACTAACATGGTTCTGAAAGTATTAATGGCAATATAGAGAGCGTTTAAAATAAAAATTGTGATAGCTAATTGCAAAATAATTTCCTCCTTTAAAACTTTATGATGACGCCGTTTGATTCACCTAAAATTGACGACCTCTTGGTTTTAGGGTATTCTTATGGCTGTACTAAAACAAATGTAAGGGCTGTTGAGTGAATGAATCAAGAATTAATCCCATATCTTACATTCGAGGACACTAAAGCTGCCCTTGAATATTATAAGCATGTGTTTGGCGCTACCGATATTTTTCGGGAATCACCAACCGCTAAGCAAGCAGCCGAAATGGCATTTAATGATGATGTTGATCTTGAAAATATGACAATGAGTGGACATTTTAAAATCTTGGACAAGGAAATCTGGTGTGCTGACAGTTTTCTTGGTAAACCAGTAGTTTCTTCCTTGATTTCGTTGATGTTCAAAGTTAACTTGGACGATTCGGACGCAGTTGCTGAAATGGAGAATCTCTATAAACGAGCAGTTGATTCTGAAGAGGTTAAGGTAATCGTTACATTTGAAAAAAAGTCCAGTGGTAATCGTTATGGACAATTTGTTGATAAGTACGGAATTACTTGGATTTTTAATGCTGTACGTAACGACTAAATTTTAGTTTAATAGGCCAGTCAAAACAAATGTTTTGACTGGCCTATTTTTTAAATCTTGAAATTAATAAGATTGTTGGGTAATGGTGTATCATAAAGACAAAAGTGCTTAGGGGGATACTAGCATGCATAAATTTAAAAATATTCGAGGCTGGTGTTTTGATTTACATGGTGTAATTACTGATTCATGGATGTACCATGCAATGGCTTGGCAAGAAACCGCTGAATTACTTGGGGTCAATTGGACAGCTGATATTCAAGAGCAGCTTAAGGGTCGTGATCGAATTGACTCATTAGAATATATTTTGCAGGCTGGAGGAATTCAACATAAGTACACGGCTGAGGAAAAGCAGGCAATTGCTGAACGTAAGAACAAGCGCTACTTAAAATATCTACAAAAAATGAATCCGGATGATGTGCTTCCAGGAATTAGGAAACTATTAGCAGACTTAAATGCTAACGGATATAAAATGATTATTGCTTCGGCATCACAAAATGCGCCGCTGGAGATTGAAAAATTGGGTTTAACAAATTATTTTAAGCAAATCGTTGATGTAACCAAATTGGCTCATAATAAACCAGCACCAGATGTTTTTTTAAAGGCAGCCGAGATGTTGAACTTAACGGTGGATGAATGTGTCGGAATCGATGATGGTGCCATAGGAATTCAATCAATTAACGCGGCCAAGATGGTATCAATTGGTGTGGGTGATAAGCAGATTCTGCATGAAGCAGATATTATTGTTCCAACAACTAATGACTT
This sequence comes from Lentilactobacillus kosonis, assembly GCF_003864335.1. Lineage (GTDB taxonomy): Bacteria > Bacillota > Bacilli > Lactobacillales > Lactobacillaceae > Lentilactobacillus > Lentilactobacillus kosonis. Next base: position 288,848 of record NZ_BEXA01000003.1, on the reverse strand, counting down.
AACGATTCAAAATATTCGTCAGGCGTTTAATTGATTTTCAACAAAGCGTTTTAAGACTACAGCCTGATTATGTTCAACGTCTTTGGCTCCGTATAAAAATATTACATTTTGATTTTTAAGATGTTCCGAAACTAGTGAAATAAAATCACTGGTTTTTTCATTTTCTGTTAGCTCGGTTATGTAGCGATCGCTGAATTTGGCAAATTTTTCTGGATCATGATTGAACCAAGTTCGCAGTTCTTTTGATGGCGCAATTTCTTTGGCCCAATCGTCTAACTTAGCAGTAATCTTAGAAATTCCCCGAGGCCACAATCGGTCAACGAGAACTCGATAACCAGGAGTTGGTTGATGTTCGTAGATACGTTCAATTTTTATTTCCATAGATTTTACCTCCATTTTGGCAGAAAGGAATAACATTATGAGTATTCATAACTTTTATGATAGTGATACAACCGATCAAATTGCCCAACAAATGTTAGGAATGCTTTTGACATATGAATCTCCAATTGGGATGGTTGGTGGAAGAATTGTAGAAACCGAAGCATATATGGGTGAGCTTGATTCTGCAGCTCATGCATTTCAAGGTCGGCGTACGTCATCGAATGAACCGTTGTACGGGCCAGCAGGAACGGTTTATATATATTCGATCCATGGTCGCTATTTATTGGATGTTGCCACTCAGGAACGAGATGTTCCTCAGGGGATATTGATTAGGGCGATTCAGCCAACAATCGGTCAAGAAATTATGTACCGTAACCGCCCTAAATTTGGGGTTGAGCTAACGAATGGTCCTGGTAAGTTAATGAGCGCTTTAGGAATTGCTGACAAAACCATGAATTTTGAAATTATTGGTGACGGTAAGTTGAACATTGAGGTTAATAACCGATTAATGCCTAGGCAAATTAGTTCATCAGGCAGAATTGGTGTATCTGATGGCGAATGGACAGATAAGCCATTGAGATATTATGTTCGCCATAATCCTTTTGTATCTGGAATAAAAAATCAGCAGTAAATATTGCTGATTTTGGTTGGCGTTATTAGTTGTGTTCGTGAGCGGTTTTAGCTGAAACCGCGCTGACGATGGCCCCGACAATATCATCGATAAAAGTATTCGAAATGTCGTCTTTACCTTCATCTAAAGCTTTGATCTTACCGGTTTTATCACGGTCGATATATCCATAGTTAGTGACCCCAATGGTTCCGTAAATATTGGCAATGTTGAGGGCAATTCCTTCGTCAACCCCGAAAACGCCGGAGTCATTCATGACGATGCTTTCGAGAGGCTCTTTCAGGAGGCCTTGGGATGCTAATCGATCTAATTCCAAACCAACCATTGCATTATTGAGAACTTCACGTTTATGCATCACGTTTGATTGTATTTTTCATCATTTCTTCCTTTGTGAGATTATCAAAGAACACGGACTGTAAGTCATAGGCCATATCAGCAATATCTTCTAGAGAAATGCCTTTCTCTTTAAGCCCGTTAATAACAAAATTATAGGCTGATGTGTCTGGAAATTTAAAGTTTTTGTTGTTCATAATTGATTCCCCCTAGGATTATTATGTAAGTGGCCGTCCTCCATGAGGCGACCATGGTAACCGTTAAACTAATGTTAATGCCTAATGCTTTGATTTGCAAAAAACGGACACGAATTATATTCGTGTCCGTTTAATTGTTAGTACTAAAGTTGATATTTCTTATCAATATCTAATCCTTGGGATGTTAAAATCTTAGGACCATCTTTAGTAATGGCAATTGTATGTTCATATTGAGATGATGGCGTTCCATCAGCAGATACATAGTATGTCCAATCATCTTTTTCATCAAGTCGATCTTTGATTTCCCATGTGCCAGTGTTAACCATTGGTTCAATAGTAATAGTCATACCTTCTTTAAGTCGAAGCCCGTGACCTTCTTTACCATAAGCAGGAACGTTTGGTTCTTCATGCATGGTTGGTTGGATTCCATGACCAATTAAGTCACGAACGTCACCGAAACCATTTTCATCTTCCACATAGGTTTGGATTGCCGCACCAATATCACCCAGCCGGTTACCAATAACTGCCTTATCAATGCCCTTATACAAAGACTTTTGAGTGACATCCATTAACTTTTTAACTTCGTCGCTAACGTCACCAACGGCATAAGACCAGCAAGAGTCACTTTCAAAACCATCAAGGTTAACTGTTAAATCAACTTTAACAATGTCACCGCTCTTTAATTTAAGTCCCTTACGAGGAATCCCGTGAGCAACTTCATCATTGATTGAAATACACGTAGCGTATTTGTATCCTTCAAATCCTAATTCAGAAGGGGTAGCACCGTGATCAGCAATATACTTTCTGGCGAAGTCTTCAATTTCCCAAGTATCAAGACCGGGTTTGATCATTTCGCGAACACCTTTGTGCACGCCGGCAAGTACTGCGCCTGATGCGGCCATTTTTTCAATTTCTCGTGGTGATTTTAATGTAATCAATTAATATACTTCCTTTTTCATCTTTATTAAAATTAAATTCTGAAGTAACTAAATTATCGCAACTAAGCATATTTGATAATTAAAATATGTCAAGTAAAGGTATCTAATTTACTTCATTGATAATTCCCTTTTGCAAGGCTTCTAGGATCAACTTAACTTCCGACATTTTTGAGTCAACCAGATACTGCATTGGTTCATTATTATTTTGCTTCGCGTCATCTAACTGTTCATTTAAGAATGTTAATTGACTATGGAGATATTCACTTAGTTTCACGTCGATCACCTCACATCTTACTTGTATCATTATAGCTTAAACTATAAATTTTTACATTAGATTAGAATGGTTTTTAGGTAGTACTGGTTAGTGTAACTATTAAATGCTAATTTGATGGGCTAGATATCCTTAAGCATCGAGCTAACTAAGCCATACAAATTTTCTTGTTGGGGGGGAAATTATTCGTAAAGAATAAACAAAAAAATGAAAATTTGCTTAAAAAAAACCTCAAAATAGTCTACAATGTTAATAATTCAAATTTATGTCAGAGGGAGATTTTAAATCTATGGTACAAGAAAAAATTGATACAGCGCCGTTATACATCAACTCAGACCGTGGGGTTGCAGTGTTGAATTACAGTAGCAAATACATTAAAGACGTGTTTCAGTTAGCTAATAGTCAAGAATTAGCTAATGTAATCAAGGTTTATTTGGCAGACGCTAGCTTCCAAAAGACCCCTTCAGCGCTAAATGATGCTTCAGTTGAAGAGTATGTTGATGTGATTAAGGATATTTTAATGAATCGCATGGATGAACTTAAGTTCGAATCAGAAGACATCTTGAATAGTATTGAAGATTTGTACACATACTATCGATCACTCCTTCGAATTGCGACAATTAACAAACACGAAAATGACATTGTGGCAACGACATTCATGAACGTTGATAACCGCTTTAATGAATTAGTTTTGAACTTATACCGAGGTGTTGAGGAACGGCTTCAAGGTCATAGTAATCATATGTATCGCCAAGTTAACGCCGGAACTAATGCATGTATTATTACCCAATCAGTGAAATGGGATGTCCCAGCAAAATATGCTTCATTAGCAAGCATTCGATTCATTGATACATTGATGGTGCGTCCACCAATGATGGTCCATACTAAGAGTAATAAGCGGGAAGGGGTTTTCTCAGAGACTAAACAAAACCCCATTGAAAACTTCAAAGGTGGCCGTGATAGCTGGTACTGTTATCCAGCGTGGGTTGGTGAGAGCTTAGCCTATATTTACTTTGACCGAGACTATTTTGCCAATGGATTGGCATTGGGAAATCTATTTGAATTAGCTAATGAAGCAGATGTTAAAGATCGTAAGCCTGACATTATCTTACTATTTGGTAGTGAAGGATCTGCTTCAGATACTGATGATAACTGTCATTATTTCTTGGATGAAGAAAATGATATTTACGTTGGTCAAGTTCCATATAATGATAAAACTACTTATTTTGGTTACATGAAGAAAATGGTTTTAACCTTACACAACTTAAGCATGATCAGTAAGCATAAGTTACCAATTCATGGATCAATGGTTAAAATTACCTTCTCAAATGGTAAGACTAAGTCAGTTGTCTTCTTTGGCGATAGTGGCGCCGGTAAGTCTGAATCAATTGAAGCTCTTCAAGAAATCGCTGATGACAAGATTGAAAATATTGAAACAATCTTTGATGATATGGGAAGTTTTACATTAACTGGGGATGATCAAGCCATCTATGCTCAAGGAACTGAAACTGGGGCCTTTGTTCGATTAGATGATTTAAGTTCTGAAGTTGCCTTTAGCAACATGGATCGTGGAATTTATATGAATCCTGAACTTTCAAATGCTCGTTGTATTATTCCAGCAAACACATATCAAAATATTATTCAACATCACCATGTTGATATGTGGTTATATGCTAACAACTATGATAAGGAAATTGGAGTTCATCAATTTGAAGATGAGCAAGAAGCCAAGTCAGTCTTTGTTGCTGGAAAGCGAAAAGCATTAGGGACTACCGATGAAGTGGGCATGAGCACAACATTCTTTGCAAACCCATTTGGTCCAGTTCAAAAGCAAGCTGAAACTCAAGAAATTATCGATGAGGTGTTCCCTGCATTATTTAAGAAGGGCACATTTATTGGTGAAATTTATACGCATCTTGGTTACGACAAGAAAAAATCAAGTTTAAATGAGTCCGCACAAGAATTATTAAATATTTTAATGAACAGCTAATTAGTATTTGAATCCTGAAACGGAGAGCCATCTTCGCTTCAGGTTTTTTGCTTAAAGTAAATTATAAGTATTTAGCAAATTACTTGATATCTCGGCGAATGACTTGTACCATAAAGCTAAATTTGAAACCTATGGGGGAGACTAATGTTTAAAAAATTACACGTTAACCGCATTTTAGTTGCTGGAATTATTGGGGTATTTGGTATTGTGCCAATGGTTGGTGTCACTGCTTCAGCCTCAAGTACGACAAGCGTTACCCCAACTAAATCATTATTAAACAAAAGTAATAAGTATTATCGTGATCATCGTAAAGCAATTGTTAAAAAATATCGATTGGATCTTGCTTCACAGACGGCGTTAACTTCAAAAAAGACGGCAAGTGTCTATGTTAAGACCAGTAATAAGTATCTCAAACAAAGTTTGAATTTAGCGATGAACTATTGGAATCAAAGTTGGGCCGGAAAGCATTGACGTACGGAACTAAGAGCAACCATACGTTAACTTTTTCTGTGTCAAAGCAAAAGGCTACGCTAGCTGATGAAAGTGACGCTTGGTGGTCACCAAGCGATAAAAAAATGCAAGTTCGTTATTCTTTTTATGTAGCGGCTCCCAAAACATTAGCTAATGAAATTATGGGGAATAGTATGGCTAAACTAGTTAGTCAGGCTAATACCAATATTGACAATTATGCTGCTACATTGGATCATAGTGATCCTGATTATACTCAAAAATTCAATGCTTATCGTCAACAACAAGTTACGGGAGTTCAATCCCAATTAACGGCTGAGAAGAATGATATTACTACTAGTAAATTAGGATATAAAGCTAGAACTTTAGATTATGCTAGTACATTGGCGCATGAATTTGGTCATGCGTTAGGTTTAAATCATTCACCAAATAAAAATGATGCCATGTATTATGCTAGTTCAACTCCTCAAATCTTCGACTATGATAAATTAAAGGCAAATACCAATGGTTTTAACCCATTGACCTATACAGATGTTACAAGAGCTCAATTGGCGCTAAGGATGTTTAGCGCTCTTAAATAAAAGCAAAAAAGGTGTCCAACTTCTAATTAAAGAAGTCGGACACTTTTTTTGCTAGCTTTGAATTTCATTCTTAGGTTTGTAGATGAATCTAATAATCGTGAAACCAACTAGCCAAATAATACCTACAATTGAAAGTAACTGGCCAATTTTTAGCCCAGGGGTGACATAGTTTATGATAATTTGATGTCTTCCCTTGGGGATTGTTGCACCAATAAAGCCTTGATTGACCAGGTGAGTTGGGGTTTTCTTGCCATCGATCTTTAATTGCCAACCGCTGCTGTAAGGAATGGAAGTAGTCAGGATAGCTTTTTGGTTTGAATTATTAGTTAGTCCAGTAATTCTATCGTTTTTAACACTTAATTGTTGCAATCCCTGTTGCTGTAATTTGGTAATGTGTTGTTGATATTTGTTCGTGTTGAATGGGACAGCAACTAGCTTAACCTTCTTAAGGTGGAGAGCATTAACCTCAGTAAATCTGATAACTACTCCTCCCCGTGATTTGGCGGAATATCCTAAATTTAATACGATATTCTGGCGTTTTGAATAATCCGACAGATTACTTGTAGGCAGTTGCCGGTAGAAGTTAAAGCTGCTTTTGGTTTGTGCTGACAGTGTATATGCTCCTAAGTCAGGATATCGAATGGCATTTCTAAATTGATCAAGCTTTTGTAGCCGGGACACGGGTTGGCCACTTATCGTTGCGCGGTTGGTTAGCTTGTTGAGCTGATCATGAATTGTATCAGGAGTGATATTAACGCCGTTTATGACCAGATATAGTTCGCAATTTTTGAATTGTTGCGGTTGATCAATTTTTAATTGATATGATAATTGGCGTCCCTGAGCATCGCTAGTCATTAGATGTAAACCGGACTGATTATGGTATTGATTCAGATCAATTATCCGGTTGTTTTGCTGGATGATGGATTGTAGCCTCTTACTACGAGGGTGGACATTGTTGGCTTTAGCAGCCTGTATTAGGTTAGCTCGTGTCATCTTTTTAGTGGCCATCTGACGCTCATTTGCATTAGGCGAGTGCTTGAGACGATAACGCACGGTCTTAGAAGCGCTGTTGATAATGTGTTGGGTATAAAGTTTAGTTGAATATTTGACGTTTTTAATTGTGATTGAAGGTTTGATATTCTTAATGCCTGTGACCGGACGATTAACTTGTACTCCTTGAAGTAAGGATTGCTCCTTTTGAATGGGGTCCAATCGATCATATGATGTTTTAGAAATTGTTTGTTCCTGAAGGTAGGCTAGTGGAAGTGCAAAATTGGATTTTAGAATCACCGTGCCAGAATCGTTTGATAAACCATGAACAACCCGGTTATGGAATTCAAGTGGTTTGCCCTGATGATTTTTCATTAGGCTAAATCCATAGGGGAGTGACTGGGGATGGTTTAAAATATCGGTTTTGGCAAACAAATATTTAACTCCCAGTAGATTGAGCAGAGTAGTACGGTTATCTCCTTGACCAACTGGGCCATTGGCAACTGATTGAGCATTTCCAAGTGCTTGGTTAAATTGATAAAGATGACCATTTTGAATTGAATAATAGGAGTTTAGATCATGAGTGCCTAAGAATCCGGGAATGTTATTTCCGGCTGTTGGATGAGGATAGTAGTTTCGAGCAGTTGTAGTACGATAAAAACTATTATCAGTTTTTACTGATTTTTCAGCGCCGTCATAGTAGTTATGTAACCATTTAGTGGCTGCGCCAGTAGCGACCTCACCAGTGGTATTGACACTATTATTCGGGCTTAACCATCCTTGACCGCCGTTAATAAGACTTATTAAGATTATACCGGTGGTAGCAGTGACCAACTTTGTTGGCGTAAGGCTAGTAGCTTTAGCAGTTACTAGAATAAGCAAAAGTAATAGTAGACAACCATAATTGAGTAAGTCATTAGCAGGTAACTTTAATGTGAATCCCCTAGTTATCCAGACGATAATAATAAGACCAACGGTGGAACAAATTAGCCATAACAGATCATGATTAGTTAGTTCAGCTATCTGATCAATAAAAATCATAGTAGCAAGTGATAAAGGCAAAACAGCTAGTAGTAACCAGCGATTGGATGGTGTTGATAGAGCGTTGAAGATTGCACTTACTTGAGGAAGTAACATGCCAATTCCAATGGCACTTAAGACAGTAGCCAAATATTTATAAGTTTTGAAGTGAACTAAAATATAAATTATCGCTAAGAAGACAATGCCACTTACGTTAACTACTAACCAAAAACTTTTGACGGTCGTAGTCGTAATTAATTGATTAGGGATACTAAGGTAATAGCTTAAGGGATATAGAAGCAAGCCATTAGCAAACTGACCTTCATGCATGGATCTGGACGATTGAAAGACAGAAACTAATGTTGGGACCAAGACTACTCCTGAGAGGAGCAATCCAGATATGAATGCTTGACCAGTTCGATAGATGATTAACCAGTCAAACCGCTGGCGATTAGACTCGGCTTTTAATTGAATGCTTCGAGTGATTAAGTAAATTAGGGCTCCTATTGATAAAATATAAGCGAAGTAAAAATTACTAATTAAGGCCAGACCGATGGAAATAGCAAATGGAATCCAGTTACGTTGTTTAAGCATAATTTCAATACCTGTTGCTAACAGTGGAAAAATAATCATGGGTAGTAAGAAAAATGGGTGATGCATCGAAACGTAGAAATTATAACCGGAGAATGTGTAAACTAGGGTTCCAATTAATTTACTATGGTTACTAAAAGAGAAACGATTGGCCCAAGTAAGAAATGCTAATCCAACACAGAATAGCCGTAATAATACTAATAGTTGAAAACCAAGTTCTAGTTTGGAAGCCGGAAATAATGCAATCAGATAGCTAAACGGATCACCGACGACATAATAAGCAAAAGTGGTTAGTTGATCACCACCAGCTCCAAGATTCCAAGACCAGCCGGCCAATGATTGATGAACAGTTCCTTGAAGAATACCTTGAAATTGAGCAAGAATTGGAAAGTGTTGGGCAATTCCGTCAATATTCCAAATTAATGACTTGCCAGATAACCATGGTAATGAGTACGTTAATCCGCAAATAACTAAAAAAATTAACGTATAAAACAGATAAATTAAAGATTTATGGTTTGATGTTACGCTAGTTGGCTTTTTCATTTTGCTCCCCCTATATCACCTCCAATTGTTATGCGAAAACAATGATAATACAAGGCAATTAACCAATCTTTAACGAACAATCCTAAATTGTAATCAAAAATCAGGTAGCTAATCTCAACCATAACGAATGGATTAACTACCTGATTTTATTTAATTAGTTATTTCAATTTAATTTTTACCAAATTTTTACCCGCTCATTTGTGGGAAGATACATTTTATCGCCTTCAGCAACATTAAATGCAGTGTAAAAGTCATCGATATTCTTAACCTGGACATTTGCCCGTAACTCATTAGGAGCATGGACATCAATGTTAAGCAAGAGTTGCATGTATTCTTTAGTAGACTTCATACGCCAAATGCGCGCCCAATTGATGAAGAAAGCTTTTAGGTCATAATCGCCTTCATTTTTGGCGGCTTCATTTGCACAACTTAGGCCACCAGCGTCAGCAATATTTTCTGACACAGTTAACTTACCATTTACCTTGGAGCCAGCAAATGGGATACCATCGAATTCAGCAATCATCTTATCTGCTAGTTTATTAAAAGATTCTCGGTCTTCATCTGTCCACCAGTTATTTAGATTACCCAATTCGTCGAATTGTGAGCCATTGTTATCAAAGGCATGCGAGATTTCGTGAGCAATCACGGCCCCAATTCCACCATAATTTTCACTAGCTGACTGTTCTAAGCTATAGAATGGAGCTTGCAAAATTGCTGCTGGGAAGACAATGATATTTTTAGATGGATCGTAATAGGCGTTAACAGTGTTAGCACTCATATCCCAGCGAGTTCGGTCAACTGGCTTGCCTAATTCAGCATAACGAGCTTCTTTAGTGATTCGGATGAACTGATTTACATTTGCGAATAATGTGCCGCCTTCACCTTGAGGAATAACTTTATATTCATATTCAAGTGGATCAATTTTGTCAGGATAACCAACATGTAATTCAAGCTTACTGAGCTTTAGGACAGCTTTTTCACTAGTAGCTTTACTTAACCAAGTGTTGTTCTCTAAACGTTGTTGATAAACTTGAATCATACTACGGACCATTTGTTCAACATCTGCTTTAGCTTTGGGGCCAAAGTATTTGTGAGCATAATAATCACCCACGGTCTGACCAAAAACACCAGATGCTAAGTAAAAAGCAGATTTCTTTTGAGAAGAAGCAGTTTTTTTACCCGAAAGGGCTCGGCTATAAGTTGATCCGGTTTGACGAAACTCTTCTGATAGGTAGCTAGTCGCAGATGTTAAAAATTTAACTAACATCCAATTTTTCAAATCACTGAAGGTATCAGGATTGACAAGCTTGTCAAAGGCTTCGAAATACTTTGGATCAGTAACGATAATTTGTTCGGGAGCTTCACCAAATAAATCGTCAGCATATGATTTAAAGTTGATGTGCTCACTGTACTTAGCGAAGTCACTAAATTTCATTGGATTGTACATCTTGGTATAATCAGCAGATTCCTCAGCAGACTTAACATTAGGGGCAATTGCCGCATCAAATTTCTTAGCGGATTCAATGATCTCGTCGGCTTCACTGCCACTATAATCAGTTAATACTAATAATGAAGTTACCATGCTGGTGAAAGCTGGCATTAGTTGTTCATAAGCGGGATTGTTATTTTCATAGTAAGTTCTGTCGGGCAAGAACAAGCCAGGAGTGCCAGCGTACAAAGCATTGATTTTAGTATTCTTCATATCCGCATCCACTGAAAAGTTAAAAGGTAATGGTAAGCCACTAAGGTTCCATTCCTTTAATTGATTAGTCAACTCTGATAGGTCTCTCAGATTTTCAATCTTATTGAGGAGTGGTTTGATGGGATCAGCGCCATCTTTGTCACGTTGATCGAAGTTTTGTGCAAGTTGATATAATTTTGCAAATTCTTGGAATGGCTTATTGAAAGTTGATAAGTCAGTTTCAGGGAGCTTATCAAAATCGGCCATTAAAGTTTTTTCGATATTGTCATTTAAGTCCATAAAGCCACCAGTAGATGCGTGGTCGTCAGGAATCGTGGCATCCTTTAACCAGTTACCATTAACGGCTTGATAAAGATCATCCTTGAATAAGGACTCGTCAATTACTTCTTTTGGGGTGTTAACCATTTTGATTCCTCCTAAATATAACGTTAGAAACAAGTATAGTTCATTGAAAACTGATAGCAAAGCTTTTAACATTCATTTCGCTAAATTCTCAGGTATTATATAAAGTATATTCCAATCAGTTGGGGGTTAAAATATGAAGCGAATTTATTGTAAGGATACAAGAACGGTTTATGAAGGTTACGTTTTCCCAAGTAATCTTAACAATAATGATATTCAATTTGGCGGTCGCACATTAGAAATTTTAGACGCTAATGCTGGCATTTCGGTGGTTAAATTTCTGCCAGGCGTACCGTTTGTGACGGCATCATATGATCGAGTTCACTTTATTAAACCAATCAGTGAGCAGAAAATTTATAAGTGTGTGTCTTATGTTACAGGGGCCATCCCTAAAGCGGTTGAGGTGTTTACTAAATTTGTTACTCAAGATAAGGTAACTGCAGCCAAGCAGGTGGCGTTCACGGCATTTTGTAGTTTGGTAATTACTGATAAGACGGTTACCGAAGTTCCTCAAGTTATTCCGGAAAGTGCAGAAGAAAAGTACCTTTGCCAAGATTATGAGTTGCGATTGGCAGAAAGAATTAATGAGTTTAAGCAGAATAAGCAGTTGGTTGCCAAGTTAGATTACGAGTAAAAAGAAGTTGTTTTGTTATCAGCGTTAGATGCTTAATGATAAAATAAAAGTTAAATAATTGCTTGGAGGGATTAGTATGTATGATAGAATTTTAGTTCCACTTGATGGTAGTGAAAACGCTAATGCAGCGTTACGAGAAGCCGTAAAATTAGCTAAGAAGCTAGGATCAATCTTAGAGATCGTATCGGTTGCGACTGACCAACGATATGTTCAATATGGGGTCACGTTGGGACAAGACGTCATGGAATCCTTTCAAAAACGAGCAGAAGAAATCCTCGCTAAGGCCAAGCAGCTGGCATCTGATGAAGGAGTTGAGTCAGAAACCCACTTCGTAATTGGAGTGCCTAAGCAAGCGATTTCAAAGGAATTACCCCAACGATTTAACACTCAGCTAACCGTAGTTGGTAAATCTGGAGTAAATGGAATTTCGAGATCTTTATTAGGATCAACAACTGAGTATGTTGTTCGCCATTCAGTTACCCATGTATTAGTGATTGAATAAGTTACGAAATTGACCTTGCTGGTGTTGATTTGCAGGGCCTTTTTTATTGCGTAAAATTTAAAATGACTGTTGAGATTTTATTAATAGTAGTTGGAAAATAAAATTAGTTAAGATACATAATGATACAATATCAATAAAATGAACCTGAAAAGAAGACGTGATATGCGGTTAATTAAGAAGATTAAATGGGCACAAATTATGGCGATTATCATGGTTTGTGTCGGGGTAGTGATAGCGGTTAATCATAATGATCAGTTTTATTCTGAACCGATTATGCAGATAACAGTGGTCAAAAATCTGAGCGGAACTAAAGTAACTGATGAATTTCAAAATCAGGATTATGAACACCAGCAAAAAATTTCCGGGGTAATCACTAATGGTCGACATGTCGGAGAACATTTAACGATTGGCAATGAATACTCCGATTCTGGAGCGATGGACCAGAAATTACATAAAGGGCAGAAAGTATTTTTGACGATTCATGATCACAAAAAATTACAGGCGACTGTTAAGGATGTTAAACGGGATACCCCGATTGCGTTTTTGATTACCTTGGCAGTTTGTTTGTTGTTTGTTTTTTTGAAGTGGCAAGGGATTACAGTTATATCAAGTATTATTATTAATACAATTTTATTTATTACAGCAATTCAATTAAATGGTCATGTTCGAGGAGCTAACGTAATTCTGATTTTTAGTATTCTTGCAATGATTTTTTGTACATTAACATTGATATTAGTGGTTGGTTGGAATCAACGAATGTGGGTATCATTAGCTGCTGTGGTTGGGGCTACCGTTGTGACGATTATATTATTAATGGCAGTATTTGGAATCACGCACGAACGAGGTGTTTATTATGAGTCAATGCAGTATGTGACTCAGCTACCGCGACCACTATTTGTAGCTGAAGTCTTAATTGGCGTTTTGGGGGCTGTGATGGATGAGTCGGTTGATATTGTGGCCGCACTTGCAACGTTAAAAAATGAGCAGCCAACGCTATCAAAACGTCAAATTTTTAATTCTGGCCGTCAAATTGGTCGGTCAATCATGGGACCGTTAATTAATGTACTTTTCTTTGTGTTTATGGCTGAAACACTCCCGATGACACTAATTTATTTAAGAAATGGTAACTCGTGGAGCTACTCATTTTCAATGAACATGTCGTTAGGAATGCTTTCGAGTCTAGTTAGTGCAATTGGAATTGTATTAACGGTCATCTTTGCTAGTTTTCTATCCAGTTTGTGGCTGAAAGCAGGTGGGCGCTAATGGGAACCATTACATTACTATTTATTATCTTATTAGGTTTAATGCTATTTGTTGGTGGCAGTAACGGGATGGGGGCGTTCTTAAGTTTAGTCGTTAACTTCGGCATTATATTCTTTACGATTGTTCTAATAGCCTTTCAATTTCCACCTATTATCGTGACAGTGACGGCTAGCATTGTGGTCTTAGCGATTACTATTTACTGGAGCAACGCAAGTGATAATGCCACTAATTCAGCATTTCTCGGGGCGCTAATTATTCTTGTCATTTTGGTTTTGGCAATTGTACCAATTGAATATTGGGCCAAAGTAGGTGGCTTCGGATTGGAAGATAGTGAAGAGCTTGAAGGATTGTCGGTTTTAATCGGAATTAATTTTACTAAGATCGCGATTTGTACAGCAATTTTGACTTCATTAGGGGCAATTGCGGAGGCAGCGATCGCAATCGCTTCTGGATTAGATGAAATATTAACTGTTCACACGAAAATCACCAGTGCATGGTTATTTCAGGACGGAATTGAGATTGGTAAGGAGATTATTGGTACAGCTGTGAATACATTATTTTTTGGATTTTTCGGTAGTTCGCTAGCTTTGTTTATTTGGTTAAATGGCTTAGGCTATAGCTTTGGCTCCATTATCAATGATAAGGTATTTGCAAACGAGTTGATTGCGATTGTGTTGTCGTTAATAGGAGTGGTGCTCACAATTCCTATTACTACGTGGATTATGACAGTTAAACGTAGTCAGGCTGAATCAAGCCATAAATAAAAAAACTAGGTAAACCCAGCTTTACAAAATATGGGTTTACCTAGTTTTATTTTTATCAAAAATGATTATTGGCGAATTTGACCGTTGCCAGAAATTACATACTTGGTGGTGGTAATTTCGTTAAGACCCATTGGCCCCCGGGCGTGAAGCTTTTGGGTACTAATTCCAATTTCCGCACCAAAGCCAAATTCAAAGCCGTCAGTGAAGCGTGTGGAGGCATTGACGTAAACACAGGCAGAGTCGATTAATTGCTGAAATTTTTTAGCGTTGGCGTAGTCATTAGTAATAATTGCTTCAGAATGGCCAGTACTATATTGATTGATGTGATTGATTGCTTCATCAAGTGTATCAACCACTTTCACGGCCATAATCAAATCATTGTATTCAGTTGACCAGTCTTCATCGGCAGCAGGTAAAATTGAATTAACGATTTGTTGACTGCGGTCATCACCACGAAGTTCAACGCCATTATCTGCTAAAGCTTGAGCAATTTTTGGAAGTAATTTTTCAGCGGCATTAGCATTAATGATCAACTTCTCAGCAGCGTTGCAAACACTTGGTCGTTGAACCTTAGCGTTGACGATAATGTTAGTGGCCATTTGTGCATCAGCAGTCTGATCAACGTATATGTGACAGTTACCAGCTCCGGTTTCAATTACCGGGACGGTAGCATTCTGAACAACCGTTTTGATTAACCCAGCCCCGCCGCGCGGAATTAGGACATCAACGTATTGATTAAGGTGCATCAATTGATTAGCCATTTCGTGACTAGTGTCCTGAATAATCTGAATGGCATTCTCGTTAAGTTGGTTGACTTTTAACACACTGCGTAAGATGTTAACTAGTGCAGTATTAGAATTAATAGCTTCTTTGCCACCTCGCAAAATTACAGCGTTCCCGCTCTTGAAAGTTAGTGCTGAAGCATCGACACTAACGTTTGGCCGAGCCTCGAAAATCATGGCAATTACTCCGATTGGAACGCGGCGTTGCTCGATCATTAATCCTGCTTTGTTAGTGAAGCCAGTATCCACGTTACCAATCGGATCAGCAAGACCGGCAACCTGGCGTAACCCCGCAGCCATGTCAGCAATTCTTTCAGTAGTTAAGGTTAATCTGTCAACAAACTTAGCAGGTAAGTCAGTTGCATTTTTTAGATCAGCTTGGTTAGCGGCAACAATTTTATTAGTGTTTCTAAGCAGTTCGTCAGCAAACGTATTTAAAACCCGATTTTTGGTTTCAGTATCTAAGTTGGCCAATTGAAATGCGGCTTGCTTAGCGTTAGCCCCAATTTGAGTTAGATCATCTGTCATAATTGAACCTCCTTGGTTAGATGATTGTTATTAGTAAATAGAGTTCCAATAGGTTGACCCGCTAGGATGTCAAAAATTATTCGAGGATCTTGACCGTTAGCGAGAATCATTTTGCGATCTTCGTCAATCATCCGCTTGGCAGCTGCTAATTTGGTTTTCATGCCACCAGTCCCAAAGCGACTACCAGTTCCTCCAGCAATGGTAAAGGTGTTGTCGTCGATATCATCAATTTGACTGATCAAGTGTGCATGGGGATTGTTATTAGGGTTATCATCATAGAAACCATCAACGTCGGAAAGAACAATTAGCAAGTCGGCATCCATATGACTAGCAACGATTGCAGATAGCTGATCGTTATCGCCGAAGGTTGTTCGGTGATCTAATTCATCAGTTGCAACCGTATCATTTTCATTTACGATAGGAATGATATTGTCTTTTAATAAATAATTAATTGTGTTCATAACTGATGCATTACTTTGCGGAAAATCAAAAACATCATGAGTTAATAATACTTGGGCAATATTGGTTAAGTAGTGATTAAATCGTTGGGTAAACAATGTCATCAATTCTGATTGACCGATGGCAGCAAGTGCCTGTTGTGCACCAATTTTGGTGGGGCGACTCTTAAGATTAAGTTTATTTAAACCCACACCGATTGCTCCGGATGAAACAAGAATTAGTTCCTTACCTTGATTATTTAGCTCGCTTAATACATACGCTAATTGATCGAAGGTTTGTAAATTAACCGTCCCGTTAGCGTGAATCAAACTACTAGTACCAATTTGACGACAATTCGTTGTGCGTTAATATTTCGATTGATTGTCACATGATCACCTATTTTCTAAAAAGCTCTGCCTTGAAATTGAGACACCCAATTGGGCGGTACCATTCTCATTCAAAGCAGAGCTTTACACTTTTTAAGTATTTATTTAAATGAATTGAAGAAAGATAGGATTCGCGACTTTAGAATTCTTGCACCAAACAAATTCTTCTCTGGATTGCGCTACTTGGTCTTTCAGTAAAGTAATAATAGGCAATTTTTAGTTGACTGTCAACTGATTAGTTGCTGGAATCAATGCTGGTGCTGGTTGAATTGGCGCTAGCATTTGCTGAGTTGTCACTAGAGCTATTAGCGCTCTCACTGGTACTTGAGTCTGAGACAGCGGAACTAGTTACGTTGCTGTTAGTATATTGGCTAACAGTTGCTACGTCTTCATTCGTAATGTCTTCAGTATTGTCAGCAGTTACATTAAGTGCCTTTTCGTAGACCCAGTATTTCTTAGCGGTGCTGCTTTTAGCAAAGCGAATGCGATACCAAGCGTACTTACCTGAATCTTTACGAGCGATATTATCGATATAAACCTTCTTGCCATTCTTGGCACTAACGGAGTTCCATGAGTAACTCTTAACGTTGGCGCGAGAATTCTTTACATGGTTGTAAAGCCGGTATGATTTGTAATTCTTACTTAGTGATGCAGTATCATTGGCAGATTTGTAGCTGACTTTGTCATAACTATCAGTGGCAGTATGAGCGCTGGAAGTAAGATTATTGTAATTAGTCTTTACTAATTGATAGAACTGAGCAAAGGTGTATGAGGTGCCAAAATATGTTTTACCAGCTGAGGCAAAATAAGCTTTGGGATCGGTATGGTCAGTACCACCAAGGTATCTTGAAACGGCATCATGAGACCAAACCGTTCCCTTGCCATCATAAGCAGCATCATTTGGTTTTAAACCGTACTGTTTCAATAAGTATGCGGTATAGTAGGCAGAGTTGGCCATTTCTTTAGCAAAGGCGGTTTTACTATGAACTCGAACCTGTTCGAATTGCACAAATCTAGCGTTAGCGATGGGTCCAGCTCCCCAAGCTAAGTACTTAGTATTTGCAATGTTGATAATCCGGCTTGAATCAACAAATGAATGAACAAAAGCGGCGTTATAGTTACGTTTCATATAGGCAATTTCGTTATAGATCGTTGAGCTAGGGTTAGCGGTCTCGTGAACAACAACTCCTTCAGGCCTGCCACTGTGACGATAACTGTTTTTGGGAAAACCGCTCCAAACGGCGGATGTAATTTTTGCATGACCAATATTGTTGTTTGCAATGTAGTTGTTAACACTTTCAGCGTGAGCAGATTGAGCACCAGAAGATGCGATTAACCCTAAGGCCGCAAATGATAGTGTACAAATAGTTTTAAAGATTTTCTTTTTCAAATTGAACGCTCCCTGTTCACTATATAATTGTGATTTTTATATTTTTAAAGTTTAATTTATATATTAGATAAACTTGTAATTCGTTTTAACAGCCAATACTATATATGATTCAAGGCTCAGTATCAAGAATAAAGAAAGCCCATAATGCGCGATAAATGGCGCAGCTATGGGCTTAGTGAAGCTAGTTGTCAATCATATTAAGAGTTGTTGACAAACATTATCAAATAATGACAATGTTATCGTTCTACAGTATTAAAGCTAATGGTTATTTGTTGAAGTTGCTTGGAGCTTTTGCTGGCACTCAGGACATAGTCCGGTAACTTCTAACTGAGTACCGGTTACAGTATACCCGGTTTGATCAGCAGTTTCGGCTCTGATTCTACGAACAATTTCTGCATATTGATTAGAGTAAATATCGACAATTTTACCACAATTTTCACAAATGGCATGGTAGTGAGGTGTGCCAAAGAAGTCATATCTAACACCACCGTCATCATTAGGTAATTCAATTACTAATCCCTTGTCTACTAATAGTTTTAAAGTGTTATAAATAGTTGCTACGCTTAAGTTTGGCAATCTGGCATCGATACCATCATGAATCATTTCAACCGTAGGGTGGGTGTCCACCTTGATTAAATAATCCAAGATAATTTCTCGTTGGGGAGTAATTCTCACTCCAGATTCCTTTAAACTGCTTAGTGCTGCACCCAAGGTTTTACTGGTCAACTGACCACCTCCCTAAAAATCATTCCTATTATCTAAGAATCATTCTAAATTATTTTTCTCAAAACATCAATTAGTTACAAATTGCATTAGAAGTTAGCTCTGATCGCTGCGGTTAACTGAAACGACCAGTTTGCGTTAGCATTAGATTTGAAACCTAGCGATTCAATGACTTCAATGACGTTATCATCGAGCTCTTCGAGATGAATTAAAACTTGGTCAGATTCAAAATGGTCGATGATAAATTTTACGGTTCGCTGGACAACTTGTAATAATAATGTTTCTGGCTGGTGAGTTTTGGTAATAAATGAAATTTGAGCAGTTCCATCAGCTGCTTTTAAGTTAAATGCTTTAATAATACCTAAAAAATCACCGGTTGCAGAATCTGTAATGCCCCAAGTCAATTCTTGTTCGCCCATCACTTTTTGCATTGTGTGATTGACGTTATGAACTGTCTCCAAGATATCTTTGGGTCGATCAACTGTTAGGCTGGTTTCAAAGGTTGGGCCTTGATATAAATCAAAGATTTGTTTTACTGGAGTTTGAGTTAACCAGTCTAAGGTGTAATTAGCGGTTAAAACGGGATGGTATTTTTCGAATTTTTGACATATTTTTTACCTTCATTTACAAATATTATTTCATTAGCAGCGCTTGTTATGGCATAATGAAAGCGTAGACAATTTAGGAGGCCATTACTAATGATTGAACAATTTTATATTGGAACATATACGCACAAAACAAGCAAGGGAGTTTATCAATTAGATTTAAATTCAGATGCTAAGCAAATTGAAAATTTGCAGTTTGTGGGACCGGCTGGAAATCCAACCTATGTTGCCTTATCTAAAAACGGTAAATTATATATGGTTGATAAAGAAAATGATGGTGGTGGCGTGCAAATTTTTGATGCTGCCAGCATGTCACTTCCGTTAACCCCAGTTGATCGGGTGATTGATCAAGATACTAATCCAGCCTATATTACGGTTGATGATAATCGTCACTTAGTATATACTGCCAATTATCATACGGCAGAGATTAGTACCTATGCAATTCAATCTGATGGATTACTTAAATTAGCTGATCGAGTAACTCATAGTGGCCAGGTGGGACCAAAGAATGAACAAGCAGACGGTCCGCACCCGCACTTTATGGATCTGACCCCGGATAATCGGGTAGTCGTTTGTGATTTGGGATTAGATCGGGTATTTGTCTATGATGTTGATGATCAAGGATCCTTAGCAAAAGTTAGTGAATTGGCGCTTGAGCCAGGATTTGGTCCTCGGCATATTGTGTTTGCTCATGATGCTGATACTGCCTATTTGGTAGGTGAGCTTAGCAGTAAACTAGCTGTTTTGCATTATAACCGGGAAACTGGTGAATTTACAGTGCAAAAGATTGTTCGGACGATTCCTGATGATTGGACTGCTCATAATGGGGCGGCCGCAATCAGAATTTCGGCTGATGATAACTATGTATATGTTTCGAATCGGGGACACAATTCATTAGCTGTTTTCCAGGTTACTGATAGTGATGCTGAATTAATTCAATTAATTAGTTCCGAAGGTGATTTTCCACGGGACTTTAATTTAAACCAAGATGAGACATTTTTAATTTTAGTAAATCAAAATACTGATAATGCCACGTTATATACTCGCAATCCTGAAACCGGTAAGTTAACAATGGTTCAAAAAGACTTTGAGGTTCCAGAAGGCGTATGTGTTTGTCCCGAATAAGGATTAAAACAGAAAAAAGCACTCGAAAAGATTACAAGGTTAATCTTTTCTGAGTGCTTTTAATTTACTTTTGTGGTGATAGTTCCTAAAGATTCAATGTTACTTTCAACAATATCGCCAGGATGTAAGAACACTTGAGGCTCGTGACCAACTCCAGTTCCACTTGGCGTACCAGTGAAGATTAGGTCTCCTGGATAGAGTTCGATAATCGAGGAAATATATGAAACTAGTGTTTGAAAGTCAAAAATCATTTGTCCAAGCGTGGCATCTTGCATCAATTGACCATTAACCATTGTGGTTAGTCGTTGAGATTCTAAATCTGCGATTGATCCAAGCGTGGTTAAGTAAGGTCCAATTGGTGAATAATTTTTAGCAGATTTTGCTAAAGTGAATTGAGTATTATCGCCATTTATCTTTTGAAGCTCACGGTCTGATAAATCTTGGCCGACCATGAAGCCAGCAATTGCATCCTCAGCATCTTCACGTGAGATATTGCGGCCTCCTCGACCAACCACGATTACTAATTCAGATTCCCAATCGACGTAATCACTGTTTAAAGAGATTTGGTTGTTGGGGCCAGCTAGCGAACTAACAAATTTATTAAAAACATTTGGTTGTTTAGGTAAATTAGTGTTCATTTCTAGAAGATGATCCCGGTAATTAAAGCCAATAGCTGGTAATTGCCGAGAATTTTTGATAGGTTGTTCTAGTTTTTCAGGCATTAATAACCGGGCATGATCATTACTTAGAACATCTTCGTCGGTCAGATTTACTAAAAAGGTTTCCTGAAAATCAACCCAATTTGTAAGAATCTCATCGAGGTCTTGATAAGTTTCAAGGGTGGTTCCCCAAAGTTGTTCATTATGAACAGTGATTAAGACTGGCTTACCCTCGTACATCCCAATTTTCATAAAACTCCCCCTTAAGTATTCACGATAAAACCAGTTAGTGAATACTTACATTATACAATTAAAAACTTAGTGATTATCAATTGTTATCCCAAAATCTTTGAATTGTGGTCGATAGTTGCTGATTATTGTTAACAATTAGGGGCTGTGACCAATGATCGGGAAAAATTTGCCGATAACGATTTTGATTAAATCGCTGATCCATTAAAATAATGATGCCCTTATCGGTTTGAGTGCGAATTAACCGGCCCGCTGCTTGGGTTACGTTGTTAAATCCAGGTAGCTGATAGGCATACATAAATCCTTTGTGATGATCAGTATCGTAATATTCTTTTACCAAGTTGGACTCTTCGTTAATCATAGGCAGACCAACCCCAACAATGGCCACACCAATTAGTTGTTCATGCTTCAAGTCGATGCCTTCAGAAAAGATTCCCCCAAGAACAGCAAATCCTAAGGTTGTTTGGTGATCGTTAGTGCGAAAATGGTCTAAAAAGTAGTTCGTTGATCATGGGTCATTCCAGATGATTGAATATGGACTTTAACTTGCGGATTGTCATTCATAAAAGCTTCGGCCACTTGATTCATAAACGTCATTGATGGAAAAAAGGCCAGATAGTGCCCAGTTTTACCAGTGATCATGGTATTTAGATCAGTACAAATTTTAGGAATATTAGCTAGTCGATTATTATAGGTTGTGTTAATTCCACTATCAATAATTAGGTTGAAATTTTGGCGTGGAAATGATGAGCCAGCGGCATATTGAATGCTTGTATTTTCATCACCAAGAACCCGCCGATAATAATTTAAAGGGCTTAAGGTTGCCGAAAATAAAATCGCAGCGCGACCTAGATTTAGACTCTCAGCGATTTGCTCAGCAGGATCAATACAGAACTGGCGAAATAAAATATCACTATCGGTTAAAATAATTCTGGTTCGATAGGTGTCGTCATAGTATTGTGTGATTAAGTTATATGCGCGGCAGTTCAAATAGTAAGCCACAATTTCGTCAACGGTTTCACTAGGTTGTTTTCCTGATAGCCAATCATGAATTGTATCAATCAACTTACTAACCTTGCTATTAAAATTTATCAGCGGTTCGATTTGTGAATAGTTAGTTTCATTTTGGTCTCTGGAAGCTTTACTGTACCTCATGAATGACCGTTTTAATGATTGCAAACGCTTAATGAGTTTAGCATTTGCTTCCTCATCGTCGTCTTTTAAGTGGCTAATCAGCTCGGAAATTGGTGCCATACTTAGGGTTGCTGAGTACATTTCTCGAGCACGAGATACTAGATTATGAGCTTCATCGATCAAGAAACAATTGGTATCATCTGGGGCAGCAAAGAATCTTTGTAAATGGACTTGAGGATCGAATAGATAATTATAGTCACAAATAATCACGTCGCAAATAGACTGACATCTAATGAGAATTCAAAGGGGTCAACTTGATGTTTCTTAGCGTAGTTCTGAATAATAGCTTTGGTTATCTGGTCTTCATTGTTAATAATGTCTAAGATAGCCGGTTTAATTCGGTCATAATAGCCAATCATATAAGGATTTTGGTCGGCTACAATATCCTGTTCTTCAGGAAAAATGATTTGTTCCCGGGCAGTTAATGTGATGCTCTTTAGGGATAATCCTTTGGCTGTGAGCAGTTCAATGGCTTCTTCACAGACTTTGCGAGTACTTTGCTTCGCAGTGAAATAAAAAATCCGGTTAATCAACTCTTCACCCATTGATTTAACAGCTGGAAAGAGCGTTGAAACAGTCTTTCCGGTGCCGGTGGGTGCCTCAAGAAATAAATGTTTTTTATTAACGATGGTTTTATAGACGACTTTAGAAATATCGTACTGACCAGGTCGGTATTCTGGAAACGGAAATTTTAAGGCTTTGGCCGATGCAATACGGCTTTCATTGAGATCGTGTCTCAGTTTGAGCCATTTTTTATATTCATTAATTAGTTCGTTAAAAAATGAGGTGGCAGCTGATTTACTGTATTCAATTTTAGTCGTAGTAATCTGCTCGTCAGGAGTTTGAACATAGGTTAGCTGCAGGCTTATATGATCCAAGTTCTCGGTAGTCATTAAAATATAACCGTAGACTTTGGCTTGCGCCCAATAAAGATCTAATGTATTGTCATTTAACTCAGAAAATTTAACGTCGGAGGTTTTGATTTCTTCAATTAGGACTTCATCGGCTGTTCGATTAATACCATCCGCTCGCCCAGAAATCTCATAATTAGTTCCTAAGTATTCAAAGTTAGTTTTTAAAGTGACCTCGGCAGCATAAGTTAGGGGACGGGATTTTTGAATTTTTCGGTGGATGCGACTTCCGGCGGCCATTGAATTATCGCTAGTACTGGTTGGCACTAAGTCACCACGTTTTAAAATAAACTCAATGAGCGTCCGAATACCGATTTGAATGTTGGTCATATTATCCTCCCAAAAATTAGTCAACATTCATTATACTGTAGAGAGACAAAATGCAGCATTTTTCTTAAAGTGGCACTGTAATCAGCATAATTATAATTACTAATTAGTTATAAAAACAGGAGGTGGCTAATATGATGAACGAGTCAAGATTGGCAGCGATTGTTGCTGTGTACGCGCGATATAATGTCGTTATTGAAACAAACGGAATGAAAATCATTGGCATAAATCATCACGAAGTTGATTTTGATGCTAATACATATATGCAAAATCAATTGATTGAATTAATTGCTAAGGTCCTTGCAAATCAAATGATTAAAGAAGTTTTTGATCAAGAATTCGGTAATTAAAAAAGACGTCATTTCCGAAATGGAAATGACCGTCTTTTTTTATTTTATTGGTGCTTTAATGTTTGTGATGAATGAATCATAAGCTAATTGTTCACCAGTTTCCTGGGCTTGGACGTTATCGAGTAGATTAGTGTGCAAGTCTTGTTCGGAAATTAATATCTGATGAGTAACCGTGGCGTTACCAATTAAATCAATATAGTAATTGTTGTTCTTGAGTTGATGAACGCGTGTTTTAACCATGCCACCAGGATTGAAGACAGTAATTGTTTGTTCGTAATCTGCCATTTCCGGGTGGTTTAAACAAAAGGCCAAACTAGTCGCCGACATGCCGGTTCCGCAAGCATTAGTGAAGCCAACACCACGTTCGAATGTTCTGACGAACAATGAATTATGCCCAATGATTTGGGCGTAACTAACGTTGACCCCATCGTAAAAGTATGGATTTTTAGAATTAAGGGTGGCACCAATATTGGCTAGTGAATTTGAAGTCATCGTGTCTTCCGATACAAAACTAATTAGATGGGGATTGGGAACGGCAATGGCTGTAAAGGTTAGATTGTCATCGATTTCTGGGATAGCTTGATTAATCAGTGTGTCAGTATTTAGATTACTAAATGGTAATGATTCACGATTAAATGACACCGGTGAAATTTCGACGCTAAAAGTTGGAACACCTTCGGCAAAGTTTGCTTCTTGGCTAACATGCAAATCGGCATCTTGAGTTTCAACCCGAAATTCAGTTTGCCCAAATTTTTCGGCTAGGTACCGACTAACCGTTCGTAATCCATTGCCACACATTGAAGCAATACTACCATCGGTATTGATGACTTGCATACTACCAATACAGCTAGGATGGTCCGAATGATCAACAACCAGTAAACCGTCTGAGCCATTAAGTAAACCTTGATTGTTATCAGTAATATGTTTAGCGAGGTTAACTAACTCAGTTTGAGTTAGTGGCTGGATTAATTCAGTTTGATCTAAAAGAAAGAAAGTGTTCATTGAGCCATGAACTTTTTGAATTTGGATCATACTAGTACCTCCGAATTAGTTAGAAAAAAATTACTGTAGATTTCTTGAATTGCTGCGTCAGCATCATGTTCCCGCACTCCAATCATAATTGAAATGCGAGAAGCGCCTTGGTTGATCATGTGGACAGCGATATTGTTGTCAGCAAGCGGCTTAATGATGTTGTCAATTGTCCCAATTCTTGCCCGCATGCCTTCGCCAACGACCATAATGATTGCATAGTCATCAATCCATTCCATAGCATCAGGCTGTACCGTGTCGCGGATATCAGCACACATTTGTTTGATTGTTTGCTCATCAAGCTGACTGTTATCGAAGATAATTGTTAAATCGTCAATCCCAGATGGCATGTGCTCGTAAGAAACGTTGTATTTGTACAAAATATTTAAAATTTTTCTTGTAAAACCAGCTTCTTTATTAAGCAAATAGCGATGAAGATATAACGCTGCAAATCGGTTAGATGCGGTTATGCCAGTCACTGGTGATTTAACTTCAAGCTCATCTTCCGGGACAATTAATGTCCCATCAGCCGCTGGATTGTTGGTATTTTTAACGTTAATAGGTACGCGACCTTGAATGGCTGGAATAATTGCTTCGTCATTAAAAACTGAAAATCCGGCATATGATAGTTCGCGCATTTCGCGGAAGGTCATCTTACCGATTGGGACTGGATTATCGATCACTTTAGGATTGGCAGCAAAAATTGCATCAACATCGGTGAAATTTTCGTAAAGGTCTGCATGTAGTCCACGAGCGAGAATTGAACCGGTGATATCTGAACCACCGCGAGCAAATGTGACAATGTTACCACCTTTGGTGAAGCCGAAGAATCCAGGAAAAACTAAGCGATCATCATTGATGGTGATTTTGGCTAAGTTTGGATAAGTTGCTTCGTCAATTGAAGCGCAGTTAGGATCATCGGTGAGAATAATGCCGGCTTCACTTGGATCGATGAATTTGCTGGGATTCCGCTTTGGGTCAAGCAGGCAGCAAATAGTTCGGCATTTAACCGTTCACCGTGGGCCTTAAAAGCTGCCATTAAGTAATCATTATTTGGATAAGACGCGTTTGGTAAACTTAATAGTTTGTCATGAATACTGGTTAAAACTGCTGCAGAAACATTAAAGGCATCGCCAATTTGCTCATAACGATTAAAAATTTGGTTTTGAATATCAGCATATGGTTTCTCAGACATTACTTTATTGGCATATGTAATTAATAAATCAGTTACTTTAATGTCGCCAGTAAATCGTTTCCCAGGAGCCGAGGTTACAACTACCCGGCGATTATTATCGCTAGAAATAATATCAATAACTTTTTGAAAATGTGCGGCATCTGCAAGTGAACTGCCACCGAATTTAACGATTTTCATATGGCCTTACTCCCCTTAATGCATATTTATGATAAAAATTTGAAATTGTTAAGGAGAATTCTAGCATTTCTAATTTAATTATCAACTCAAATGTTAAATAAAACGCTGATATATTAGCTGCATTAAGTAGATAAAAGAAAATTTAAAAGGTTGAATAAAAATTTACCATTGACGTTTTATGAGATTTATTATAGAATTTTAATAATTTAAAAAGTATAGAGGTTGCGACCAACAACAGTAACTAGTGGAGCTACTACTTTAGCCAAGAAACTAGTGAAAGGGACGGTTGCCGAAGCTCTAAGCCAAGTGGGACTTAGGAGGCTGGGCCATAGTTTAATAAATTATGGACTGTCGTAGCAGATACGTCGGCTACGGGGCGCTATCAACATAATGATAAAAGAATGCATAAAATTCTTGGGTCTTTTTGTTCTGTAGCGTAGACAAAAGATCTTTTTTGTACCCTGAACAACCGATAATCCAAATTTGAGGGTAATTATGGCAGAACAAGAGCAAGCATATCAAATAAATGAACAAGGTCATGTAGAAATTGGCGGTGTAGATTCCCTAAAACTAGCTAGTCAGTTTGGGACACCGCTAGTAGCTTATGATGTCTCAGCGATTCGTAATCAAATTCACCATTTTCAATCAGTCTTTGAACAAAATCAGGTGGATTATGCAGTTAGTTATGCCAGCAAAGCCTTTGCTTGTATCGCAATGTTTCAATTAGTTAATGAAGAACGGGGCCACATTGATGTGGTTTCAGGTGGTGAGCTTTATACCGCAGTTAAAGCTGGTTTTCCAATGAATCATGTTAGCTTTCATGGCAATAATAAATCAGTTGCCGAGTTAGAGATGGCAGTTGAACACCAAGTTGGCGTTATCATTTTAGATAATTTCATGAAATTGAATTGTTGCAGGAAGTTTTACAACAACAGCATCAGCATATCAATGTTATGTTGCGAGTTACTCCAGGAATTTCAGCTCACACTCATGAGTATGACCAGACTGGTCAAGTTGATAGTAAGTTTGGCTTTGATATTCAAAGTGGCCAAGCATTCGAAGCCCTTGAAAAGGTCCTAGCCATTGATTCAATGAATATGTTAGGAATCCACGCCCACATAGGTTCACAAATTTTTGAAGTTAATGGTTTTCAAATGGCGGCTAAAAAGCTGATTGAAACATTGGCTGACTGGAATCAGCGAATCGGGTATGAAGCAAAGGTTTTGAACGTTGGTGGTGGATTCGGAATTCGCTATACCGAAGATGATGATCCGATTGCCCCTGAAGAATTCGTTGATGCAATCGTCAAGACGGTTAAGCAAGAAACTAGCAGTAAGGGATTGATCACACCGGCCATTTGGATCGAACCAGGACGCTCAATTGTTGGCCCTGCTGGATATAACTTATATACGGTCGGATCACGAAAAGACGTTGAAGGAATTCGATCATATGTAACGGTTGATGGGGGAATGGGTGATAACATTCGCCCAGCTCTTTATCAGGCCGATTATGAAGCTGTTTTAGCAAGCAATCCCACAGCGCCAATCGCTGAAACCGTTAGGGTTGCCGGAAAGTATTGCGAATCAGGCGATATTTTAATCAAAGAACAAGCGTTACCAGCAAGTAAACCAGGTGATGTGTTAGTAATGTTAGCCACTGGTGCTTATGGATATTCGATGGCGTCAAACTACAATCGCAATCCCCGGCCAGCTGTCGTCTTTTGTGAGAATGGTGAAGCTAAGTTGGTAATTAGTCGAGAAACTTATGATGACTTAATCAGTCATGACTTAACTATTTAACGAGGAGCTATATATTATGGAAGAAATGAATGCTCAAGAGATTATTGAATATATCGGAAACGCTGATAAGAAAACGCCAGTTAGGGTCTTCATTAAGGGATCACTAACAGACCTGAGCGTACCAGAATCAATCAAAGGATTTCTTGAAAATCATACAGGGATTTTGTTTGGTGACTGGCAAGATGTTGAACCGTTTATTCAACAACATTTGGATGTGATTAAAGATTACGTTGTCGAAATGATACGAGAAATTCAGCTGTTCCGTTACTTGATCTAAAGCAGATTAATGCTCGAATTGAACCCGGGGCCATTATTCGCGATAAAGTCACGATTGGCGATAACGCTGTAATTATGATGGGAGCAACTATTAACATTGGGGCTGAAATTGGAGCCGATTCGATGATTGATATGGGTGTGGTTCTAGGTGGCCGAGCCGTTGTTGGTAAACACTCACACATTGGTGCAGGCGCAGTTTTAGCTGGTGTGATCGAACCAGCCTCAGCAAAACCAGTTCAAGTTGATGATAATGTTCTGATTGGTGCGAACGCAGTTGTAATTGAAGGAGTTCACGTTGGTGAAGGAGCAGTTGTTGCGGCTGGATCAATTGTCACCTCAGATGTTGCACCCCACACAATGGTTGCAGGGGTTCCAGCAAGAAAAATCAAAGACGTTGACGAAAAAACTGAAAGTAAAACTAGTCTGGAAGATGATTTAAGAAAGCTGTGATGAAATGACCCAATTAACAACTTCAGAATTAATTCAAATTAGAAGGCATCTTCATCAAATTCCAGAATTGGCAATGCATGAAACACAAACTCGGGACTATTTAATAGAAGTAATTAGTCAGATGAATCTTGATCATGCCGAAATTCGTGATCAACTATCAGCGTTGCCAACCGCGGTTTTAGTTAGAATTGAAGGCCGAGATCCACAAAGAACTATTGGTTATCGTACTGACATTGATGCCCTACCAGTTGATGAGCAGACTGGGTTACCTTACACCTCACGACATCCACATATCATGCATGCTTGTGGTCATGATATTCATATGACGGTAGCTTTGGGAATATTGAATTACTTTTTGGAGTACCAGCCTAGGGATAACCTGGTATTTTTCTTTCAACCAGCCGAGGAAAGCAAAAATGGTGGAAAGGTTGCTTATGAGCAGGGAGTATTTCAAGACAAATGGCGGCCAGACGAATTTTATGGTTTACACGACAATCCTGATTTACCGGCTGGGGCCATTGGTTGTCGCATGGGAACTTTATTCGCTGGTACCACCGAAGTAAATGTTGATTTCATTGGCCAAAGCGGTCATGCAGCTTTTCCACAAGATGCAAACGACATGGTAGTTGCAGCATCTCAATTCATTAATCAAGTTCAAACGATTATCTCGCGCAGTATCAATCCAATCGAGAGTGGGGTAATCACCTTTGGTCTGATGCAAGCAGGGACGATTCGAAATGTTATCGCTGGAAGTGCTCGTCTTGAAGGAACCATTCGGGGATTAACTCAAGTAATGATTGAGCGAATCGTTGACCGGTTGCAGCAAGTCGCAACCGGAATCGCTAGTAGTTATGATTGTGAAGTCAACATTGAATTTAATCAGGGTGGTTATTTACCAGTTGAAAATAATCCAGCATTAACTGAACGACTAATCAAGTTTTGCAAGCAAGATTCAGAGACGGAATTTATTGAAACTGCGCCGGCAATGACGGGTGAAGATTTTGGTTACCTATTATCAAAATTTCCGGGCACGATGTTTTGGTTGGGAGTCGATGATAACTCTCAGCTGCACTCAGCGACTCTAACACCTGATGAATCATCAATTAATAAAGGAATTAATTCCATTAATCGATTTTTAGAATTTCGGATGACACATTAGAAAATAAGGGGACAGAATATGATAAATGCAGATATTATGACAGCGATTGTAACCCCATTTGGGGCAGATGGTGAAATTGATTTTAACGCTCTAGAAGAATTAACCAATCATTTGATTGCTACTGGTAGTCAGGGATTTGTAATTGGTGGGACGACAGGTGAAACACCTACGTTAAGTCACGACGAAAAAGTTGAACTTTATACTAGGTTTGCCCAAATTGTTGCTGGTAGAGCAACCGTTATTGCCGGAACAGGTAGTAATAGCACTCAAGAAACTACTAACTTCACGCATGAAGTTAGTGAAATCCCCGGCATTGATTACGCGTTAGTTGTCGTTCCGTACTATAACAAGCCAAATCAGCGCGGGATGATGGCTCACTTTGAAGTGGTAGCCGAAAATTCAAATGTGCCTTTGATTATGTATAACATTCCTGGTCGAACGGGAGTCACAATGGCGACTGATACAGTCGTTACTTTGTCGCATAATGCTAATATTGCTGGAGTTAAGCAGTGTACTTCAATAGAGGACCTAGAGTATTTAGTTGAAAATACTGATGATTTCAATGTTTATACTGGTGAAGATGTTCAGGCATTATCAGCTAAAATGATCGGCGCAAATGGAGTAATCTCGGTTGCTAGTCATATCTACGGTAGCGAAATGCGTGAAATGTACGATGCCTTCGACAAAGGTGATTTGAAACTGCTGGAACCTTGATGAGACAGTTGGCACCGAAGATGCAGGCACTATTCATGTACCCATCGCCATCACCAGTTAAGGCGGTATTGAACGCGACCGGATATCAAGTTGGCAGTTGTCGCTTGCCAATTTTGCCATTAAATGATGAGGAAAAAAGGGTATTGGCTCAGCATTTATCGATGGCCGAAACTTCATTAATCAGTTAAAAGTAAGGAGTAATTGGAATGATTAAAGTATTGGTGGCTGGATTTATGGGATCAATGGGCCAGAAAACAGTGGAAATGATCAATCAGACTGGTAACTTTCAATTAGTGGCTGGGTTGGGTCCCAATTCGCAAGGTATTGACAGAACTGAATATCATTTAAATGAAGATGTTAAGATATTCGAACAATTGAGTGAAGTTGAAACGGATGCTGATGTTTGGGTTGATTTCACAGTCCCAACTTCGGCATATGAAAATGTGAAGTTTGCCATTGAACATGGAATCCATCCAGTGGTTGGGACATCAGGGGTGCCTGATAATCAAGTGGCTGAATTAATAACGTTGGCTGCCGAAAAACAGGTTGGTGGATTGATTGCTCCAAACTTTGGGTTATCAGCGGTGTTATTGATGAAATTTGCTCAGGAAGCAGCTAGATACTTCCCAGATGCTGAGGTCATCGAGATGCATCACGAAGATAAGTTAGATGCTCCATCAGGAACTGCAATTAGCACAGCAAAGATGATTGCTGCAGCTAGAGGAGTGGATCCAGTTACACCAGCGACTAACGAAACCGTTGCCGGAGCGCGAGGAAGTGATGTGGCTGGGGTCCCAGTTCACGCAGTTAGGCTTCCGGGATATGTTGCCCATGAACAAGTACTATTTGGTGGACCTGGTGAAGCACTAACACTCAGGCAAGATTCATTTGATCGTTCTTCATTTATGAGTGGAGTTAAGCTAGCAATTCCAGCAGTGATTGATGCGAAAACATTGATGATCGGGTTAGAGAATATTTTGTAAAAGTGGGTGAATAAAATGCCAAATTAGATCAAAAGTTAAGCCATATCGTAAATCAAAAGGTTGCAGCTGTGGGCCCTTCAGGAATCCGGGAATTTGATCAAAAATTTCAGACATCGATGGCATTGTGAAGCTGACAATTGGTGAACCAGATTTTGATGTTCCAGAACACGTTAAGCAAGCAGCCATTAAGAGCATTAATGATAATGAATCACATTACTCGGCGCAAAAGGGAATTCGTGAATTAAGAACAGCAATTAGTAATTATTTGAAGAAGGTCACTACCGTTACATATAATCCTGACACAGAAATTATTACCACGATTGGGGCCACCGAAGCAATCTACACCGCGCTAACAACAATTTTGAATCCTGGTGATAAAGTCATCGTACCAACACCGGCATTTGCTCTTTATTTTCCAATTATTAGCTTAGCTGGTGCAGATTTGATTACGATTGATACTTCAGAGGACGGTTTTGTATTATCACCAGAAAAGCTTCAGGCGGCCTTAGATGAACATGGTGATCAGGTTAAAGCAATTATCTTAAATTACCCATCTAACCCAACGGGAGTTGAATACACACGTGACCAACTTCAAGCTCTAGCTAATATTATTTCGCAACATTCAATGTATGTAATTGCGGATGAAATCTATAATGAGTTAACTTATGGGGTTGACCATACGTCGATTGCATCCATGATTCCAGGACAAACAATTGTTGTTAACGGACTGTCAAAGTCCCATGCAATGACGGGATACCGAATTGGGTACATTGCGGCTCCTGAGCAAATTGTCACGCAAGCTGCTAAGACTCACGCGTTCGTTATTACCTCACCATCAAATCCAGCCCAATACGCTGCAGCGGAAGCCTTGACCAACGGTTTGGAGGATCCTGCTGAAATGAAGCAGACATATGAAAAGCGCCTAAGATATATTTCCGGTCGGCTTAGTCAAATGGGATTTGAAGTTGTTAATCCAGAAGGGGCATTTTATATCTTCGTTAAAATTCCTGTAACGGAGAATCAGGATTCGGTCGCATTCGCAACTCAACTTGCTGAACAGGCTAGAGTTGGCGTAACTCCAGGATCAGCATTTGGTCATGGTGGAGAAGGATATATTCGATTATCATATGCAGCTTCCGATGAAGACATTCAGTTAGCAATGGATCGCATGGCAGATTATTTACAAAGATAAAAAATCAGAAAAGGGGATAATACGATGGCAGAAGGATTTAGTGTAGCAATTTTAGGAGCAACTGGGGCAGTGGGAACCCGTTTGATTTCTCAATTAGAGCATTCTACGATTCCGGTCAGCAAGGTTAAGTTCTTGGCATCAGCTCGTTCTGCTGGAAAAGTTCTGCAATTCAGGGGGACGGATGTAACAATTGAAGAAGCCAAGCCACAAAGTTTTGATAATGTTGATCTAGTATTAGCCTCAGCCGGTGGTTCAGTTTCTAAGCGACTTTTACCTGAAGCGGTTAAGCGGGGTGCCGTCTGTGTTGATAATACCAGTGCATTTAGAATGGATCCTCAAGTACCGTTGGTCGTGCCAGAAGTTAATGCTGATGAATTAGTTAACCACAAGGGGATTATTGCTAATCCTAACTGTTCAACAATTCAGATGGTGGTTGCTCTTGAACCAATTAGACAACGTTTTGGTTTGAATCAAGTCATCGTATCAACTTACCAAGCGGTTTCTGGAGCGGGACAATCAGCATTGAACGAGCTAATGGATGAAAGCCAACAAGTGATTGATGGTGAACCAACTGATCCACAGATTTTGCCAACTAAGGGTGATAAGAAGCACTATCAAATGGCATTTAATTTATTGCCTCAAATCGATGTGTTTGAAGATGATGGGTATACTCATGAAGAGTGGAAGATGATTCATGAGACTAAGAAAATTATGTTAAATGATATGGATGCTAAGGATATTAAGGTTACGGCAACTTGTGTTAGAGTCCCAATTAGAATTGGTCATGGTGAATCAGTCTACTTTGAAGTGGCTGACAAACACGCCACTGCCAGTCAGATTCAAGATGCCTTGGCAAATGCTGCTGGAGTGGTGGTTCAAGATGATCCTAGCCACCAAGTTTATCCTCAATCAATTACTGCCGAAGGTAGTCGTGAGACATATGTTGGTCGACTTCGACCAGATTTAGAAAATGAAGGTAACTTTAATATGTGGGTAGTTTCTGACAACTTACTCAAAGGTGCTGCCTGGAATACCGTTCAAATCGCTGAAGAATTAGTTAAGCGTGATTTGGTTCGAGTACCAGAGGCTGCATATCAACAATAATTACAGATAGCGGTGTGCCAAAATGTTTTTTTGGTATGCCGTTTTTATTATGAAAATTATTAGGGTTAAGTATAAATAAGTTTACCAACTGGTCCTGATTCTCTATAATTAGGGTTAACAAATAATGATTGGACAGGTGATTTATTCAATGGAAGACAAGCAAAACCCTCCTGGGGAAAATTTATGGCAGCTCACAAATGAACAGTTGGCCACAAAGTTCGATTCGAACTTAGAAGAAGGACTAACTGATCAGGAAGCTGAGCAACGCTTAGCTAAAAATGGTTACAATGAATTGGAGGCTAAGAAGAAAAGTAAATTCATCCAATTTTTATCACAGTTTAATAACAGTATTATTTATATCTTGATTGCTGCAGCGGTGATTACGTTGTTGATGCATCACTACTCTGATTCAGCGGTTATTGCTGTAGTTATCATCGCAAATGCATTCATCGGCTTTTTCCAAGAAGTCCAAGCCGATAATGCATTAACTAAAATTCAAGAGCTATTAGTCAGTCAAAACATTGTGATTCGCGATGGTCATAAAATCGAAGTGCCTGCGCGAGAATTAGTCGTTGGGGACGTAGTTATCATTGAAGCTGGGGATGCAATTCCGGCCGATTTAAGGTTAGTAGAAGCCGATAATTTAAATATTCAAGAGTCAACCTTAACTGGTGAAAGTAATTCAGTTAATAAGACTGAAGACCCGCTTGATAGTTCTGAGGTTCCGTTAGCAGAACGTTCAAATATGGCATTTGCTTCGACAGCTGCCACCCAAGGATCTGGTCGAGGAATTGTTGTGGCGACAGCGAACGACACCGAAATTGGAGGGATTCAATCCAGCGTTTCGGAAGTTAAAGCGCAAGTTACCCCATTAATGCGAAACTTAAATAAATTAGGCTTAGGATTATCAATTTTTATTGTCGTAGTAGCAATTCTACTGTTTATTGCGGGATTAATTACCAAAATATATAGTTTGCCAACCTTAACCATTGCGATTATCACGATGGTGGTGGGTTCGATTCCTGAAGGCTTACCAGCGTCAACTTCGGTTGTTTTAGCCCGCGGGGTGCAAACTATGACCAAGCATGGGGCCATCGTTAAAACGTTACCCGCAGTTGAGACCCTCGGCGCGGTTGATATTGTTAATACTGATAAAACCGGAACGTTAACTAAAAATGAAATGACGGTTACTGACGTTATTACTGACTCAGAACATTATCAAGTTACCGGAATTGGCTTCGTCGATGGTGATCAAGGGGTTAAAGGCGATGTTTTACTAAATGGTAACCAAGTTGATTATCAAATTGATCCGCAATTTGCCGAACTGGTTACAATTGCTGGAACCACGACTGATGCCGAGCTAGTTAAAGATGATGGTCAATGGATATTGACCGGCGAACCAACCGATGGAGCGTTGACGACTTTATTTCATAAATTAAAGGGTCGTGAACCTCAAGTTGATGAGGTAGATACATTGCCGTTTGATTCGGCATATCGTTACAGTGCTCGATTAGTTAATTATAATAACAAACGTATCCTGATGCTCAAGGGTGCTCCGGGTACGATTTTTGATATGGTCAAGGCTCATGAGACAGCATTTAACGAAACTGCTTGGAATGCTAAAGTTAATGAATTAACCAAAGATGGCTTGCGGGTTGTCGCCTTAGCTCAAGTCGAAAACGTGGTTGGAGACGAAATTAATGCAGAGATGCTTGCAGGTGACGTAAAACTAGCCGGGGTGGTCGGAATTATTGATCCACCTCGTGAAGAAGTTATTCCAGCCATTCGAAATCTTCGTCAGGCCGGGGTCCGGGTTAACATGATTACTGGTGATCATCCAGATACGGCCAGTGCAATTGCTAGTCGACTTAATTTGGATGAAAGTATTTCGGCAATTACCGGCCCTGAATTAGATGAAATGTCTGATGAAGAACTGCAACAAAACATTGGTCAATATAACGTCTTTGCTAGAACGACTCCACAAAATAAGTTGCGAATCGTTAAAGCTCAACAAGCTAACAAAAAGATTGTGGCCATGACTGGTGACGGGGTTAACGACGCGGCTGCCTTGAAGCAAGCTAATATTGGTATTGCCATGGGAATGAAGGGCACCGAAGTTGCTAAAGAAGCAGCTGATATGGTTTTAGTAAAAGATGACTTCACGACGATTGTTGATGCGGTATTTGAAGGCCGGCACGTGTTTGATAATATTCGTAAGACTATTCGATTCTTATTACCAACTAGTTTTGCTGAAGGATTGGTTGTGTTGATTAGTATGATTATGGGGCAGGAATTGCCACTTTACCCAACCCAATTACTTTGGATCAACACGGTTTCGGCGTTGACAATCCAATTCGCCTTTATCTTTGAACCTGCTGAAGATTCCATTATGAGGCGTGGTCCGCGAGATGTTAAACGAGGAATTTTAAACTGGTTTGATAATATTGAAATCACTTATGTGTCAATATTGATCGCTATCTTAGGGATTCTTTTGTTTGACCACTATGTCGATGCAGGGATTTTAACACCAATTCTTGGCTCGACAATGGCGGTTAATATTATCATCTTTGGTAAAATTTTCTACTTGTTTAATATCAAGAATTCATACCCAATATTTTCAAAGCACTTCTTTGAAAATAAAGCTGCATTCATAATTATTGGGATTTTGATTGCTATGCAGTTATTCCTAATATATGTACCGTTTATGCAAACGATTTTCCATACAGCTAACATTAGTTTCTTCTATGGTTGGCTAGTGCCAACGTTTGCTGGATTAATCGTATTAGTAGTTACTGAAATGGTTAAGTTATTACGAATGGCTTACACACGAAAAACTGGTAAAGTAACAGGAATGAAATAACTGATAATAAAGTAAAAGCAATGATAGCTAATTAGCTATCATTGCTTTTTTATGTGGTTTGAAGATAGATTTTTTGGCGGCGAACATTTAATGCTGATACTATCATTAACGGGACGATAATCGCGATTATGATTTCAATAACTAGATTATCAATACTAGCTAAGTCACATAAATCTAAAATAACTTTATGCAGGTACATGATAACCATGGTGTGTTGACCAATATAGGGCATGATTATGGTTTGGGGAAGTTTAGTCAGTAACACTGCTATTCCCATAATAGTGAATGACAGGAGGAGTGGGATGACTATTATTAATAGTCCATTAATTTGTGGAATCGAGGATTCAATGAGGTGAGATTTCATGGAGAGTTTAAAGCGGAAATCAGTTAGTAATCTTAAGCTAATTATTAACATGCTTACAGCGATTAGACTGCTAATTACGATTGGATTTGAATCCATCGCCAATTTGTATGGAAGAACAAGTAGCCAATGTAAGTGTAAAATGCTGCTAATAGTAGACCATCTAAGTTCCAAGGAAGCATAGTATATCCTTGGATTTGGACAGGAATTTGACCATAGGAAGATCCTAAGATAATTGCTGTGGTAACAATAACTAATTGTAGCCATCTGGGTTTAATAAAGGTGATTATGGCAGTCACGGTGATAATTGATAGTAGGTAAACGTTAATGAACCAGAAAGTACTAGTATAGCCATTGAGAGTTCGACCACCAATTAATAGTTTTGGTAATGTATCGATTAAATACTGAAGATCTTGGTTATGAATTAATCCAAATAGCAGAATCATGATAATTCCAGTCATGAAGTAAATGATTAAATCGGGTTTTATTTTTTTAGCGAAGAATGATTTCCATTGAGTTAGTTTAATTGGTTTTAGGAAAAAACCAGCCAGAATGAAGAAGAATGGCATGTGCCACCAATAAATCATTTGGCTGGTAGTGCCACTTTCCAGTGCGTGACCCCAGACAACGGCAATGATTCCTAAGGCCTTTGCAATATCGATCCATTCAATGCGTTTTTTTATTCATATCTACGATTATCACCTCGGATTAATGAGTTGCATAGTTAATTTTGATTATGGATATACATTAACAACTAGAACTTAATTCAAGCTTAAAGCCAGTGTTCAATTTCTATGCTAGTAGTTTCCGAGGTTGGGGGTCAAAAAATATGTCTATGTAAAAAGCAACAAAAAACCAGCTGGTTATTAAAACCGGCTGGTTTGATTAAGCTAATTTAATTAGTCAGTCCGCCATTTTTCAAAGAAGTCGGTATGGCTACCTAAATAAGTAATTGCCTCTTTAGCGAGACTGTCAGCTTGCTTGACAAGTTCTTCATCTGCAATATCCAAGTTAATGTCGCGGATATGCCCCATGCCAATATCATAAAATTTATTAGTTCGACCAAATCCGTTATCTTTAAATAAAGCATCAAGCTGGTTGAGATCATCCTTTGCGGCATCATAAACAATCCGTGAAACATTATCATCTGGGTTTAGGATGGTTGCAGCATAGGTAATTAAAAATTCATCCATATCGAGAATAATTTCTTGATTAGTTTTTTCATTTGCCATAATCTTCACCTCAATTACAGTTTAACTCTAAATGGCTAACTCGACCAATTAGTGATGCATTTTAAACTCAAGGTATAAATCATTGTACTGCTCTACTTTTTGTTGACTTAGGTTTTGATAAACCTGCAGGTGGCTTAGTACCGAGGGTTTAGGATAAAATTGCTGATCATCTTGAATGGCCTTTGGTAATAGTCGGAATGCAGCGTTATTTGGGGTTGAATAGCCGATGTATTCAGCGTTTTGGGCAGCATTTTCGGGTTTGGACATAAAATTTAAGAACTTGTAAATTGCGGTAAAGTGTTTAGCGGTTTTAGGAATGACTAGATTATCAAACCACATGTTACTGCCTTCGGTGGGTACAACATAATGAAGGTGAGAGTTTTGACTCATCATCTCAGCGGCTTCTCCGGACCAGTCAACAGCTAAAGGAGCTTCACCATCAGCCATGTACATTTTAATTTCATCAGCGACAATGGCTTTTACATTTGGAGATAGTTTGATTAATTGATTTTTAGCTGCTTGTAATTCTTGACTATTGGTAGTGTTAACTGAGTGGCCCTGAGAAATTAACGCCATTCCCATGATGTCTCTGGCAGAATCAATTAACATAATTTGATTTCGATATTTTTGGTTCCAGAGTTGACTCCAATGTTTAATGGATCCAGGTTTGATGTACTGATCATTATAGATAATGCCGAGTGTTCCCCAGAAATATGGAAGTGAATACTTATTATCAGGATCAAAGCTCTTATTGAGGTAAGCCGCGCCATAGTTATTCAATCCGGTTAATTTTGACTTGTCTAAAGGCAACAATAGATGACTTTGTTTCATCTTTCCAACCATGTAATCACTAGGAACTGTGATGTCATAATTGGTGCCACCCTGTTGAACTTTTGTGTACATAGCTTCATTACTATCAAAGGTTTCGACGTTCACGTGGTAGCCAGTCTCTTTTTGAAATTTAGTAATGAGTGCTGGATCAATATAATCGCCCCAATTATAGAGGTTAAGTACCTTATTACCAGTATCACCAGAGGATTTTTGGAGTTCGTTGCTTCCGTATGCCAGACCAAGACAGATTAGTAAGATACCGGTCATAACTATTAAAAGTCGTTTCATTAGCGTCTTTCCTCCAATCGGCGTTTCTTTTTAGAGGACCCACTTGGATTATGATTTTCAATGAAGTAGTAAGCAACTACTAGAATCAGTGAAAAGATAAACATAATTCCAGACAGCGCATTAATTTCAAGGTCAATTCCTTGGCGAGCCCGAGAATAAATTTCCACAGATAGGGTGGTAAAGCCGTTTCCGGTAACAAAGAAGGTGACTGCGAAATCATCTAATGAATAGGTAATGGCCATAAAGAATCCAGAAATAATTCCTGGTTGAATAAAGGGAATTACAATATCCGCAAGGATCTGACTTTGACTAGCCCCCAATCTTTGGCCGCGTTGATCAGTGAAGGGCTCATCTCGTTAAGACGGGGTAGGACCATTAATAAGACAATTGGAATTTCAAAAGCAATATGACTTAATAATACCGACCAAAATCCGAGTGGAATACTTAAAGCTGTGAAGAAAATCAGAAAACTAGCGCCAATAATAACATCAGGCGATACTAATAAAATGCTGTTTAATGATAGCAATACTTGTTTAGTTCGCCGACGCTTGGCGTTACTAATATTAAAGGCCCCAATCGTACCAATGATTGTAGAGATTAAGGATGATAGTAATGCGATTAAGATTGTATTTAAGAAAATAGCTAACATTCGTTTATCCGCAAATAAATCTGCGTAATGTTTAAGAGTAAATCCGTGGTAATTATTCATGGTTGTCCCAGCAGAGAATGAGTAGACAATTAGATAAATAATTGGAATGTATAATAATAAAAAGATGATAATCAGGTAAATTTTACCAAACTTAGAGGCTTTAGAACTCATTTGAGTGGCCCCCTTCGTTTACGACGGTTGCTGGTGAAGAACATTACGATGGCCATCGAGATAATTAGGACTACACCAATTGTTGAACCCATTCCCCAGTTCATTGTAGTTAGAAAATGCTCTTCCACAGCAGTCCCCAATGTGATGATTTTGTTACCACCAATTAATCTTGAAAGCATGAATAACGATAGGGAAGGGATAAAGACAATTTGAATTCCAGACTGGATTCCCGGTTTAGTTAGTGGAAAGATAACTCTCATAAATGTTTGCGCTGAGGTTGCACCTAAGTCATGACTAGCTCGAATATACGAGTCATTGATATCTAGTAGTGAATTATAGATTGGCAAAATCATGAATGGAATTTGAATATAAGCAGCTACGAGAATGAAACTGGTGTTGGTAAATAGCATGCGATGAACGCCGAGGCCTAAGAATTGGGAGAGATTATTAACTAGTCCGTCATGACTTAGCAATCCAATAAAAGCGTACGCCTTCAACAATAAATTAATCCAAGTTGGTAGAATCACTAGTAAGATCCACAAGTTGCGATGTTTTAACTTACTAATATAGTAGGCCATAGGGTAGCTAATTATTAATGTGATGAGTGTAATTAAAAATGCATAGAACACTGAATTAGCAGTCATTGTTAGATAAGTTCCTGATTCAAAGAAGGTTTTGTAATTGGCTAAGGTAAATTGATGAGCGATATTAAAAAATGAGTAGTAAAAAATTAGCGCAACTGGCGCAATAACAAATAGCAATAACCAGAGTGCATATGGGGCATAAAATAAACTCCGTAATCGATTATTCATAAGCTTCACCTCTCATCTTCGTAGGTGTCTAATCGTTTATCAAAGTTAGCTTCTGTTTCGTTATATCGCATTACATGCATGTCATGCGGACCAAAGCTAAGACCAACGATTTGTCATCTTCCGTAGCATTGGTTGAATGGATTAACCATTCATTGTTGTCGCTATCGTAGGCAATAATTTCATAGTAATCGCCCCGGAAAAGCTGGGTGCTAACTTTAACTTGGAGTTTGCCATTTTCTGGGGAAGTAATTACTAAATCTTCAGGTCGGATAACCACTTCAACCGGTTCATTAGGCCGCATTCCAGCATCAGCACATTCGAAGGTATGACCAAGAAATTCAACTAAGTAATCTTCAATCATTTTGCCGGGAATAATATTGCTTTCACCAATAAAGTTAGCCACAAAGTGGTTAATAGGCTCATCGTAGATATCAACGGGAGATCCCGTTTGAAGGATTTCTCCTTTATTCATAACAAAAATCTCATCAGACATTGCTAAGGCCTCTTCTTGATCATGGGTTACAAATAAGAACGTAATCCCTAAGCGTTGCTGCAAATCACGTAATTCGTATTGCATATCTTTTCGCAATTTAGCATCCAAAGCTGATAGTGGTTCATCTAATAGCAGTACCTTTGGCTGGTTAACAATGGCTCTAGCAATCGCGATTCGCTGTTGTTGACCACCAGAAAGTTCATTGATCTCACGATTAGCGTAATCCTCTAGTTGCACTAGTTTAAGTGCTGAAATCACGCGATCCTTAATTTCATTTTTGGGGACTTTGGCTACGACGAGCCCAAATGCTACATTATCGTAAACGTTCATGTTAGGGAAGAGAGCATAGTCCTGAAATACTGTGTTTAATTGGCGTTTGTGTGCGGGAATATCATTAATGCGTTTTCCGTCGAATAAAACCTCGCCTGAAGTGACCTCAGTGAATCCAGCAATGGACCTTAATATAGTAGTTTTTCCGCATCCAGATGGACCGAGCAAGGTATAAAATTCACCTTGTTTTAATTTGAAATTGATATTTTTCAGAGCGACAAACCCGTCATCATATTGTTTTTGAACGCCCTTTAGTTCAACAATTGCTTTTTCCAATCAAAATTCCTCCCAATAATTTTTTTGTTAGTGTCGTGATGCTCGGTGTCCGGAAGAGCCCTTCATTTTATGGATACGTCGCTTGAATTTAGGTCTTGCGTTGTTAGCAACAAATGCAAAATGTTCCATTTTGCCATTATATGCCTTACCTGATAGGCGAATTGATTGCCATTTCTGCATCGCAGCAATCATTGAATCAACTGAACGAATTCGTTCAGGAATAGCTTCTTGTTGGGCAGCCTGTCGAATATCCGTGTTTAATTGATTGATCAAATTAAGATGGTAGTCCATTAATTCTTGGGTTAATGGCGCATCTTTATATTGATTGAATAATTTTTCGATTTGCCGCATGGCATCTTTGGAATTTTGGGGTTGATAATAGCGATTTGATTCAGTCATATTAATTCCTCTTTAAAATTAAAGTATCTTGTTATATTTTACGGTACAATGAGATAGATTAACAGCATGAGAGGTTTATAAAAATGAAAACTATATTAGCGATTCACACTGGGGGCACGATTTCAATGTCCCAAAACGAAAATGGCGAAGTTGTCCAAAATAGTGACAATCCCATTGCAGAACAACAAGTAATTTTAAACGGTAAGATTAATTTAGTCACGGACGAAATGTTTAATCTTCCTTCGCCTCATGTTACGCCAGCCGTAATGATGAAAATCAATGATCGTATTAAGCAGGCGATGAATGAGGGGATTGATGGCGTGGTAATCACCCATGGAACAGATACCCTGGAAGAAACGGCATATTTTTTAGACCTGACATTGCCAAATACAATTCCGATCGTGTTGACCGGAGCGATGAGATCATCTAACGAAATTGGTTCAGATGGTTTGTATAACTTTCAAAGCGCTATTAAGGTCGCTGCGGCCGATGAATCTTATGGCAAAGGCGTCTTGGTAGTAATGAATGATGAAATCCATACTGCTAGATACGTCACGAAAACTCATACGACTAATGTGGCAACATTCCGGACACCAACCTTTGGCCCAATTGGGATTGTTACGCACAGCGGAGCTAACTACTTTCAAGAGCTGATTGAAACGGAGGCTGTGGAGCTAGACAAGGTGCTCGATAATGTCTTTTTACTTAAAGCGTATGCCGGAATGGATGGCACTTTATTTGATGCGATTAATCAACCAACTACTAGGGGATTAGTTATTGAAGGTCTTGGTGCCGGCAATTTACCACCTGAAACGTTACCAGCAGTTCAGCGACTGATCGATAATGGTGTTCCCATTGTGTTAGTATCGAGATGTTACAATGGCGTTGCACAAGATATCTATGACTATGAAGGCGGTGGAATTCAACTAAAACGTTTAGGGCTAATTTTATGTAAAGGACTGAATGGTCAAAAAGCCCGAATCAAGTTATTAGTTGGTTTAAGTGCTGGTAAACGTGGTCAAGAATTGGTTGAATTTGTTAATAATGCGGTTTCTTAATTAATTAGGTTAGAGGGATATTTTGATAGAAATATATGACAAACTAAGATCAGCTCAAATTGATGAAATGCTGATCAACGTATACCAAAACATACTGATATCGTTTATACCGGAATTATTCAATATCTAAGTTCAAATGATTTAATCATGAATACCTACAATGACTTTGGTATTCAAGATGGCTCCGTTTATTTGAAGTTGGCAATTGTTTCCCAAGTGGAGACCGATAGTTATGATTTAGCGAATATGAAAGAACGGATTGCCTTTGATGAGGATAACCAAGTTGTCTTAGACGATGCAGTCGATATGCCAATTAATTTGTCTGACAATTTATTCGAACGGGTAATTCTAAACCTCCAAAATACAAATTCGATGGGATTGATTGTTACTTTGGAAGATAATCAGCTTAAATATTCTGAGGGATTAATTGAAAAATATTCTGGTGGAACATTAAGTTTTCGAATTATTAATAAGTTTAATTTTGATAAATCAGAGTTAAAGTTGATTGATCTCAGTGACATCGTTGGCATTGAATTTGGTGGTAGTGAGCTCGTACTACTAGGCGATTCATTGCCCATCATTCGTGATGAAGAGCATATTGAAGATCAGGTAGTGACAACTAGCGATGAATTTGCTGAAACAATTAGGCAATTACGAAATAGCGGTGATCCTTCGATTGTCACAACTAGTGATGATCGTAAATACTTTTACGTGGGAACAATTATCGCCGCGAATGCAGCGGAATTTGTCATGCAGGTAGTTGATATGAGTGGCCGTTTTGGTGGCTATGTTTGGATGCGCTATGACGATATTGAGAAAATTGTGTTAGCCTCAGATTATCTTAAAGTTATGCAGAACTTTGTTACTAATAATCGAGTTAGTGGCAAATTTGTGTTACCTGGTTTAAATGATCAACGAGCTTTTGATGACAATGATAACTTGTTGAGCTATTT
Organism: Lentilactobacillus kosonis; assembly: GCF_003864335.1. GTDB lineage: Bacteria > Bacillota > Bacilli > Lactobacillales > Lactobacillaceae > Lentilactobacillus > Lentilactobacillus kosonis. Next base: position 244,192 of record NZ_BEXA01000003.1, on the reverse strand, counting down.
GTTAGATCAGTCCATTAAGCATCATAAGTTGATTCGTTTTCAATTGGTTGATGGAAATGACATCATTGGTTTTCCAACGGCAATTGATTATCGAACTGGTCAGTTGATTATTAGATTACTTGATTTTGACGATGTCACTGACAGCATTAAACAAACCGTTGGGTTGGAAGCAATTAAGGAAATGGCGTTTGATTATTATAAAGCCTTCTTGTTAGAGAATAATATCGATTAGGGGATGATGTAATGACAAAAAAAGGCCGATTCAATTTGCCTCAATGGATTAAAAATACTCTCCAAGTGGTTGTGTTGATGGGAATACTAATGGCTGCGTATAATTTTTTTGGACCCACAATCAATCCCAACGGAACGTATTTCGCGTGGTGGACCTTCCCTTATTCGATGCTAGCAGCGCTATTAATTGTGGGGGCCTGGAACTTTTTAAAGTACCGTATGGACCTGTTAAGGCAGGAAATTAAGCGAGAAGATGCTGAAAAAGAGCGACAACGACAACTTCGTCAGCAGCAAGCGGCAGTTGACGATGTGGTGGAAGCCCAAAAGCGGCGAGCTAGAAATCACTCTAAGCAGCAACAAAGTAGGTAGGTAAAATGGAAAACGAAAAAAAAGCCTTTTGTCCATATTGTGGATTTAAACTGGATAAAGATTATGAGTTTTGTCCACAGTGTGGTAAGCGTTTGAGAAGTAAAACTGCAGGCATGAACCGTCTAATGATGAACCCGTATGCTGAAGGAATGAAACGGTATAAGCAAGGTGAAATACAGCCGAGTTTATGGGAACGATTTTTGGCAATATTTAAGCGTTAATCCAAGAACCTAAGGAGAGGAAGCGACAGCAATGTTAAAGCAGGCGGCAAATGATGGCCTTAATTGCCTGATTGTGGTGCTAGTTTTTAATGTTATTGTAATTCCTGCGGATATGTGGTTTCATTGGCCAATCTTAGGTGGCTTATCAGAAATCCTGATACATTCGAATCATAAATTATTGACAATCACGGTAATGATTATGGGGATATTTTTCGGGTGGTTAGTGTTCTTCCTAATTAGTCTGGTGGGCCGATGGTTAAACTATTATATGGGTCGAAACGATATATATAAATCAAAGTAAATAATGGCAGTAAACGATTCCTGATGGGGTGGTTTGCTGCCATTATTTTTGGAGATAATGTTAGGTGCCGAACTTTTTTCTTAAATTCGATAAAAATGGTTTTTATTTTTAAAAGATAAGAGTAAAATAACGATTTGTATTTAAAAATGATAGTGGCTTAACCAATTATTATTGTTAAGTTGAAGGGAGTTTGAACATGTTAAAAATTGCCAAGGGTAGAATTTCCTATTGGGCAGTTCTTGGAGCAGTCCTATTTATGATTGTTCAGGTGGTTTCGAACCTTTATTTACCAAATTTAACATCTGATATCGTTAATAATGGGGTTGCCAAGGGCGACATCAATTATATTTGGAAAGTGGGTTTCGAAATGGCCGGCTTTTCACTACTTAGTGTTGCAGCAGCTATTTGTAATGTGTTTTTAGCTGCCCGAACCTCACAACAGTGGGGAAAAAATTTGCGGAAAGATGTTTACAAAAAAGTAATCGGTTTTTCCAACGATGAATTTGAGCAGATTGAAACCTCATCATTAATTACTAGAACCACTAATGATGTGGTTCAAATTCAAAACGTGGCGATTATCATGCTACGAATGATGTTGATGGCCCCAATTATGTTAATCGGGGCAAGCTTTTTAGCCTACTCTAAAAATCAACGATTGACGATGATTTTTATTGTCGTAATTCCCATTATGTTGGTTTTTGTTGGACTATTATTACGTTCAGTTGGGCCATTATTCCAAGCAATGCAAACGAAGACTGATAAAATTAATCAGGTTTTTCGTGAGGGATTGACTGGGGTTAGAGTTATTAGAGCTTTTAGACAGGACCAACGAGAACAAGACCGATTTGAAGATGCTAACGTTGATTATACAAATAATGCAATTAAAGTTAATACTCGAATGTCGTTAGCTCTACCAGTGATGACCGTGATTATGGGTGGAACTAGCGTTGCGATTATTTGGTTTGGGGCGAACCTAATTGGAAACCAAGCAATGCAAGTGGGAAATCTAATTGCTTTCATGACTTATGCGATGCAAATTCTAATGAGTTTTATGATGCTATCGATGGTGTTTATTTTTATTCCACGAGCGCAAGCATCTGCTAAGCGAATTCAGGCAGTCTTTGCACTAAATTCAACTATTGAAGAAGCCAAGCAACCTGCAAAATTACCTGATACTAACAAGCATGAACTAAGCTTCAAGAATGTTGATTATCGTTACCGTGATGCTGAATTATTGGCATTGAAGGGAATTGATTTTCAAGCTACTAGTGGTCAAACTGTGGCCATTATTGGTGGAACCGGTTCCGGTAAGAGTACATTGATTAATTTAATTCCTAGATTTTATGATATTGAGAATGGTGAAATTAGTCTTGATGGAATCAATATTAATCAGCTATCTTTGAAGGACCTTAGAAATGCCGTTTCGTTAGTTCCTCAAAAGGCAACATTATTTACTGGAACCTTACGAGACAATTTATTATATGGTAATGATAAGGCTAGTGATGATGACCTTTGGCATGCTTTAGATATTGCTAAGGCTACTGATTTTGTTAAAGAAGATCCAGCAGGGTTAGATATGCACGTTGAGCAAGGTGGAGGTAACTTCTCTGGTGGTCAACGGCAACGACTAGCAATTGCTAGGGCATTAGTTAAACAAGCGGCAGTATACATTTTTGATGATTCTTTCTCAGCACTTGATTTCAAAACAGATTCTGAATTACGGGCTGCATTGAAGCAAGATGAACATATCCAACAAAGTATTACGGTCATCGTAGGACAAAAGATTTCAACTGTTGCTGACGCAGATGTCATCTTAGTGCTTGATAATGGCAAGCTTGTTGGTAAAGGAACCCATGAGGAACTTAAGAACACCAATAAGGTTTATCAAGAAATCATTAATTCACAATTGAGAGGGGAGAATCTTCCAAATGAGTGATAGAAAGCCAACACCACAATCTGGTCCACATCGAGGGCCGGGATCGGGTGGTGGACTAGTTGAGAAGCCTAAGAACTTTTGGAAAACAACTAATCGATTGCTAAGTTATATGTCCGATCGACTCGTAGGACTAGTTTTGGTATTTATCTTCGCCATCGCTAGTGTGATTTTCCAAATCAGAACTCCCAAAATTTTAGGAGAAGCAACTACTGAAATTTTTAAAGGTGTTATGAAAGGAACCTCTCAACAACAAGCTGGATTTAACATTGCAGGATTACCGATTAACTACGATAAAATTCTGCAAATTATTTTAATCGTAATTGTAATGTATCTAGCTTCAGGAGTATTTAGCTTCTTGCAACAATTTATTATGACTAGAATCTCGCAAAACACGGTTTATCGATTACGAAAAAACGTAAAGGGTAAAATGCGAAATCTATCTATCGGCTACTACGATACTCATAGTAATGGTGATATCATGAGTCGGGCAGTTAATGATATGGATAACATCGCTGGAACATTACAACAAAGTCTGACTCAAGCTGTGACTAGTTTAGTGACATTTATTGGAACGGTTTGGATGATGTTGACAATTAGCTGGAAACTAACGTTAATTGCTTTAGTTACTATTCCAGTTAGTTTAATAATTGTTGGAGTTATTGCACCTAAATCTCAGAAATTTTTGCATCACAACAAAAAAGCCTTGGGTTAATTAATGACCAGGTTGAAGAAAATTATGCTGGTCATACCGTATTAAAGAGTTTCAATAAAGAACAAGATATGATCGATAAATTTGAAGTTCAAAATGAAAACTATTATAAAGCTGCTTGGAAGGCCCAATTTATTTCTGGAATTATCATGCCTTTAATGATGTTCTTGAATAATATTGGGTATGTATTTGTTGCCATTGTCGGTGGTATTGGCGTATCTAACGGTAATATTACTCTAGGTAATGTTCAGGCGTTCTTGCAATACACCAACCAATTTTCACAGCCAATTCAACAACTTTCTAACTTATTGAATACAATTCAATCAACCGTTGCTTCGGCTGAACGGATATTTGAAGTAATCGATGAAGAAGAAATGAAGGACACTAATGAGAATCGGCCAGTTAAAGAAAACACTGATAATTTAATCGAATTAGATCACGTTCAATTTGGTTATGATAATAGTGAATTGCTAATGACTGACTACAACCTTGAAGTAAAGCGTGGTCAACAAGTGGCCATTGTGGGACCAACCGGGGCTGGTAAAACAACGATTATCAACTTGTTGGAACGGTTCTATGACGTTAAAGGTGGTTCAATTCTCTTAAATGGTAAGGATACTCGTGATCTTGATCGTGAAGACTTACGATCCCACTTTGCTATGGTGCTCCAAGATACATGGCTATTTACGGGAACTATTTACGACAATATTAAGTACGGTCGTGAAGATGCAACCCATGATGAAATCATGGCAGCGGCTGAAGCTGCCCACGTTGATGAATTCGTTCGGAAGCTACCTGATGGCTATGACACCGTCTTGAATGAAGACGCTTCTAATATCTCTCAAGGACAACGACAATTGATTACGATTGCCAGAGCGTTTGTGGCTGATCCTGAAATTTTAATTTTGGATGAAGCTACTAGTTCGGTTGATACGCGGACAGAAGTTCAAATTCAACACGCAATGAGTAGATTACTTGAGAATAGGACAAGCTTCGTTGTTGCGCATAGATTATCAACAATTCAAAATGCCGATAATATTATTGTGATGAATCATGGTTCAGTAATTGAAACTGGCACGCATAATGAATTAATGTCTCAAAATGGTTTCTATGCAGACCTTTATAATTCACAATTTTCTGGCAACGTTCAGTTAGGATAAGGAGGACCATAATGAAGCGAAAATTATTACCGATTGCCATGGTGGTACTAGGAATTATTTTAACTGGATGTGGCAAGGCTAATCTAAGTGTGAATGATAGCCATGTTCAGCCTAAGGGCTTGGCTGCAGTGGTGCAAGGTAAGACTAACCAACAGCAAGTGACCTATCAAATTGATAATTCTAAGAGCAAAACAGTTAAAACCAAGAGTGGTGCTTTTGCATTGGTGATTCCTGCTAAAGATAGTCAACAAGTAGTCAAGGTTCAGGCTGGTAGCCGTACAAAAAAAGTAACGGTTGCAAAGATTGCGTCATTAGGAAGTTACGCACAAATTAAAGGTAAATACAACCAGGCCTTAATTGGTAGTGCTATGCCAAAAGCTGATCAAAAAGTGGCTCAAGAGCTAGCTGTTAAGTCAGAAACTCTCAAGAAGCAACAAGCAGGTCTTAAGCATGCTACTCCCCAAGAGCAAGCCGCTAAAGGTGCAGCGATAATGAAGCAAGCTGCTGCTTTGAAACAATCAGGTGCTCAAGTTCAGGTAGCTATGAAGCAGGCTCAGGCTAAAGTTAATAACTTGATGCTGCCAACTAACGTTAATAATGGGGTAAGTAATTTACTACGTACTAACCACATGACCGTTCGGGGAAATATTCAGGATGGTAAGACAATTGGGTTAGCGTTAATGGTACCGGTTAAGGATCTAAAGTCAGCCAAACATGCTAAGAGTTTTGGAACAAGTTTTGCGATTCTTGCAAACTCGGTGGGTGCCGATTCGAAAAAAATTCTAGGTGACTTCAAGAAACAAGCTAGCAGCAAAAATAAAAATCAAACCACAACTAACGTGATGAAGTCTAACGGTGTTAAATTTAGCCTTGGATATTCGACCACGACATTGTATGTATATATTACGAAGTAGAATTTGGCGATAATCAAAAAGGATTGATCATTCATAATTAGAATGATCAATCCTTTTTGATACGTTGAGTGAAAGTTAATTAACGTTTGAATCCGCTATCATTTATTTGTTATTATTGATGTAAATCTAATTTTAGGGAGACAAACTTAATGAAGGATGCCGAACGCAAAGCCAAGCATTTAGTTTATCGGGCAAGTGACCCAGAAGTAATGGCAAAGCAAGCTCAATACCTAGATGAGGTATTTGAGTACAATCAAGTTAAACCATCTGATCACAAAACTAAAGCAGCGATGTTAAAAAAGATGTTTGCTGAAGTAGGAAATCATTGTTACATCGAGACGCCATTTCATGCTAATTTTGGTGGTCATAATGTTCACCTTGGAAATGGGGTTTATGCAAATTTCAATCTTACTTTAACGGATGATACAGATATTTATATTGGTGATAAAACGATGATTGGTCCTAATGTAACCATTGCAACGGCTGGTCATCCAATCAAACCGGAATTGCGGGCCCAAGAATATCAGTATGACTTTCCAATTCATATCGGTAAGAATGTATGGCTGGGGGCAAATGTTGTGGTTTGTCCCGGAGTAACGATTGGTGATAATACCGTTATTGGTGCTGGAAGTGTTGTTACAAGTAATATTCCAGCCAATGTGGTTGCGGTTGGTGCACCATGTAAGGTTCTTCGTGAAATAGGCGATCACGATGATAAGTACTACTTTAGGGATCATGAACTAGATATTTAACTACAATAAAAGGACCCTTCAATTTATTGACGGGTCCTTTTATTAACGAATAAATTTTTCGATGATTGCTCGTTCTTCATCACTAGCATTGGATTCCATTGACTTAATATCATGGAGACGTTCAACTGTAATATGTAAGTTGAACGCTAGCTGGGTATCGGGCATTTCATGTTTCTTTTGGTAGTTGATAATTTCTTCAGCTAAGTTACTAAATTCATTTGCCATTGGAATTCCTCCGTTGAACTTTATTTATAATTTAATTATACCAATAAAAAAAATTCTTGCTGAGATTGATGCTTATCGATAACGCAGTGCAAATTCAATTAAGGCGATTGCGACTGCAACAACTAAGACACTGGCTATGTAATTATAATTTGTTTGAATCAAAAATAGTATAGCAATCCAGCTCCAATCACCGTTAAACAAGTGTAACGAATCCGATTATGGTCGATTGAGAGAAACGCTAAGCCAACAGTAATGATGATACTACCCCATAAGATTCCTGTTGCACTACTGGTTGAACCAATTGTTTGGAATAGTGCGAAAATGTCGAAAATTAGGCCAATTAAAACAGCTAAGATGCCAAAACTAAATGCAAATCTATTTACTTTCATAAATTTCACCTTCTTAAATTATCTGCTGTTAATAAGAGTATAGTGCAAATTAACTAAAAAATAGAATGAGCAATTTTGTATGCTCATTCTATTTTTTAGTTATCTGGTAAGAAACAGGAGGCTATTTACAATTAAAATGCTTCCCACAAAGAACATCCAATCCCACGCAGTGATACGGATTACTTTGTAATGAGTTCGTGGTTCGTCTTCAATAAATCCATGAGAGGTCATGGCCTCAGCTAAATTTTGGGACCACTGAATTGAAGAGAGGATGGCTTTGAAATATAGTTGGGGGACCAAAAGTGAAGAACAGTTCCACGCATTAAGGCAGCTGTTTGAATCACGTTAACTTCCTGACGAATTTTGGGAATTAAGTTAAAGGCTGCTAAGACACCATAGGCAAATTTTGATGGTAGCGCAAAGTCTTGCTCTAAAGTTAAAGCGAGTTCCACAAATTCAGTTGTAATTGTGAAGGTTGCCCCTAAAAAGACGTACGCATAAATCCGGGTTAGTAAAATCGTTCCAAAATCAATTCCACCTCCGTACAGCCATTGGGACACGAATAGCCCAATGGCCGGGAAAAATGGCCAAAAAACCAAACCGACAAATTGCTTAAATGTAATGTGATGGAATAGTAAATAAATGATACTGAACCCGATTAATATTAAATTCACGATTAGGTTAGTTGTGAATGAAATTTCTAAGGCAATGATGATAACTAAGAGTAGTTTTAGTCCGGGATTCATCGAATTACCTCCTGATATTGTAAGTTATGGTTCGCAAAAGTGACATGATAGTCGATTAGGTCCGCTAGCCCTGTGAATTGATGAGAAATCAAAATTTGGGTTTGGCCAAACTGCTGCTTTGCATTAATCAAATAACCAATAACAATCTGCATTGATTCATAATCTAATCCCTTAAATGGTTCGTCTAAGAGTAAGACTGGTGGATCCATAATTAGCATCTCAAGAATTTGAAGCTTCTTTTTTTGACCTTCACTGAGTGAATAGACAACCTGGTCCATTCGTTCAGTGAATCCCAGACTGTCAATCAGCTTGTCAATCAGTTGATCAGAATAATTTTCAGTAATCCGATGTTGCTTAGACAATTCGATCTCTTCTTGGACTGTAATTGCTAAGAACTGATTTTCGGCATCTTGGAATAATAGGCTAACTTGTTTTGCATAAGCCAGTGGTCGAATTTTACGAATATTTTTGTTTCTGAATGTAATCACACCAGTGTATGGGAGCAGTTTAGTTAGCGCCGAAAATAGCGTTGATTTACCAATGCCGTTGTCCCCAGTAATGATGGTTGTTTTCTGTTGATAAAATTTAAATTGCGCAAGTCCCAGTAGCATCGTATCATGGGCCCCAAGTGAAAGTTCTGTAGACCAATGATTGAATCATCTTCATTATTCGGTAAGGTTACCGGGATTTCCTCAATTTCATTATTGGCGAACTGCTTAAATAGCTGCTGAATTTTTGTTTGATCAAGTTTAGCGATTTGATGTTGATCAGGATTTAAAAAGAAAAAGTTATCAATAATTGAATCATAGCTACTTAAATCATGATCGGCAATAATAATTGTCTTACCAAATTGTGTTTGCAACTGTTTTAATTTATTGATTAAATCAATTCGAGAAAGAAAGTCAATACTAGCAAATGGCTCATCTAAAACAATGACATCAGCGTCCATCGCAATAATACTTGCTAAGGCTACTCGTTGCTTTTGTCCACCTGATAACGAGCTGATTTGTCTAGCTTTTAAATCACTGATGTCGACAAATTCAAGTGCATTATCAATAATGGTATCCATCTTCGTCGGGTTAGTCTGTAAATTTTCTAATACAAAAACCAGCTCATCCTTCACGACGTTCATGGCGAATTGTTGATTAGGATTTTGAAACATCATCGCGACCAACTGATTCTTTTTGGCAGGTGAGACCGTGGTAATGTCATAGCCATTAAATGAAATTGTTCCAGAAGATTTACCGCTAGTAAAGTTAGGGTAGAGATTAGCAATGAATTTCAGAAGAGTCGTTTTACCACTTCCAGATGGTCCAGATAGCAGTGAAAATTCACCGTTAGGAAAGGTTAGGTTGAGATCCTTGAGGACCCAATTACCGGCTTCTGAATATTTAAAATTGAAATTTGTGATTTTTACGTCAGCCATTAATGATCCCTCTGATTAGTTGTTAGTCGATACTGAAATGTGACTTCGGTCGAGCATGTTAGTAATTGCCTTGGTTAGTAAACCACCAAAGATAAACGTAGAGATGTAGCGAGTGATGAACAAAGCAATCATCATCAATGGGGCGTAGTGACCATAGCCATTTTTAATGATGTCCCAACCAAATGTAATTACGACAGTCGTGAAAATTGATAAGTTAAGAGCTAACCAACCATATTTTTTGTATCCAGTGAGCGCAAATCCTAACTCTGAACCGATTCCTTGGACTAAGCCAGATATGAAGGCCCCGCCCCCATTGACCACCAAGAAATACTTCTACAGCTGATCCTAAAAATTCACCTAAGAAGGCTGAACCAAAGGTCTTGATTAGATAGCCAGTTAGAGGGCCTGCCATTGTCCATAAGCCCATTAGAATGTCATTTGCGAATGGTGCCATGCCAATTGGCGTTAAGGCAACGGTTAGGGCAGTGTACAAAAAACCGGCCCCCCAGAAAATAATACCGCTAAAGATTGCGATTAATGCTACTAGAATAATACTGTGTAAAGTCCAAGGACTTTTTTCTTGTTTGTCATAAAACAAGACCTCCAAAATGTATTTCATAACAACTATGGAGATTATTGATCATGAATAATAAAACCGGTCCACCCAAGTAAAACAGGGTGACGGTAAATAAAATTCATCGTAAGTGCAGTTGTGTCCAAAGGTGGATGCAACTGAATTATACTCCCTTCGCTGGTACTAACCAGATCAGGTTCGATGGGTTTTATCTCAGCCGTTTGGCACCCCAGATAGTTGTATGATCATGTTTAGTATACAAGTTTACTAAATGTTTAGCAATCGATTAATCAGAATGAATGCGTTAGAATAATAGGTGACTTTTACCAATCCTAGTAATGCAAGGGGAGTTTTAGATGATTAAAGTAATTGCTTCAGATATGGATGGCACATTTTTAAATGATGATGGTGCATTTGATAGCAAGGCGTTTCAAAGGCAGTTGAAGCAAATGAAAGCTAAAGACATGCGGTTTATCTGCGCGACTAGTAACACTTATGCCCATTCATTGCGGCAATTTAAAGAAGTCACTGGACCCATATCATATGTCTGTGACAATGGTGCTCACGTGATTGATGAACGAGGAGTCGCTATCTTTGAATCGTCAATGGAACCAGTTCTAGTTCAGAAAATCGTTAATTTTTTACAGACTGATGCGGAGTTTGTTGGGGCAGAAATTATATTAGCTGGCCGGAATGGAACATATTGTAATCTATCAGCTGACTCAGAACAGTTTAAAGCTTCACAACGATTTTACGAAAATCTACAAGCAGTTAGTGATCTTAGTTTAATCTTTGATTCGGTTTATAAAATTGATGTCATGGTGGATGGTGCAAATGCTTTAAGAATGGCTCACGATATCAACACTAAATTTGTAAATAGAGTTAGTGCAGTTTCAAGTGGCATGAATGGCGTTGACATTATGAACGCTGACATCAGCAAAGCTTCTGGAATCAAAGTACTACTTCAAGAATGGAATTTATCATTTGCGGATGTTGCTGCATTTGGGGACAATGGTAATGACTATGAAATGTTGAGGCAGGCTGCTGAAGGTTTTGCCATGAAAAATGCAGCCGATGATTTATTGGCCGTTATTCCTCAAACAACTGAATTAACCAATAATGAATCAGGCGTCCAAAGAAAAATTACTAGTTATCTAGACTAAAAAATGAGTTGATTGAGAGCTATTATTAAGCGCGTCGGTTAGTGAAAAGGTCATGGCTTTTTTATTTTCGCAGTCAGTAAATTGATAGGTCAGTGCAGTACAGTCCCATGATGAAATATAGTGCGTAAAATTAAAATTAGGATGCTGATTCATTGCTGGCTCAAAGGAAATGGCCACATCAGACAATAGTTGATTTAAAAAATTAACGGCTGTTTTAGGATTATCAGAAGGCGTGGTGCCAAGTTTATTGACTGCCGTATAAACAAAGCGCGTGGTTGGAGTATTGGTTGGTCGGGGAACTGCATGGTTAACCACTAGTTGCTTAGAGGCCCTTTGCCACTCAGAAAATTTATCGGTGGTTACATGTAGCTGATGCTTAAGGTTTTGAATGTGATCGACGTAAACAGGCGAGTTAGTTAAGACACCGATATTATCGGTGATAACGACTAGTTGCTGATTCAATGGTTCAATGATTACGGTCTGTCCCGAACTATCAGTTAATAGCCAGTGAAACGCATAAACTTCATGGCCTGATAGCCATTCATGGCCGATGATGGCAACTTGGTTTAAATCAGTGAGGACGTCGGCAACCGAACGATGCTCAGCTAGAACCCAACTAAGAAAGTCTTGTGGAGTGAGATTCAATTTGTGATCAACGGGAGTCGGATGATAGCTTGCCTTGAGGGGGAACATTAATTCCGCGCAGCTTAATCCTTGATTGTTGACGCCATCAGCAACTAATAAATAGCGGTTATCAATCAGTTGGCCACCGCCAATGAACGGGTATTTAATGGGCCGGTTTCCTGCAAGTGGAGTGTTGTATGTTTTAGCTGCTACCAGCACAGGATGCCAATTGCCTTTAATGGGAAAGTCCATGGTTCGGCCAGCGAGAAAATGATGATCTAAAGTTTGTCTGGTTAAGCTAGTACACATTATTTTTACCTTCCTTAGTGGTTGAATCGTTTTCCAATTTACTTACAAATAGTGTAAACTAATGATATTAACAATAAAAGGAGATACACCATGAAATCAGCATGGAACTTAGTTGGAATGGCCTTATGGCTGATTCTAATTATTTACCTAATATGGATGATCCACGACATGCGGTCACGAAGATTACGATTACTTGTGACTGAAAAGAAATCATTTTCCTGGAATAATTTTACTAAGTCTGCGATTGAGTTAGTGATTTTTCTATTAGCTTTTGGGGGAATGGCCTACGTAACATTGTTCCAAGATGTTAATAAACTTGATAAAAGTGCAGTAACTACAACTTATACATATAAGCCATTGGTATTACGGTATGCCGAGCGATCACATTATGTAACGGTTTCTAATACTGAAGGGCGCAAACCAGTACAGTTATACACTTACTATCTTGAAGGAGGTAAGTATGAAGTTACTAGCAATGACGCCACCATCTCGTATGGAGTTAATCCGTTGAATGTTTCTGCAGGTGCCTATAACTGGAATAAAGAATGGTTGAAACATCTTGACGTACGTTATCAAAAAGCATGGGTTGGGGTTGTGACAACTACGTATAAGAAGAATTTTGTTAATGGAATCGGTTTGCATGCAGGTCGCCAAGCAAATCGGTACAGCTTAATTAGAATTCCTGATAAATCATTTATGAAAACAACTGATTAATAAATAAAAAGCAGGCCCAACTATTTGATAGTTGGCTGCTTTTTATTTATATCGAAATTACATCATTAAGACATCATCAGCAGGGTCAAGGCCAAGCACAAGAGCAGCGATTTTGTCGGCTGTCTGTAAGTTAGGATCATTAGTTCCTGGACGTGGGCTAGCAGTAGTTGCTAATCGTAGTCCATCTAATGGCACGCCCCACAAGAAGATGGTATCTTCTTTGGTACCATTAACAGCTAATAGTTGGTCAGAGCTTGGATTGACATCAACTGCAGCCAATCCAGCTGCTTCATCGCGAACCATTACTTGGTATTCGCGGAGCATTCCATTAGCTTTCATATCTTCCAGTAAGGGATTAGCGGTAATCTTGATATCAGCCTTTGGAACCCGGGCTTCAATCAAGACTGATGATTTAAACACATCGTTATTGCGCTTAGGCGAGGCCGTTACGAACCAACCATCGGCCCCTTTAACTTCCATTCCAGGTGCCATAATGGTTACGATACCAGCCCGAATCAATGCAGATAACTGGGCAGATCTAAATGCTGGTCCACCAACGGCAAGAAAGTTTCGGTCGCGAATGAATGTGCCACGGAAATCTTTAGCGTATTCATCACTTGAAAAGACATTCTGAGCCACTAATTCACGTAATGTAGGAGCAAAATCTCTAAATAATTCTAGAGTTGAAGTTAAAGGACCGGTCTTGGATCCCTTCATAGCATCATCGACAATGTTGTTTAACCAGTTAACGACAATGTTTGGTAATCAGTAGTCGAAACAACTTTAACATCCTTGAATGGATCTAAGATGTAGTCCCAATCAAATTTATCTTCCTCATTAAATTATAGCTGTCAATCACGGCTTGTTTGTCATCAGCGGCAATGAATTGTTTCTTAAATTCGCTGGCATTTTTAAAGGGGTATGAATCATTGATTAACAACATGTAGTAGTTCAGTTCAAAATCAAACCGAATTAAATCGATGAACTTTTCAAATGGTAACTTACCGCCCTCTAAGTTTTTAGCAACGCTATCTTGAGTTAAGAAAACTGGTTGTACCATTTCACCATATCGTTTTTCACTAACTGGTTTTGGATAGTAGGGTACCCCATGGACAGAACCGGCAATGATTTTTGGCTCTCTGCCAGATGGTTGATAGAATAAGGTACCATCATCATTTTGAAGTATTGACCACCACGACCAAGAGTTAATTCTGAAGTATAGTCAAGAAATGAGAGACTTAGTCCCCGGATAATAACGGGTTCGCCGGCTGGCAAGTCGTCAACATTTACATCGCCAGGATGGGTAGGTTGGAAGTACTTCAAATCATTTTCTTCCGCATACGAAGCTAATTGTTGCTCACTAGTGTTTAAATAGTTATCTTGTTGACCAAGTGCCATAACGACTTTATCGAAGATTTCTTCCTTATCTGAAGTTGCCACGTTGATTTTTGAATCTTGATTAGTATTAAGACTAATGATTTGTGATTTAACAACTTCGATAGAGATATTGTGAGATAGTTGGCGAAGTAGTTCACTGTAAAACCATTGGATGTATGCTCCGTATAAAGCACGTGGGGCGTAATCATTAGGAGCAATATTTTCTGCAAGCTCAATCATTTCTTGATCGAAGCCCTCATCAGTTAAGAATTTTTTAGCAATATCACTTTGGAGCCAGCCAAATAGTGCGGGACCATCGTAAACTTTACTTGAAAGATTTACTGATTCATCGGTAAATAAGGATACTTGATCAGCAGGTGAGTTCATTACTAACCCATTCCATTGATCAGTACGCCAAACTCGGCCACCAATGCCATAGGGGTCAAAGATTTTAATTTCAAGTGGTTCAGATTGATCGGTACGTTGTTTGTATTGGCTTAAAAGAGCAGATGTTACAAGAACGCCCCGAGGGCCTGCTCCAATAATTGCGATTTTCATTGTTCTGTCTCCTCGTTATTAATAGTTTTTGGGATCGACTTCTAGAGGACCAAATTTATCTGCATCGGCGTCACGATAGTCCCACCATTCATTTTCGTAGCCGTTAAATCCGGCGGTGGTCATTGCATTATCTAGAATCCGATAGTTAGCAGTTGCGGTTGGTGTCCAGGTCGCATCACGTTTAGCACCACCATTGAAATCATCAAACGGTGTGGGCATTTCAACGTCTTGCCCGTCGGCAGTTACTAGAGTTAAGTCAAAGGTAATTCCTTTTTGGTGACTAAAATTAGGATTGGGTTTCGCTACCCACATTGGGTCCGGGTAAACTTCGAATAATTTTCGTTGAGCATAAATTGGACGATAAGCATCCCAAATCTTCAGTCGGTAGCCTTGTTTCTTAACTAACTCACTAGCAACAACTAACTTTTTACCGTATCGATGCGAGCAATGGCTTGATCAAAATCATAGACTATTTTACCAGTAAAGTTATCAGGTGTTGCATATTTTAAATCAATAATAATATCTGGATCAGCATCTTTAACATTCATGTAGCCTTGTGATTTTTTATCCATTGGGAATCCCTCCTAATGCTAGTTACTAGTTTTCAAGATGATTATCGCGATAAATCCCGATATCATCAACAAATATTTTACCAGTATAATCCCATGATTCAGGTTCAATCATACCAACTTTTTCATAAGCAATGGTGGAAGTAGAGATAGCCTTAATAGCAATTCCCATTGGTTTACCAGTATCACCGTTTAACCCGGATGGGATATCAATTGCATGGATCTTGGCAGATGATGTATTAGCTCTAGCGATTAATTCTTTATAGTCGCCTTCAACATCTCGAGTTAAGCCACTACCAAATATGCCATCCACTAAGGTTGTGTAATCATTAAGCTTAACTGTTATCGGAACCTCACTAATGTTGTAATAACGGCAAATATTCAGTTGTCGTTGAGCTTCGGTGCTTAATTGACTGGCCTCACCAGTGAGTAACACATCAACGTTATAATTGTGTGTAAATAACAAGCGGGCAACAGCTAATGCATCGCCGCCGTTGTTTCCGTTGCCGACTAAGACCAAAGTATGGTTTAATTTAAGATCTGGATTGGTAATTATGTCCTGATATATTTCTAGTGCGGCACGTTCCATTAATACGGCTGATGGAATGCCAATTTCTTCGATGGTTTTTTTATCTAAATCACGTGATTCGGCAACGGTAATTGCTGGTCGCATGGGTGAAGCGCCTCCCTTAAAAATATCATATATTATATGTTCATTCATTACCGGTATAAATGCAAGCAGGATGGATGTTTTGTTTGCTAAACATGGTAAAATATTATCAGAAAATAAAAAGTGGAGGAAACAATATGGAAGTCGACGTACCTTTAACAATGGCGGAAGTTGCTCAAAAAGTTCAGGAACTAAATGCTAATGGTCAAAATGTTACTGAAGACGATGTGATTCGGGATACGATTTTGCAATCATTTCAAGGATACTTAGATGAAGCTGAAGAAGGACATTATGACTCAGCTCGTTATGACTACGAACTAGAAGTAGCGACAGTGACCGGTCGAGTTACTCACACCATCAAACCAATGACTGGTAATTCATTAATTGAGGATTTTAAACAAAATCCTGACATGCTGTTTATGTACTTATCTAACCGAGCTGAAGAGATTGCTAAGGAATAAAGCGGTTGAGTTTTATTCATTTTACCATTATACTTAAATTTGTAAGGCGTCCTTAGTGTAATGGATAGCACATGAGATTTCGGTCCTCATGATCCGAGTTCGATTCTCGGGGGACGCATATATACATCGTGTATTTTGACGTAAGTCGCTAAATATTGATATAGCAGCATTCTTAATTTAAAATTTGTGGCATATTTTAGTATTTATTGAATTTAAATGCCGTAAATTTTAAGAAATGCAGTAAAAAATAAGGGAAAAAGCAGGCCTTATTAAGGGCGATTTACATAGTAGTAGAGCGGGGCGGATACCTCGCTTTTTTGTTTGTAAAAATTTGTCCATGAATGTTTTGATTTCGTAAAATAACATGTTTATATGGCATGTCATAATTGATAGCTAACCAAAGTCAAAATGTTAAGAACAGGTTTCTTTTCATGTGAACGTCTTGTTTAAGTAATATTGTCACTAGATAATGATTCTTTAGGAGGAGATAACATGAAGAAGACAATTAAACTTGCAATGCTAACACTAGGAATGTTGATTGGCTTTGCCGGAGTTCTGGGACAACAAGCAAACGCTAGTAAAACTCAGAGTGTACCTAGTAACTACTCATATAGTAGCGATTGGCACTACGGTCCGGTTCCTTACTATTCTATTTCTAAGAATAAAGATGCTTATATTTGGAATAACCAACATACCAAAAAAGTTCATAATTTAAAGAATTATCAAAATACCATTTGGATGGTTTCAAATGCATATGTAAAGCGCGTTAAGGGGAACAATGAGGTTTATTACAAAATGTACTCAGTTTATGATCCTAAAGTTAAAGGAACTGCTTGGTCGGGATACTTCAAAAAGAATTTGCAAGAAATACCAAATTTGTTTCATAACAATGAATCGTTTGAAAATTACCTTAATAGCAATCGTGCTTCAAAATTAGCTAAAATGGTCACTCAACTCTTCCCTAATTCTCAAGTTAACGTTAATTTATCTAAATACGCATACTTTAGAGAAGAAAAATATATTAAAAACTTTTCAAATCTTCAAAATATATATCCGCACGATGACAACTTAAAAATTTCTTATGAAAAAATGGCGCCTTCATTAGGTATTAAGTATATTGAAAAGTATCTAGATAACCATGGCTATGACGCTGAAAAACGTAAATCAATGACCAATTATCGAATTGGAGTTTCCATTGTTGGCAACGCTGAGGCGATTTACGATAAAAATGGGCTTACATTAGCTGAACAATATTTCTATCCAGTTCAGCTTAATAACTTTGTCGACATGATAGACTACAATGGATGTCAAATTTATCTTGGTATTCCAAATAAATAAATGTGTATAGTCGGGAAATTGCTCCCCTTTTTCTATTCAATAATTTTCTAATCTGTAAATCATAAAGATTAAGAACTGTTTTAGTTTGTAATAATAATTTGTAGAGATGATCATATTTGGAGATGAATAAAGTATGAATAAGAAAATCACAAGTATTTTAGCAACTGGTTTATTAGCTACGGGTTTGGGGCTGGTAGCACAACAATCAGCTGCACATGCATCTAATTATGCGTGGATCTCAAGTAAGACTTACGTTAGCACATCAGCTTATAAAGTTAAGGTTACTGGAAAATCTGCTTATATGTGGAATTGGAACCATACTAAAAAACTGCACAACTTACGTAATTATCCACGTACAACTTGGTATGTTCAACGAAGCGTTAAATTACGCCATAATGGCCGTAACTTAATTTACTGGCAAGTGAAAAACACATCCGGAAGAGTAATTGGATACGTTTGGCGGCAATATTTTGCTCCAGGTGGCGTAAAGGGTTCAAATATCCAAGCAAGCAACAATAATAGTCAAAACAGTAATACTTTTTCTATGAGTGATATTCCAATTTTTGATAATTATAAAAGTGATCAAGATTACCTTAACTTTATAAAATATTCACCTAATCAAAACGGTGCTCGCTTAATATTAAAAGCACTTCCAAATGCTAGTCTAAGTCTTAATCTATCAAGATATGCAACAAGTGAAGGAAACTTATCTGATGATGCCGAGGTTTCCTATGGAACGGTTGCAAATAAGATTGTAAATAAAGAAGGATTAGTTAAAAATGCATATGAATTAAAAAACTTAGAACATTTATTTTGGAACTCGAATAATGTATCACAATCCGAAATTAATGAAGCCTTGACTAAGGATGGCTTTTCTTCAGATGTTCGTATTGCTTTCCATGGCCAAATAGGCTTAATAATTCTTGATAATGTACAGAAGTCTAAAGATGGATCTGTATACTCCGGTGATTCTATTTATGCTTTAAAGTAAATATTATGTATAAAAAGACACCATGAATGGTGTCTTTTTTATTGTGCTTATTTATTTGCTTTAGCGCTTGGCAAAGTTAAGTATTACCGCGACTGAAGTACCGTGATTATCAAAGAAATCACAGTATACTTGAATATTATTTCTAGTAGTCACATCCACCACATCAGGAAGAAAATAAACGTAGATATGCGTTAGGTTGAACGAGCTATTTATTACTCCCAATTGATTAAATTTAAAAATAATTATTGGTACTAATTAAATATTTAGACATGGAAACAATAAATCTATTTTTTATTGTTTTGATTATTCTTTTTATCATAATTGTCCCAATAAGCTAACCAAAAACAAAAGATAGTTAATCCTAAAAATACCAAAGGTATAACTAGCATCGGATGTAATGCAAAAATCGTTAAAAGGCCAAAGCTTAAAAACATGCATGCTAAATTTATATAGTTCATAACAACCACTCCTGTTTAACTCGCCACTTGATCGACGAGATCTGAATTTTTTTGAATATCACATTTTTTACTGTCCAATCAACTTATCTATACTTAATTATAAATGGCTAGCATAAAATCATTAACAATACTGAAGGATGGGCTGACTAGTACCATTCACTTAATGGTTTAACTATGGGACTTTCCTGATTGTGGTTTAGTCTTGTAGTCGGTTCTTACTGACTGGATTACTAAATATATTCCATATACCAATAAAATAGCATCTAATACAAATAGTATGTGATTGCTTTCGCTTGGAACATCTTGAAGACCTGTCATTGTGATTACTAGTCCAAACCAAAAGTCGAATGTTTTATAAAAGCGCTTGTGCTGTTTAGTGTTTTCTTTAGGATTGTTCATATTTTAGTCTCCTTGCTCGTTTGAACGTTGATTAATCTTATATATTAATTACATCACTTTTATAGTAATGCAGCAAGTTACTAACATTACTATCAGTTAGGATTCATAACAAGAACAGTAGCGACTGTGTTATGAGTACTTGAAACAACTTGGCTATAGGGTCACTGCTGCTAATCGTTGGGATTGCGTCTTAATTACATGATTGTAAATTAAAATAAAGTGAAATTAGTAAATTAGCATGAAAAGGAACTTTTGATACAGGGCAGTTAATAGAATAGAAAACCACATTTTTGAGGTGCTTTTTTAGTAATCTCACAATTGAATTGGACCAACTATCTGTGCAATGTGATATAGTAAAACGGATTGTGGTTTTATTTTATATTGATTTTAAATTTTGATTGCACGAGGAGCATTATGAAAGAAATGAATGATAAGCCTAAGTTGTCGCGGTCAATGACTGCTGGGCAGATGGAAATGATCTCACTTGGTGGGGCCATTGGGGTTGGGCTATTTATGGGATCCACGTCGACGATTAAGTGGACGGGACCATCAGTTATTTTAGCCTATGCGTTTGTTGGGGTAATTTTATACATAGTTATGCGAGCACTGGGGGAAATGATTTACGTTAATCCTGGGACCGGTTCATTCGCTGATTATGCGACTGAGTACGTGCACCCGCTGGCTGGGTATCTAGCTGAGTGGGCGAATGTCTTTGAATACATTGTGGTGGGGATGTCAGAAGTGGTCGCTGCCACTGAATATTTAAAATACTGGTGGCCGCATATCAATTCGTTTACCGTTGGGATTGTGATTATCTTCTTCCTAGCTGCCGCTAATTTAGCGAGTGCCAAAGCATATGGATCACTTGAATTTTGGTTTGCGATGATCAAGGTAATTACCATTATCATGATGATTATCCTAGGCTTCATGGTGATTTTCTTTGGCCTTGGAATGGTGGTCACCCAACTGGATTCAGTAACTTATGGTCACATGGTGGGTTCTTCACTGGTGGCGTGACCGGATTCTTCTTTTCAATGTCGATCGTAGTTGGTTCATATCAAGGAATTGAATTACTTGGGATTTCTGCTGGTGAAGTGGCTAATCCGCAACAAGCCATTGTTAAATCGGTTAAATCAGTGCTATTTAGAATCCTGATTTTCTACGTTGGAGCAATCTTTGTGATTGTGACGATTTATCCATGGAACCAGTTAGGAACATTAGGTTCACCATTCGTTTCGACCTTTGCGAAGGTCGGAATCAGTGCAGCAGCGGGAATTATTAACTTCGTGGTTCTAACCGCTGCATTGTCTGGGGCTAACTCGGGGATTTATTCTTCAAGTCGGATGTTGTTTAAACTAGCTCAAGATGGTGATGCTCCTAAAGCGTTTAGCCATATTTCAAAACGGATCGTCCCTAATAAGGCCATTCTCGGAATTACCGGCGGAATCTTGATTGGATTTATCATCGATATTTTGTTCTCAATTTACAATAAATCAACGGCCGACCTTTTCGTGGTTGTGTTTAGTTCTTCAGTATTACCAGGAATGGTTCCATGGTTCGTGATTTTGTTGGCTGAGTTACGATTCAGACAAAATAATCCTAAGCTCATGGAAACTCATCCATTTAAGTTACCGTTGTACCCATTATCAAATTACTTCGCAATTTTGATGTTACTAGTTATCGTTGGATTTATGTTTATTAATCCCGATACCAGAGTGTCAGTGACTGTCGGAGCGTTAGTGTTGATTGTGGCGGCGACCGTTTATCTGGTTCGTCATCGAAAGCAAGCTTAATTATTAAATAGTAAAAAAAGTGACTCGAATCGCCTGTGATTGCGATTTGAGTCACTTTTTGGTGCCACAATCTAACGACTTGTATACTTAAGTTAAATGCTTAAGGAGGACGACTTTATGTATCAAGCAAACAGCGAGCGATATTCAAAGATGGTGTATAACCGGGTGGGCCAAAGTGGACTGAAGGTCTCGGCATTATCGCTAGGATTATGGCACAACTTCGGGAGTGTCGATGATTTTGAGAATCAAAAACAGATTATCCATGCTGCGTTTGATTCAGGAATTACATATTTTGATCTGGCGAATAATTACGGCCCCGTTCCTGGCAGTGCGGAAGAAAACTTCGGTCGAATTATGGCTAACGATATGAAGGCTTATCGAGATGAGATGATTATTTCATCTAAAGCTGGTTATCTGATGTGGCCTGGTCCTTATGGTGAGTGGGGTTCCAAGAAAAATATTATTGCCAGTGCCGATCAAAGCCTGCAACGATTGGGATTGGATTATGTCGATATCTTTTATACTCATCGACCTGATCCAGATACCCCAGTTGAAGAAACGGCTCGAGCTCTGAATCAGCTGGTTGTTGAGGGGAAGGCATTGTACATCGGTATTTCAAATTACAATGGTCAGCAAACTGAAGCAATCGCTAAGGTGTTTGAAAAATTGGGAACCCCATTCGTGATTTCCCAACCTCGTTACAACATGTTTAATCGGGGAGCTGAGAGCGACTTATTCCCAGTGCTTAAGAAATTAGGGAAGGCAGCAGTGGGATACAGTTCATTATCTCAAGGCCTATTAACCGATAAATATCTTAATGGCGTACCAGCAGATTCACGGGCTAAGAAGAGCACTAGCCCATTCTTGAGTCCGGTTCAGGTGGATGAAACGGTTGCGACGGTGAAGAAATTAAATGAAGTGGCTAATCGCCGGGATCAGTCTTTAGCAGAAATGGCATTGGCTTGGAACCTCAGAGAACCCGAAGTTGCTAGCGTGCTAATTGGGGCGAGCCGGCCAGAACAAATAGCTGATAATGTGGCTGCACTGAATAATTTGGCATTTTCTGATGAAGAATTGAAGGAAATTGACCAAATTTTGGGCCAACAATCTAATATTGATTGGGATAAGCGATAAAAAAGGAATCATCCGAGTGGATGATTCTTTTTGTTTATACGCCAAAAGCACCAATTCTAGTAAAGTAGGCAGTGTTCTTTATTTGGTATTTACTGAAAAGCAGTGCGCCCTGGTCACCATCGAACATTGAGAAAGGTTGGTGAAGGTTGGTTATGGCTAGACGATATTGTTTGTTACCACTTTTTGCGACTTTTGTATCGGGTACCCCCGTAATATGGTGAGAATAATATAGATAACGGGTGTCATTCTTTATTAAATAACCGGTTATTTTGGCACTTGAGATAGGCTTAGGATTGGTTATCTGTCCGGTTTCCATACTATCAGTGATGTTTCTATATTCAACGTAACCATTACTAGTAACTTTAATTTGCTGGTATGCTTCAGTGAATGGACTGAATTTGATGTGATCACCAGGGTATTTACTTAGGTCTCCTTGTGAATATGATGGCATGTATTTTGGTTGAGATATCCTAGTAAGTATTTATTAAGAGTAGCCGAGGATTTGGAATCAACTTCCGCAGATTGTTGCTCATAGTCTTTATTAGGGGAGCTCTTTGGTGTCTTTACATAATAACTTAATGAATCTAGGTCAATTGAAAATACGTAAGAAATGTGCTTTTTTGAATCATTAGTATAACCACGAGAACCAACTAGAATGGTTCCCTTTGGAATCGTTACATTCATATATTTAGTGGGTACATCTTCATTTGGTTCCATAAAGTTAACTGAAATTTTTACATTTTTATTTACTCGGTAGTACTTATCATTATTCCAGATACCTTTATAATCTTTTTTTATCTTATTGAATTCCTTCTTTGATAAGGAGTAAGGCATGACTGCGTCTGGATCTGTTGAGTCTGCTTGAGTAGTAACTGCGGATAAAGAAGAGAGTCCAAGGACACTCAATCCGATTAGTAGTAAGTGCTTTAGTTTCATAATAGATGACCTCTTTATAGTAGCATTAGGCTAATTGTATCATAGCTAAGACTTGGAAAAACTACTGAACTAGTAATCTTTAAGGAATAATGAGGGGTATAATAATTGAAGAAGCAAATGTCAGTAGCAGCTCTTGTTATAGTGCGCTAATTATAGGAGGAATTCATTCATGAAAGAATCAATTTTAGTTAAACCCGGTGAAATGCAGCTGGTCGATAAAGAGATCCCAGCAATCCAACAACCAGGGGATGTTATTCTCAAAGTAGTTAGAACCTGTGTCTGTGGTTCCGATTTATGGAACTATCGTGGTATTAACGATGTTAAACCAGACCAAATTAATTCAGGTCATGAAGCCTTAGCTATCGTTGAAAGTGTCGGCGATGATGTAACAACTGTTAAACCTGGCGACTTTGTCATCGCACCATTTACGCATGGATGTGGTCATTGTGCCGCATGTTTAGCTGGCTTTGACGGTTCATGTCAGAACCATCAGGATAACTTCAGTGATGGTGTTCAGGCAGAATACGTTCGTTTCCAATATGGTCAATGGTCATTAGTTAAAGTTCCTGGCCAACCAGAGG
The DNA here is from genome assembly GCF_003864335.1 of Lentilactobacillus kosonis. Classification (GTDB taxonomy): domain Bacteria; phylum Bacillota; class Bacilli; order Lactobacillales; family Lactobacillaceae; genus Lentilactobacillus; species Lentilactobacillus kosonis. Next base: position 220,164 of record NZ_BEXA01000003.1, on the reverse strand, counting down.
ACTACAGTGAAGGCATGCTCAAATCATTGTTAACCTTAGCTGATGTTATGGCTACTGGTTATCATGCCGCCCAAGTTGCTAACGTGCACGTTGGTGATACGGTAGTTGTTATGGGCGATGGTGCGGTTGGTCTTTGTGCCATTATCGCTGCTAAGATGAAGGGCGCAAAGAAGATCATTTCAACTAGTCGTCATGACGATCGTTTGAAATTAGCTAAGGAATTCGGAGCCACTGATAACGTTGCTAGCCGTGGTGATGAAGCAGTTAAAGAAATTATGGATTTGACTAACGGTCAAGGTGCCGATGCCGTTTTGGAATGTGTCGGAACTGAGCAATCGACTGAAACGGCCATGACGGTTGGCCGTCCAGGTGCCATTGTGGGCCGTGTAGGATTGCCTCATACAGCTAGCCAAGATTTGACTGGCGCATTTTACAGTAATCTGCAAATTGCTGGTGGACCAGCATCTGTCACAACTTATGATAAGCGAGAATTATTAAAAGCTGTGTTAGATGGTGTCATTAATCCTGGTAAAGTATTTACCAAGACTTATTCATTATCAGAAATTGATCAAGCATACAAAGATATGGATGATCGGACAACCATCAAGTCATATGTGGTTGTTGACTAATAATATGTAGTAAAAAAGCTTATTCCATTTGGAATAAGCTTTTTTCTTTTTAGCTAAACATCTTCTTGGTAGCTCTTGCTAAAACTTTTGGATCTTTATCGAATCGTGGATTCTTAACTAATTTATCCATTGGCACCCCAGCAAAGTGGAACGCAGCAATTTCGCCAGACCGAACAGCGCTTTGCTCGGTGAAGACCATTTGGTAAGGCTGCTCAACAAATTCACCAGTAAAGGCAAGGTTTGTGGAGTGAGCAGGAATAACTTCTGGTCGATCAGTTTTGGCACGGTTGTTGAAGAGGGCGGAAGCGTATGGCATGTAAACCGGGATGTTGTTAATTACACTATCCATAATTTCGGCTTCTTTTTCTTTAATATTAACTGGTCCCGGATCCACCTTGGATAACTGGCCAATTAGTTCTTGAACCATTTCTTTACCAGTCATCTTAATGTACTGTTTATTTACAAATTCGCCAGTCCGACGTGGGTAAAGGAAGTAACCCCAGATCACCGATTCATTCGCTTTTTGCTCCGTAAAGTGAGGCTGATGATGGACGACAATGGACATGTTAATGTCTTCTTGACCAAGAGGCGTAATCGGGCTGGTAGACAGAAATGAATTCAACGCATTTCCAGGTACCTGGGTCGTAATGCGAGCAATTTCATTTAGTAGTATATGATTTTTAGTTGTTAGGGTGAAGCTAACCCATTCACTAGCGCTCCGGTCATTGAAAAACTTATCCGGATTACCTAAATTGTAGAAGTGCTCCGTGGCTTTTTTCCATAAACTAGCGGCAACTCCATAATCGGGATTTTCGGTTGCGGGTGTATTTAAATCACCAAGCGTAGAAGAATCGGTGATCGATCCATTAGTGAAGAAAACGGCAGTTTGATCATCGACGTTGATAGTTTCTTCTTCGTTGGTTTCAGTATTAGTCATCTTTAAGCCAGTAACAGTGATCTCATCTTGCATTGGGGTATTTTTGAACTCCCAATCAGTTACCCGGCGATTTAACACGATTTTCACGCCTTGTTTCTTTAAATAATTGATTAGTGGTAACATGATACTTTCATATTGGTTATACCTAGTTCGATTAACCCCAACTAAATGTTCGATTTGAGTAAATTCATAAATCATTTGGTGCATGTAACGGCGTAATTCTTGAACTGAGCTTTGGGTTCTAAAAGCAAAAGTGGTTTCCCACATGTACCAGAAGTGAGACTGGAAGAAGTGGGGACTCGATTTAAAGTAGTCGGCGATTGAAATGTTGTCTAAGGATTCTTCTTTTGAATCGGGCATTAGCACTAATTTTGATAATAACATTCGATCTTTATTGTCTAAACCAAGCTTGCCACCATCAATAATCCCTTTGCCACCTTGGAGTAAGCGTGCTTTATCAAATGTTGGATGTTTGGCGTCAAAGTCATGGGTATCTTCAGCAGCGGTCATGCCACTTTCAGTTGCGGATGGGATCCGAGATAACAGGTCCATTAAATCCACGTAGGTCCGATAATTCAACATCCGGCCGCCTCGCGCAACGAATCCTTGAGTCTTGTTTAGCGGGTGATTTTCATTCCAATATTCACCAGCAGCATCAGAAACCGGTGAGCCATCGTTTGAACCATGGTCATCAATAGAATAGAAAGTGATTTGATCACCGCGCCAGTGGCCTTCTTGTATTAAGTAGACTGCACCAGCTAAATTTGCTAATCCTGCGCCAATCATGATTGCTTTGCTTTTTGTCATAGCGGGTCCCTCCAAATTAAAATTAGTTAATGTGGTAACACTGTTAATAGTTGCCCATATCATTACATCTTCATTGTAAATCATTATTTTAAAATTGAAAGCGGTTTAACAAAAACGTTAAAAATTAGAATAAAAAAGTTCCTAGCAAGGACTATCACAATCGTCTATGTTGGGAACTTTTGGTTTTCATTTTAGGCTAAATCTGGTTTAATTATAAGGCTTAGAACTTAAATTAGGAATAAACGGTATTAACCGGTTTGCCATCAAGGTATGCTTGGAAGTTATCGACGGCAATGCTTAGCAGACGCTTCCGTGTGGTTAGTGGGGCCCATGCAATATGGGGAGTAATAAAGGTATTTTTGGATGTAAGCAATGGGTTATCAGGGTTAATTGGTTCCTGACTAGCGACATCAGTTCCTAGTGCCGCAATTTTTCCACTATTTAGGGCATCTGCTGTAGCGACTTCTTCAATTAAGCCACCCCGAGCGGTATTGAGAATAATTACGCCATCTTTCATTTTAGTGATATTATCACAGTCAATGATTTCGTTAGTTTCTGGGGTAAGTGGTGTATGCATGCTAATGATGTCTGATTGAGCAAATAAATCATCCATTTCAACCTGAGTAGCCCAGTCTTCAGCAAATGGTTTTGGTCTGTGATTATAGTAAATAACGTTCATTGAAAATGCATGTGCTAACCGGGCAACTTGTTGAGCAATTTTACCAAATCCGAACAGCCCAATGGTCTTGTCCTTTAATTCAATTAAAGGGGCATCCCAAAATGTATAGTCAGGGCTTTTTGACCAAGCTCCATCATGAACTAATTGGTCATGAAGACCAACTCGGTTAGTAATTTCTAGTAGTAGGGCAAATGTGTGCTGGGCTACTGCGTCAGTACCATAGGCGGGAATATTAGTTACTACAATATCATTTTCTTTGGCACCATCGAGATCAATAATGTCATAGCCGGTGCTTAAGACCCCAATATATTTTAGATTAGGGGCCTGTTTCATAACGCTAGCCGTTAAAGGGGTTTTGTTATCAAATACGATTTCAGCATCCCCAATTCGTTTTAAAATTTCACGCTCATCATTTACAGGTGTTCGATCATAAATGGCAACGTCACCCATTTTTTCGAGGGGTTCCCAACTTAAATCACCTGGATTTAAAGCATAACCATCTAGTACAACAATTTTCATCTTTAACCACCACTTTCTGGATTATCTTGTTAGCTAAAGATTACCACAGCCGAATTGTGATGTACTATTAAATTGATTAATTTTCTATGGAGGAACGGATAGTGACACTAATATATGTAAGAAAAGCAGATGAAACTGATCAATCAGTGATTATGCAAATCATTGATAACGCCAAAGCGTTTTTAAAATCGTATGGTAGCCCACAGTGGCAAGACGGGCATCCTAATGCACAGATGATTAATGATGATATAGTAAATGAACGTGGATATGTTTTGGTAGTGGATAACGAAATTGCTGGTTATGCCGCAGTATCATTTGAACCTGAAAGTAATTACAAACAGATTACTGATGGCCAATGGAAACGGCAAACCGAACCATATGCAGTAATTCATCGATTAGCAATTAGCAATGAATATCGTGGGCAACGGTTGTCCAAGATTATGTTGTCTAATTTAATTTCGATAATTGTAAATCATCAATTTGTTAATGTACGGATCGATACTCATCCGTTAAATAAGCCCTTGCAGGGACTTGTAGCTTCATTTGGCTTCGTTAGACGTGGCCAAATTAACGTAATCGATAAATTAGATCCTATTAGAGAGGCGTTTGAATTGAATTTATAATCTTATTAGTAAGAATCCATTAAGGGGGATTTGGATTTGAATTTATCAACATTTGTTAATGGATGGCGGCAAATTAAATTAAAAATAGGGCAAGCTTTTTTTATTGTCACTAAACATTGTTCACCTGAAGCTCTAACCGTAACAATCTGCGGATTGATGGGGATATATCTGTTATTAATTGCACCAATTCATGGATATGCCGATAATGGTGATTTCACCAGGGTATTGAATAGTAATGGGTTATATGCAATTAAAGCATCAGATTCACGGTACGTGGTTACTAACTACGGCATTAGACAATATTACAATGAGTTAGCTAGTCCAACATGGAAAACGCAGAACATGTTTATTCAATTAGCAATTTTGATAAATAAGTTACTGTTTAGTACGCAGATATTTGATATTCGTTTTTTAGGCGTGATTTACCTAGTGGTTTATATTAGTGGTATTTATTTGTTCACTAAGGCTTTGGTTCCGGGAAATCGTACAACAGGTGCATATGTAGTTGCCATCTTAATTGGTTTAGTTGCTGGCGATTCAGCGTTTATGATGTACTTTAATTCATTTTATCCCCAAGCTACTACGTTAATTTTCTTAGTACTGGCGGTGGCTTTGTTACTTTATATTCCTCAGTTGCATGGAAAAAACTATTCGCTGCAGTGATTGCTTACTTTGTGGCGGTGGGACTATTAGTAATGGGAGATTATTCAGCAGCCCCCTTAGGCATTGTATTTGCAATTGCGGCAATCGGCTTATTTTTCTTGCCTAGAATTAAGTATCAGCGGTGGTATTTAGGATCGGGAGTGGCCATGCTTTTGATTGTTAGTGGCATCTCAACAAAGATGCTAACTCCAGAGGAACAAACAGTAAATAAATATCAGTCATTTACTAAGGGGGTACTAGTAAACAACCCTAATCCTATGGAAAGCCTGAATGACAGTAAGCTTAATAAGCAATTCTCATTGATGAAGGAACAAGACTATTTTCCGGCTGACTATACGGCTTTGAAACCAGATTCTAAGTATGTTAAGCATAACCTCATTGATAAGTACAATTCATTTTGGTTAATTGATTATTATGGAAATAATCTTAATCAACTTGGTACCTCACTCAATGATGTTGCTAAAAATGTGATGATAGTACAGGTGTCGGCCTTAGGAAATTATACTAAGAATCATGGGCGAGCATTACAGCAATTTAGTTTCTTTACGCTATATAGTCAATTAAGTAGTACATTTTATCCCAAAAAGTATGCATTTAACATCATGATTGGATTAACGCTAGGAATTGTTTATTTAGTAGGGATGTATAACAACTTTAAGAACCGTAAGCAAATTGCCGGGATTATGAAATTTTTCTTAGTAATAGGGTTAATGACAGGTGCGGCCATTTTGCCCGTCACGACATTGCTTACATTTGGGGAAACTAACTTGGCACAGCACATGCTGCCAGTTTCGTATAGTTTGGATTTGGTGTACCTAATTCTAATTGCTGACATTATCAGAAAACGTTTGTGGAAAGGAACGAGTTAATGAAGCATAAATTAAATACGTTATTAATTCTATTTGGTTTGTTGTTTGGCATTGGCTGGTTTTCCCAAACTGCTCAGGCTGCCGATAACCCTAAGGTGCTATTGGCATATGATTCTCAAAATGTTGTTCATAAAGGAAATGAAAAAATTGATGCTGTCCAGCGGTTACTGAGTAGTTTAAATATTAAAGTCGATACTGTTAGAATTCAGGACTATCACAAGGGAATGCTGCCGCAAGGCCACTATGCTGGAGTTATTACGATGATCAACTGGCCTGATGGTCGCCAAGCTAACCTGAATTTTAATAAGGATCGTGATAAATATTCTGGTATCAAGTTGCACCTGGGTGATGGGATAACAAATAATGAAGTTCAACAACTTAAAGTGCGAACTGTAACGGTATTTCACCAACAGTTTGCAATTAAAACTGGTCGCCAATCTAGTCAGTCAATCCCATTTAGTAGCTCGATTGTGCTGGTAAAGAATGTGCCTAAGTCTGCGAAAGTATTCGGAAACTTAGTAACGCAAACCAGTAATCAGCAACAATATCCATATGGCATTATAGATGGCAATCAGGGATATATTCCTCGATTTTATCAAGACGGGTTGGGCTTGCTAAGCGCAGGTCAACTAATTGCTAAGTTGTTTAACCGTTCTTTTAGTCAGCAACCAGTTGTCACTATTACAGGGATTATGCCATACAGTGATTTAACCAGACTTAATCAGTTAAGTAAGCAATTTTACCAAGCCGGAATTCCATTTATTGTTAGCACTACTAGTGTAAATAATGTTGCTAACTACCAAGCATTTTCGAAGTTTGCCAACAGTTTGCGATTGGTTGAACAGTGCGGTGGGGTAATTTTTTAAAGACTCCTACAACAATCGAACCCAGTGCTAGCAGTGGACTGGAATTAAGTAGCATTATTCAAAACAACTTGGTTTCGTTAGGCCAACAGAAAGTATTTCCAGTAGGCATCACGACAAATAATTACTGGAACCAAGATGCGGTCTATCGAAATAACGCATTAACTAAGGCTAACACGCGAATTTTGTTAGCTAACCCAAGTGAATTCAGCTACGCTGATCAAGACAATCGAGCAGGAGTCGCCCAGAATAGTTTTTATGGAGTATCAATCAATCAGTTTACAAATATTCATCAACTAACAAGCGTTACTTGGCCAATGCCCGTTGCTTTAACCATGCCATTGCCAAAGAAGTCCACCGCAATTAACCAGTTAATTGCCAAGATTAATCGGTTAAATATTGATTTACTTAATCCGTTGGCTACTGATTACGAAATGAAAATTATGAGTGGATCGATTCAATTTAGTCAAAAAGGTGGCAATTATTATTTAAATAATAGTCCAGTTCAGATTACTAAACCGCGAAATATTATCTACCAACATGCTCCCAAACAGGCAGTGTCACCTATTAACCAGTTTTTTAAAACCCAATCGAATGTAATGTTGATTTTATTTAGTGTTATTTTGGTTATCTTTATTGCGTTTATTTGGATGGGTCGGCGGATATATCGCAGAATGTTTACCGATAAATAATTAAAGGAGTTATCAATGACCGTTTTAGATTTTTTCTATTAATTGCAGTATTGTCGATTTGGTTAATTTTAATTGTTAATTTAATTTTGACGATTGCTGGTTATACGTATTACTTGAAGTGGAGTAAAACTCCCACGCCAAAGCTACCGGAGGACCATGAGGACGTACCATTTGTGTCCATTTTAGTTCCCGCCCATAATGAGGGCATCGTAATTGTTAAAACGGTTCAGTCATTACTCAATTTTGATTACCCTCATGATCGCTATGAGGTAATTGTAATTAACGATAACTCAAGTGACAATTCTGCGGAACTGTTAGCGGGATTGCAAGACTTGTACAAAGGACGAAATTTAGAGGTAATTAATACTGATAAGACCAACGGTGGTAAGGGTAAGTCCAATGCATTGAATATTGCCTTAAAGACTAAGGCCAAGGGATCCTTAATTTCAATCTATGATGCCGATAATACCCCTGAATCCGGGGCATTACGGATCTTGGTGGCCCAACTATTACAAAATGATAAAACTGGCGCAGTAATTGGTAAGTTTAGAACGAGAAATAAAGATGCCTCGTTACTTACCAGATTCATTAATATTGAGACATTGTCATTTCAGTGGATGGCACAGGCTGGTAGGCAACAATTATTTGGTCTATGTACGATTCCTGGAACTAACTATGTTATTCGGCGTGATCTATTAGAAGACATCGGCGGCTGGGATGAAAAGGCCCTTGCGGAAGATACCGAGATTAGCTTTCAGGTTTATCGACGGGGTTATCACATTCGTTTCCAACCAAGAGCCGTTACCTGGGAACAAGAGCCGCAAACGATGGATGTATGGTTTCATCAACGAACGCGGTGGGTGAAGGGCAATATTTATGTGATTTTGAAAAATACAAAATTGCTATTTGATCCAAAATCAGTTCGTATTCGCTTCGACTTATTTTACTTTATGGCTGTTTATTTCTTATTAATGACGTCATTAATTTTGTCGGATGCGGTTTTTGTATTATCAGTTTCCGGGGTAGTTCATTCTAACTTGCAGGGATTTAGCAACTCAGTGTGGGCCTTTGCAATTCTGTTATTTGTATTAAGTTACGTTTGTAACGGTCCTAACCGAGAAAGGTGAGATGACTTCTCAAATCTATTAATAATATTATTGATGTACGCAGTTTATAGCCAAATGTGGTTAGCTGTGGCCGTCCATGGAATGGTGGGGTATATTCGTGAACAAGTTTTTCATCAACAAGCAAAATGGTATAAAACCAAGCGGTATAAGTAAGTTAATTGGTCTGATATTTGTAATGGTGATTTTTTTAGGCAGCGGGATCAGCGCACAAGGTGCCAAAAAAGATGTTAAGAAGGACAATCCATTAACCTATACAGAGCCTTTTCAAAATTCAACGACCAGTTTATCTGGGAGTTCAGTTCAAACCAATATGTATTTCGTTAAGATGGGGTATTGGGATGTTAAAAAAGCTACCTTGAACCTGAGCTTTCAAATAACTCAGCTTAATGATCAGAAGTCCTCTGATATTACTGTTATGATCAATGGGACCAAATTTTATTCGTTTCGACCTAAGAACAATGGTGGGATTCAAAGTAAGCAAATTGAAATTCCTAAAAAGCTTATTGCTGGCACTAACAACCTTCAAATTATGGGGCAAATTACTAATAAAAATAGTAACCAGTCAGTTCCAACTCCAGCAAATTGGCTGACAGTTTATGATGGAGCGAATGTTAACTTTGAATACAAATTAAAAGAAGCTAACGATTCCATTAAGTCATTTTATGATCACTTTACTGGCGCAGATACAATTAGTAATCAAGCCGCAGTTGTAGCAACGGTTAATGAACCGGATAATCAAGACTTAGCCGCAAGTGCTATAGCGTTATCTGGACAATCCAGAACAATTACCACAGAAGATGATGAGTTACCAATTGTGACGCTTAATGATAAAAAATATGAGCAAGCTAAGTATCGAATGATTGTGGCTAAGTATGACCAACTGCCAGCCAACTTAAAAAAAGCAGTTGATGGTAAAGGGCTAGATCAATCGGCAGTACTACAACGTGTTAATTCTGGTAACCATCACGACTTAATTGTTACATCAAATAGCAGTGATTTATTAACTCGGGCAGCAAAGTTCGTTGCCAATTCTGAGTTGATGAGTGAAACGTCATCAGCCAGAAAAGAAGTAACCAACCAAACTGATACTGATACTTCAGTATTGCAATATCAAGGACGTTATCAGTTAACTAATCAAGATGTGCAGTTAACAGGTGCTAACCATCACGAACAGGCATTTTTTGTTAGCCTGCCAGTTGATCGAACCAATGCAAATGGATCTAAGATAAAGATTGACTACAAGTATGCTAAAAACCTGGATTTTAATAATTCATTAATTACGGTATACGTCAATAACCAAGCAGTTGGTAGTAAAAAATTAACGAAGCAAAGAGCAGATGACGATTCAGTGACGGTGTCATTACCTAAAGATAAACCACTAGGCAATAGTTTTACTATCCGAGTTGCCTTTGATTTACAGTTGAAGAACAATGCTGACAGCAATGAAGCTACCCCATGGGCAACAATTAGCAATAATTCAGAAGCAGACATTAAATCAGAGCCGCAAAATGATTTATTATTTAAAAATTATCCTAGCATGTTCATTAAAAACGGCGCTTTTAATAACTTAGCAATTGTTCGGCCTAAAGCGATGACTGCCAATGATTTTAAGACGTTTACAAATATTGTTAATTTAATTGGTAATTACACTCAAAGTAATTTAGGAAAATTAACAGTTTATAATAATAATCCAAGTTCAACGACTCTCGAAAATGCTAGTGTTATCGCGTTTGGAACCCCTAGTCAAAATAGTTTGATTAAGCAGTTGAATTCAAAACTGTATTTTAAATTTGATGATGGATTTGATCACTTTTTATCTAACGAAAAGTTAAGTATCGAGAGTGGCTATGGACATAATGTAGGAACTGATCAGCTGTTGAAATCGCCATACAATAAACAGCGCGGACTGTTAGTGATTACCGCAGCTAATCCGGCGGATGTATTTATTGCTTCCACACAAATTAGCGATCAAAAGACCATTCAACAATATCAAAATACAGATGGAATATTGGTTGATCAGGATAATAATCATTATAGTTACCGATTTAAAAAGGTTGCCGCAATTAACCCGCGGCAAAACGTTAGGAATGAAATTAGTAAAAACTCTAAGTTATTAATTTACTTAGGGTTAGCCATATTTGTGGCATTAATTATTGCAGTTATCGGGTTTATGTTATTACGAAAAAATGGACTATTGAAGTTAGGAGAGAATAAACATGAATGATGATACACGAAACAATCTTTTATCAGACATCTATTTATTAGCTTTTCTGGCGTTAATGGGACTAACTGCGCTATTAATGAGCTTTACTGGAAATATCATCATCAACACGATTTATATGGGATTGACCATCCTATCAATAGTAATTACGTACTTTTATGGAATTTATGCAGGATTCGTTGAAAATTTAGTGTTTATCTTTATTCAAATCATCAGCATGCTTTATCTAAATGGTGTCGACCACGAACATTTACCAGTGGAATTAGCGTTTTGGCTGATTATGCCAATTTTATTATCAGGTTGTGTTTATCAGATGACAACTAAGCAACGTGAAATCCAAACTTCTAACAACAATTTACGAAAAGCAATTGCAGAACAAGGAGCGTTTGATACAGAAACTAATCTCCGAACAACGATTGCTTACGTGCAAGATGCCAATGTATTCATTGAAACCAATCGACGCTTTAATTTACCAGTCTCGACAATTATTATTCGGATTCGCTACTATGAAGAATTAAAACGGATGATGAGTGCTGAGCAACAGAAGTTCTTGTTAGAAATCACCTCTAATGTAATTACACGATCAACGCGAGAAAACGACGTAACATATTATTTAAATAATGAACTTCCGACATGGGGAATTTTAGTCTATACGGATGCCAACGGCGCAAAAATTGCTGCTGAGCGTATTAAAGAAAACTTCAAGAAGAATTTAGCGGGAAATGAACAATTAAATGGTTTAAATATTTCATTAGCAATTGGAATTTCAATGTGGAATGCTGATGAAATGAATAGTCCATATGACTTAATTGATGGTGGAGTTAAGGAAATAGAATATGATGTGCCAACATCATAGGGTGATATGAAATGAGGAAAATAGTTAAAATATTAATTGCTTGTCTTAGTGGATTATTAATCACTGCTTGTAGTTCTAATAATGAAGCACAAGTGACCATCCCAAACAGACAGACTAACAAGATGGTTTTAGCGAAGTATCAAATGCGATCCAATCCTGTAAATAAGCAACGGGCTAAACAGTTATCTCGATTTATTAAAGCTAATATGTTAGCAAAGCAGGGGATTTATACTAACCTTAGTCAGCAAAAGCAACCGGCTGAGCTAGCCACCGGCCATGAGATGCTAAGTGAGTCATCGGGTATGTGGTTAACTTACTTAGCATTAAATAAGCAAACAAAAGCCATACCAAAAATTCCTAAACCAAACTGACCAGACTTTTAATCAGGGGAACCAGTATAGTTATCGCTACAATCCGGAAAATAACCAATTAGCGAACGTGAATGCAACACTAGATGATTTACGAATTATTCGATCGATGGTAGTTTACGATGCTGTTAATAATAGTGTAAAGTATCAAAAAACTGCCGCTAAAAGATTTGCCAAACTTAAGCCAAATGTGATTCAGCACGGTCAACTAACCGATTTCTATGATGTTAATTTGAAAAAGGGAACTTCAACAGGTTCTTTAGCGTACTTTGATCTCTTAACATTAAAATATTTTGAATCAGCCACTAACCAAGGTCGCAAAGACTATCAGCGTCAACTTCAGGTTGTAAATCACGGATATCTTGGGGATGTCTTCCCGCTATATGCTGCAAATTATAATTGGCAGACTAAACAGTATTCTCAACAAAATCTTAATGGTTCTGAAGCACTAGTGGTGTTATTACACCTTGCAGAGGTTGGCAAGATTAAATCAACTAGTTTGAATTGGTTGAGGTTACAAATTGATCAACACCAACTTGCAAACACGTACTCAATAACTGGCCAAATTGTGGACAAAAATCAATCTCCCGCTAATTATGGATTAGCCGCGATGATTTTTGCTAATGTCAACGATCAGGCATATTACCAAAAAGCAATGAAACTTGTGTGGAAGTCCCAAGTTAAGAAAGCGGGAATTAAAGTAAATGGTGGAATTGGAATTGCGAAAAATAATGAGTTCTATTCATATAATAACTTGGTTTCCCTATTAGCTTCGCAAATGGCAAAATGATTGATAAATAGCATTTTGAATGACCTTAAGTGTTAAAATTATAACAATTAGGTTAATCGCATTGACCGCTATTAAAATGAGGGCATGTAAAGGAGTATTGATATGTACCGTTATTTTATTCAACCACAGCTAAATAGATTTACTAATTCACTAATTGGCTATGAGTTGTTGATGAAAAAATACGTGGGAGATCACTGGGAACCACCGGTAAGATTTGCCGATATTCCAGCAGATATTATTGCCGATGTCTTGTTAGAAACTACAAAAAAATTGGCTTTAAAGATTGGTTCCGTATCAGTTAATTTAAATCGAACACAGATGATGAATCCGTCAATTAGCAAGGCTATTGCAGAAGCTCAAGATATCTTGCGCCCAATGAGAGTAAACATTGAATTGACTGAAGAGCCTGCGGATGAAGGCATTACAGTTGCGGACATGGAACCACATTTTAAAGTGTTTGAACAGCGAGGAATGGAACTCTGTATTGATGATGTTGGTACTGGGGAAAATCAACTTGATCGGATTTCTGAATTAATTCCATATTCTTCAGAAATTAAGTTTGCTTTGCAAAATTTTGATGAACCATTTACTGATAAAAAAATCCAAGAACGTGTTAAGTTTTGGCATCAAGTTGCGATTGATAATAAATTACGATTCATTCTTGAGGGGATTGAAGATCAACAGGATGATGAAATTGCGACGGCACTTGAAATTGATTTACGGCAAGGGTACTACTATGGGGCGCCACATCTTTTGAGAATTAAAGATGATGATCCAAGATAATTATTAGGGGGAAGTAATCATGAAAGTAATCATAATTGGGTGTACCCATACGGGAATTGCTGCAATTAATGAAATCACCAAACGGTATCCAGAAACTGAAGTGGTCGTTTATGAGCGCCATGATAATGTTTCGTTTCTGTCTAGTGGGGTACCACTTTACTTGAGTGGGATGGTCGATAAATTAGAAACTATGTGCTACTCCAGTCCTGAAGAATTAGCTAAAACTGGGGCGAGAATTAATATTAGCCACGATGTCTTAAAAATCGATTCAGATAATAAAACAGTCACAGTCGAAAATTTAAAAACTAGGCAAATTTTCACTGATAATTATGATAAATTAATCATGGCAACTGGTTCATATGTCCCTTTACCACCGCTTTACGGAGTAGATAATTCAAGAGTTTTGTTGTGTAAGGATTATAATCAGGCCCGTGAAATTCATAAAACCGCTAAAGATAATCATAGGATAGCAATTATCGGTGGTGGTTATGTCGGCGTCGAACTAGCCGAAGGATATACTAAAACTGGTCATGAGGTCACAATTATTCAAGGAAACCCACAACTGCTAAATAATTACGTTGATCTTGATACATCAGATTACGTTGTTAAATTATTGCGAGATCATGGAGCTGATGTACACTTAGGCGAACGTTGCCAATCATTTGATAGTAGTCCGGAAACAAATGAAGTGGTTGTCGAGACCGACAAGGGAGCATATAATGTGGACTTGGCAATCGTTTGCACGGGCTTCTTAGCCAACACGAGTTTATTACAAGGACAAGTTAAGATGACTCGCGAAGGGGCAATTATTGTTAATGATTATATGCAGAGTTCTAATCCTGATATTTATGCTGCAGGAGACGCTAGTGTGCAGCATTTTAATCCAGATGATGACAATGAGTCATATATCCCGTTAGCGACTAATGCAATTCGTCAGGGGGCCCTTGCCGGGATTAATATCGTAGGCAACATTCAAGAATCCATGGGAACACAGGCTACGTCCGCAATTATGATTTATGGTTATACCGTCGCTTCGACTGGATTAACATTAAGAAATGCTGAACGCAAGGGGATTAATGCTACATCCGTCACTTGGAAAGGCGATTATCGGCCTGATTATATGCCATCAACTGAAAAATTAACCATCAAATTAATTTATGATCGCGACTCTCGCCGGGTGTTAGGGGCTCAATTAATTAGCAAGCATGAGGTGGCCAAATCAGCGAATGCCATGTCGATAATTATTCAAAATCGAAACACAATTGACGAATTAGCATATATTGATATGTTGTATAATCCCCATTATGATCAACCATTTAATTATTTAAATCTGGTTGCCCAATTAGCAGTTGATAAAGAATTAGGTTAGGACGAATTTAGATTGAGGTATTTCGTATGACGAATCATGCATGGTTATTGTCGCCACTGATGACAAGCGTGTTTTTTGTATTAGGAGTTGCCCTGTTTTTCCAAGTGATTATGCAGATGCTAGCTTTGAATTATGCAAAACTGAGTGGTCCGTTATTACTTTTGAACGGATTCAAAGAATAATTAGCGTTTTGTATTTTGGCATCGTTGCCGTGATACTAGAAATAAATAGCTTCCGTAATATTGGTAGTGAAGGGTTTGTTAACTTTCGTATCTTGTTAGTGATTTACATCATGGCTTATTTAGGACAGATCGAAGGATTGTCAGTATTAATGATCAGCCTGATTTCCTATATTACCCTTAGAGGAATTGATGCTAATACACCGGGGTTCATTGCGATTTTCCTTGTGGGATACGCAGTCTTTGCATATCTCGTTAAATTGTTGCAATTGAAAAAAATCACGATGTTGACTTGGCTGATCGTTGTTAATGTTGTGGTAATTGGATATTGGTTTTGGATAAGTGGTGGTACGTTTACCAATGCTAACATGTGGTATCAGATCTTAGCTTTTATGATAACGAGCGGGTGTCTTAGCTTTGAATTGACTCAGATTATGACCGATAATAATGAAATTATTATGATCTCACGACAGGCAAGAACGGACTATTTAACGGGCCTAAAGAACGACGGAGCGTTTACCAAGGAACTCTCCTTTGCTATAGAAAATTCAGACAATGACGACCAGCCCTTGCATTTGATGGCATTAGATATTGATCATTTTAAAATGATCAATGACCAGCATGGTCATTTGGCGGGCAACAAGATATTATCATTTGTTGGGTGGTCATTTAAGCAAATCATTAACGATATGCCAGGAGTAGACTGTTATCGGGTCGGTGGCGAAGAGTTCGATATTATATTTAGGGATGTTCATATTTCGGATGTTGAAGAGATCGCTCGTGAAATTAATCAGCAAATCCAAATGGCAGAAATTGAATATAAAGGGATAGCCATTCCAATCACAATTTCAATTGGTATTGCGACAAAGCATCCAAATGATAATAGTGATGATCTGTATGATCGAGCCGATAAAATGTTGTATACATCTAAGCGAAACGGTCGTAATCGAATTACTTCTGATAACAATTAGGGTACTATTATCAAGCTGTTTAATAAGTGAGTTTGCTTTTTAAAAAATAAAGGCATAAAATATTATTGTAATTATTAAAATTTAATGATAAAATTACTTACTAAGAAATAAGGAGGCCATAAATATGAAAATTAAAGCAATTCACGTACATAATTTTAATAACACAATGACCGCCACCTCAACCACCATTATGCCTGGTTGAGGATTTTAAAGTGCCTGTAATTATTATCACTAACAAACAAGCCACTCAATCAGATTGCATTACGAGTTTACGTAGTACTAAATCTGATTGGGTGGCTTTTAATATGCGAGGAGAGGTTGATCTATGGATAAGAAGGAAGCAGAACCAGAATTAAAGAGGTCGTTATCGTCAAACCAAATGCAAATGATTGCTCTTGGAGGGACCATTGGAGTTGGTTTATTCATGGGATCTACCGCAACTATTAAGTGGACCGGGCCATCAGTGCTATTAGCGTATGGATTTGCTGGGTTTATTTTATATCTAGTAATGCGGGCTCTGGGAGAAATGATTTATATTAACCCAGGAACTGGTTCATTTGCCGATTATGCTACTAATTACATTCATCCCATAGCTGGTTATCTAACTATGTGGAGTAATATTTTTCAATTCATTGTTGTGGGAATTAGTGAAGTGATTGCAGTTAGTCAGTATTTAAATTATTGGTGGCCCAACCTGCCTGGATGGGTTTCTGGGTTAGTGGTCATTATCACGTTGACTTTAGCCAACCTTGTGTCAGCAAAGGCATATGGAACCATCGAGTTCTACTTCGCTTTGATTAAGGTGGTCACAATTATCTTAATGATTGTAGTTGGAATGATGGTGATCTTTTTGGGATTTGGTAACAATTGGCATCCAATTGGATTAGCTAACTTATGGCAAATGGTGGGTTCTTCACTGGTGGTTTCAAAGGATTCTTCTTTGCCCTTTCAATTGTGGTTGGATCATATCAAGGTATTGAATTACTGGGAATTACGGCTGGTGAAGCAGCTAATCCCCGGCACGCAATTGTTTCCTCAGTTAAATCAATTGTTTGGCGAATCTTAA
Organism: Lentilactobacillus kosonis; assembly: GCF_003864335.1. GTDB lineage: Bacteria > Bacillota > Bacilli > Lactobacillales > Lactobacillaceae > Lentilactobacillus > Lentilactobacillus kosonis. Next base: position 203,153 of record NZ_BEXA01000003.1, on the reverse strand, counting down.
TTTTCTATATTGGAGCAATTTTTGTAATCGTAGCAATTTATCCATGGAACCAATTAGCAACTGTCGGTTCACCATTTGTTGAAACTTTCTCTAAGGTCGGCATTGCTGGAGCAGCTGGAATTATTAACTTTGTTGTTTTGACTGCTGCAATGTCAGGAACTAATTCAGGAATTTATAGTGCCAGCCGAATGTTGTACAAATTGTCTAAGGAAGGCCGAGTATCTAAAATTTACAGTAAGCTTTCACCACATAAGGTGCCATCAGTTGCAATTTTGGCAATTTCTGGTGGGATTCTAATCGGAATTATTTTGAATATTGTCCTATCAGCATTTGGAGCAGCAGAAAATATCTTCGTGTTGGTTTATAGTTCTAGTGTGTTACCAGGGATGGTGCCATGGTTCGTGATTTTGATTTCTGAATTAAGATTTAGACGTTCCAATCCTGAAGTAATTAAAATGCATCCATTTACGATGCCATTTTATCCAATTAGTAATTATATTGGAATCGCTTCATTGTTAATCATTGTGATTTTTATGTTTATCAATCCAGACACACGCGCATCAGTTAGTGTTGGGGCATTGTTCTTAATTATTTTATCAATTCATTTTTGGTGGCGTCATAACAAAAAAGATCAGCAATCTAATAATTAAAAATAGAATATCTAATAGGCATTAAGAATTCGGGAAGTTACCGTAGACTTAATGCCTATTTTGGGGTTAAAGCAATATGTTAAATCAATTCGTTTAATACTTATTGCCCAAAATGATCATTGTTATTGTTTCAGTGTTTAACAAATAAATTTGAAATAGCTAAACGTTTTAAAATATTCGCACTAAGGCGATACGATAAATAGGGGGGCGAGTGATATGAAGTATATAAATTTAGCTTGTATGTTTTTAAGCTTTGGACTTTTAACATGTTTCGGATTACAAGTCATTCAAAAGTTTGCTGATGCGACTACTGTTAGTGATGCTAATTGGGACCATATTAATTACTGGGCAAGTGATTTAATTATTGTTCCTTTAATATTTTTAGGATTAACTATTTTTTGCTTTTGGTTAGCCTATTGGGATTACTATGATAAAAATCATACGATAAACAAGAAAAAATAGACTAGTAAATATAATAGTGATGTTTCCTAGCCAACATAAAAACACTTGCGAATCGATAATTTCGATTGCAAGTGTTTTTATGTTTTTTTCATATTTATTAACTATCTAGTTTTCATTAGATGAGCTAAACGAATTGTGAGTAAGATTGCAATTACTACCATTAGAACTCCAAATATTGGGGTCATTGCCACAGACAAACTTGCGGTTACCTGACTGCCGACGAAAGATCCCAGGGTAATTCCAATGTTAAATGCAGAGATATTTAGAGCAGATGCTAAACCAATATCTTGGGGGGTAAATTTTTCGGCTAATTGAACAATATATAGCTGTAGTCCAGGGACATTCATAAAGGCAAATAGCCCCAAAAGCATTACCGAAACTAATCCTAATACTGGTTGGTGAATAAAGATAAATAGTAATCCCAAGGTTATCGCAAGGCCGACGAACATTTTGATTAGGGCACTGAGAGGATTAGTATTGGCTAAGCGACCACCAATGGTATTTCCAATAGCGACCATTAAACCATAAACGATTAGGATAATGACAACTGCATTAGCTCCGAAGTGCATATATTTCTCAAGAATTGGTGTTAGGTAAGTATATGATGCAAATGTGCCTCCATAACCAAGAGCAGTGATTAATAGTGCTAACACGATTGGTTGATTAGTTAGGACACGCTTGAATCCTTTCAAATCTGGTCGAGTTTCGGGATGGGGCAGATTATTTGGAATTAGAAAGTAATTAGCGATTAAGCCAATCAAACCAACAATAGCGATGAAAATAAATGACCAGTGCCATGAAAGGTGTTGACCGATGAAGGTTCCCAGCGGCACACCAGTCACTGTGGCGACCGTTAATCCAGTAAACATAATAGAAATGGCGCTAGCTCGCTTGTCCATTGAGACTACGTCGGCAGCGATTAACGATGAAACTGACATAAAGATACCATGCGCTAATGCAGAAACAATTCTTCCTAGTAGGAGAATGGCAAATGTTGGTGCAGTAGCGGCCAAAATATTACCAATGATGAAAATCAGCATGATACCCATCATTAGTTTGCGGCGATCCCAATTAGCAGTTAAGACGGTTAGGATAGGGGCGCCAATTGTAACGCCTAGTGCGTAGATTGAAACCGTTAGGCCAGCTTGGGCAAGTGAAACATTAAAACTGTTAACGATTAATGGCATCAAGCCGACACTGATAAATTCAGTTGATCCAATTGCAAAAGCGTTAATCGCTAAAGCGGTTAAAGTTAGTGCGGGTGAGATTCTTTGATTTTCCATGTTATTCCTCCAGCGAGCTTGTGTTTTTAGCAAGTAATATGTATTATACTGGTACGGAGCAATGTAACAAGTACGTACTTTTTAGTGCTATAGGCACTTTTTAGTAACAAATTGATATATCAGGGAGAAAAGCATGGATACGATTGAAAAAACTTACAATATCGGGGTGGAAGCTACGATGGAAGTCATCGGTGGGAAGTGGAAGCCGATTATTTTATGTCACTTACGGCATGGTGCAAAACGGACCAGTGAGCTCAAGCGATTAATTCCTAATATTACCCAGAAAATGTTGACACAACAGCTTCGAGAATTAGAACATGATCATATTGTTGATCGTCGAGTATATAATCAAATTCCCCCTAAGGTTGAATATTCATTGTCAGAGTACGGTGAATCATTGAGTTATATATTGAATCAATTATGTACTTGGGGTGAACACCATATTGATCGAAAAGTTGAAGAGGGACAGTCTATTTGCTTATTAAATCGCGATGATGTCAATCATTAACTTAATCCGCTAGCCATTATCATGGGTTAGCGGATTATTTTTTGCTAATTAGTTAGTTTGTGTTGACAACGCCTAACTAACGTTCTAGAATATTGCATTGTTAGTTAAATAGTTAGCTCGTTTATGAATAACCTAACTAAATTTAAAATAAGGAAGCTAATGATGGAAGATAAAAATTTTATTGATGAACTTGGAAAACTAGTTACCAATCGTAGTTTTATGGGACCAGTGTTATTGAATCTGCGTCAACAGCAACAGGATAATTCACGTGGAAGAGCTCGAATGCTTCAAGCGATTAGTGAAAATAATGGGGTTACTAACTCACAATTATCAGAAATTTTAGATATTCGTCCTAGTTCAGTTAGCATACAGGTTAAAGGATTAGAATTCGATGGCTTCATTGAGCGCAAGGAAAGCCAAGAAGATAAGCGAGTATCATTAATTTATATAACCAGTAAGGGTAATCAAGTTCTTGAACACCAATCATCAATGGTTGATGAATCAACGGAAAAATTGATGAGCTTATTAACCGATGATGAGCAAGTTGAGCTCACCAGAATCTTGAAAAAATTAACGATCAGTTAGTGGATTTAGATGATGATAGTGACTCATTTGCAGGACCATTTGGACATCACGGTTTTGGATTTCCACATGGAAGATTTCCCGGAAACAATCATTTTTGGAAATAACGATGAACTATAGGAGATAATTAATCATGCAACGTGGACCAATGATGCAGCAACGACCAAAAGGTGGAAAATTCAATCTTAGAGCATTTTTGCAATTGATTCGAAAGACTAAGCCACTATATTGGCAACTCTGGTTAGGATTAGCACTTAGTTTGGTGGCAACTGGGATGCAATTAGCAGTCCCTAAGGTTGCTGAAAGTATGATCAATGGGTTTAAAAGTGGCATTAGCCAACCGTTGATTGTTGGAGTAATTGTATTATTCTTAGTCAGTGCCTTAATTAGTAGTTTGTCTGGATCAATGTTGGGATTCTTTGGCGAGAGTATTGTCAGTGAACTACGAAAATTAATTTGGACTAAGTTGCTCAAACTTAAAGTATCTTACTTTGACGAAACTAAATCCGGTGAGATGACTTCTAGATTGATCAACGATTCATCACAAGTTAAGGAATTAGTTGCTAACTCGTTTCCTAACTTAGTTAGTGCTTTGATTACTATCGTGGGTGCTTTAGTACTGATGGTAATGATGGATTGGAAGATGACTGCTATTATGGCATTGGCCATTCCGCTAGTGATGGTAATTATGTTACCAATTGCTCAAAGAACTCGACGAGTTGGTCGTGATCGTCAAGATGAAATGGCCAAATTTAATGGTCAAGCCGATGAAACGCTTAGTGAAATTCGTTTAGTTAAGTCTTCTGATGCAGAAGCTTACGAATCAAAATTAGGTTTTAAGTCAATCAAATCGTTATATCAGATTGGATTGAAGGAGGCCATTTATGATGCTGTTTCAGGACCGTTGATGACAACGGTTATGTTAGCATTATTCGTCGGGGTACTAGGATATGGTGCTGTGCGGGTATCACAGGGAACGATGACGCTTGGCAAGATGTTCTCCTTCTTCATGTATCTATTTCAATTAATGAGTCCAGCGATGGTGCTTGGCCAATTTGTTTCAACGCTTGGCAAGGCCAGCGGTTCAACAGAACGGATTCAAGATCTATTAGCAGCTCCTGAAGAAAAGTTTGCTGCTGGTGATGAAATTGATGTTGAAGGTAAAATCTTATCAATGGACCATGTTGATTTTGGATACGATCAGGAAACACCAGTTTTAAAGGATGTTAGTTTTACTGCAAACCTAGCACAGTCGTTGCGTTTGCCGGCCCTTCAGGTGGTGGTAAATCAACTATTTTTAGTTTGTTAGAGCGTTTCTACCAACCTGATTTTGGTAAGATTACCATTGGTGATGTCGATATTAATAATGTTGATTTGAAGAATTGGCGGGAACAAATCGGATTTGTTAGCCAAGATTCAGCTATTAAGGCTGGCACGATTCGTGATAACCTGACCTATGGTTTATCTGGCGAATATTCCGATGATCAATTATGGAACGTTCTAAAATTAGCCTTTGCCGATCAATTTGTGCATGACATGCCTAATGGTTTGGATACTCAAGTTGGTGAACGAGGAGTTAAGGTTTCTGGTGGGCAACGGCAACGAATTGCTATTGCTAGAGCGTTCCTTCGTGATCCAAAGATTTTGATGTTGGATGAGGCAACGGCTAGCCTTGATTCTGAATCTGAGGCAATGGTTCAAAAGCCTTGGATCAATTGATGAAGGGGAGAACGACATTAGTAATTGCTCACCGACTTAGCACAATTGTTGGGGCTGACAATATTTACTTTATTGAACATGGTGAAGTGAGTGGTTCAGGAACCCACTCTGAATTAGTTAAGAGTCATGCGTTATATCGTGAATACGTTGAGACTCAATTTGATGCAGCGACAAAATAAAAGTTAATATGTAGGTTGATTACCGATCACTGAGACAGTTTCTTAGTGGTCGGTAATTTTTTGAGATATAATAAAATTATGAGTTAACTTTGGGGGATAAGAACATGAACTTTAAAAAATCGTGCCACTATTACTAATTGGAATTCTAGCTGGCTGTGCGGCAAATAAGCCTGCTAAAGCACCTAAAAAGCAAGCCAGTAAGCCACCAGTTACATTAACGACTAAGCAAAAAGATTTCTAAGCAGGTATCAAAAATGTCACTAGATGATAAAATTGGTCAACTGTTTGTTACTGAGGTGTCGAATGACTCGACCCGGGTGAAAAGTGATATTCGCCGCTATCATCTTGGCGGGATTTTACTAATGGGAAATAACTTCGTTGGCAATCGGCACTCGTTTAAACAACGACTAGCGAGTTATCAGACGGCTGCTAAAATTCCTCTTTTGATTTCAACCGATCAAGAAGGGGGGTCAGTTTCTAGATTAAGTGATAATGCGCGGATTTCCGGTCGTGATTATTATTTATCACCTCAGGAGGCGCTCACCCGAGGTGGGATGAAGAAAGTATTAGCCAATTATCGCAGTCAAGCCGACAACTTAAAGAGCCTTGGGATAAATTGGAACTTAGCACCAGTGGCAGATGTGTCTAAACAGCCAAGTAGCTTTATTTATGCTCGAACTCTAGGTAAGGGATATCAAGCAACGGCTAAGTATATTAGCGAATCGGTGAAGACCATTCAATCTCGTGGGATTGCTACATCAGTTAAACACTTTCCGGGTTATGGCGCGGCTGCCGATACCCATACCGGTTCAGCTGCAGTTGACCGATCATTATCTGAATTTAAGCGGATGGATTTCGTCCCATTTGAAGCGGCGGTCAAGAGTGGCGCAGATTCAATCATGGTTACCCATATTATTTTAAATAAGATTGATCCTAATCGACCGGCATCGTTGTCTAATAAGGATATTTCGATATTACGGGACGATTTGAACTATCAAGGGGTAATCGCTTCAGATAGCTTACAAATGGGAGCGGTTAGTGATTATGTCAATAAATATCATGTCTCTAGGGATATAGTGGCATTTTCAGCTGGTAATGATATTTTACTTTCTGATGACTATCAAACAGGAATTCCAGAAATTAGACAGGCGATTAAACAAAACAAGATTTCATTGAACCAGCTTAATCAATCGGTAGAGCGAATTCTATATATGAAACACAAAATTGGTTTAAACATCAATTAAAATATGTAATAAAAAAAGGTTGGGAAATTTTCCCGAACCTCTTTAGTAATAATTAAATTACATTGACCAAGCAGCAAGACCTTGTTGCTTGTAAAGACTTACGGCAGCATTAACTTGGTCTTGAACAGAACCACCGCTAATGTGCATGTTTTGGAATAAACCATAGGCACCAGATGAACTATTACGAACAGATGGTTGCCAGTTTGATTCACGGTTGATGATGTAGTTCCAAGTTGATGCAGACACACCAGTTCTTGAAGCCATCTCGCTCAATACGGCACTCTTTGAACTGCCATAACTAGAAGTAGACTGGGTAGCAGTTGATGATTGAGTGTTTGCAGCAGGTTGGCTGTAAGTTTGAGTTTGTTGAGTAGTTTGTGCAGGTTGAGTATAAGTTTGAGTTTGTTGGGCAGTAGGTTGTTGTTGGGCAACTGCTGTAGTGTTAGTAGTTGCAGTGCTAGTAGTACCAGCAGCATCCGGGATAACCAATAATTGTCCTGGTGTGATTAAATGGTTTTGAATGTGGTTAGCATTTTCGATAGTATTGATAGTTGAACCGAATTGTTGAGAAATGGCCCAAACTGAGTCACCAGATTTAACGGTGTAGTTAGTCGATGCATCGGCGTTAGCTGAACCAGCTAAGAATAAACCAAGGGCTGCGGCAGTAGTAGCAAGTAATGTAGTAACTAATTTCTTCAAATGAGTACACTCCTATAATTAATTAAGTTTAGTTTTTAAATCTATATTTTGATCGATTAGTATCAATCAACAAACCATAGTCTACACGGTCAGTGTTACTAACAAATAGCGCCCAAGTTAAGAGATAAAGTCACAAATAGGGGTTATTTTACAGTCAGGTAATAAATGTAACGGGTAATCAAACGAGATCATTGGGACAATCACTGGTACATTAGGATTTACATTTAATATTCAAATATGCAATTTAAGACATTATTACGAGAAGTACTGAATTATCGTAATAATTAGTATTTATTGAAACATTTTAGATTTTACGACATAAAAAAGGATTTCTACTATCACATAGTAGAAATCCTTTTTGTCATCGCTAGTTGTTAACGAATTTAACCTAAAGGGCTAAATTACATTGACCAAGCAGCTAAACCTTGTTGGTTATATAGGCTTACAGCAGCGTTAACTTGATCTTGAACTGAACCACCACTGATATGCATGTTTTGGAATAAACCGTAGGCACCAGATGAACTGTTACGTACGTTTGGTTGCCAGTTTGATTCACGATTGATAATGTAATTCCAAGTTGATGCAGATACACCAGTTCTTGAAGCCATTTCGCTTAATACGGCACTCTTAGAACTACCATAATTAGTAGTAGATTGAGTTGCAGCTGGTTGGCTGTAAGTTTGAGTTTGTTGAGTAGCAGTTGCAGCTTGAGTAGTTTGTGCAGGTTGTTGAGCAACAGTTGTAGTGTTAGTTGCTGGTTGTGCAGCTACTGTAGTGCTTGTTCCATCAGGAATAACTAGTAGTTGTCCTGGCATAATCATATGGTTTTGGATGTGGTTAGCATTTTCGATTGCGTTGATAGTTGAACCGAATTGTTGTGAGATGGCCCAAACTGAGTCCCCAGACTTAACAGTATAGTTAGTTGATGCGTCAGCGTTTGCTGAACCAGCAAAGAACAAACCAACAGCGGCAGCAGTAGTTGCAAGTAATGTAGTAACTAATTTTTTCAAAAAATACACTCCTATAAAAAGTAAATTCTGGGCAAACCATTTTTGTTTGCCTCTTCATATTCAACAGCGGCCATACTACTATGGATTTATTACTGACAAATATCTGTGAAGTTAAGAGATGAAGTCAGAAAAAGGGCCTATTTTACAGTTAGGTAATACTTGTAACATAAATCTAACAATCAATATTTATAATAATCATTAGAAAAGTTAGTGTGATTTGAAGTTAATGGGCTAACCTATTTTTGAATTTGTATTACATAAATTACTAGATTTGATCCTCTGTCACATTAAAAATAGTTGCAAAATAAAGTTTACAGTTGTAAACTTTAGACAATTAATAAAAAATATTGAACTAGAAAGGGTGAATTTAGATGATTGATGCTGAAAATGTCACTATTTCTGATTCAGAATGGGAAATTATGCGAGTGATTTGGACACTTCATCAGGTCACAAGTCGTCAGTTGATTGATACGATGCATGAAACGCAGGGGTGGTCAGATTCGACTACTAAGACTTTATTATCTAGACTGATTAAGAAAGCCGCTGTTAGACAAATTGGTGAACACCGGCCGTTTAGTTTTGAACCAATTGTTACTGAACAGGAGTCAATGGCTACCGCTGCCATTGATCTATTTGACCGAATGTGTGCAATGCGAGCAGGTAAGACGCTTGAACAAGTAATTAATAGTAGAGAATTGTCTCAATCGGATATTAAACAACTGTTGCAAGTGTTAACTGCTAAGCAGGAAACGGCGCCGGAAATGGTTGAATGTAATTGCCTGCCAGATGGAGACCATGATTGTTGTGAGGTGGATAGTAATGAAAAATAGTCAAGATAATGAAATGAAACATATGAATCATGACCACATGCAAATGGAGCATAGTGATATGGATGGGATGAATATGGATCACGACCATATGGATATGGGCTCGGATGATATGATGATGCATGGTGGCCATATGATGCACATGGGTAATTTAAAAGCAAAAATTTTGGATATCAGTTATTTTAGCTATTCCGGTGTTATTTTTAGCTCCCATCATGGGACTGGAACGACCAATTATTGATGTTGGCAATTCGATACTGGTAGGTATTATCATCTTGATATTTGATACCGCTCTTTATTTCTATGGGGGCGCGCCATTTTTAAAGGGTGCTAAAGCTGAACTTCAAAGCAAAGAACCCGCAATGATGACCTTAATTGCTTTGGGAATTTCGGTATCTTTCTTCTATAGTATTTACGCATTTATTGCTAACAATTTTCTACATGGTAATCACGTCATGGACTTTTCGTTTGAATTAGCAACTTTGATCTTAATTATGTTGCTTGGTCACTGGATCGAAATGAATGCCGTCATGGGAGCGGGTAATGCATTAGAGAAGATGGCGGCCCTTCTGCCAAAAACCGCTCATTTAGTTGATACAGATGGACAAACCAGTGACGTCCCAGTTAGTCAGCTTCTAGTTAGTCAATTAGTTAAAGTAAATGCTGGTGAAAGTATGCCAGCTGATGGTGAAATCACTGAGGGATCAACAGCAGTTAACGAATCATTGATTACCGGTGAATCTGAGTTAGTTACCAAAACGGTCGGTGATAAAGTCATTGGAGGTTCAACCAATAATAATGGGACGATCATGGTTAAGGTGACCGGAACCGGTGATTCTAGTTACCTATCTCAAGTGATGAACATGGTTTCAAGCGCGCAAAAGGCTAAATCAAGTGCTGAAACTAAAGCTGATACAGTTGCAAAATATTTATTCTACGCTGCCACAACAATTGGGTTGATTGCATTCTTTGCTTGGTTACCAGAAGGATTACCAGTTGCATTAAACCGATTAGTAACGGTCTTGGTCATCGCTTGTCCCCATGCTCTAGGGGTGGCAATTCCGTTAGTTGTTGCTAGATCAACTTCAATTGGGGCTCAAAATGGTTTGTTGATCAGAAATCGTCAAGCAATTGAAGCCAGCCAAAAAATTACCCACGTGTTATTGGACAAGACTGGAACGTTGACGGAAGGCCAATTCAAGGTAAACGCCGTAGTACCAGTTGATGGGGTTGACAAGAATGATTTGTTAAGTAAGCTAGCTTCATTGGAAAGTAATTCAAATCATCCGCTAGCCCAAGCGATTGTCACCTATGCTAAAGACGAATTAGGTGAGGTTGATCCAGCTAGTGATGCGGAGAATATTCCTGGGGTTGGAATTACTGGAAACATTAATGGTGAGTTATTTACCATTGTTAATGCCAAGTATTTAAGAAAACACAATATTCATTTTGATGAGGCTTCCGCTAATGAGTGGGCAACTAAAGGAAACTCGGTTAGTTTTTTAATTAAGCAAGATAAAGTTTTAGGAATGGTTGCTGAAGGAGATACAATCAAGTCAGGCGCCCAGAAATTAATTACTGGTTTAAAGCAACGTGGAATTACTCCCGTTATGCTAACTGGTGATAATCCACAAGCTGCTGCTCATGTTGCCGAAATTTTAGGCATTACTGAATTCTCTGGTGGATTGCTACCTGAAGATAAGCAAGCAAAAGTCGCTGAATATCAATCTAAAGGTCATCATGTAATTATGGTAGGTGATGGGGTGAATGATGCCCCAAGTTTAGCAGCTGCTGAAATTGGCATCGCGATTGGTGCCGGCACTGATGTTGCAATTGATTCTGCAGATGTAATCTTAGTTAAATCAGAACCCAGCGATATTTTACGATTCTTGGACTTAGCAAAAATTACCAATCGAAAAATGGTTCAAATCTTTGGTGGGGAGCTGGCTATAATATTGTAGCAATTCCCTTGGCTGCTGGAGTATTGGCATTTGCTGGCATTATCTTAGATCCTGCAGTTGGTGCTATCTTAATGGCATTATCAACGGTTGTAGTGGCGATTAATGCGATGGGATTAACCGCTAATAAAATTAATAATTAATTCATCATAGTTGTGATAAACAAAAATAGCTCCACCGAAATTATATATTTTCGGTGGAGCTATTTTAATTAGATTAGTTGTGATGCTTAACTGAGTTTGCTACCAGGGAACAATGCCATCAGTATCAGAAAAGGTACCACTGATTGAATTAGTTGGCTGTAAGGCTAACTCAACAGTGCGCGCGACGCCTTCTTTAATTGTCTTAGGGCCACCGCCAACATCTGAATCGGTTGCCACCCATCCAGGATTGACAGAGTTAACGGTGATTTGCGTATCTTTCAATTCATTCGCAAGATCGATAGTAAACATGTTAACGGCTGCTTTAGAGGCTTGATAGCCAAAAGAAAAGTGTTTATATACACTACTAGTTGGATCAGATGCAACGGTTAGTGAGCCAACCGCACTGGAAATGTTGATGATCTTGGAACTTGTGGATTTGCTTAACAGTGGCAGCATATGCTGAGTAACAGAAACCAAGCCAAAAAAGTTGACATCAAAGTCGCCACGAATCTTTTCAATTGCGAGGGTTGATGGCTTTTCCCAATTATCAAGGGTAATGCCCGCATTATTGATTAAATTATCGAGTTTACCGAAGTCAGAAGTAATGGCTTGTTGGGCTGCGATAATGCTGGTTTCATCCGCCACATCCAGCAAGATTAGATTAGCTGTAATGCCTTCTTGTTGAAGAGTATTAACAGCTGTTATACCTCGGTCTTTGTTACGAGAGCCGAGTAGGATATGGTGGCCTGCTTGACCAAGTTCTTTGGCGATTTCAAAACCCATGCCCTTATCAGCGCCGGTAATTAATGTTAGTGGTTTATTCATTCAATAATACCTCCTAAAGGTTATAGCTAGTTTGTGATATAGTATGAACATATCATATGCGCCTCACGTAACTGGAGGTCAACTAAAAAGGGAGTAAAAATGATTTTAATTGGAGAACTAGCCCGGCGAACGCAGTTATCAGTTAGAACAATTCGTTTTTATGAAGAAAAAGGCTTAATTGACGCCGTTGATCGTGATCAGAATAATAACCGGCTATTTGATGACGACGAGACAGTTCATTGGCTTAACTTCATTAAGTACTTACGTCGGACGGGGATGACAGTCAAAAATATTCAGGAATATCATCAATTGATGAAGGCAGGTCCTAAGACCATCCCGGAAAGAATTAAAATTTTAGAAAATCAAAAAGCAAAAGTTTTAGCTGACATTGAAGAAAAGTATGCTGAAATTGATCAGATTGATCATAAGTTAAGTCGTTACCGCAAAGGTACTAATGGATATGTTTAATCTTAGTAGGGTATCTAATAGAAAAAAGGATGAGAATCATGATTCCCATCCTTTTTGGCATTTAATGATATTCATAGTTGGCAGTGTCTTTATTAGCAGCAAGGTTAGCATAAGCCTTGGCAATTTCATTTGGATCCATATGGCCAGGTTTACCCTCACGAATATAGGTATTAATAGTTACCATCCCTGCGAATGTTCCAGATTTGGCCAATTCTTTGTTGAGCGCAAGTACATAGTTGTGGAGGCCAACTTTACCAATCGACTGTTCAACATCGGTGGTCCCAGGTTTGGCAGCAACTACTGATCCAGTGTAGAGTAGCACACCATCGCCAGTCGCTTTTAACAATGGAAGGGCTAAGTTAGTAACAGTAACGGCACCGAGTAGGTTACTAGTCAAACTATTGGTTAATAATTCTCCAGTTAGCTGTGATGGTTTGTTTTTGGTTCTCATAGTGGCGTTATAGATCACAACTTGGAGTTCTCCCGTATCGCTAATTTTCTTCATTCCTTCAGCAACACTGGCTGGATCGGCTAAGTCAACTGGAACTGTAAATGCTTGGATATTATTTGTCTTTAATTGGGCTACTAAATCGTTCAAAGGGTCAATGTTTTTCCCCATAAACGCAATTTGATATCCTTGTTCACCAAAGTTGATTGCAAGGGCCTTACCAAGTCCGGCATGTCCTGGGCCAACAATTAATGCAATTTTAGTTGCCATGATTAAATCCCCCTATAAAATAATTAATTTAATAAGATTATATTTTTATGCATCAATGGTAGCACAGATTCAAAAAAGTGGTTAAATAAAGCCCTTACTTAAAAAAGCATTTTATAAATTATGCATTTGGGCTAATTCTGTTATATTATGTAATTAGCTTAATTATTACTATATATAGATGGGGTTAATCCCAGAGGGGTTTTAAATGGAAACTAATAGTCATCCGCAAGGTAATCCTAACGGAATTGGTTTTATGTCGCTAACGGCGATGGTTGTAACATCATCAATTGGAGCAGGGGTCTTCGCTCTAACATCAGATCTTGCTAGTGCCGCATCTCCAGGACCAGCCTTACTTGCTTGGCTGATTGTGGGAGTAGGTATTATGGCTCTGGCACTAAGTCTAATGAACTTGGTTGGCAAGCGACCTGATATTGAAGGGGTGTTTGCGTACGCTGAAGAAGGTTTCGGCGAGTATGCCGGTTTTATTAGTGGTTGGGGTTATTGGTTGTCATCTTGGATGGGAAACGTTGCGTTTGCCACTGTTATGATGAGTGCAATCGGTTACTTTATTCCAATCTTTAAATCTGGTCATAATGTGCCATCGATCATTGTCGCTAGTTGTGTATCGTGGATATTAATGTATATTGTTAATCGCGGGGTTGAGAGTGCGGCAGTTCTTAATGCGGTAATTACGATTTGTAAATTAATTCCCTTATTTACCTTTATTGTATTTGCAATTATTATGTTCAAAGGTAATATTTTCACAGCCCATTTTTGGAACAACCTGAGTGGTAATTTTAATGGCGGCGCTGGTGTTGGTACTCAAATCAAAAATTGTTTAATGGTTTTGATGTGGGTCTTTGTCGGAATCGAGGGAGCCACCATGATGTCCTCTCGGGCTAAACGTAAAAGTGATGTCGGTAAGGCAACAGTTCTTGGGTTATGTTGCTTGCTGATAATTTATATTTTGGCATCCATTTTGCCGTATGGTTACATGTCACAGTCTCAGCTGGCCACTATCAATCAACCAGCGATGGTGTATATTTTTAAGGATATGGTTGGAACTTGGGGTGGTGCTGTAATTAGTGCAGGATTATTCGTTTCAACCTTAGGTTCATGGTTATCATGGACAATGCTACCTGCAGAAACGGTCAGATTAATGTCTGAACATGACTTACTTCCTAAGCGATTTGGAAAAGAAAATCGTCAAGGAGCGCCAACTTTCTCATTAGTGATTAGTGGACTATTGATACAAGCTTTCTTGTGTACCTTAATCTTTACTGATCAGGCTTATAACTTTGCCTATTCGCTATGTACGGCCGCAATCGTGGTAAGTTATATTCTAGTGGCCGCTTACCAAGTTAAATATTCAATTCAAAACATCCATGAAAAAGGAAATGTCGTTCAGTTAATAATTGGATTAGTTGCTTTGATATTCGAAACAGTTGCTATTTACCTTGCAGGTTTACAGTATCTATTACTATGCTGTATCGCATATATCCCCGGATTCTTCTTGTTCATGAAGGGCCGGCATAATAAGCATAATCGGCGATGGTTATCCAAGCGGGAGATTATTACAACGCTGGTAATTTTAGCAGGCGCCATTGGTGGACTAATATTGATTTTTACTGGAAATATTTCATTTTAATGTAAAAAAGCTGGCTTAAGCGCCGGCTTTTTTATTTAAGTCAGATTTAAGTTAGGTGTGACAATATATAGGAAAGTAAAGGAGGTCGATAAAATGAAACTATCACACGTGGTTACCGGATTAGGTTTAGGAATCCTGGTAGTTGGTACCATCCTATTACATGAGGTAAACATAATTAGAATATAGATTATTCTTAGCCATGTGAGCTAACTATCTGTAATGTAAATAAAAGCAGGCTTTCCTAAGAAAGTCTGCTTATTTTTAATTATTCTGTAACCGAATCATTTAGTTTTTCAGCTTGATAAAAGTCAGCAAATACATGATGACTTCGAATCCCCCAAGTATAGAAAATGAGGGAGGCGACGATGATCACTATGAAATCATATGGATAATGAACCCAGTTCATTCCATTGAATTCCTTACTCCCACCGTATGATGCAATTGATAGAAAAGCTAGGTAAACAATCAGCCACAGAGATGACCAGAAGGCTTTTCTGGTGTTTACAAAGCCAGCTCGATATTCGTAGTAGAAGTAAAGCGGTAGTCCAATGGCGATTACCAAAATAACTTCAACAGTGGTTGGCCACATTGCCCAGTAAATAGCTAATGAGGCCAATACAAATGATAGTGGCGCCATAAAATTAAGGTGTTTTAACCTAATTGGCCGTTTGAAGTTAGGAGCCATTTTTCTAAATGAAATGGCGGTGACCGGACCAGTTAGATAAGCAATTAACGTTGAGGTACAGATAACTGTTGCCAAGGTGGCCCATGATCTAAAGATAGAAACCATCAACATGCTCAAAAGAGCATTTACTACTAGAGCAACCCGAGGAATACCGTACTTATGATTGATTTTCCCGATAAAACTTGGAATGTGTTGATTAGATTCCATAGCGTATAAGGCGCGAGCAGTAGATGCCGCGAAAGAAACTCCGGTTCCAAATGGTGAGACAAAGGCGTCCATATATAGCAAAACCGATAACCAGTGGATCCCTAACAGAATCGCTAAGTCAGCAAATGGTGAGTTAAAGCTAATACCATTCCAACCATAATGATGAAGAAATCCAGGTTCCATTGAAGTGATGAACACACTTTGAAGTACGATATAAATTGCACCACTAATCAACAGAGCAATCATGATACCGCGCATAACATTGTGTTTGGAATCTTTGATTTCGCTCCCCATATTAATTACGGTTTGAAAAGCATTAAAAGAGAAGATAATCCCAGCGGTTGCGGTTGCTGAGAAAATTGGTGCAGAACCATATGGCATAAATTCATGTAGTGAATGGCCATAGTTTTCAGGGTGAAATCCTGACACAGTTAGCATAATAATTGTCAGAATGGGAATTCCAATTTTAAAAATGGAAATAAAACTGGTGAACCTAGCGAGTAAACTCACTGACCAGTAATTTAATAAAGGTAAAAATAATGATAAATACGAAAACCATTAGTAATCCCGGAGTGGTAATTTTACCGTTTGCCAAGAACCCATGGGTCCATTTAGCAAAAGACCAAGGCCAAGAGCTCATATATTGAACCGCAGCAACGGCTTCAATAGGAATTAAGGTAATTAATGATATCCAGTTGGCCCATGAAGCGATAAATCCAAGCATTGGTCCATGAGAATACTGAGCGTATTTACTCATTCCACCGGCTTCCGGAAACATGGTTCCTAATTCGATATAATTGTACGCGATCGTCGCAATCACGAGACCACCAACAATCCAGGAAATAATAGCTGCGGGACCAGCCACCTTCGAAGCTTCCCACGAACCAAATAACCATCCTGAACCAATTAATGATCCTAAGGTTAACATTACAAGTTGAAATAAACCAATTTTCGTTGTATTTGACGAATCCATACATACCTCCCAAAATAAAGTACTTCCTAGTGTAACAAATTTAAGGATGATGTCAAAAAAGCACCGTCAAATATGGGTTTTCCATATACTTTCAATCGTTGCAATGAAGCACATTAACGCGAATTTTATTTTTTTAAAATTTATTTTTTAAAATATCTTATTCTTCAATAACTGTAGCATTAATTCCATTGCCGGCTAAGATTCGGCTGGCATTGTATGGGCCTAATCCCTTTCTAAAGGTAATATAGACTTTCTTATTAGTTGGAATTTCCTTAAGCCGGTCTCGTAATTCGGACAGTGGGATATGAATGGTGGGATTAATAGTCCCAGTTAGCTTTTTATCTTTTTCCCGAATGTCTAGAAAAATCGCGTTTCGGTAATCTTCCATAGGAATATCTGAGATTTTAATGGTGTGTAATTTGTTAGTTAATTGATTGATGGCAACGTAACCAGCAATGTTAAGAACGTCTCTAGTTGACGAGTATGGTGGAGAATAGGGGATCTCAAGAGCAGGCAAGTCATATACAGAGAGGTTTCCCGTAACGGCAACGGATAGTTGCGAAATTCGTTTATCAATCCCTCGGCGACCGACGGCTTGCCCGCCTAAGATTTTACCCGTACCATCTTCAAAGATGAGTTTAAAATTAACTCGTTCAGCATTGGGATAGAAATAGGCATGATCATATGGAGTGATAAAGACTGTTTTGTAATTGGTAACGCCTTTTTGAACCAGCGCCTGTTCAGTATAGCCAACAAAACTAGCAGTTAAATCAAAAATCTTGGTTGCACCTACGCCTATGAAACCGTTGTAACAGAAAGGTTCGCCATTAAGAATATCAGCTAATAAGTGGCCTTGACGATTAGCAGCACTAGACAAAAGGCTGTTAATGGGTTCGTGATCAATTAGACTAGTAGTTTGGATAACATCACCGATGGCATAGATATCAGGCATGCTGGTTGCAAACCGGTCATTAACGGTAATATGGCCATCATCAGTAACCTGAATGCCCGCTTGTTTAGCAAGCTCAGAATTAGGTTGGACCCCGGTCCCTAAGAAAATCATATCAGGATTGTGGGACGAACCATCGGCATACTTAACAGTATGGCCATGATTCGTAATACTTGTAATGGTTTGGTTTAATAGTAAGTGAACTCCTTGTTCAGTAAGGTGTTGCTTAATAACATCAGTGATTTCGGAATCAAATGGAGCTGCAATATGATTGCTCTGCTCAACGATGGTCACATCCATGCCAATCTTTTTGAAAGTTTCGGCAAGCTCTAATCCGATTGTACCGGCACCGACAATGATTACTGATTTAGGATGATTCGTATCAAGATAATCTTTAATCTTGTCTGCTTGGGTTAGGCTACGAAGCATAAAAGCATTATCGGCGGAATCGATTCGGGAATGGTTGGTAGGGTAGGTCGGGCACCAGTTGCTAGGATTAAGCGATCGTAGGATTCAAAATATTGTTCACCAGTTGCCTGATTTAATACAGTTAATTCTTTATCGCTAGAATCAATGTTTGTGACTTGGCTATTAAGGCGAACTTCAATGTTATTTTTTTGTTTTAATATTTCCGGAGTTCGTTCAACTAAAGCGTCGCGCTCCTTAATGATGCTGCTCAAGTAATAGGGGATGGCACAACTGGCAACGGAGATTTCTGAATTTTGTTCAAGTAAAATAATTTCAGCGTGTTCGTCAATTCTAGATAATCTTGTAGCAAATGATGGACCACCCGCAATTCCACCGATAACGATATATTTCATAACCAATACCTCCTGTGAGCTTGTGTTTTGATAATTTAAATTTTACCGAGGATACTTATGTAGAGCAATCAAAGTGAACTTAATAATTAGTATAAGAAAAGCACTAATAGAACTGAACTATTAGTGCTTGGTTGCATATTTTAATTGTAAGTAACTTAAAAATTAATCGACATCGATTGGCTTATTGTCAATTGAGGTTCTAACCACCATGACATCATTAGTTGAATTACGATTTACGAATGAAGATACAGAACCTTCTAATACTCGTTGTAAACGACTCATACCAGTAGCCCCAATTACGGTTAAATCAATGTTGTGGTCCTTTGGAAATTCAAATGAAATGACAGTTTTAGGGTTACCAAACCGAATATGAATATCAATATCCTCTAATCCAGATTCACGTTTGACGTCAGCAACAATTTTGTTTAAATACTGGGTAGTATCTTCAACTAAATTATTGATAACATCACCGTCGACCATTCCACCGTAATTATATCCGTATTGAGTAGTGCTGAGGACGTGAAGTACATCAAGATGAGCCCCATTAAGTTTAGCAATTGCGGCCCCCTTTGGCAAGTGCACCTTCCGCTTGTTTAGATCCATCAACTGGCACTAGTACTCTCTTGTAGCTAGTTTCCATGATTCTTCCCTCCAATAAGCTAATCTTTTAATCAAGTTAATTATATCACTAATAAAAGTTTGAGATAACTAATTTCGAGATGGGACGTTAACCATTGATTCCTCGATTATATGATTAGCCATTTTACTTTGTAATTCATTTAACCAGAATCCATCTGATAAATCCAGAACGGAGTCTAGCGCATAAACGTGTAATTGATAATTGTGAATGGCATCAGGAGGCTGTGGCCCGTTATAGCGCCAGGCTGTATCGGGATTTTGATTGCCAACGATACTACCAGCGGTACTATTTCTTCCTTGAATCATTGGTACCACTAACGATTGGCTATTGTTTTCTGGGATTTGTGTAACGTTTCCGTCAATATTTGCCGCTACCCAATGAATCCAAGCGAATCCACTAACCGGCACGGCATCCCAATCAATTAGGAGTAAAGCAAATGTTTTGGCACTAATTGGAGCGTCTTGAATTGAAATGGGAAACGAAATAATTGGTGTATCATCTAGCTGTTCAGTTGCGTATTTTCCGTATTTGTCAGGTAATAATCCGTTTTCTAAAGGCACTGAAATTTTCATAATTATTCACCTCAATAAAATTATTTAACAAACGTTAAGTTGTAGTAGCCTTGCCCATTAGTGGTAATCGTATAATTAGTATAGCCAGCAGCGAGCCATTGGCTCTTGGTAGTATTAGCCCAATTTTTGGCATCTTCTATGGTAGTAAAGGTATGATCAGTTGAAAAAGGAGTGTCCTTAGGTGTTGGTTTAGGCTTATTTGGAACAGTCTTTTTCTTTGGTTGGAATACAGCTGCTTTCGTTTGAGTGTTATTTAAAATGCTTTGCTCACGCCGTTTAACAGATTTGTTGGTAGTTTGATCAATTAGCGATTGCATTTTTTTTCGTTGCGATACAGTAATTCCGTTATTGTCTTCTTGATTGAGACGATTTTGGAATTTAGCAACCTGTTGATTTTGAACCTCAGTCGCTAATTTTCCGTTAACACTTTTAGTGATTGGATCATTGTTAATAGAATCACGGGCACTCTTTTTTGGATTCTGTAATCTGCTCACACTAACTCCGATTAGTAATGCAATCAATAAAACAATAATGGCAAACCACCAACCACTAAATTTAGAGCGAGGCTGCCTTTGACTAGGACTGTCAATATTAAAATCATAACGTGTGTAATTTGATGATTCTTTTTTGTTATTCAAAAAATCCCTCATTTAATTTTGCTTGCCAGTAAGTACTAATGACTATATTATAACAGAAAGGTTAAATTTATGGATTTAGGGAGGGATGGGCCTATCAAAACAACATTTGATAAGTTAGCAGATTTAACACCGAAACAACTATTCGAGATTTATCAATTACGGGTAGCGGTGTTTGTTGTAGAACAGGAATGTCCATATCAAGAAGTTGATGAAGACGATTTAACAGCTTGGCATCTTAGCATGCGCAATGATGCGGGAGAATTAGTTGCTTATTGTCGGGTAATCCCTGAAAACAACAACACAGTTGCCCATATTGGCAGGGTAATCGTTAGAAAAGATCAGAGAAAATTTGGATTAGGCAGAAATTTGATGCAAGAAGCGCTAGATCTTTCAAAGGAAAAAATGCCTAACTTAGAAAAGTATATTTTATCTGGGCAAGAGTACATTAAGAACTTTTACCATTCATTTGGATTTAAAGATGTTAGTGATGTGTACTTGGAAGACGATATTCCCCACATTGATATGGAATTACCAGTCTCAAAAGTAATTGACAAGTAAATGACAACAGGTATAATTGTGCACTAAAGAAACGAATCTTTAACTCTAGTCCAGAGAGACTAGCAAGACAGCGATTAATGAAACAGGTGGAGTGGATAAGTTGGCCTTATCTGCCTGAAACAAAACGCTCACTGCTTGCTAGCAGTGGGCGTTTTGTTTTAGGTTTAAATAAAAGATATGGGGTGCAACTAATGCAACAAAACCAAGATGATTTTCATGATGATCGAGCAATTTTAGATATCCATGATATGCCAAAATTCTGGCCATGGGTTGGTTTGTCATTACAACATATGTTTTCAATGTTTGGTTCGACAGTAATCGTTCCGCTATTAGTGGGTTTAAGTCCCAGTATTGCGTTATTTTCATCTGGTGTTGGAACGTTATTACATATAATGATTACTAAACGCAAAATTCCGGCTTACATGGGATCGAGCTTTGCATTTATTTTACCAATGACGGCACTAATGAAGACGACTGGTTATCCAGGAATTGCTCAAGGAGTTATTGGGGTCGGACTAGTTTACTTATTAGTTGCCTTGATTATCTGGCTGGTTGGCTCGGATTGGGTTGATAAAATTTTACCACCAATTGTGGTGGGGCCGATTGTGATGGTAATTGGGCTCTCATTAGCCGGCAGTGCGGCAACAGATGCAATGATGAAGAATGGTAGATATGATCTCGAATATTTTATGGTGGCTTTATTTACGTTATTCTTAGCGATATTCTTTAATATGGTATTTAAGGGGTTCATTGGTCTAATTCCCATTTTATTAGCGATTGTTTGTGGATATACTCTATCGGTATTTTTAGGAATGGTTGATATCAATGCCATTAATAATGCAGCATGGTTTCAGATGCCAGCATTTGAAATTCCGGGAATTTCGTATCATTTCAAGATAAACTGGCAAGCCATTATTTCAATTACGCCAATTGCATTTGTGACGATGACCGAACATATGGGACATATTATGGTGCTTAATGAAATTACTGGTCGAAATTTCTTCAAGGATCCAGGATTAAATCGAACGTTGGCTGGGGACGGAACGGCATCGTTATTTGCCGGGTTAGTGGGCGGACCAGCAGTTACTAGTTATGGTGAAAACATTGGTGTAATGGCGATTACTAAGATTCATAGTGTTTATGTATTAATGGGGGCAGCCATGTTTGCAATTCTCTTCTCATTTGTTCACAAGTTAAATGTGCTAATTATGCAAATGCCATTGCCAGTGATTGGTGGCATTAGTTTCTTATTATTTGGAACTATTGCGACTTCTGGAATTCAAGTGATGGTTGAAAATCGTGTAGATTTAGGATTAAAACGCAATTTAATGATTGCTTCATCAGTTATGGTAATCGGTGTTGGGAATGCTTACTTACAAATTGGCCCAAGCTTTCAGTTTACTGGTTTGGCTTTGGCCACCATTATTGGAATTGTGCTTAATTTAATCTTACCTCCAAAGGCTGCTAGTGAAATTGAACAGGAAGTTAAAATGCACACTAACGAATAATAATATCGAATTGGCTGATCAAATAATATTTGAGGGAATAGTGGATAGTCGCTATAATGATAACGTTAATCTTAAAAATATAGCACTTGGGGATTAGAAGGGACTGTTCACGATTCAAATTTTATATTGTGGCGACGATCGCATGTTTAATGGCGTTGTCTTATCGACGCTATCGTTGCTTAAGCACCAAACAGAGCCACTTGATATTTATGTCATGACAGCAGAAATTACTAACAAGCGAAAAGCATATACCGGATTTACTGATTACCACGTCAATAAATTACGGTGGTTACTTAATCAGCATGATCCTCAAAGTACCGTCACGAAGCTTGATATTAGTGAATTAGTGGCTAATAATCAGCTAACGGCTAATGCCAACACGTTTTTCACACCATACAGTATGCTTAGATTATATGCAGATTTGGTCCCTGAACTTAATGGGCGAATTCTATACTTGGATGCGGATGTGTTGTGTCGAAAATCATTTGCAGATTTTTACCATCAAGATTTAAGTGATACTGAACTTGTCGGCGTGCTTGATTACTATGGTAAGTGGTTCTTTCATCATCAAATGAAAAAGTTTGATTATGTAAATTCAGGCGTATTATTAATGAATTTAGATTTGATTAAAGAGACACATTTATTGGAGAAGTGTCGCCATTTATGTAAAATTCGTCCCATGTTGATGCCAGATCAGTCGGCATTAAATCGATATTCACATAAGAAACGATTAGTCGCTAGCCGGTTTAATGAACAGCATGGGGTTCAATCAGAAACGGTATTCCACCATTTTAGTGCTAATTGGGTTGCCTGGCCGGTTCCACATACAGTAGCGGTAAAACCTTGGGAACAAAAAAAGGTCCAAACTGAGTTGGGCCTTCATGATTATGATGATATTTATGATGAAGCGAATCGCATTATTCAGGAACCTGAATAGGCGAATCGCTTTTTTGATTTGATTTTCAAAATATTGTCGATATAGCGGATGATGTTTTAACAAATAACTGTGATTACCAGAACCACTAATACGGCCATTTTCAATAAAGTAAATTTTATCAGCGTCAATGATGGTATTGATGCGATGAGCGATTACCAAAGTCGTCCGTTTGTGCATTAACTTATTAAGGGCGGTTTGCACCATTTGTTCTGATTCTGGATCTAAACTAGCTGTTGCTTCATCAAGCATTAAAATCTTTGGATCACGAACAAATGCTCTAGCAATGGTCAGTCGTTGTCGCTGACCTCCAGAAATATTAGTGCCGTTTTCGCCAATGTAAGTATCAAGCTGATCAGGCATGGCCGCGACAAATTCCTTAGCTGAGGCCAATTCTAGTGCCTGCCAAAGATCTTCATCAGTCGCGGGTTTATTAAGACCATAGGTTAAATTATAACGAATGCTACCAGACATAATATTTGCACTTTGACCGACCAACCCTAGTTGATTGCGCCAATGGGTTAGATTGACATCATTAAGGTTGTTATCGCCTAATGAAATTCCGCCACTGGTTGGCTGATAAAAACGTTCGATTAGGCTGAAAATTGTGGTCTTACCACTCCCTGAAGGACCGACAAATGCGACCACTTCGTTAGCATTAGCGGTGAATGAAACATTATGAAGAACTTCTGGGCCCGTATCATACGAAAATGATACGTCATCCATAGTTAGTGATTTATTAGCAACATTCACGTTCAAACCGGAATTAGTATCTTCTTCAGTTACATTTAGCAATTCTTGAATTTTAGTTGTAGCGCCACTGGCCTTTGCCACCTCAGTTACGAATTGTCCTAAGGTAGTAAACGGTACAATTAATTGAACCATGTACATTAAAAAGGCCATCAAAGTTCCGGTGGTCATTGAACCCAGACTTATACGGTAGATTCCATATGCTAAAACGGCCACAATTAGTGCCAGCATCATGACTCCAGTGGTGGGGCCAATAACGGAATCGTAAATGGCTTCTTTAATTCCTAATTGATACAACTTGCGCATATGCTTAGAACCATTGGTTTGTTCCACTTTAGCAGCAGTGGATGATTTAACTAAGCGCACATTATTAAGAACTTCACTGATATTACCATTGAGGGTAGCAAGGGCATCTTGGCGCTTACGTGCAACGGCTGATGATAATCGAAAAATTGGTAAGAGAATTAGCAAAATTAAAGGGATGGTTATGAACATAATTGCAGTCATTTTCCAGTCCATTAGAAGCATTAAGATTAAGGCCCCTACCAGTTGAAGCAACGAAGTCGCCATGCGGGGCAGTGAGTCAGCCAGCAAGTTTTTGACTTGCATTGAATCATTAGTGATTCGGGAAGCAATTTGACCAGACTGGTGATTATCCAGGTATGGAATCGATAGGGATAGTGCTTTGCTCCATAAACGTTCCCGTAATCGATAAACAACATCTTCACCAAAAAAGCCTAGAAAGCTCCCGGAAAGAGCTCCCAACACGATGCTAAATACAAATAGAATTCCAACCATTAATAATAGATGAAAATTTACCCCTTGGGGAATATGGTTTAACAAGTCCTTAGCCAGCATAGGAACTAATAGTTGCAATCCGACAGCAATTGCCCCTAACACAGTTCCTAGGACTAGGTACAGATACCGAGGTTTAATTAATTTTATAAGAGCGAAAAAATCTGATACATTCAATTTTGAATGTGCGTTAGACATAGTGGAATCTCCTAAATGTGTTTAGCCGTGCCAACCTGCAATATCGTCAGGCTCAAAGTCATAAGTTAGTGGTTTATTATAGGCTAACTCGTAGGCTTGTCTTTTTTGGTCATAATCTTTTTGCATCATTGCATAGCTATTTTGCTTAACGTCTAAGTCAGGATCTGGAAAAATGGGATCAAGTACATGGACGCGATATTGAACTTTGTTAAAATTCGTTGTTGATGAATCGGGAATACCTAAATCAATGATTTCGGTGAAACAAGAAATGATGGGGACGTTAAAAGTGGCTGCGTAGAAATAGGCACCTCGCTGCGGTGGCCGGGGTTTTCGGTAATTGAACCACATCTCTTGTTCAGGATAGATTAAAACAGGATTACCATCATTTAATTGCTGTTTTACTAGGTCGAGAAAGTCATGTCCTAAATAATTATGAATATTAGCAATCGGAATAATATTTGCGTAGTTCATAAAGAATCCTAACATGCCATTCATTTTATTATTGCTGGCTTGGCTAACAATTGCCATATTATTATGATAGCCAGCTTTGTAAACGGCCTTTCTAACAGCAGTATTTTCCAATGGATTGAAATGATTGCTTGTCACAATTCCAGCTTGGTTAAGGTGGCTGATTTTCTCAACACCGATAATTTCGGTCTTTCGATTAACCGCTCTGGTAACGTTGTTAATGGTGATCATTGCTAGAAATCGTTTGAACTTATACGAAAGAGTTGATTGCTCACTTACATATGAGTTTAAGACATCTCGAATATCCGAAAGCGAAACGATCGGGTCGTTAACTTCGACTTTACTATGGAATTTTTCGGCTGCGACGGCTTTTTGAATATTTTGAATAACTGCTTCTTTTGAATTAGCCATAGAGGTCACTACTTACTTTCATTGTTAGCTAATACGCTTTTGAGGGTAATTTGGTCATTAACCAGTTCCTTAGCGAGACGCATAATTTTACCAGCTTTTTGATCATTTGAAGCCCGGACTTCATCAGTGGTTGAGGCTAGTTCGTTAGTTAATTCCTCATAATAAGGAGTTTGTTTAGCCGCTGACCAGAATTCATCAGCAAAGGGAACATTTTGTATTGCCAAGGTTTTTCAAATAAATTGTAGTGCACTAAGCGGGCGGGTTTGAATTCTTCTGGCATGGCAGCAGTTTCTAAATTCCAGTCCATAGGTAATTGATAAATATCATGTTTAGCAATTGCGTTTAAGTAATCTTGGTCAGGTGCAATAAGTGTGAAGTGGTAAGTGGTTAGTAATTCCAAGAACTGGTCAGTAAACTTGGTATCGCGGAATTTCTTGAGGTTCATTAATAAAACCCCAGAGTTAACGTATAGTTGACTGCTAATGCCAACAGCATCATTTGCATATGCTGCCACTACTGGATCGGTTGCGATGAAGCGGTCATTAGTTGCTCCAACGATGCTATCCATTAAATCGATAGCATATAATTTAGCAATGTCGTCGCGCAGAATGATATCAGCATCCACATAAATTGCTTTATCAAATTCTGGGAACATATCAGCGATAAATAACCGGTAATAGATGGTTAAGGTTTTGTAATCAGCTCGCAAGGTGTTTTGATCATTATCGAACCGGCTGCCAAATTTGTCATCAAGCGCAATAAAGCGAATGGTAATATTATTAGTGGCCAATGACGCGAGTTTGGTCTGGTTTGCTTGTGATAATTCTTGGTATAAGACAATTAAGTCATAGTGGGTATCTTTAGAGTTAGCATGCTTGATTAATGATGCAATGGCTACTGCTAGTGGAGCTGCGTAACGATCATTAACTGAAAAGAATATCGGAATGGTTCTAGAAGTCATAAATAAATTCCTCTTAACTTATATATTATTGGATTAACGTTTCATGTATTTGATGTATTCATAATTGTTCAGTTTGCTACGTTTAGTCATCTGATTAAAAACGGCGTCTCTTAATTGACGCTGTTGTTGCTTAAGACTGAGATTTTCATCTGGGTAAAATGGACCATCCAAATACACGATAGCCTCAGGCTTCTTATGCCATCGTGATTTTTGATAAGTGGTGGTCATACAAAAAACTGGTGCCGGATTTTGTATCGGATAACGAAATGACGCATCATCAAATGGCCGAATAATGGTTGAATAAGGCCAAACATGGGCTTCAGGATATATAAATAATGTTTTTTGGTGGTCAATTGAATTAGCGATTTCGTTTAAAAATCCTCGATACTGATGGAGGCTATTGGGAATCGGAATTGCTCCCCCCATTGGCAGCAAAGGTCCAAGAATTGGTAACTTAAGGTTGGCTGGGGCCACGATAATATTTAACCTATGAGCTATCCGAAAGGGCTTGAACACATCACCAAGTGGGGCAGTATGATTTCCATATATATAAACTGCTTGATTGCGATATGGCTTTAAAATGACTTTATTTTTAATCCTAGTGTGCATGATCCATAAGCCAAGTGGGGCGGCGATAATTCTGACAATGGTTTGCAATAGGTAGCTAGCTAAAGCGAATAGCTTTGAATGGTGGTAACGAAAGTTTGCCGGAGTTTGATATTCCTGGTGAGCTAGGGTTACCACATCATCGGTAAAATTACGGTAAAAAATCGTGCGCTGTTCTTTATGTGCCAATCAATCCCCCCATTTCAATAATCGTTATAAATTACGATTAAAAGTATATCATTACTATCTTATATCTTCACTAGGAATTTGGATAAATTAAAGCGGTAAGCCAGAGAATATCGATCTCTGGCTTACCGCTTTAAAATGATAATTAATAATTTTAATTCAATGGTTAATGGATACTAATTAACAACTGCATTAATAATTAGTACCATAATCAAACCAACCACTGAGATAACAGTTTCAAGCACCGTCCAAATTTGGAGTGTTTGCTTAACGTCTAATTCAAAGTATTCTTTAACCATCCAGAAACCAGCATCATTAACATGAGATGCGGCAATTGAACCAGCCCCAATGGCTAAGGTGATCATTACTGGATCAGCGTGGGTAGCAGCAACTAGTGGCATAACTAAACCGGCAGCTGTTAATGAAGAAACGGCAGCTGATCCAAGGGATACTCGTAAGATTGCAGCAATTAACCAAGCCAAGATAATTGGTGATAATGAAACATTAGCCATGGCGTGTTGAATGGCAGTACCGACTCCACCATCAAGTAGAACCTGTTTGAATGCGGCACCACCAGCAATAATCATCAATAATACAGCAACTGATTTGATGGCTTCATTAAGAGTGTCACCAATTTGCTTAGCAGTTTTCTTTTGGTGAACTCCCATTGACCACATTGCAAATAATAACGAAAGCAACATTGCTGTGGTTGGCGTACCAATCATGTTCATGATGGCGGCAAAGCCATGACGCTCAGCTGCGGTATCGCCACCATTAAATACCATTGAGTAGATAGTAGAAAGACCCATAAAGATAACTGGGAATAGTGATGTTAAAATCGAAATTCCAAATCCTGGAGTTTCATTTAAATCAAATTTCTTCATTTCACCAAGGGCAGGTAATTCATGCTTGACCTTGAATGCATTCGGAGCATAACGTTGGGCAAGTTTCGTGAATACCGGACCAGCAATGATAACTGTTGGAATAGCGGCAATCAACCCAAACAGCAATACCTTACCAGTACTTGCGCCCATTGCCATAGCAACCGCAGTAGGTGCTGGTTGTGGTGGCAAGAAGGCTTGAGTAGTTGACAAGGCAGCTAACATAGGAATTCCTAAGTAAAGCAAAGGGATTTCAGCTTCAAGAGCAACGGCAAAGATGATTGGAGTTAATAGAACTAAACCAACTTCAAAGAACATCGAAATCCCGATAATAAACGAAGCAACAACTACAGCAAGCTGCAATCTCTTCTTACCGAAAAGTTGATTAGAGTTTCCGAAATTCTGTATGATCCACCTGCATCAGATACTAAACGACCAATCATGGCTCCAAAACTGAAGACCACGGCAAGTTCGCCCATGGCGCTACCGATACCTTTAGTGATGGTGCCGGGAACGTCAGCAGGGTTCATACCTAAACCAAGTGCAACAATAAATGCGGTTAGGATTAATGCTACGAAGGTATTCATTTTTACTTTAATAATTAATAGTAAAAGTAAAGCAATACCTAATAGCAGTACTAAAAATTGCAAGACTCTTCCTCATTTCTATCTAATAAAAATCCATTGCGAAACAAGATACAATTATATGAGGTGAAACATAGAAGGTCAACCCTTTTAAATTAGTTGTGAAAACGGATTAATTAGTTTTTTCAAATAGTTAATGAAACCGTTACCGCGGAGGATGTAAACGATTTTTTAATGATAATATAAATTTTCTTGCTAATAGTAAAATAAATAAAAAAAGCGCCTTCAAACGCTGTAATTACGGCATTTGAGACGCTAGTTGCAGAAAGTAAACATTTTAAACTTAATACTTTCTTAATATTTAGCTTAAAAATGTGGTTCAATTTCAGTCAGTACATAGTTCTTTAATGGCTTCTGCATAGATATCCATAGCTTTATACATACTCTTTAAAGGCCAGTTTTCATTAACTTGATGCATGAAATCTGGGACATCAGGAAGCATTGCGCCAAAGGCGACACAATTATTCATGGTCCGAGCAAAGGTTGCCCCACCAGACACTTGAGGTTGGGTGTCATCTCCAGTTATATCTTTGTAAACTTGCATCAATGTTTTTACTAGTTTTGAATCAGTTGGTACGTATAGGGGAGCAAGGTAGTCAAAGGCCTCATAGTGTAAACCAAATTCCTTAACGCGGTCGTTTAATTTACTGATTAAATCATCGCGTTCGATAGTAACCGGAATTCGCATATCAATTTGCATACGGGTTTCTTGTTCATTGATGGTTAGACTAGAGATGTTGAAGGTGAGATGTCCTGATTGATCATCAGAAATATCACCCAAGACATTAGTTCCTGTTGCATCTTCCTTAAATAACTTACCAATGAAATCAAGCGTAGGACTTGGAAATACATCATCCAAGGCAATTGCTAGTCTTAAGACCGCGTTAGTTCCTGTTGGTGCAAGCATGGCATGCACTGATTTACCAGTAACCACAATCCCTTGATCATCATGGTCTTCAAATGAGAAGCCATGATTATTAAGGGCTTCTTTAACCTCATCAAGTTTGGGACCATTGTATGCTGCCTTAGCAGGTACGGCGTTGAAGGCACCTTGCAAATCAATCTTGAAATTATCCATCCCAGGACCAACTAGATATGCTTGATCCAAGCCTTTTTCAGCGTAGATTAATGGAAATTCGGCATCTGGTGCAATTCCCATGTCGATAGGGGCTTCCTTTTCGTTATAAACTGCGATCCCCCGCCAAAGGGTTTCTTCGTCAGTTCCGAAAATGAAGCGAATCTTCTTGTTGAAATGATAACCAGCATCCATCAATGCTTTGACAGCAAACATGGTAGCAATTGATGGGCCCTTATCATCTTGAGAGCCACGACCGAACACCTTGTCGTCTTCTACATAGCCATCAAAGGGATCATGATCCCAATCGTTGACGTCACCAGCAGGAACCACATCGACGTGACCGATAATTCCAAATGTTTCGTCACCCTCACCAATTTCAGCGTAGCCATAGTGACCAGTAGGGGCCTTAAAAGTCTTAAATCCTAATTCAGAAGCAATCTTAAGAACTTCGGTTAAGGCATCATCAATTCCTACACCAAATGGGGTTGTGTCAGATACAGTTGATTCATCATAAACTGATTTTTGACTAATCAAGCGTTTCAAAGCCTCAACAGCGGCAACGTGATGTGCTTCAGTTACAATTTGTTCCATATTCTGTTTCCTCCTAATTAATTAAATAACAGCCATGACTCCTAAGAAGATAGCAGTTGCAATTAGTAGCAAGGCCATTAATTTAAAGGTGAATTTCCACCAAACAGTAATGTCAACATGAGCAATGGCTAAGGCACCCATAACTACACCAGAAGTTGGGGTAATTAAGTTTACCCAACCAGATGCACTTTGATAAGCAGTCACTACTAGACTTGGATCAACCCCAGCGAATTTACCCATTGGGCCAATAATTCCCATGGTAGCTGCAGCTAGTCCAGATGTTGATGGAATTAAGAATGACATTGGAATATAGAAAATGTATGTCAGGATAATAAAGACAACGGAACTTAATCCTGAAAGACCACTTTCACCCCAATGAAGAACCGTTGCGGTAATGTTACCGTCGTTCATGATAACTTGAATACCTCTGGCAACAGCAACCACAATGGCAACACCCATGAAGTCATTCATTCCGTTCATGAATGCTGTAATGAATGTTGATTCTTTCATTTTGAAAATGAACATAATAATCACAGCCATCAAGAAGAAGAGGGTTGTAATTTCAGTGAAGTACCATGAACCAAATGGAGTTAAGTTACTACCAATTAAGTTTCCAAGAACTGGAATTCCAGTCAACCACTTAGTGAAATCATTGAAGAATGTCCAGCTTGAATTAATTGAGTCCCATGGAATCAAGCCCATGATCATAATTAAGAAAGTTAAACCAAATAACCATAAAACAGCTTTTTGTCTGCCGGTCATTTCATTGTTGGCATCAGTATTTTGGTCATTAATAGCAAATCGCTTAAGGTCAGCTTCACGTTGATCAAAAATTAATGATTCCTTAGGGTTCTTTTCAACTTTGAAGCATACCGGTATACAAAGAAGATACTAATTACTAGAACGATCACTAAGAGAATGATTCGCGAGAAAATTCCGTCACCTGGAGAAATGTTTAGGGCTTGTGAAGCAACTCCAGTTGCGAATGGGTTAACGGTTGAAGCTAAACAACCAACTTGTGATCCAATTAATACAATTGCTACAGCAACTAATGAATCAAAGCCAACCCCAATCATTACAGGAATTAGAAGCGGATAAAAGGCAATGGTTTCTTCAGCCATTCCGTAAGTTGAACCCCCAAGAGCAAATAGAATCATTAGAATTGGAATTAATAATTTTTCTTTACCCTTGTTTTTCTTAACGACAGATGCAATTCCATCATCAAGAGCTTTGGTTTGGTTAACTACTCCTAAAAATCCACCAATTACTAAAATAAATAAGGAAACTGAAATGGCACCTTCAGTTTTATCGTTACCAATCATTCCATAAATCGGTGCCGCAAAAATATCCCAAATTCCTTGAGGGTTTGAGGCAACTGATCTATAAGTATGCGCAATAATATTACCAGCCTTGTCAGTAGAATACTGTCCGGCAGGAATTATCCAAGTAAGAATAGCAACTAAAATGATAATCAAGAATAATATGGTGTACGCCGAAGGCATTTTAAATCTTCGTTTAGGCTTAGCTTTGTTATTTTGCATGTGAATCACTTCCTTTTCTTTTTCTAAGCTCATTGTAAGTTAAACAAAACCAGAGTTCAATATACGTGATTGTTTATAAGAAAGCGAAAACAAATAATCTAGTGTGTATAAAAATAAGACGTCATGAAAATAATCATTTTCATGACGTCTTATTTTATTGTTTGTTAATAGTACCATCCATAATTTGATAAATGTTATCCGCAAATTGTTCAAGTCGTTGGTCGTGGGTAACGACAATGATAGTTTTACCATTCTGGTGAGCTAATGTCTGCAGAAGCTTACCGACCTCGATAACTCGGGCGCTATCAAGGGCAGCCGTCGGTTCATCAGCAAGTAAAATCTCGGGATCTGGATACAGTGCGCGAGCAATAGCAACTCGTTGACTTTGACCACCAGATAGTTCATTGGGATACTTATTTATTAGGTTGTCAATTCCAAGTGAAACCAATAATTTGTCTAATTCTGAAGATGATAAATTACCATTTTTATTAACGCGGTCAACTAGGGTGAATTGTTCTTTAACCGTTAAGTAAGGAACTAAATTATAGGCCTGTAGAACAAACCCAATCTTAGTTAAGCGGGTTTGTTCCCGTTGCTTGGTACTTTGCTGATTAATTGCTTGGTCATCAATAATGACTTCGCCGCTAGTAGGGGTCTGTAGGCCGCCTGCGATGGTTAAAAAGGTACTTTTTCCTGAACCAGAAGGGCCAATGATTAGGCTTAATTCACCAGGATTCGCTGTGAAGTTAATATTATTTAACACTTGAACATGATTCGTACCGGAGCCGAATTCTTTATTGACGTTTTGTAAACTAAGAGATGTCATTTTTTATCCTCCAATTACGGTAACGGGATCAACTTTAACAATAGTTCTGATTGGAATCAGGGCTGCGATGATGGAAATTAAAATCATCGCGATGGTGACGCCAGAAAGAATAGGAACATCAAAGTACATTGGAACTCCAATTGGGATGGATTGAGCAGTTAGCAGGGTAAGCACGCCACTAATTACTAACCCGCTAATTACGATAATGAGTGATTGGGCGATGGTTGCCCTAACGAGGACTTTAGACGGAATTCCTTGCGCCCTAAGCACGGCATAGTTGGCTAATTTTTGCATGGTTAGAATATAGAGAAAGACTGCAATTACCACTAATGAAATGACCATCAAAAAGCCAATCATAAAGCCAAACGTGGTGTTTTGAGCAGAGTATCCAGGGAGTTTATTAATGAAGGTGTTCATTGAATAACTTTTAAGGTATTTTTGATCAAACTTAGGATTGTTGCCCTTAATAATCAGGCCGCTACCGATAATATTGGGATTGACGCCCTTTAATTTTTGCCAAGTACTGATACTGCCATAGATAACAGGAGCAATACTATATTTTTGATCATGCATAAAGCCGACGATTTCATATTTTTCAGAATTTGAATTCATAACAATTTTATCCCCAAGCTTATAACCGTCAGTTTTGAATTGATCATCAACCACAACTTGGTTAGTATTTTGAGGACGATGGCCATCGATTAATTTAAGCTGTTGATAAATGAATTGGTTAGATTTAGTTCCTAAAAAGCGAGCAGATTCATTTTTGCGATTAGTCGCTTTAGTAACCACTGGGGTTTGACCAATCAAAGCTTGATTACGATTTAGTTTACCAACTTGGTCTTTAGTGATCATTGATTGATCAAGACTGATATTGGAATCTTTATTCATAATCACAGTTTTAGCATCCCATGAATCAATTGTGAGCGTGTTTTGACGAGCTAAACCAATTGCAAGGCTAGTCAGGATAAAGATTAAGTAACCAATTAAGACAACCATTGAGATGATTAAACCATAACGCAACTTTTCGCGTTTCATTTCTTTTAAAGCTAAAAACATAGCAAATCCTCCTAAGTGAGATTTTTAAGACTAATAGTAAGTTTTTGGATAATTTGGTTCTTTTGGCCGGGGAAGACAAGTAGTTCCTTAATAGCTTCGTGGCTAAGGGTGGCAACCGTCCATATTAATGGTGACAAGTTAGTTATCCGGTCCATACCGGACAGGGTATGTTGCTGATAACTACTTTCGTTGTACAAATAATGCTGTTTTAACAACTGATAGAAGCGGCTATCAACTACTTGATCGATAAATGTTGAGATGGAAGCAATGAAGGCATCGAGATTGAAGTTTTCTTCTGAGATATGATTAAAACCCATGTGAAAATCAGCAAGTGCTAAGTGAAAGACATAGTTATAAGCATCCGTGATATCAGAAAAGTATTTATAAAATGTCCCTCGTGCAATGCCGGCAGTTTTAATAATTCGAGCTACTTGGGCATCTTTTAGAGAATATTCACTAAACTCAGTAATAAGGGCATTGGTAATTACGGCCCTTTTTTGATCCTTGAGATTTTCAAAAGTTGTCGTGGGCATTGCTGCACTCCTTTCATAATTACGTAAGTGACATCGTGTCACTTTTCGAATATAACAATATCAAGATTAATAATATAAGTCAAATATCTGAGCCGTTTTTGCATAATAAAAAAGGAGCCCGATTTATAGGACTCCTTTGCTAATCAATGTTTAGCCATCAATATCATTAAAAAAAGATAGTAATTTTTCTTTAGTTAGCGCTGCCTTGTCACCGTCGTTAACATCATATGAAATTTTACCGTGGTCCAATACAATTAACCGATTGCCATAGGTCAGGGCATCTTCTAGATGATGTGTGATCATCAGACAGGTCAGTTTATCTTCAGTAATCCGCATATTTGTGGCGTGCATTAACTCAGCAGAAGTTTGAGGATCAAGGGCAGCGGTATGCTCATCTAGCAGCAGAATTTCAGGCCGCTTGATAGTTGCCATTAGGAAACTAAGAGCTTGACGTTGGCCACCTGACAAATCACCGGTAGGGGTGTTAAGTCGTTGGTCAAGTCCGTTTGGCATAGTTTTAGTAATTTCTTCAAATTCGGCCATGCTTTGTTTAAGTTTTCGAGCACCTAAGCCGCGTGATTGACCACGCTTTTTGGATAGTAGTAAATTTTCTGCAACGGTCATTCTAGGAGCAGTTCCCATCTTTGGATCTTGGAAGACCCGACTTAAGAACTTTGTCCGGTGTTCAACTGACATCGAGGTAATGTCTTTACCGTGAAGGAGAATCTCACCACTGGTAACTTTTAAGTCACCACCAATGATGTTGAATAAGGTTGATTTACCTGCTCCGTTTGAACCAAGGACGGTAATAAAATCACCAGCATAAATTTTAAGGTTCACGTGGTCCATAATATTGATTTCTTCGGGGGTTCCCTGGTTTACGGTTACCACTACATCTTTTAATTCAAAAATAGGTTCACTCATGTTTACTAATCCCCCTTGATAATGATCGTTTTAGGTTAAAGCGCTTTTCGAAAGCTGGGAACATCATGCAGATTGCCAGTACGATTGCTGAAATTAAATTTAAGTCGTTGGCGTTGAAACCAAGTTGCAACACAATTAGAATTACGAATCGGTACAAAATACTACCGATAGTTACGGCGATTAAGCGTTCGTTCATAGTTAGTTCACCAAAAACAACTTCACCAATGATGATTGAGGCAAGTGCCACCACGATGATGCCGATGCCCATGTTAACGTCAGCAAAGCCGTTTTCTTGGGCAACTAAAGCGCCACCTAAGGCAATCAAACCATTGGAAACACTTAAGCCCATAATTTGCATGGCGTCGGTGCTGATTCCTAATGAGCGAGCCATGGTTGAATTATCACCAGTAGCAATAAATGCCTGGCCTAGATTAGTTTGTAAGAAATAAATGATTAAGGCAGTAACAATGACAATCACGATCATGCCAAGAAACACACTGTTAAAGTAAGGGGGGAGTCCCTTAAATAAGTCTAGCAGGCTGTTCTTTCCATATAGCGAAAGGTTAGCTCGGCCCATTATTCTCAGGTTGATTGAGTAAGCAGCGGTCATAGTTAGGATTCCGGCTAATAACACAGGAATTTTACCCTTGGTGTAAAGCAAGCCAGTTACTAACCCAGCCAACATTCCGACACAGAAGGCCAATAACGTTGCAACTAATGGAGAAAAACCGTGGTAGATGGCAGCGACTGCGGTAGCAGCCCCCATTGGAAATGTTCCTTCAACTGTCATATCAGGGAAGTCTAAAATTCTGAAGGTTAGGAATAATCCTATTCCAACGATCCCCCATGTGAGGCCTTGACCGATTGCGGATACTAGAATACTCATTTGACGATCTCTCCTTTCGTTTGCGCCTCTTTCATTAATGAGGCGGGAATATGGATATTGAACCGTTTAGCAGCTCGTTCATTGATAATTAATTTACCCTTTTTGAAGTACTTGATTGGGGTGGTTGATGGTTTCTTCTTGCCTTTGAGAATTTCACCACTCATTTTACCGGTGGCAACTCCGAGTTGATATTGGTCAACTGCGTAAGTAGCAACTCCACCAGCTTTGACCATCGTATCAACAGCAGGGAAGACAGGAACACCAGCTTGACCTGCAGCTCCAACTAAGGTAGAAATGGCACCAGCGATGGTGTTGTCCGTTGGTACATAGATGGCATCCACCGAGTTAACAGCCTGTTGGGCAACCTGATTCAAATCGTTAGTGTTAGCGATTGAGTAGGCCTTTAATTTAACGTTTTCCTGCTCACAAAGGGCTTTAAACATTTTGTATTGAGCGACTGCAGAATCATCACTTGAAGTGTAGATGATTCCCAATGTTTTTAGATTAGGCATTAAGCGTTTGATTAATCCTAACTGTCTCTTTAATGGAGCTTGATCGGAAACTCCCGTAATATTACCGCCAGGGCGCTGGTTGTTTTTAACTAGTCCAGCACCTTTAGGATCAGTAATCGCACCTAAAATGACGGGTCTATCAGAAATACTGTTAGCTAAAGCTTGAGCAGAGGGAGTTGCAATTCCGATTGAAAGGTCTGCATTTTCATTAGCAAACTTGGTACTCATGGTCTTTAAATTACTTTGATCATTTTGAGCATTTTGAAAATCAATGTGGATGTTTTTGCCAGGTACATATCCTTCTTCTTTCAAACCGGCCACAATTCCTCGATGAATTGAATCTAGGGCTGGATGAGACATTAATTGTAAGATGCCAACAGTAGGCGTTTTTTCCTTATTAGCATTCAAGTCACTCTTTTCAGCAAAGAACGCATAGCCTAGAAAAGCTAATAAAATAATAATAGCGGTGAGCAGTGGATAACTTCGTTTTGTCATGATGGTTCTCCTTTAATATAAATTTTTAAATTTAATTTAGAGATAAAAAAAGCAACTCGGCATGGAAAACCGAGTTGCTTTTTTCCGGTCTGCCAAGGTTAACACCTGTACAGACCGTTGCGTTGTTAGAAACACTGCCGGCACAGATGCGCTTTAATCATCGCAAAGAGATCAAGCGCCATCTGTGTGAGATGAGGCTTGATTACCGGAGTTGCCAAAGACGGAGAGTAATCTTATTCATAAGGACAGTCTTTCCTTTCGTTTTTTGATATTTCTAATCATAATGTAAGGTTTAAAAACAGTCAAGCGAATATTTGCATGTTGAAGGACTTGGTAATGAAAAATAATAGCAAGATTCCGAATACTTTCGGTCTTAATCTACCGCTTGTGCCAACGATAAATGGCAAAACACGAACATTTAAATGAATTAAATTGAAAAATAGCTTGAAAAACTGAATTTAATAAACTATACTTGTGAACAACAAATAACGAATGCTATATTTTTATTATAAAATAATGTTCGCGTTTTACCTAAAAGGAGAGATGGATATCGATGACAAATAAAGAAAATGGTTTGCTATATGGTCCAGAGGATAAGGTTTCTTACTTTCAATCTGGTTTATTAGGTCTACAACACGTTTTAGCGATGGACGTCTATGTGCCACCATTGATTATGGCAGGACTATTATCAATGACACTGGATCAAAAACAGGCTTTCTCCAAGCGGCATTTTTGGCTTGTGGAATTGGAACTATCATACAAACCAAGTTCTTTTTAAAAGTCCCGATATCTCAGGGGCCTTCATTTGTTCCCATTGGGGCGGTAGTTGGAATTTATGCTGCCTATGGCGCCGCTAATGGTGGGATGGGAACCGTACTAGGATCAATTGCGATTGGGGCGTTAATCTTAATTGCTTTAGGAGTCTCAGGAATCTACCAAAAAGTGATTAACAAATTAGTGCCTGCCTTAGTCGGCGGTACAATCATTACCTGTGTTGGCTTGTCATTATTGCCGTCAGCCTTGAATGATAATATTTTCAAAGCTGCTGGTAACGTTGATCAAAACATTCAGGTTGCGGCTGTCACCGGTGGTGCAATGCTGTTAGCTATTACCATTGGTTTGAGAATGCCACAATTTCAGAAGTTATTTAGAATCAGTTCAATTGTCATTGCATTGATTATTGGCACGGTATTTGCTTCATCAAAAGGAATGGTTGATTGGTCAGTAGTTGGCCAGGCTAGCTGGGTTAGCTTACCTAAATTCACAGCGCTCCACTACGGTTTTCATTTTTCATTACCTGCTATCTTAACGTTTGTGGTCATCTATATGGTATTAACAACGGAAACCACCGGAACTTGGTTTGCGATGAGTGCGATTATTGGAGAACCCCTTTCTAAAAAGCAATGGAATATGGGCATTATTGGTGAAGGAATTAGTTGTTTGGTCGCTGCATTCTTGGGAACTACGCCAATGACAGGTTACTCAACCAATGCCGGAATTGTTTCGATTACGGGAGTTGCCAGCAAACGGGTCTTCATGGCAGCAAGTGTTTGGTTTATTGGCTTAGGATTCTTTGGTAAGCTATCAGCATTCTTATCAGTTGTTCCTGCTCCAGTCATCGGTGGGATTTTTGCAATTATCTGTGTCATCATTATGTTAAATGGACTTAATGTCATTCGAAACTTAAAAATGACCGAAAGTACAACTTACATTCTTGGTATTCCTATTGTATTAACAATGGGGGTTATCTTATTACCAACTTCAGTAATGAATTCATTACCTCAAATGGTTCAATACTTGCTAGGATCACCCATCACGGTTGGCGCAATCAGTGCTATTATTTTGAACTTAGTAATGGGCGATAAGCAAAGCTCAGAGGTTACTACCAATGAATCAACTAGCACTAAAACTGTTGAAGTTAAGTAATCATTGACCTCTGAATTATTTCCAAGCTGGTTCCTTGGACTATCAATTGGAACTTAGCTAGAATGAAGGTAAATAATGAATGGGGATGTTAACCGATGGCTGATGATGATTTGAAAACATTTACTCGTGAGGAACTTGCTCAATTTGATGGCAACGGTCGCCGAGCATATGTGGCAGTTGATGGTTTAGTTTATGATGTGACGCATGAAGAATCATGGCAGTACGGTAAGCATTATGGGGGTAACTGCTGGTAAGGATCTTTCAAAAGAAATTGAGGGCACCCCGCATGGAAAATCAATTTTAGGTAAATTAAAAGTTGTTGGTAAATTAGTTGATTAATTTATAGAAGGGTTCCGCACGAAGGTGTGGAACTTTTTTGTATGGAAAATAATTGTTGATAATACCAGATTTATGCTAGTCTTAAATTAATATAGAATGTTGGGAGATACATGAATGCTCACAAACAACTCACCCAAATTAGCGATTATGATTATTTTTCAAATTGCATGTTTAAAATTAATATTTACATATTCAGATAGCTTGTTGAATTTTTCTACACTGAATTATAGATTGTTAAAATTAGTGATTGGAATAGGTGCTTTTGCGTTCTTTGCATATCAAGAAATTCAATTGGCTAACAACCATGATTAACTTTATTAAGGAGTGACATTATGAAAATTGAAACGGTTGCCCTAGATGATCAAAAAATTAGTTTATTAGATATATATCAAAGCAATACTGATGAAAAATTACCTGGTTTGGTGATTATCGGTGGCGGTAGTTATAACCCAATTCGCGAGCGTGATTCTGAGCGGGTAGCTGTCACTTTTGCGACGCAAGCTTTTCAGACGTTTGTCGTTAAGTATCCGGTAGGAGAAAATCGCAGTTATGAAGGGGCGAAGCAAGCAATCGCTGCAGCGTTCAATTATGTAACTGCTCATGCCGACGAACTCCAAGTTGATGTCGATAAACTTGGCATTATTGGGTTTTCTGCCGGTGGTCAGTTGGCTGCTGCTTACGCTAATGATCATGAAACCTTGGCAAATTACGCAATCCTCGGTTATCCAGTAATTAAACCAACGCTAGATGAACGAATGGGCGTTAAGACTGAAGATATTGTTACATTAGTATCGTCAACCACACCACCAACTTTTATTTTTGGCGCTGTTCAAGATGAGTTGACACCGTTTACCGAGCACATTTTGCCATACACCAACGCGCTGGCCGATCACCACGTGCCATTTGAACTTCATGAATTTGCATCCGGTAATCATGGCATGGGATTAGGCAACAAGTATACTGGTGTTGTCAATGGCGACCGCGTGGATGAACATTTCTCAAAGTGGTTTGAATTAGCAATTGATTGGCTAAAACAGATTATTTAAGCTGGAGGCGTTTTAATTTGGATTCCCATACTTTAAATGCATTTTCCGCCAATATTGAGTTGACTGGCCGCCAAGCGGAAGTGTTAACGCAAATCACTAAGTTCACATATCGCTACCAAGGTACTGATGAACACGCCGTTTTCGTGTTGATGGGTGATGCTGGTACGGGTAAGAGTGTAATCTTAAACCAATTGTTTACTAAATTAGCGCAGGAGTTACCTAATAGTTATTTTTTGGTCAACCATCCAGAGTTATTGAAGGTCTACCGTGAGCTGGCCGGTAAGACACCCGGAATGTTAAAAAAGTATTATCAACGGCCGACTTCGTTTATCAATCAAATGCATAAGCAAAATCAGCAGGTGGATTTAACAGTTATTGATGAAGCACACTTATTGTTAAGTAAACCAGATCATTACAATAACTATTATGGCGATAACCAATTAGAAGATATCATTAAGCTAAGTCGGGTTACAGTAGTAGTATTTGATCCAGCTCAGGTGTTAAAAACCAAAAGTTTTTGGAATAGTCAGCGTCTAATGGAACTGCTGGCTCCTTATCCGCATGAGGTGGTTCACTTAAAGAAACAGTTTCGGATGCAAGCTAACTCAGAGCTAATGGCGTGGTTAGATAATTTGGTTGCTGGTCAACCGATTACTAAGCTGCCTGAATCTGGAGACTACGATTTACGAGTATTTGCCGATGCCCAGAAAATGTATCAAGAAATTATCAAACAGAATCGGCGAGTTGGTTTATCCCGGATGACGGCCACTAGTGGTTATCCATCAACTTTGGATGGTGGTAAACATTTAGTTAATGAAGGAAACTTTCATTTGCCATGGGACCAGTATAATTTTTCGTCGACTCCGTGGGCTGAACAAGTCCAAACAATTAACGAAGTTGGCAGCATTTACACGGTGCAGGGGTTTGATCTGAACTATATTGGAATAATCGTTGGTCCGCCATTTTATTTAACTGATGATCATGCGCTGGGAGTTGATCCAAGCAAGGCGACAGATTTGGAAGTGTTTAAGCGGCGGCCGGATATGACTGATGAAGAAATTAATGAAAGTAAGCAATTATTGCTGAGAAATGCGCTTAACGTCTTATTGAGACGAGGAATTAAAGGGATGTATCTGCATGCTCATGATGAAAAGCTAGAGTCATTCCTTGAAAAGGTTACGACAATATAGGAGAATTTACTGTGAGCAGACGTTAGGGGGAAACGGTATGAGTAAATATTCCGCTTGGATAATTGGCATTATTATCATTGCTACGCTTGGCTTTGGGATGTTGTATTATCAAAACATGGCTCGGGATTATTATTATGGCCAGGTAGGTGAATTGGCTAATGTTGATACCCATAAGGGTCATCATAACCCAGATGTTTATTGGTATAACATCAAAGGATACGATCGCCATGGTAATTTCCGGGAGTTACACGTTGGTTCATATCAAGGACATAAATTTACCAAGGGCCGTTATCTAAAAATTGGCTGGTCACAACATAAAGGTGTGATTGACTACAAACGAGTTAATCGTAGCCAAATTCCAGCTGAAGCGTTAAAGAAAATTGATCAACATAAGTAAAACCAAAAAGCAGCTGATAAGTAAATTACTTATCAGCTGCTTTTTAATTATAGAAATGAAGCCAGGTTATTAAGCATGTGTAATCCGATGTTAAATCGAATATCGCGATAGTGAATGTATGAATAAGATAGGAACAGTCCTAGGATAGAATACATTATCCAATTAAGATCAAATTGCATTTCATGAGCAAATCCAAAGATCAAGGCACTGGTCACCATGGCTAAAATATTATTCAATCGATTATCTTTGTTAAAGAAATAGTTCATGTAGATGCCACGAAAAATTAGTTCTTCAAAGATTGGTGCCAA
This sequence comes from Lentilactobacillus kosonis, assembly GCF_003864335.1. Classification (GTDB taxonomy): domain Bacteria; phylum Bacillota; class Bacilli; order Lactobacillales; family Lactobacillaceae; genus Lentilactobacillus; species Lentilactobacillus kosonis. Next base: position 160,194 of record NZ_BEXA01000003.1, on the reverse strand, counting down.
TAAGATGGAGTAAATGCCATTCCAAATTGGCATTTTTAATGATTGCTCGGCTACAGCTGTCTGATTTTCAGGCATATTGATGATACCACTGGAGATTAGCCAAGCCCAACCATATTGAAAAATCATCATACCAATGAATAGGGCCAGCATGAACCACAATTTGTTAGCGGTCATTGACTTATGACTAAATCCTCGGGGATTGGCAGTGTCTAGTTGACGATAGTAACGCCAACCGACGATGCTTAAAGCGATGGCCGTAGCAATTAATCCAATTCCTAAGACATATTGAGACTTCACCGGATCATTTAAGTAGAAAGTTGTTAACTGAAAGATCGATGATGAAATTAGATAAATTGCCACAAACCCAAGCCACTTTAAAATTTGTAATATTTTAGTTAGCAGATAGCGTGAGGTGGTTTTCATTTAATCAAATACGGTAATTTCAATGCGATTTTTATCAGGGTCCAGAATCGTGATTGAAGTTGCCTTTCTCCTTAGTTCATTAGTTTCATGAGGGTCTTCAACAATATCAACAAAGTAATTGATTAGATGAGCATGAATGTTGTCCATGGTGTCTTTATCGATGAAGCCAAATTCGACTGGGTAGTCAACTCGTTCAACTGGTTTGAACTTGATAAAGTGCTTATTTAGTTGGGCGCCTTGAGAGCATCATTTAACTCAATGATGGGAAGATCAAATACTTCATGGTAAAATCTGAGACTGGCATCAAGATTGGTAACGGGGATAGTAATATACTCGACTTCTCTTACGTTCATAATTAAACATCCTTTTTTAAAAAGTACTTCAATTATATACCATTTTATCGGTTTGCAAAGGTTGACTAGAAATTGAAATGGGAGTAGCGTATGGGTTTGTATGATTATTTCGAATTTATTAAGGAGTTGCATTAAATGCCACTGTTAGAAGTATCAGATCTTTCAATGAGTTTTGCGGAAAAAGATCTGTACCAAGATGCCGAGTTTCAACTAGAAAAGGGCGATCACATGGGAATTGTTGGTCAAAATGGGGTTGGTAAATCAACTTTAATTAAGATCATCACCGGAAGTATCCTCCCTTTATCTGGAAACGTTAAATGGCAAAAAAATATTAAAATTGGCTACTTAGATCAGTATGCCGATGTTGAAGAAGATCTGACGTTAACTGATTTTTTGAGAACTGCATTTGCTGATATGTATGAAAAGAATCGGCAATTAACCAAGATTTATGAAGATTATGCCGAAACTGGCGATGATAAATTAATGGAACGAGCTGGTCAACTTCAGGATGACTTGGATGCCGGTAACTTTTATGAACTTGATACTGAAATCGAACAAACCATTGTTGGTCTAGGCTTGGATAGTATTGGCCGTGATCACTTAGTTGGTAAGATGTCAGGTGGTCAACGTTCAAAAGCGATTTTAGCTAAGATGCTACTTGCTAATCCTGATGTGATCTTGCTTGATGAACCTACTAACTACTTAGATACTGCTCAAATTGATTGGTTAGTTGAATACATTAATAGCTTTAAGGGTGCTGTACTAGTTGTCTCTCATGATTATGATTTTCTAGAACAAATCACCAATTGTATTATTAATGTTGCCTTCGGTAAATCACTAAGTATCGTGGTAGCTTCAAAAAAGCAATGCGTCAACGTGAAGAGCGCGAAGAGTTCCAACAAAAACAATTTGATAAGCAACAAGTTGAAATTGAAAAAGCTGAACGGTTTATCCGGAAGAATAAAGCTGGTTCTAAGTCAACAATGGCTAAATCTCGTGAGAAGAAATTAGCGCGAATGGAAAAGGTTGATCCACCTTCGACTAATATCCAAGCTAGCTTCAACTTCCCATATGCTGATACTGGTTCTCATGAGGCCTTGGTGGTTGATAAATTATCCGTTGGATATAACAAACCATTGTTGGAACCTGTAACGTTCTCAGTGACTATGGGCGAAAAAGTTGGCTTTAGTGGATTTAATGGGGTTGGTAAATCAACGTTAATTAAGACCATTCTTCAACAAATCCCTGCTAAGGGCGGGGATGTTAGTTTCTCACCTTCAGCTAAAATTAATTATTTTAGTCAGGAATTGATTTGGGATAATAATCAAATGACTCCAATGCAAATTATTTCTGACGAGTATCCTAAGATGAATCAAAGATCAATCAGAACTAAGTTGGCTAAATGTGGATTGGATGCTCAAAATGCAATCAAACCTATTGGTCAACTTTCTGGTGGGGAACAGACTAAGGTTAAGCTAGCCTTGATGGAATTCAAAGATAGCAATTTCTTGATAATGGATGAGCCCACTAACCATTTGGATGAGGAAACTAAGGAAGCTTTGAAGCGTTCAATTGACCGATTCCCAGGAAATGTTATTATTGTTAGTCATGAGAATAGTTTTTATGACGGGTTAGTCGATAAGGTTCTCAATGTTGAAAAACTTAGCCTTCGTAATCGCGAAGAAGATGAAATTTAATAGGAGCGTGAAATTATGTATCCACAATTAGATTTAGCAAATGCCAAGGGAACTAAGGTCACTATGGCAACTAACCATGGGGACATTCAAATTCAATTATTTGATGATTTAACCCCTAAGACGGTTAAAAACTTTGTTGAATTAGCTAAAACCGGTTATTACCAAGATGTGATTTTTCATCGAGTAATTCCTGATTTTATGATTCAAGGTGGCGATCCTACTGGAACTGGTATGGGTGGCGAAAGTATTTACGGTGCGAAATTTGAAGATGAATTCTCAAACGAATTATTTAACTTCAATGGAGCCCTTTCAATGGCTAATGCTGGTCCTAACACTAATGGTAGCCAATTCTTCATCGTTTCAAGTGAAAACATGCCTGCGAACATGATTTCTGAAATGGAAAGGGCTGGTTATCCTGCCGAAGTTGTTGAAAAATACAAGAATGGTGGAACTCCTTGGTTAGATCACAGACACACAGTCTTTGGCCAAGTAATTAGTGGTATGGATGTGGTAAAAGAAATTAGCAGCGTTGAACGTGATGCGTCTGATAAGCCACTTGAAGATGTTGTAATTAAAGACATTACTGTTGAATAGTAGAAAAGCGTATCCGATTAAGGACACGCTTTTTTATTTGTACGGGGTTGCATTGATTCTCTGAATGGTTACTGGTAAGATAATTTAGTTGGTTAAATGCCTGTAGCTTGGGCAAATTACGAATTTATGGAATAAGAGGATAATATGAAATCTTTTAACTTCGCTTCTTCATCCTGGTGTTGATTTCATTCACGCTGGGGTGCGGTGAGTTTTTAGTATCGGGAATCTTAAATGATTTAGCAAACTCTTTCAATCATTCTTTAGCGAGTGTGGGCTTACTGGTAACGATTTTCGCGCTAGTCTATGCAATTTGTACGCCATTAATTACGCTGTTTGTGGGGCGATTTCGGTATTATCAAACCTTCAAGATATTGATGGTAGTTTACATTGCTGGACTAGTGATGAGTGCACTGGCAACCAGTTATTTAATGATGGTCATTGCGCGGATTGTTACGGCTGCAGTTTCAGGGGCCTTACTGTCAGTTGCGTTGACATTTGGTAATGCGATTGCTCCAGCAGAAAAACGCGGCTTCACAATTGCGTGGATTTTTTCTGGCTTTAGTATTGCTAGTGTGGTGGGGTTACCAGTTGGAACCTACGTTGCCCATATTGCAGGTTGGCATAGTGCTTTTTGGGTTGTGGCAATCTTATCGATCATCACGTTTGGCTTGAGTCTATTATCTCTTCCTAGTGACTTACAAGCTGATTACGATGATGCTCAAGGAAGTCCACTAGTACTATTAAAAGATCCGTTAATTTGGTTGGGCGTATTGGTGCCGCTATTCTGGTCGGCCGGAATCAACACTTTCCACACTTATATTGCCCCAATTATCACTGATGTTCTGCACTTTGGGCCGGTGATGTTAAGTACGATTCTAGCCATTATTGGGGTTATTTCAATCGTTAGTAGTCAGATATCGGGAATCTTAGCTAATCATCATGGATTACGAAAAATGCCGGCAATCTTTATTATAGAAATTTGCTTGTTCCTAGCAGTTGGTTTTGCATATAATAATGTGTTGTTAGCATTAACCTTGATTTTCTTGATGGAATCGATGTTCAACTTCTTGGGATCGTCAATCACTATTCATTTTTTAGATGTGGCGGAAAAATTTTATCCCCAATCAGTGGTGTTTGCATCATCATTGAATCCAGTATTCTTTAATTTAGGAATTTCATTGGGCTCGGCTAGTGGAAGTGTCATTATTAGCAACTCAGGATTGAAGGACATTAATTATGGTAGTATTGGTTTTATTATGGTGGCGTTTGTCATCTTAATAATACTGAATAGATTAATTGTTAGTAGTGGTTTAGATAAAGAAGCCTAAATAAAAGCGATGACTGATTTTTCAGCCATCGCTTTTTGTATAAATTATTAACCTTTAAATGTTCCAGCTTCAACTTCGCGAATGAATGTTGCCAAGTGATCGTAGTAAACATTCGGATTATCAACCATGTGGTGGTGTCCACCTTCTGGAGTAGAAACGAATTGGGCATGAGGAATCATTTCAGCCATACGTTTACCAGTAGCAACTGGCATTGATTCATGTTCACCAAAGGTAACTAGGGTTGGTACCTTGATGTTTTTGAGTTTATCAGTGAAGTTCCATTCGCCTAATTTACCAGTGATAACAAATTCATTATCACCTTGGAAGGCCCCGTAAATATCGGTATTCATGGTACTAATTAAGTGATCAAGGGTTGAAGGTTGTTTCCGGTCAATGAAGTTCTTGTTGAGAATATCAACTAATGCTTGGTATTCTTCATTATCGTAATCATTTTTAGCTTCACATTCCTTCATGAATGCAAGTTGTTCAGGAGTAAATGTCTTTTCCCGAATTTCTGCTAAGTGTTCAGTGTAATCAGTGATGTTGTCAACCATTGAAGAAACGATTGCACCTTTCAAATGATCGCCGTATTTTTCAGCGTACATTTGCACTAAAGCGCCACCCCATGATTGGCCAATCAAGTAGAACTTATCAATGCCAAGCTTTTGGCGAACTTCTTCAACCTCGTCTAAGAAGTAGTCGTAATTAAGAATTGCTTCACTAACTTTAGGATCTGAAAAGTCAGGACTATCAGAGTACCATGAACCTAATTGATCATACATGTGAACTTGAACGTTAAGCCCTTGCTTTTTAAGTTGTTTAGCGGCATCTTCCCAGTATTCGTGATTACCACCGGGGCCACCATGAAGGGCAAGCAAATGAATGTCGCCTTCACCTTGAGTATTAGTCCAAAGATGGTAGCCATTATCTAATGTGATGATTTTTGTTCCTTGACGCATGTTATCACCTATCCTTTGTAATTTAAGTTAAATGATACCACTTTTCGGGCATAAAATTTAGCCTCTATTGAATTGGAATAGTAATCGTTGATTTACTTAGATCGACTTGGTAGTTGATTTCCTGATTGGTGCGGATGGTGAAATCAAGATCAGCAGAGAATAAGATGATACCAACTTGATGGCCTTTAGCAACTTTGAAAATTTCTGGTTCAAGATCGAAATCAACTTGATAAGCGATTCCGGGTTGAACGTCATCAACTTGATAATTGTTGTGACGATTTTGCATGTTGATGTGGCCATCAGTAATCTTTTTGTACTGTGAAGCTTTCTTTTCGTATTCGAATTCACGGAGATTATCTTTGCGCCAGTTATAACCTAGATTAATTTGTAATGGCTCTAGGATGTTTGGAGTAGCAGTTAGTCGTTTAGCTTCGCCAAAATCAACAATTTTTGCGCTTAACATGCCAATATTTTGATCACTAGTCATGTTAATTGATAGATGGATTGAACCGTTGATTGTGAGGTCTTCATTTAAAGGCTGGCTAACTAATTTAATAGTATTTTGATCAACTGTGGAAGTTGTTAGCTTATAAAGTTGTGAGCGCCACTTTGCGGTATCGGCACTGTATTCTTTGAATTGATTAGTAGCCATTTGATTATGAAATTCATTATTGTTATTAATGTTGGTAAACCAGTCATCGTTGAGGATGAACTGCTTGGTTTCAGATGATCCCCAATCAGAAACGGGGTGCCAAGTTTGCTCTTTAACGTTATCTTGAACTAAGACATCTGGTAAGACATTGTCTACATCGTTATTAATTTCGAATAACTTGTTAGTTAGCCACAGGTTTACCATATCGGAATAGTCAACTGATCGGAAATTATTTAGGTATTCATGTTGTCCTTGGTGAAGAATGGTCTTAAGGGTTAAGTGATCATTTTTAAGTAGGTTTCTTAAGTGATATGCATGAGAAGGCTTAACATTCCAGTCATTTAAACCATGAACTAACAAAACATCAGCGGTTGCTTTATCTGAGTTTAAGTAGTTTCTAGCATCCCAGAACTGATTGTAGTCACCGGTTTTGCGGTCTTCCGCTTTTTCAATAGCAGCTAGTTGATGTCCCCAAGATTCATTGGTCTTAAGATATTCACTAGCGCGTTGCTTTCGAGAGTAAGTTAGTTCTGCTAAAATATCAGCATCTTCGCCTTGAAAACCACCGGGAGCAACTACTAGACCGTTTTCGCGGTAGTAATCGTACCAGTTAGAGATACCAGCTTCGACTACCGCGGTTTTAGACCTGGAACGCCTGAAAGTATGGCTGCATTAGCTAAAGTTCCAAGGTATGATCTACCAGTCATACCCACGTTACCATTGCTCCACCAAGCTTTGATGCCAACGCTATCAGTGCGATTGGTGAAGGCAATTCGTTGATGACTTAACCACTCAATAACAGCGGTGGTTGAAATCGTTTCATCAATGCTTCCAGTGGTGCGATAACCATCAGAGTCTTTAGTTCCGATGCCAGCAGAATATACTACAGCAAAACCACGGGCCAATAAATAGTCATTTAGCGTGTAGGTCCACGTCTTGGTGAATGACTCTTCAGCAGTATCGGTTATTTGTTCAGGTTTAGTTTCTGGGGGCAACGAAGTGTTAGGATCAGCAGCCGTTACATCATCTTTAGTTAACGTATTTGGTTCCTTATGTGTTAACTGATCGTTACTAACATTGTGGGTAAGCTTATCTGCAGTCTCATCGTTAGTGCCTTGGTCATAAGGGCTGGCAGTGAATACTACGGGCACTTTAATTCCTTTATTGGTTTCGTTTGGTCGAATGACTTCTAGTTTAACCAAATCGCGGTTGCCATCATGATCTGAATCAATCGGTGCTTCAACGTAAACGACTTCCCGAATGAGTTTAGAAGTATTGAAGACCGCTTGGGCCTTTCCGTTAAAGAACAGGGGCTTTTTAAGTCCGGAATCTCTTCCAAATTGAGCATAGTATCCTTGGCCAGCTAAATAGTCAATTAAGGTTTGACCATATTTTGTTCTGGTATTTAGCATTAGATACCAAGCATCAACTAAAGCTTCACGGTTAAAGGGATCAGCTGCTTTACTAACAGGTAAGCCGAAATCACGCATGACTTGAATTGGGTTAGTTAAATCGGAGAAATCGACTCCAAGTTCGAATTGAAGTAATTGTAAAGCGACGTTATAGAACGCCTGATGAGTAATCGTAGCATTGGTTTTAGTGTATTCGTCAACACTTTGTTCAGGGGTTGCCATAATCGTTGTTAACAATCGTTCACGAGTTGCATGACCTTGCTTTTCAAGCATAAATTTCATTAAGAACTGCCGGTATAGCATTACCGGGTCAAAGACTTTTTTGGTTTTAGGAGTTAAAAAACGAATATCGGCAAGTTCTTTAACAATTTGATCGTGAGTGGTAGGAACATATGCGAATTGATTGATTTTCAAAATAATTAGCTCCGTAACAGATTAATTACCGTCATTATACATTATCTAGTGAATACTGTTGGGATGGCAGATACTTTTTGTAAATGATATTATTTATTTAAGTATTGAAATTAGATCGGAGAAGTTATGGAATACGTTGGACAAATTGCGTTAATTTTAATTGCGACCTTACTCGCTTCAGCCTTAAGTCAACGAGTAGGATTGCCCGCTGTGATCGGTCAATTACTAGTCGGTGTCTTGTTAGGCCCAGGTATTTTAGGCATCCTAACTAATAACCATTTGATGCATGTTGGCTCGGAACTAGGGGTCATCATCTTGATGTTTATTGCTGGAATTGAAAGTGATTTGGAATTGCTGAAGAAATACTTCCGCCCCGCCATCTTAGTGGCACTGTGTGGTGTGATTGCGCCAATGGTCCTATTTTACATATATGGACAATTTATGGGACAAGGATTTGAACGATCCATTTTCTGGGGAGTTATTTTTGCTGCTACATCAGTTTCTATTAGTGTTGAAGTGCTTAGAGAATTAAAAAAACTGGATACTCCCGAAGGAGCAACGATTTTGGGGGCGGCAGTGGTTGATGACATTATTGCGGTTGTCCTATTAAGTGTGTTTGTTAGTGTCTTTGGCGTAGGTGGAGATTCTGATCTTAACCTAGCAACAGCGACAATATTGCAAATTTGCTTCTTTGTGGCGGTAGTCTTTTTAGTTAAGTGGGTAGTACCATTTATTTTACGGCTAGCTGAACGACTGCCGATTTATCGATCAGTTGCGATTGTATCGCTATCGATTTGTTTTTTGATGGCTTATACCGCTGATGCCATTGGCTTAAGTGCAGTAGTGGGAGCGTTCTTTGCTGGAGTTGCTGTTTCACAAACCAAATATGAAGAAGTAATTTCTAATTCAGTAAGTTCAGTTGGTTACACGTTCTTTATTCCCATTTTCTTTGTCAGCATTGGGCTGGATATGAAGTTTGATGGTGTTATTGAGAATTTAGGTTTTCTGATTGTCATGACATTATTGGCAATTATCACCAAACTGTATGGCGGTGCATTGGGAGCCAAAGTTGCCGGAATGAGTTCACAGAGTGCGATGGTCGTTGGCTCGGGGATGATTTCTCGGGGAGAAATGGCATTAATTATTGCGCAAATTGGAATTTCAGCAAAATTGATTGCGCCTGAATTGTACTCAGAAATTATTATTGTTATTATTATCTCAACGATTATTGCACCGCTATTTTTGAAGCGGACAATTGCTAAATTAGATAACTCAAATGAGGGGAGTAATTAATTATGGCTATTGAGAACGATAGTGGGGCTATTGTTTATCAAATTCGAAACAATATGGTTTGCTATTTATTGCTACAAAGTGCAGTTGACGATTTTTGGGGCTTTCCTAAGGGTCACGTTGAGGCCGGCGAAGATTTAATGCAAACGGCGGTTCGTGAAATCTTTGAAGAGACAGATTTAACGACGACAATTGATACTAATTTTAAGCAATCGATTGAGTATGATATGAAGAATGGTAACCATAAAATCGTTAATTTTTACGTTAGTCGGGTACCAGCTAACGTGCAGGTGACCCGTCAAGAAGAGGAAATCAACTCATTTGGTTGGTTTACTTTCGATCGAGCATATGACACACTCACGTACGATAACTTGCGAGAGTTATTAGCGGATGCAGATAAGTATATTAAATCCAAAGAAAAAGTTGGCCAACAAAATGAGTAAACAACGCGTATTTGTGATCACTGGCGCGCGGGAAGCGGTAAGACAACTGTTAGAAATTACTTAACAAAGCAATTTAATATGACCCAAGTAATTACACATACAACTCGTCAGCCTCGGATCCATGAAGAAAATGGGGTTGATTACTATTTTGAAACAGAGGCTTCCTTCGGTAATAACCATTACTTGGAGTCAGTATCTTATGCGGGTAATCGGTATGGATCATCCTTTGAAGGCTTGGAGCAAGCATGGCAAAAATCAGATTTAATCACTATTGTGCTTGATACTGCTGGGGCAATTACGTATCAGCGGGAATTAGGTGACAAGGCAGTGATTATTTTCTTAAAGGTCGATGATTCAGGGACACTATTACAACGTATGAAAGCTCGTGGTGACGATACTAGCATCTTAGCTAATCGAATTAAAAGTGATGAATACTTACGAGATTTGAGTTTGCCTGATGAATTAAAAGGAAAAGCCCATGTTATTAATAACAATAATTGGGAACGGACTAAGCACTTAGTTGACGAGATTGTTGAAGAATATAGATAGTAGTAATTTGAAAGTTTAGCAAATTATTTGCTAAACTTTTTGTTTGGCTAGATTTGTTAACTGAAGGCTACATTGGTTTGTAAGGTTAGTTTTTTGTGTTACATTAGTGAAATAGTAATCGTTACATTTAACGGAGGTAATTACAAATGATTGCAGTCGAAGAAGCCACTAAAGCATTAAAGAGTAATAACTATAAAATCACAAAACAACGAATGGCCATGATTGAATATTTGGCAGACATCGCCAATCACAAATACGTTGAAGTAACGGCAGTTGATGAATTTATGCGGCGCTCATTTCCTAAGATGAGCCATAATACAATTTATCGTAATATCTCTGAATTTGAGGAAATTGGAATTGTTGAACGACAAGTTCAAGGACAGTGTCAATGTGTCAAATTTCAGTGTGATTTCAAGAATGAGCACCACCATCACTTTATTTGTAATGAATGTGGTAAAGTAACTGAACTAAAAGAATGCCCATTAAGCGCAGAAGTATTAGAACAATTGCCCGGAGTTGAGATTACTGGACACTACTTCCAAATTTATGGATTATGTAATGAATGTGCTAATTTAAAGAATAATTAATGAAAACTTTATCTGAATAACATATATTTATGTCATAATCTGGTTTAATAATTTGAGTAAGGAAGTGTATCCATGGACAATCGAATTCCACCATTACTGACGCCATTTGCAATTTTGTCGATCTCGCTAGCGCTTGGTGCGACCAATGTAGTGGTGAACAAGGTGACTGCTACAAACGAAGGGACGCCATCCCAAACTCAAACCGCGAGCCAATCAAGTTTGTCTAATAAGATTTACGGATCAACGACTAAGACTAACAAGGATAGTTCTAGTGACGACGATGCTGATAAGTCATCGACTGACAAGGATTCATCCAGCGATAAGAAGGATGAGTCTAGTCAGGATAAAGATAGCAGTAGTGATGATAGCACTGCAACAAATAAAAATTCTGAATCCCAAACTACTGAAGATAGTAGCGAACCTACTACCAGTACTAGTAAAAAGAAAACGAATACTAATAACACAACGAAGTCTAAGAGCAGCAATAGTACTAACAAGTCTGGGACGACGACTAATAGTGGTAAAAATCCACTACTGGAACCACCACTACTACGCCTACAGAAGGCGATGACCAAACTGATGGGACCACGGGGACTACTGGAACGACAGGGACTGAACGTTCAGCTAATCCTAGTACCCAACAAGGAACTACAACTAATGATAACAACTCCCAAACGACAAATGATAAAGTAACAACTCAAGGGGTGAAGACTAATGTTTAGTTTTTGGATATGGTTAATCACTATCTGGGGTATTTTAATATTAGTCCTACCTTAAAGAGCCGTATTTATACGGTCTTGGGTATATTAGGTGACTTTTATCTGTTTTATATTGCCTCAAGATTCTTAGCTAATGGATATCTTTCCCGGGGAATCTTGTTTATGTTGGTAGCAATCGTCTTGTTGTATTTTGCGATTTGTAATTTGTTTTATTACTTTACCAAGCGCCAACCTAAATTTGATTTAACGCCAAAAATTGCTAAGGCGTTGCATATTTCTAATAAGCCAAAGATAACTCAAGCTAATTCAGGAATGGGTGGCTCGGTAGTTACTAATAACATTCCAGCTAATGGGATGTTTGATGATCGGCATGTGATCCCAGCTAAGGTAACTTGTACCCCAATGCAAGAAGAAAATATAAAGCAGGTCGTTGGTATTTTGAAAGCCCAAGGATTACTTCGAGAAGACTACGGTGGTAATTCTGATCGCCAACTAGCAGAAATCCTCAAATCTACTAATGACAAGCCAGTATTTGCAATTGGTAAGGGTGTCTTACTACCTTACTTCGATATGGAACGAATCGATAATCGTTATGTTGTCTATGCAGGTTTGAATAAGGCTGAACGATTACCAGTTGGTGAAGTTTCTCGAATTGGTCTTCAATCGATAAAATCAATTGATAAGGAACAGGTTAAGTTTTTCTTAGCATCCGTAACCATTGTGGGTGGTCCATACAAGGAATTTGGCCGTTCAGCTTTGATGGAACATCAAAAAGATTATGAGATTGCCATTAAAGTTGCGTATAGTAAGCAATAATTAAATCCGACTGAAACCGGTTTAAAATAAGGTTAGTTCTTGGCTTTTAAAGAACTAATCTTTTTATTTTGCCATCGAAATTATAAAAAAATTGTACAATTCCATTGATTATCGGGTAAAATGTTAATTACTACTATAATTAATCGGATAATTATTCGGCATTGTTTCAGAGCTTATCTAGGGCTGATGATTAGCAATCTTTATTTTTAAAGTTAGGTTATTTTACATAGAAACATTTTTAACCTATGATTGATTTAGTAATAATTCTGAGATAATTCTAAGAGTTATCTTTTTACTTGGAGGAATGGGTATGGCAATGATCGAGTTTGACGATGTACAAAAATACTATGGTGATTTTCATGCATTGAAAGATATCAATCTTAAGATTGAAGATGGCGAAACAGTAGTTTTGATTGGACCTTCAGGTTCAGGTAAATCTACATTGATTCGGACAGTTAATGGTTTGGAACCGGTTCAAGATGGCCGATTGATCGTAAATGGCCAAGACTTGCAAACAACAAAACCGATATTAACCGGATTAGAAAAAATGTTGGAATGGTATTCCAACACTTTAATTTGTATGCTAACAAGACAATTTTGGAAAATATTATGTTGGCTCCTCGAATCGTGTTAAAGCGGGACGAAGCGGAAAACAAGAAGTTTGCAATGGAACTACTTGACCGAGTTGGATTAGCTGATCAAGCTGAAAAATATCCAGCCCAGCTTTCAGGTGGTCAACAACAACGAATTGCAATTGCTCGTTCACTAGCAATGAAGCCAAAGTGTTTATTGTTTGATGAACCAACTTCAGCACTTGATCCTGAAATGATTGACGATGTTTTGAATGTTATGAAAGATATCGCTAGAGATTCAAAGATGACAATGTTAGTAGTTACTCATGAAATGGGCTTTGCTCGTGAAGTAGCTGACCGAGTTATCTTCATGGCTGACGGTCAAATTCTTGAAGACGATAGTAGTGATACATTCTTTAATGGCGAACCTTCAAATGAACGAGCTCGTCAATTCTTAGGTAAAATCATTACGCACTAAAATTGTGTTCGTTGGAGGGATGATGCACTATGAAGAAAGTCTACAGGAAGCTTGGACTTTTATTTGCACTTTTAATAACCATCATTAGTTTAAGTGCATGTGGTTCGAGCGCTAAAAAAGATGTCCTCACTGAGGACAAGGCTTCTAATACCATTACTTGGGGTGTTAAAGCCGATACTAAATTATTTGGTTTGATGGATGTTAAGGATAACCAAATTAAAGGGTTTGAAATTGACCTTGCCAAAGCAATGACTAAACAAATTTTGGGTAAGAATGGTAAGGCAAGGTTCTTGCAAGTTACTAGTCAAACTCGGATGCCTTTGTTGAGAAATGGCAATATTGACGCCATTATGGCCACGATGACCATTACCCCAGAGCGGGCTAAGCAAGTTGATTTTAGCCGTTCATATTTTGATGCAGGTCAAGCCATCTTAGTAAAAGATGGTAGCCCCATTAAAAATGTGAGTGATCTTAATAAGCGTGGCGACGTGGTTCTTGGGGTTGTTGGTTCTAACTCTGTTCAAAACATTGGCAAATATGCTCCAAAAGCAAAGGTTCTACAATTAACTGATTATTCACAGGCATTAACAGCATTGAAATCTGGTCAGGGTCAAGCATTGACGACTGATAATGGTATTCTTTACGGGATGTCTGTTGAAACCCTGGTTATTCAGTAGTTGGTGGCACATTCACTAATGAACCTTATGGGGTTGCTGTTGATAAGGGCCAAGCTAAGTTCAAAAATGCTATTAATGCTGCCTTAACCAAAGTTGAAAAATCAGGCGAGTATAATCGTTTGATTAATAAGTGGTTTGGGAATGTTAAAGGATTCGACTTGAAGGGGGCATACAGACAATGATAAGTATCTTTCAAAATTATGGTGGACTGCTCTTTCAAGGATTTTGGCAAACTATCTTATGTAGTATCATCGCCCTATTCTTTGCGGTAATTATTGGTTCCGGTTTTGCCATCTTAGAAGTGGTTCCTAACAAAACGGTTCATGTTATTGCTAAGGCGTACATCGAGTTGTTTAGAAATATTCCATTATTGGTTATTACCATGTTCTTTTACGTGGTTATTCCGATGTATATTGTTAAAATTAGTGGTTTCGCTGCTGGGACAATTGGTTTGACACTATATTCTTCAGCATTTATTGCTGAAACTGTACGATCGGGGATTCAATCAGTGATCCTGGCCAAATGGAAGGGGCAAGATCAAATGGTTTAACTTTCTGGCAAGCAATGCGTTACATAGTGTTGCCACAAGCATTTAAGGTTGTTATTCCCCCATTGGGAAACCAATTTATTAACTTGATCAAGAATTCATCAGTATTAGCTTTCGTGGCTGGTTTTGATTTGATGTATCAAGGAAATGTAATTGCTTCCGACTCACTTCAAAGTATGAATGCTTATATGTGTGTTGGATTGTTGTACTTGATAATTACTTTGCCATTGAGCTATTACATGCGTCACTTGGAAAAGAAATTGGCTGCTTAAGGGAGGAATCTAAATGTTAAATGTGTTAGGTGCATATTCATGGGTTAACATCAGGTTCCTTTTAGAAGGAGCTTGGGTTACAATCTTTGTCTCAATTGTTTCAATCTTTTTTAGTTACATCTTAGGAATTGTTTTAGGAATTATCAGATACGTAAATATCAAATGGTTGTCAGCGATTGTAGGGTTTGTGATTGATATTATCCGTAACCTACCATTAATTTTGATCATCTTCTTTACGTACTTTGGGTTACCTAATTTAGGGTTCAAGCCGGCACCTGTCTGGGCTTCAATTATTGCATTATCAATCTTTGAAGCTGCCATGGTTGCTGAAATTGTTCGGGCCGGAATTGTTTCTATCCCAACCGGTCAAATGGAAGGGGCCCGAGCAAATGGTTTAACTTACTGGCAAGCGTTACGGTACATTGTGTTACCGCAAGCTATTAAGAATATGATTCCAGCGATTGTTAGTCAATTTATTTCGTTGGTTAAGGATACTTCTTTAGCTACAATTATCGTGTTGCCAGATTTGATGAATCACGCTCAAATTATCTACGGTCAAAATACTAATTACACAATTCCAATGTTCTTGGCTCTTGCGGTAATGTACTTTATTGTTTGTTACGCACTATCACTATTGGCTTCATACCTTGAACGTCGTCAAAGTAAATCAAAGACGATTGCGAAGGATCCAGAGGCAGAAGAAATTTCTAACGGTGATATGCCATTATAATCATTTAAATATAAATAATAAAAAAGGATTCAAGCTATTTAGGCTTGAATCCTTTTTTATAGTTTAAATTAATCTATCTCTTCATCAATATCAAGTTCATTAGTAGATAAGCCAGCACGCTTTTTACGAGCGTAATAGAAGACTGGAATGCCAAGGATAACGAAGATAAATGAAGTTAGGACCCCGATTAAATCTGATTGGATTTCACTAACGATGACAAATAGTGATCCTAAGATAGCTATAATTGGCGTTAGTGGAAACAATGGGGTTGAGAAAACACGTGATTGACCAGTATTACGTTTTCGTAAGATAAAAACACCGAAGAAGGCCATTAGGTAGAAACAGTAAACGGTAAAGATACATAATTCTGATAACCGGTCAGGGTTAGCAAAGAGAATTAAAACGGAAACGATTACCATTTCAACCACAATTGAAACAATTGGGGCATGGCTCTTTGGATGAAGGTAACCCAGGGCTTTTGAAAATGGTAATTGATGTTTCCGAGCCATCGCATACATGATTCGAGGAAAGGTCATGATTTTACCATTCATACAACCAACGATTGAAATAATGATACCGATACTAAGCACTTTACCACCTAACTCGCCAAAAGCATGGGTTGCAATGTATGGAATGGCATTAGTGCCCAGCTCATGAATTTGATTGGCGGGGATAGCGCGGTAAACACCGAATGAAACTAAAACATAAATTGCCAGCACGGCTAAAATGCCATAAGTGATAGCTTGCGGTAATAGTTTCCGGGGGTTTTTAATTTCGCCACCTAGATTTGCGACCAAAATCCAGCCATCAAAAGCGAAAAGGGTTGCTAAGATGGCAACTCCAAAATTACCAGTTGATGCATGGACATCTGAAATACTTTGTCCTAATGCGTTATGATTACCGAAAAATAGTCCAAAAATAATCAGTGCGGCGATTGGAATCAACTTACAGATGGTAGTAATAATTGCAAAAATTGAGCCATAGCGATTCGAGAGTAGGTTCAATAGGCCAACTGCTAAGACAGCGGTAATTGCAATTGGGACATTCCAGCTAGAGGGAAATCCAAAGAAATCGGAAAGAAGAATGGCTAGGTATAATCCCAGCGAAGCAATCATGGCGGGCCCATAAATGATAATTTGCATCCACCCAGAGAGGAAGCCCCAAATTTCACCATAAATCTTTTCCATATATACATATAATCCGCCAGTTTGTGGCAACTGGGAGGCAATTTCAGCAATAGTTAGTCCGGCAGTTAAAGTAAGAATCCCGCCTGCTAACCAGGAAAGTAGCCCCATGGTAGTGGAACCAGCTTCGTCAAGAACAGCTGATTGTCTAACGAAAACGCCGGCACCGATGATGGTTCCAATTACTAAAGATAAAGCTGACCAAAGTCCAATGTTTCGGTCAAGCTTGACGTCCGCTTGATTATTTTGTTGCATAAGGATAACTCCTCCTTAAAATATCCAGTGTTAATCTACATCGGGGAGAATGTAGCCGGTGTAGCGTTGGAAATCAACGTCATTCAGTTCAACTTTCATGATGGTACCGTTAGCATCATAATCGGTGGAAATGACGTGCGTATTATCATTTAAATAGGAAACAATGTCACCTTTATCAAATGGAATGGCTAACGTCACAGTGTGATAATTGTCAAAAATCTTTTCTCGAATGATGTCGACTAATGCCTCAAGAGATGAATCCTCTAAGGCTGACATAATTAAGTTATCGCCTTCTCGACTAGGGATGGCTAATTCTAACTTATCAGCCTTATTGAATGCAATGACCGTTGGAATACCAGAAACGCCGATATCAGTCAGAGTGTCCTCGGTAGTTTTCATCATTAAATCCCGATTATCATCTGAATAATCGACTACTTGGATTAGCAAATCCGCGTTAGCAGCCTCAGCCAAAGTTGATTTAAAGGCTTCAACTAATTGGTGAGGGAGTTGACTAACAAAACCAACAGTATCACTAAGAAGGAACGTTTTGAATCAGGTAATGTTAGCTTTCGAACCGAAGTGTCTAGGGTCGCGAACAGCATATTTTTAACCATAACTTGTTTATCAAGACTTCACCAAACAGATTGATTAAGCCATTCATCACAGTGGACTTACCTGCGTTAGTATAACCAACTAAAGCAACTGTAGGCAGCTCGCTACGATCACGTTGTTTTCGCTTGACGTCAGATGCTTTGGCAAGCTCCTTGAGTTCATGGCGAACGTGCGTAATGCGATCTTGTAAGGTTCGGCGGTTTAATTCAAGCTGCGATTCACCAGAACCACGGTTGGTAAAGCCACCGCCACCGCCGGTACCAGTTTGTTGATCAAGACGTTGACTTGCGGATGTGTGTAATCTAGGCATTTGATACTGTAACTTAGCTAATTCAACTTGTAATTTTGCTTCACGAGATTGAGCTCGATTGGCAAATATTTCTAAAATTAAGCCAGTTCGATCAATAATTTTAGCATTAGTTTGCTTTTCGATGTTTCGAATTTGACTTGGTGATAATTCGTCATTTGCAATTACGGTGTCAGCGCCAGTGTCTTGGACAACGACAGCTAGTTCCTCAACCTTACCTTTACCAAAGTAGGTTGAAGCATCTGGCCGATCAAGTTTCTGGATCAAAGTTTCGGTCACCACCATGTTATTTGCAGTAACCAGATTATTTAATTCTTCCATTGAATAGGAAAAGTTTTTTGAGCCGCGATTTAAACCTATTGTAATCACGGGAGTTTGTTCATTAATATTAATATCTGTCATTAATTGCCTCCTAATATACGTCGTCATAGTATAGCACATAAGTGTTAAATACTTATAGATAAACAGCTTGATTTATAGCGATTTCGTAGAAAAGCTAATTTGAGATTATGAGTTAAGCACTTACTTCATTAAATTAAAACCGTTATCAAGATTAGGAAATAAAATATGCTAAATTTAGTATTAATATTCAAAAAAATACCCGGTTTACCAAGTTTTTAGTAAAAGGAATTAGCAAATTATAATTCACGTAATAGCGGGATTTATGAGGGTATGGTGTTTTATCATGTGCAAAAAATGTGAGTTAAAATAGTATTTTGCCATTGATTTTAATTTAATTTTAATCTAAAATGAATCTATTCTGAATACAGAAAAACAAAAGGGGTGCTTGTTTATGAAATTAAGCTCGGTTGCAAAACTTGGTGGGGCGGCCGCATTTGCTGCTTTAATCTTAGCAGGTTGTGGTAGTAACTCTTCTCAAAGTAGTAATTCAAAGACTTTGAATTGGACAGAAAGTGCTAATTTACCAACGATGGATCTATCAAAGGCGACTGATGTCGTGTCAGGTAGAATGACTAATTCTACTGGCGAAGGGTTACTTCGACTTGCTGCCGATAATAAAGTAATTCCTGGAGTTGCTAAGAATTATGAAATTTCTAAAGATGGTAAGACATGGACCTTTAATTTGCGTAAGTCAAACTGGAGCAACGGTAAGCCAGTGACTGCTAAAGACTTTGTGTATTCTTGGCAACGAACTGTTAATCCAAAGACGGCATCACAATATGCATACATCTTTGGCAACATTGTGAATGCTAACAAAGTTAATACTGGCAAGCTCCCACTTTCTAAATTAGGCGTAGAAGCTAAAGGCGATTACAAACTCGTTGTACACTTGATCAAACCACAAAGTTTCTTTAAGTACATGGTTGCTCAAAGTTACTATTTCCCAGAATCTAAAGCGGCTGTTGAAAAATACGGCTCAAAGTACGGAACAACAAGTAGTTCACTTGTATATAACGGACCCTTCAAGATGACTGGTTGGAACGGTACTAATGATTCATGGAAATTAGTAAAGAACAATCAATACTGGAACAAGAGCAAGGTTAAGCTTAATGACGTTAATGTTCAGGTAATTAAAGATCCAGCAACTGCCTTAAACAGTTACCAAAGTGGCAAGCTTGATTTCACAACATTAAATGGAACCCAAGTTAACCAATTTAAGAAGAGTAAGGAATATCGAGTTAACAAGGAAGCTTCAACTTTCTATCTTGAAATGAACCGCCAAAAGGACCCCATTTTCAAAAATGCTAACATTCGTAAAGCTTTATCGTTAGCAATCGATCGTACCCAAATGGCTGACAAGGTAATGGCTGATGGTTCAGTTGCTCCTAAGGGTTATGTTCCAGCTAACATGTCTAAACATGACGGTAAGGACTTTGCAGATACTGCCTACACTAAGACTGGAGTTTCTTACAATCTTGCTCAAGCTAAGAAATACTGGGCTAAAGGATTAAAGGAAACTGGTAAAAAATCTGCTAGCTTCAATTTGTTATCAGATGATACAGATAAAGCTAAAAAAAGCAACTGAGTTTGTTCAAAGTCAACTTGAAAAACTTCCTGGTTTAAATATTACTAACCAAAACTTACCATTCAAAACACGTTTACAACGTTCTCAACAAGGTAACTTTGATTTAGTAATCACTGCTTGGATTGCTGATTACCCAGATCCAAGTAACTTCCTTGATTTGATGACTTCAACCAATTCACAAAATAACGGGAAGTTCAAGAGTGCTGAATATGACCAATTGGTTAAGGATTACTCTGGTAAAGATGCTAACAACGAAAACGCTCGTTGGAATGATATGGTTAAGGCTGAAAAATTATTAATGGACCAAAACGCAATCATTCCGTTGTATCAAACTGGGGTTTCAACATTAACTAAGTCAAGAGTTAGTGGCCTTGAATTCTTCCCAACAGCACCAGAATATGGATTTGAATTTGCATCAGTTAAGTAATTTAACATAGGTTTATCTAATTGAGACTGGCTATCTTTCCAGTCTCTTTTACGGTATTAGAACCCAAAGAAATGAGAGGAATTTCTTATGGTAAAGTATCTCGGAAAGAGAATTTTTTATATCCTTGTTACGTTATTCTTAGTAACAACGATTACCTTTTTCTTGATGAAATTTATGCCAGGAACACCATTTACGAACCAAGCGAAGATGTCTCCCGAGCAGATTCAACAAGTTAAAGAGCAATATGGGCTAACTAAACCATTATGGTATCAATATTTAGCTTATCTAGGCGGCGTGGTCCATGGTAACTTTGGAACTTCATTCCAGTTCAGTGATCAACCCGTTTCATATTTAATTGGTACAAGAATTGGGCCCTCATTGCAACTAGGTGCGCAAGCAATGATCGTTGGAGTAATTGCCGGAATTGTTCTGGGAGCATTCAGTGCGGTCAAAAGGACACTTGGGCTGACACTACCTCTACGATTATTGCCATTTTAGGAATCTCAATTCCTTCATTCGTGTTAGCAATCTTGCTTCAATACTATTTGGGGCTTAAATTACAACTTTTCCCAATTGCTGATTGGCAAGGCTTCTCATATACAATCTTGCCAACCTTAGCTTTGGCGGCAGCCCCGTTGGCAGAATCGGCTAGGTTTATGCGAACGGAAATGGTGGATGTCCTTAATTCTGATTATATTGAACTGGCTAAGTCCAAAGGACTTAGTAAGTTTGGTATTATCTATCATCATGCCTTACGAAACAGTTTGATTCCCCTAATTACTATTGTTGGACCATTAGCTGTTAACATCATGACTGGTTCAATGGTTGTTGAAATATTTCTCAATTCCCGGAATTGGTGAGCAATTTGTTAAGTCAGTATTGACTAATGACTATCCAACCATCATGGGATTGACCATTATGTATAGTTTCTTGTTGTGTGTTGTATTGTTGATTACTGACATCTTATACGGGGTCATTGATCCACGAATTAGACTTAATAAGTAGGAGGAAAAAATAATGGCAGATAATGCTAAGAAATTATCCCCAGATGATTTTAAATTGATTTCTGACACTGGTCAGGATTTCTTAGATCGCGAAAAAATTTCAGCACCATCATTAACCTTCTTACAAGATTCGTGGCGACGTTTGAGAAAGAACAAAGCGGCAATGACGGCATTAATTGTGTTGATCATTATCATTTTGTTGGCATTTACTTCGAGTTTGTGGCAACCTCATAATCCGAATGCTACCAACCCTAATTTTGCAAACTTACCACCTAAGATCTTGGGAGTTGATATTAATGGTTTCAACGGAACTTTAAATCAATCAGGAACGCGTGTAGATGCGTACGCGCAAGCTGGTGCAGGTAAGAGCGTTCACTACTTGATGGGAACTGACTACTTAGGCCGGGACTTATTCTCACGAGTTCTTTATGGGACAAGAATCTCATTGTGGATTGCATTGGCAGCTAGCTTCTTCGATTTAACAATCGGAGTTATCTACGGAATTGTTTCTGGTTGGAAGGGTGGCCGTATTGATAACTTCATGCAACGGTTTATTGAAATCATGCTGTCAATTCCGTATATCGTCATTATGGTGCTCTTAATCTTGGTATTGAAGCCAGGAATGACTGCAATTATCTTGGCCATTGCGATTACCAGTTGGATTAACATGGCACGGTTGGTGCGGGCTCAGACACTTGAGCTTAAAAATCAGGAATTTATCTTGGCTGCTCGCACACTAGGTGAAAGTCCATTAAAAATTGCATTTAAGCATTTGTTGCCCAACTTGAGTAGCGTCATCATTATTAACATGATGTTTACTATTCCAACAGCAATTTTTAATGAAGCATTCCTTTCATATATTGGTATTGGAATTAGTGCTCCTCAAGCCTCACTAGGTACTTTGATTAGTGATGGTCAGAAGAATTTCCAATTCTTACCTTATCAGATGTGGTATCCAGCAATTGTACTTTCGATTTTAATGATTGCATTTAACATTCTTGGCGATGGTTTGCGTGATGCATTCGATCCCAAGAGTAGAGAGTAGGTGATTTTGAGATGGAAAATGAAAGAGATATATTAGAGGTTAGAAATCTCGAAATCAACTTTAAGACTTATGCAGGTGAAGTTAACGCCATCCGAAATGTAAGTTTTGATCTGCGTAAAGGCGAGACGTTAGCTATCGTTGGCGAGTCTGGCTCAGGTAAGTCAGTTACTACCCGTTCAATTATGGGATTATTAGCTAATAATGCTGAAGTGGCTGGCGGAACCATTATGTATAAGGATCAGGATTTGCTTAAAAAATCTGCTAAGGAAATGGATGGGATTCGGGGACGCGATATCGCCGAAATTTTCCAAGATCCAATGACTTCTTTAGACCCAACAATGAAAATTGGTAAGCAGATTGCGGAACCATTAATGATTCATAAAGGAATGAAGAAAGACAAAGCTTATGCTCAAGCGTTAGAAATGATGAAACTCGTTGGAATTACTGACGCCGAAAAGCGAATCAACAACTATCCTCATCAATTCTCTGGGGGGATGCGTCAACGAATCGTGATTGCGATTGCTTTGGTCAACTATCCAGAAGTGTTGATTGCCGATGAACCAACGACGGCTTTAGACGTAACGATTCAAGCCCAAATTTTAGATTTAATGAAAGAGTTACAAGAAAAAATCAATACATCGATTATCTTCATTACGCATGATTTGGGAGTCGTCGCGGGGATGGCAGATCGAGTTGCCGTTATGTATGCTGGTAAAATTGTGGAGTATGGAACAGTTGATGAAATTTTCTATAATCCTAAGCATCCATACACATGGGGGTTGCTTAACTCAATGCCAACTTTGGACACCGAGGGCTCAGAATTACCATCAATTCCAGGAACACCACCAGATTTATTGGATCCACCAGTTGGTGACGCATTTGCGCCAAGAAATCCTTATGCTTTAAAAGTCGACACTGAACAGGAACCACCATTCTTTAAAGTTTCTGATACGCATTACGCCGCTACTTGGTTACTAGATGAGCGGGCGCCTAAAGTGACACCACCGGCACCAATTATTGAACGTCAAAAACATTTTGCTGAGTTAGTTGCTAAGGAACGAGATCGAAACATAACAACTCATGTTAATGAACAGGAGGAACAACTTTAATGGATTATTCAAAAGCCAGAAAAATACTGGAAGTTAGCCATTTAAAGCAATACTTCAACGTTGGCAAGCCCAATGAAGTTCATGCGGTTGATGACATTAGTTTTGACGTGTATGAAGGGGAGACCTTTGGGCTAGTTGGTGAGTCAGGCTCTGGGAAGACAACTACTGGAAGAGCAATTATTCATCTATATGAACCTACGGATGGTGAAATCACCTTTGATGGTCAGGATGTTTCTAAGCTAAATACTAAGGAAAAACAGCAGCACTTTCGCAGGGAGATGCAAATGATTTTCCAAGATCCTTATGCCTCACTAAATCCGCGAATGAAGGTTAAGGATATCGTGGCTGAAGGAATCGATATTAATCATTTAGCAACTAGTAAGGAAGATCGGGCTAAACAGGTTGAAGATTTATTAGAAACAGTTGGTTTGAATAAGGATCATTCAAGTCGTTATCCTCATGAGTTCTCAGGTGGTCAACGTCAACGGATTGGGATTGCCAGAGCTTTAGCGGTACAACCTCAATTTATTATTGCGGACGAACCTATTTCTGCCTTGGATGTGTCCATTCAAGCTCAAGTAGTTAACTTGTTGAAGAAATTACAAAGGGAAAAGAACCTCACTTATTTGTTTATCGCCCATGATCTATCAATGGTTAAATATATCAGTGACCGAATTGGGGTTATGCATTATGGTCGAATGCTAGAAATTGCATCTTCAGATGAAATTTACGCACATCCTTGCATGACTACACAGCTAGTTTACTATCTGCTGTGCCAGTGCCTGATCCAGATTATGAACGAACACGGGTGCAAAAAGCCTATGATGCTAGTCAAGAATTTGATGGTAAGGAAAGAAAACTTGTAGAAATTGTTCCCCACCATTGGGTTCGAGCAAGTGAAGACGAAATTCCAATGTATAAAGAGCGGGCCATGGCCGCTCCAAAAACTGATCAATAAATAGCAAAAAAGCGTTACGAATTAAATATCGTAACGCTTTTTGCTGTTCTGATTAGATTTCATCAGAAACGTTATTAAAGTACTCAACAGCATAGTTATTGCCATCCCAGATAACTTTAGTAACACTACCATTTTTAGTTGAGACATCGACTGGAATATCACTCCAGTGACTAACTAGGTTTCGAATCAAAGTTCCATGAGTCGCAACTAAAATATGATCGCCATCTTTGGCATTGGCGATAATTTTTTCAACTCCGGGAACAAACCGTTGCCAGAATTCACTACCTGATTCAGCATCACCGTAAGGATCAGCTGCGGCAATTTTATCTTCAGCAGCTTCAATGCCATACCGACTAATCATCTCGTGGAATGAATTATCTCCAATGGGACCTCCGATTGTATGCCAAGTCTTGACGTCGTCTTCTCCTTCAAAGTAACCGAAGTTCAACTCTCTTAGTTCACTGAGCTCTGTGGGGGTGTCAATTGCGACAGGGTTTTCCGCTAAAATTAGCTTACCAGTTTGAACTGCACGGCGAGCGTCGCTAGCATAAGCAGCAGCAAAAGGTACTTTACTTAAGCGACGACCAGCATCAACAGCATCATTGATTCCCTTGTCAGTTAAGGGCGAGTCAGCATAGCCTTGAATTCGGTGATACTTATTTAAAAATGTTTGGCCATGGCGAACAAAGTATAGTGAAATTGTCATTAAAATTCCTCCAATGTATACATTTGGTTGAAAGCACTATCATTTTACCATATGTGCCGTGGTTATGTGGCGTATACCAATTTGAAATTGTGAAATTAAATCGGTAAAAAACCGCGACATTATCGCATTTTTTTGAATTATACGGCTAACTATGATAAACTATTTAGTCAAGTTATTAGGGGGAAAGAATATGGCAGATAGTATTAAAGACCAAGAACAGCAACATCTTAATCATGTTACTGATCAAATCAAAGTTGCCGAAAATAACTTTTCTAGTAAGGTGAAATCTACTAAGAAAGATATTAAGGGGATTAATGAAAATTTCAGCAACGATGTTAGATTAAAAACTGATACTTACAGCGGTATGATGGAAACGGCAATGTCGATTAGACAGCAACAACAAATGCTTGCTGAACGTGAAAATCGTCAAGAATATGCTGCTAAGCAATTAGCAACATTAACCAAGTTAGAGAAAAATCCATACTTCGCTAGAATCGATTTTCAAGAAACGGGCGAAGCTAAACCGGAAACCATTTATATTGGGATGGCTTCATTTACTGACCGTCCTGATCATTATTTGATTTATGATTGGCGGGCACCAATTTCTAGTATTTACTATAACGGTGGTATTGGGGATGTGTCATATGACACTCCAGATGGCGTCCAAACGGTTGACGTTCAGCTAAAACGTCAGTTCCAGATTGAGGACGGTAATATTAAAACGGTGTTCGATACTGAAGAGGTCGTTGGCGATCAAATGCTTCTTGATGCGCTTGGTGGCCATTCTGACACTAAGATGAAGAGTATCGTTACCACAATTCAAAAAGAGCAAAATAAGATTATCCGTGATACTAGTTCAGAACTGTTATTTGTTCAAGGGGCTGCTGGTTCAGGAAAGACGGCTGCCGTGCTACAACGGGTAGCTTATCTGTTATATCAATATTCAGGGAAACTCCATTCGGGACAAATCATTTTATTTTCCCCTAACCAATTATTCAATGATTATATTAACCAGGTGTTACCAGAACTTGGTGAACAAAACATGGTGCAGATGACGTTCTATCAATATAGTTCACATCGACTACCAAGTATTGAAGTCGAAACATTATCTCAACGCTTTGATGAACAGTTTACTGGTAATGCCCGTCAGGTTAATGAGATTAAAGGGAGTCTTGATTACTTCAAGGCGGTTAGTGCCTACGCTAATCATTTAAACAAGGAAGATATGCGCTTTAAAAACTTGGTATTTCAAGGTAAAGTGTTGATTCCTAAGGAAAAAATTGAAGAAATTTACTATGGTTTTAACGAAAACTATAACCTTCGTAATCGATTGTCAGCAACTAAGGAATCACTTCTTAAGATTTTAAATCGCAAGGTCCGGGCTGAAATGAAAAAGGACTGGGTCGAAGAAGCCGTGCAAAACTTAACTAAAGAAGATATTCAACGGATGCATGCTGACGCGGAAGAAGAAATTGAAAATGCGGATAAAGAATTCAATTTCTTAGCGAGACAAATTGTCATTAAGTCATTCAGAAAAGTGCAACGACAAATTAACCGTAACCATTTCTTGAGTATGAATAACCAATTTGTTCATATGATGAGAAGCTTATCTCAAATTATTAACTTAGGTGAATATGGTCTTACTGAGGATGATTGGAAACAAGTAGTTGAGAACACGATTGACCGACTTAAAAATGGTAAGCTTTCGATTGATGATGCGACAACATACCTTTACCTATATGATTTAATGACTGGAAAACGTGGCGAACGAGATATTCGTTACTTGTTTATTGATGAAGTTCAAGATTATTCAGCGTTCCAGTTAGCATTCTTGAAGTTCAATTTCCCACGAGCTAGATTCACTGTTTTAGGTGATTTGAACCAAGCAATCTTCACTCATGAGAATAGTCACAAATTATTAGATGAGTTAAGTGCGATGTTTGATCGTGATAAAACTAGTGTTGTCCAATTAACTAAGTCATATCGGTCAACTGCTCAAATTACGGACTTTACTAAGGAAATCTTGGATGATGGTGCCGCAATCGAGTCATTTAACCGGGAAGGCGAGGTGCCGGTGATTTCAATTGCGCCTAATGAAACCGCCGCCATTGAAACCTTGAAGCAACAAGCTGCTACGAATGTGGCTGAACATGAGACCACTGCAATTATTGGTAAGACGCTCGAGGAGTGTGAACAACTATCCAAGAAGCTTAAAGCCGCTGGAGTGCGAGCAACCTTTGTGCGGACTGAAAACCAACGACTAGTTAACGGAATTATTATTGTGCCATCATTCCTCGCTAAGGGATTGGAATTTGATAGTATTATTATGTGGAATGCATCGAAGGACAATTATGCCGCTGAAGATGATCGCCAATTAGTTTATACAATTTGCACTAGAGCGATGCATCGATTAACAATTATCTCAGTTGGTGAGTTATCGCCATTGTTCGACAAAGTTAACCCAGCACTTTACCAGCTGAAAGATTGAGGCGAGCGTCGTGATTAGATTTGATAATTTATCTGAAAATTGTGAATTGATTGATGTTGTGGATCCGGATGATGAGGAAAAGCAACACCTAAAAAATTCATATGGTGTGACGGATGAGCATTTGGGTTACGCATACGATTATGATGAACGAGCTCGGATGGAATATGATGAAGATGCTAACTTGATGACTATCATTTATGACACAGTTATGGATTCAAGTGATCGCAACCCAGAGTTAGATCCAACAGCACCAGTGATGTTTTTGTTTAACCGATCCAAATTAATTGTGTTCACAAGTAGTAATACCCACTTTATTACTGATCGCATTAAGACTATCAAAAAAATTCAACCTGAAGATGAACCATTAGATGTCGTTTTAAGGGCAATGTATATGCTGTCGGGAAGTTATTTCAATGTGATTCATAAAATTGATACTTCGAGGCAACGACTCCAGAAAAGTTTGAAAAAGCGGGTTAATAAATCTTCAATTACACAATTGACAGGTTTACAGACCCAGTTAGTTTATTATTTGACGTCGTTGAGATCAAATACCAGTTTACTAACAGACTTGCAGCATTCAAAAGAAATGCGCGCATCTGATGATCAACTAGAGATGATTGAAGATGATGTCATTGAGCTTCAACAGGGGCTAGAAATGGCAAATATGGCTAGCGACGTGATTTCCCATGTTGCTGATGCGTATAAGAGTGTTTTGGATACGGACTTGAACAATACGATGAAATTATTGACGATTTACTCAATTTTGTTGGCTTTACCACAATTGGTATTTGGCTTCTATGGGCAAACGTTAAGCTACCGCTTGTTTCAAGCGGATGGTTAATTACGATTGGCTGGTCACTTTTATTAATTGTAATCGGAGCAATTGTGTTAAATATTCATCAACGAAATTAATTTAAAATGTGACTACTGACTTCTTAATTGAAGCTAGTAGTCACATTTTTATTTCAAAATAAAGTACAGTTCAACTACGAATCCCAACTAATAATAATGTTATAATTTATGGGACTAAAACTTCGGAGATAAACTATGGCTGAATTGATTAATTATTATTCATTTAGTAAGGATGAGTGGAAAAACTTTTATCCTGATACTGAATTACCATTAACTGAAAACGAATTAAAACACATTAAAGCTTTTAACGATCAGATTTCATTGCAGGATGTATCTGACATCTATACGCCATTGATTCATATGATTCGATTGCAAAAGGAAAATTTTTCTGAGTGGCAGACTACGAAAGCCCATTTTCTACATAAACCGGTTAGAAATGTGCCATTTATTATAGGAATTTCTGGAAGTGTTGCGGTTGGTAAATCAACGACGGCTAGGGTGTTAGAAGAATTATTGACCCACTATTTTACTGGGGAACACGTGCAATTGATCACTACTGATGGATTCTTATATTCAACAGACGAGTTAAAAAAACGTGGCATTTTAGATCGGAAAGGATTTCCTGAAAGTTACGATATGGAGGCCTTGATTGGGTTTTTAAATAGCGTTAAATCAGGGGTTCCAGTAATCAAGACTCCCGTGTATTCACATCAAGTGTATGACATTATTCCAGATCAGTTTGAGGTAATTAATCGACCAGATGTTTTAATTGTTGAGGGAATCAATACCCTGCAGTTACCGCAGAATCAGCAAATTTATATTTCCGACTTTACCGACTTCTCAATTTATATGGATGCCGATCCTGATTTGATTGAAAAGTGGTATCTTGAACGATTTGGCAAACTAATTGATACAGCTTTTCGAGATCCTGATAATTATTATCATCAGTATGCGATTGGTGAACGCAGTAAGGCTTTTGACATGGCTAAGCGGGTTTGGCAAACTATTGATATGCCTAATCTTGAGGAAAATATTTTGCCAACCCGTTCCAGAGCTGATATGATTATGCACAAATCAATTGGTCATAGTATTGATCGATTATACTTGAGAAAGTACTGATTGTTTGTGTTTTAATTGATGGTTGACCTGGAAGCGTTTAATCATTTATGATAGATATATTAATTTTGAAAGGGTGGAAAACTTGGCAAACATTGATTTATCAACTTTTGATAAGATTCTGGTGCTAGATTTTGGTAGCCAGTATAACCAATTGATCACTCGACGGATTAGAGATTTAGGCGTATATTCTGAACTAAAATCTCATAAATTGTCCGCAAAAGAGATCAAAGAAATGAACCCTAAGGGAATTATTTTCTCTGGAGGTCCAAACAGTGTTTATGCAGATGGTGCATTCAAAGTCGACCCAGATATTTTCAAGCTGGGAATTCCAATTCTTGGAATTTGTTACGGAATGCAAATTATGGCTTATACCCTTAATGGTGGCGTTGAGAAAGCTGAAAATAGTGAATATGGGCATGCAGATATTGAAATTACTGCAGATGATGCTACCTTATTTAAAGGCCTTCCTGAAAAGCAACCAGTTTGGATGAGTCATGGTGACTTGGTTACTAAAGTCCCTGAAGGATTTGAATCAGTTGCTACTAGTAAAGATTGTCCAATCTCAGCTATGCAAGATTTAGATCGTAAATTCTATGGGATTCAATTCCATGCGGAAGTTCGTAATACTAAATACGGTAATGACATCCTCAAGCATTTTGCGTTTGATGTTTGTAATGCTGAAGCTAATTGGTCAATGAATGACTTCATCGATTTACAAATTAACCATATTCGTGAAGTTGTTGGCGACAAGAAGGTCTTATTAGGCCTTTCTGGTGGAGTTGATTCATCAGTTGTTGGTGTGCTTTGCACAAGGCAATTGGTGACCAATTAACTAGTATTTTCGTTGACCATGGTTTGCTCAGAAAGTATGAAGCTGACCAAGTAATGGATAGTCTAGCCGGTAAATTCGGTTTGAATATCATTAAAGTTGATGCTCAAGAACGATTCTTATCAAAACTTGCCGGGGTTTCTGATCCTGAAAAGAAACGTAAAATTATTGGTAATGAATTTATTCAAGTATTTAACGATGAAGCCCAAAATTAGATGGCATTGATTTCCTAGCTCAGGGTACTTTGTACACTGATGTGATTGAATCAGGGACTGATACTGCCCAAACTATCAAGTCTCACCATAATGTTGGTGGCCTTCCAGAAGACATGCACTTCCAATTAATCGAACCTTTGAAATCATTGTTCAAGGATGAGGCTCGGGCAATCGGTGAAGAGTTAGGCATGCCTGAAGAACTTGTTTGGCGGCAACCATTCCCAGGACCTGGTTTGGGAATCCGAGTAATCGGTGAAGTTACTGAAGATAAACTAAAGATCGTTCGTGATAGTGATTTTGTTCTAAGAGATGAAATTGCTAAGGCCGGTTTGGATCGTGATATCTGGCAATACTTTACTGTGCTCCCTGGATTCAAATCAGTTGGGGTAATGGGTGATGGTCGAACTTATGACTATACAATCGCTATTCGTGGAGTTAACTCAGTTGACGGGATGACCGCTGACTTTGCTAGAATTCCATGGGATGTCTTGCAAAAGATTTCCGTTAGAATGGTAAACGAAGTAGATGGGATTAACCGCGTAGTGTATGACATTACGAGCAAGCCACCTTCGACAATTGAATGGGAATAAATCCCATACAAAAAGGAGTTCTCCGTGGGGAGAGCTCTTTTTGTATGGCTATTTTCTTCGCGTAAATTTATTTTTACCATAATAGACGGCATAGCATCCAATAATGAACGGGATCATGTAGAATAATGCTGGTCTTTGTGTTGGGTCGAATATAATTAAAATGCAAGATAGAAAACTCATGATGAATGCTGCCCAAGGAATTAATGGATACCAGGGTGTTTTAAATTTTAAATCATCAACTTTGTGGCCAGATTGGAGCCATGATTTTCTGAAATTAATTTCAGAATATGCGATTGCCATCCAAACAATTACTACTGCCAGTCCAGATATTGAAACTAGCACTAGGTATACTGTTGATGCAGCTACTACGCTGGAGATAAGAGCTAAGACGCCGCCAGTCATGCTAAGAACTAATGCAATCATGGGAACTCCTTTTAGAATTAGTTTTGGCATATTTGATTGGAATCATGCCTTCATTTGCGAGTGACCATAGCATTCTAGTTGATGCATAGAGGCCGGAATTTGCAGCTGATAATATGGCAGTTAAGACTACAAAATTCATTAAGTCCCCTGCAAATGGTAAGCCAATGCTTTTAAAAACTAGTACAAATGGACTCTGATTAACTCCAGCTTTTTGCCAAGGAATCAAAGCTGCCATGACGGTAATACTGCCAATGAAGAAAATAATTAAACGTAATAAAGTGGTGTGGATTGCTTTGGGAATGTTTTTTTCAGGATTTTTGGTTTCACCAGCTGTAATACCAATTAATTCGGTTCCAGAAAACGCAAAATTAACGGTTAGCATGGTAGTAAAAACCCCTTTGATACCATTAGGAAAAATTCCATCCTTCACTAAATTGTGAAACATGGGTGCATGTGAATATCCCTTGATTGGTAGAATACCAAAAATTGCTAATCCTCCAAGAATGATGAATAAAATAATGGCGATAACTTTAATACTAGAAAACCAAAATTCGGTTTCAGCGAAGAATCTGACGGATAATGCATTCGAGATGAAAATTACGATCATAAATAGTAAGCTCCAAATCCAAGTCGGCGAATTAGGAAACCATGTGTGCATAATAAGACCGGCTGCCGTGAATTCTGATCCTAATGCAACTGTCCAGGTTAACCAGTATAAAATTGCGACAGTAAAACCAGTCCCAGGACCAATGTATTTAGATGCATATACGTGAAAAGAACCGGTCTGTGGCATTGCGACAGATAATTCGCCTAAGCATAGCATCACTAGATAGACAACGAGTGCGCCAACTGCGTATGCAAGAATTGTTCCAATTGGTCCTGCCTCATGAATTGTATATCCAGAGCTTAAAAACAACCCAGTTCCAATAACTCCTCCTAAGGAAATCATTAGAAGATGGCGAGATTCCATCTTACGCTTAAGCGCTACATGTGGCTTTTCTTCCAAAATATTTCCTCCTTGTAATTGATTTTTTCTCATTTTAATATAAAATGATTAGAGTCTGATATATTAAAGAATGCACTAAAATTCGAAAAGTTACAACCTAAAATTCTGCGGAGGTGAATAATGGATAATCCTATTAGAACCAGATTAAAAAATCGACAAGCAATTGTAGTCGATGGAGCGATGGCAACTGAATTGGAAAAGCATGGGGTCGATACCAGTAATAAATTGTGGTCGGCTACGGCATTAATTAATAATTCTGAAGCAGTAATATCTGTTCATACTAGTTACTTTAATGTTGGGGCAGATATTGCAATTACGGATACGTATCAAGCCAATGTCGAAGGTTTTATGGATGCTGGTTTCACTGAGCAGCAAAGTGAAAAGTTAATTACTGATGCAGTTAGATTAGCAGTTGAATCTAGAGATAAATTTTACGCAAACTTGGATAGTAGAATTAAACAACGGCGAAATTTTAGTCCTATCGTTGCTGGTAGTATTGGACCATATGGAGCTTTTTTAGCGGATGGAAGTGAGTATACTGGGGCATATAAACTATCCGAAAAGGAGTATCGAAATTTTCATATCAAAAGATTGCAACTAATAGCTCAATCTGGAGTTGATATGTTTGCATTTGAAACTCAGCCAAATTTCGAGGAGACTAAAGCTCTAGCAAAAATACTTAAGGATGAATTCCCAGAATTAACCGCATGGATTACGTTTAGTATCAAAGACACTGAACATTTATGTGATGGAACACCTCTAGTTGAAGCGATTAGATATTTTGAAAGTAATCCCCAAATTAGTGCCATTGGTGTGAATTGTACGTCGATGGATAATATCGAAGACACGATTAAGGTAATTATTCCGAATACTAGTAAGCCAGTAATTGTGTATCCAAATAATGGTGATATTTATGATCCGCGCACTAAAACTTGGATTTCCAATCCAAATAGTAATTCCTTTGAGGATTTAGTACCAAAATGGTTAGCTGCTGGAGCGTCATTGATTGGCGGATGCTGCAGAACTACTCCAAGTGACATTCGAGAGGTTGCTAAAGTAGTGAATGGCGAAACGAGATTGTGACTCATATTACTTTTTTATTTTCTAAACCCTATCGCCTTTTTACCCCTCAGGGACTACAATGTACCCGTACTCTGAATATAGGAGAAGTGAAATTAAAATGACAAAACGTAAAAAAGGTTCATGTACCACGATTTTAGTTGGTAAAGATGCTTCAATCGATGGTTCAACTATGATTGCTAGAAATGAAGATGGGGCGGGGCCATTAAATCCGCAACGTTTCGTTGTGATTAATCCGGAAGATCAGCCAACTCACTACAAGTCTAAATTAAGTACTGCAGAGATGGACTTACCAAATGATCCAATGCGCTATACCAGCACGCCTGATGTCATCACAAAAGATGGGGTATGGGCAGGGGCCGGAATTAATAGTGAAAATGTTGCGATGACCGCGACTGAAACTATTACTACTAACGCTCGAATTTTAGGGATTGATCCATTAGTTGATAGTGGTTTAGGTGAAGAAGATTTTACAACCTTAGTTTTGCCTTACATCCACTCCGCACGTGAAGGAGTCAAACGCCTAGGTGCATTGCTCGAACAATACGGAACTTATGAAACTAACGCGATGGCTTTCTCTGATAAGGATGAAGTTTGGTACTTCGAATCAATCGCCGGTCACCATTGGGCTGCCATTAAGATTCCTGATGATGCCTATGTGATTGCTCCTAATCGCTTTAACATTGACGATTATGATTTTGATTCAGCTGATACAATTTTCGCTGATGATTTACCTGAATTAATTAACAAATATCACTTAAACCCTGATTCAGAAGGGGTTAACTTGCGCCATATCTTTGGTAGTTCGACTATCAAGGATACTCGTTATAACAACCCTCGAGCTTGGTATGGTCAAATGTACTTTAATCCTGAAATCGACAATGAACCAATCGACCAAGATTTGCCATTTATTTGCCGAACTGATAAAAAAATCAGCGTTGAGGATCTTAAGTTTGTTTTGAGTTCCCATTACCAAAATACGCCATTTGACCCTTATGGGACTGGGACTGAGGTTGAAAAGAAGCAATTCCGCCCAATTGGAATTAACCGTAACCAAGAATTGCATATCTTACAAATTCGTAATGATGTGCCAGCAGAAATTGCTGGTATCCATTGGTTAGCCTTTGGTCCTAACACCTTTAATGCGGTGGTGCCATTCTATGCTAACGTTAAAGACACGCCGGCATCATATCGTGATACCAAACCAGAAACCGATCCTACTAAGGTATACTGGTTAACCAATGTTATGGCCCTCATGGGTGATGATAACTTTGGTTTGTATGAAGATCAAGAGAACCTTTTTGAAGAAAATACAGTTGCTGAATGTCGCCATATCCAAATTGACGCTGATGCTAACCATGATTCAGAAAGTGATGTTCAGAGTTATCTTGAAAGTGTTAACCAAAAGATGGCAGACCTGTATGTCAAAAATGCCAACACATTATTAGGTCAAATGCTAGCATTAGGCGAACCTAAGATGAAACTTCAATTCACATTGAATGACTAAAGATTATTGATTATATCGTAACAATAAAGACCTCAACCCAATTTGGGATGAGGTCTTTTTGGGTGATTAATGTGATTAAGTATTAATTGACACTTAATAAACGTAAACCTATAATTTGACCATAATAATTCGGAGGCATAACCATGACAGATTTTGAAGAAATTAGTCAGTTAGTTTTAAAGGAACGATCAGCACGGGGCAAGCATTTGGATGATGCTTTGGCGAATTCTTATTGGGATGACGCAACAGTCACCACCAGTTGGCAAAGCGGATTAGCTCACGACACCTTTGTTGGTCGTCATCCAGTTGATTTTGATTACAGTAAGCCAATGGTGGGGACTTTTGGCACCCCGTTGGTTTATCAAAATGGCAATCGGGCATACGTTGAATTGTCGTCAACAACTCGTCATTGGGTCGATTTAGATGGTGATGATGCAATCGTTGAATCATTCATGACCTTAGTTTACCGAGTTGAAAAGCGTGGCGATGTTTGGAAGATTAGTGACCTCACCAGTATTGATAACGCTGATACATTAACTCCAGTGGTTCCAGGAACTGATTTGCACATCGATCAAGATTTGTTGAAGGGACTGCGGGTATCATACCGCTGGTTAGCTTACACTCGGATTAAAGCAGGTGGCAAGATTGGTAATGACGGCATTGGTTCTGATAAGCCTGAAACAGTTAAGCCAGTCTACGATAAAGCAGAAGAATGGATTAAATAGAGTTCAATAATTAAATAGCTACAAAAATAACCCACATCAGATAATTTATCTAATGTGGGTTATTTTGTGGCAACTAGTTAGTTGCATATTGACTATCGTATAACTGATGGTATGGGCCATCATGCGATAGCAATTCAGTATGCGTCCCAGTTTCAACAATGTCTCCGTGATCCATAACCAAAATTTGGTCGGCATCATAGATTGTTGATAATCGATGGGCGATAACGAAGCTGGTTCGGTCTTTTAATAGTCGTTTCATTGCTTCTTGAACAATCAATTCAGTTCGACTATCGACGTTGGAAGTGGCTTCGTCCAAAATTAGAATATCTGGATTGGCAATAAATGCCCGAGCAATTGTTAGTAATTGACGTTGACCTTGAGAAATATTGTCGGCATTTTCGTTTAGGACTGTATCGTAACCATCAGGTAATTTTTCAATAAAGTCATCCGCGTAAGCAGCTTTAGCAGCAGCATATACTTCTTCATCGGTGGCCTTTTCGTTACCATATTTGATGTTATCAAATATGGTCCCAGAGAATAACCATGTGTCTTGAAGGACGATTGAGATTTTGGATCTTAAATCGTGGCGGGATTCATTTCGAATATCTTTACCATCGATTCTCAATGAACCATCATTAATTTCATAGAATCGTTCCAGCAAGTTAATGATGGTGGTCTTTCCGGCACCAGTTTCACCAACGATGGCTGTCATTTGAGAAGGCTTCACGTTCATATTGAAATCCTTCATCAACAGATTATTATCATCGTAACCAAATTGAACGTGTTCGAAGACCACCTTGCTATCCTTGTCAGGTTGATCTGGATATTCTCCCAATGTTTCATCGATTTCATCGGCATCAAGCACGGCGAAAATGCGATCAACTGATGTGAGCATTGAAATCAGGGTGTTCCAAACTTGAGATACTTGCATTAATGGGGATGAAAATTGTGCTGAATATTGAAGGAATGCTTGGACATTACCCAATAATAATTTGCCCGCAACAACTTGAACAGATCCGACAGCAGCCACTAATACATAAACCACATTTTGAAGCAAGGTCATTACTGGCATACTTAAGCTACCTACAAAGGCGGCAAGTCAACCATTTTTCACCATGGCTTCATTTGCGGAGTCGAATTTTTTAAAGGCGTTTTTGGTACCATTAAAACTTTTAATGACGGTAAAACCTTGGAGGCTTTCTTCAACTTGGCTATTTAATTTACCGAGTGAGCCAAAGTAATTCATATTATATTGTTGAGTTCTAGGAGTAATGATTCTAGTGATTAGCACCATTCCTGGAATTATAATACAAACAATTAGCGTGAGGATTGGGCTAATAGTAATCATCATGATGAAGACCCCAACAAAAGTAATAACACTTGAAATGATGCTAGTGATACTTTGTTGGAATCCGTTCACAATATTATCAACATCATTGGTGGCGATGCTCATCAGCTCACCGTTTTGATGTTGGTCGAAATAACTAATTGGTAAACGATTTAATTTAGCTCGCAAATCACGCCGCATTCGTTGAGTAATGCTTTGGGTAATCACTACCATGAAGCGTTGTTGTAAGAATGAAGTTAAGAACGTGACTACATATAAACCAACTAGGATACAGATGGTAGTCTCCAATGATGAAAAATTAATTCCACCTTGTCTGTGTGCCCCTGCAAAGATAATGTTAGTGGCATCACCCAATATTTTGGGCGAGAATACGGAGGCGACGGTTCCAAGAATAACTGATAGAACAGTTAAAATGATCAACCAAGTTGATTTTTAAGGTACTTACTTAACTTCTTGATGCTTGTCCATATAGATAGATGGGCAGGTGAACTTGGATTAAAGTTTTGCATGGTGTTATTTTGCCTCCTGGTATGATTGTGATTTCATGATTTGCTGGTATACCGGGTTCGATTCTTTTAGTTCTTCGTGAGTACCTAAGCCAGCAACCGTTCCTTGGTCAAGGACAACTATGATATCAGCAGTGGTGATGGTTGAAATTCGTTGAGCAACAATGATGGTCATAGCAGAGTCGGTCCGAGTTTTCATATTATATCGAACGGCGGTATCAGTTTTAAAGTCGAGAGCAGAGAATGAGTCATCAAATACATAGACATCGGCTTGTTTGAGTAAAGCCCGGGCGATACATAGACGTTGCTTTTGACCACCCGAGAAGTTATCACCTGCTTTTGCGACCATACTGTCCAAACCATTATCTAATGCGTCAACGAATCCTTTAGCTTCCGCCATTTCTAATGCTTGCCAGATTTCATC
The DNA here is from genome assembly GCF_003864335.1 of Lentilactobacillus kosonis. Taxonomy (GTDB): domain Bacteria; phylum Bacillota; class Bacilli; order Lactobacillales; family Lactobacillaceae; genus Lentilactobacillus; species Lentilactobacillus kosonis. Next base: position 121,976 of record NZ_BEXA01000003.1, on the reverse strand, counting down.
ATCGGTAGCATCTGGCTTACCGACTAGCATGTTTGACCGAATCGTGCCGAAGAACAGCATTGTATTTTGAGGAACATAACTAATCTGATCATGAAGCTTTTCTTGTGAGATGTCTTTGACGTTGGCGCCATTCAAAATCACCTGACCGCTTTCCACGTCATATAGTCTGGAAATCAAATTAACGAGTGTTGACTTACCATCACCGGTTGAACCGATGATTGCTAAAGTCTGACCAGATTTAACCGAGAAATTAATATCAGAAAGGGCCTTCTTCTCGGCTCCTTCAAATCGATAATCAACGTTTTCAAATACCAAGCTTTTATCCGTTGATTCTTCAGCGTTGACTCCATTGTCATCAATTGACAGTGGTTGATTTAGGACAGCATTGACTCGGTTTGCTGATGTTTGTCCTCGAGGAATCATCATAATGATGTAGCTAATGGTTGCGAAGCCAGAGATAATCTGGGTGGAATAACTAACGGCTCCGACAATATTACCGACATTCATGGTTCCGTTGGTAACAAATTGAGCTCCCAACCAGACAATGAAAAGAGCGGCAAAATTAAGAATTAATGATAATGCTGGAATGAAGAATCCCATGATAGTCCCGGCGACAACTGAGTTTTTAGCATATGCTTTATTCAAGTTACTGTATTTTTCAAATTCGGATGTTTCTTTATTGAAGGCGCGAATCACGTGAATTCCTGTGAGCCCTTCACGGAAGGTAAGATTTAATTTATCAAGGAAAAATTGAATTTTTCCATAAATGGGGGAGACCTTCTTATAAATCACTGCGAAAATTATTACTAAGAATGGGATGGCAATAATAAATACCATTGCAAATCTTGGTGACAGAACCCAAGTCATAATAATCCCACCAATCATTTGGATAGGAGCCATTAACAAAAATTGAGTTCCAGTTTGGATGAGAGTTTGAATTTGATTGACATCATCAGTATTTCGAGTGATCAATGACGCTGAACCGAAGATGTCAAATTCAGCTTTGGAGAAGCTCAGGATTTTACGATATAAATCAGAGCGAATCTCGCCACCAACGGTGTAACTGATTTTAACGAATAGCCAGCTGCTAAGCATTGAACCTATGAGACCAATTATGGCAACGCCAATCATGATGACACCTTGCAGCCAAATGTAATTTGTGTTGCCTTTTGCGATACCGTTGTTAATAATTCGCGCAGTAATATATGGTAGATATAGGGAAGTTGCTGATTGAACTAGTAAGAACAGAATGGCAATTATCGTTTGAAAAATTGGTAATCGTTTAATTTGAGTGAACATTATTTTTCCTCCGAATGGCAGAAATCAGTGCCATGATATGAAATTTGGGTATAAAAAATAAGCGTCGCAATTTTGCAGAATTGCTACAGCAACGCTTTTGATTGTGATTAGATCGATATTATTTATTTTTTAGATTGATCTGGCTTATTCTTCCGAGCTTCAAGAAATTCATCGAATTGCTCTGCACTTAATGGATCTGATGATTTATTGAGGAATGCATTTTGATTATCGTCAGATGCAGTTCCTAAATCTGATTCCAAAGAGGTCACTAGTTTACTGAGTGAAGCAGCGAATGCAATCTTTTCTTCATCGTTAAGGGATTTAAATATATCATCATAATCCATACTATTTTGTTTAACTTGTTTTCCCTTATCAGTTAACCTAATAATCATCACTCGATGATCGCTTTCAGAAGGGGTTCGGGAAATATATCCCCCTTTTTCAAGCTTGCTAAGCAATTCATTTAAGGACGGCACACTGATACGTAATATAAATGCTAATCCTTTAGTGCTTAGTTCTTCCTGGACCTTTAATGTTGCAATTACTCTGCCTTGACCACGGGTTGTGTCGGCTAGGGGACCATTGGTCTTGGTAGTCTGGGTTTGCTTTCGATTAATCAACCATTGAAATTGTAATAATTTTCGGTATAGGTCCTTACTAGTCAAACTCATAATTTTTTCTCCTTTCAACAGGTACCTTTCGAAAACATATTATAAAAAGGTACCTGTTAAAAATGCAAGGATTTTATAAAAGGTACCTGTTGATTGTTTTGCGCATGTAATTGAAATCCATTGTTATAAAGGTTTTGCCACTCAAATTTATTTAAATTTATTTTTTTGAAAAGTAGGCATTTTATGGGTAAGCAAGTATAATTAAATTTTGGATTGAAAAAATCCATATTACTTACTTTGAGGGAGAGTTTACCGTGCAAAAAAAAAGTATTAAGTATCATTATTGGAGGCATCATTGTAGTTGGAGGTGTGACAAATCCAATGCCTTCGCATGCTAAAGTAAAATTTCAAAAGCCTGTGATTATCAGACGAATTAAAGAACCAAGTAATACATATGTAAAAGTGCGTAAGGGATATTTGTATTCGAATACTAATTTAAATAAAAAAGTTGCTAACTTGAGTCACTCAAAATATAAAAGAATAACGTTTAAGTTCACTAAGAAGTATCGGTTTAAACGGAACGGTAAAAATCAGTGGTATGGCTACATTACTAACGGCAAGGTTAGTGGGTGGGTATATGCTAATTGGTTAGTGAAAGTAAATGATCCTAGGAAGGATGTTACACCAGCTAAGGTACCAGTAACCGCTGTGACCACAACTAATGATGATGGAACTACGAATACCGGCACCGGCAATACACAAATTTCAGGCACCAATACAACAAATACAATTACAACAACGAATAATTCAATGACTTCTCAAGATGCATTTAATTTAACAGAATATCGAAGTAAGTTCTTATCCTTATTAAATTACGAACGAGAAAATCGTGGACTTCAGCCAATTAAAGAAGATGACCAGTATGATAGAATTGCTCAAGAGCAGGTTTATGACGATTTAGCATGGGAAAATCAGCCCCACTATACGGATGATGAACAGCCCGATGCCTTTGATTTAGCTGAATCGACAAACGTTTCTGGAATTACTAAGACATATGAAGTTGAAAATAGTTTAGATGACGTATTGGATGATGATAGTGGAGCAAGCTTCCCAAATGTTAGCTTAGCTGAACAACTGGCCAATTTTGATGTCAGTTCTGAGGTGCTTAATAAAACAAACAGAGAGATGAAAGACAACTATCTATTTAAGTCAAAGGTGAATACTATTGGAATTGGTAGAGTGGCTGACATTAATACAAATAAGTCAGTTTCTTTATATGTCTTAGGCATTAAATAGTAATATTGAACCTTAATAATCTTATTAAATCGGTCATTGACATAACTAAGAAGGCTGTGACAATTTTTGAAAAACCGTAATTCATGGATCCTACTAGTATGGTGACGTTAATGATTACCTTGGTAGTGGCCAAGTTATTGAATCATGGCCACTACCAAAAATTATGGTTCAACCAATTAGGAATGGTCAAAGATCTTACGTCGCTGGAATTAAGCGGCCATTTATCTAATAAAAAAGGAACGGCCCATATAAGGGCCGTTCCTTTTTTATACTTCTGCATCGATATTATCATATAAAATTTTCCGTGAGTCCAACCAGAACAGAATTGATTCCACTGCCGCATATTCCATCTGAATAATTGGGGTGGCAGTTTCAATATCCAAGTTGGTTAGCGCTTTTGAACTAAGCGATTCTCGACTGGCCTGTTCATTAAAGATATTTACAAAAGTGTCGTAAGCAGTCTGAGGCGATGTGTCTTTGAGCATGATTTTTAATCCAGCTGAAATCTCGCTGAGAGTAAAAATCTTCTTTAATAAGTCAACAATGATTGCACCGGCCAATTGAATCTGGCCATATAGTTTTCCTTGCGGTGACACTAAAACGCCGGATTTAAAATAGTTGTGCATCATGGTCTTTGTTAGTCTCTCACCAACAATTGGTTCTACATATGTGTTAGTAATGTCAATGACTTGATCCAAATGCAAACTAAAATTTGGTAATTCATGCCATAGTGGCAACTGGGGTGTCTGTGAATTAGGGTTTGACACCAAGCATCGCTCCTTTACAGGTTTAATCAATTTGTACGGCAATGCCCACTAAGCCAGGACCTGTATGAACTCCCAAGGCAGGAGATACATCGCCATTATAGACAAACTGGTTTGGTAACTGAGAACGAATCATTTCAGTGACTGTCTGCATTAATTCGGGATCAGCTCCTTGGGCAACGGCAACTCTAATTTGGGAATGTCCCCGAGTATCGTCTAATGCGAGATTTACTAACTTATCGATTGCTTTTTTCTCGGATCGAGCCTTAGCAACCGGATAATAGATTCCTTCTGGGTTACAAGAAATGATTGGCTTAATACTTAGTGCTGAACCAACTATTCCTGCTACTCGTCCAATTCTACCACCAAGTCGTAAATATTTTAATGACGGAATGTAAAAATATACGTGACTTTTGGCAACCGACTGATTAACGGCCTTGATTATTCGACCGAAAGATTGCTGATTATTAATTAAATCTTCCGCGTAAGTGGCAATTAATCCACCACCAATCCCAATGTTTTTTGAATCAATTACAGTAATGCTAATATCCGGATATAACACAGTGGCCTGTTTAAAGACATTGTTCGTTACGGAAAGACCACTTGAAATTGTAATAGCAATGATTTCTTTGAAACCTTTAGCAGTTAATTTAGCGATTGAATTTGAAACTAATTCAATTGTGGGGCTGGCCGTCTTAGGCACGATATCCTGATCCATCCAGTGATAAACTTCGTCTGGGGTAATAGTCTCCCGATCAAGAAATTCTGAATCCTTGACAGTCACTACTAAAGGTACGATTTCTACGTTATCTTGGACTGCTACTTCTGAAGGAATATCTAAGGCAGAGTCGACTAATAATCCAATTTTAGGTTGCATAATGTATCTCCTGAATCTAGTTTTAATAATTATGTAGTATTCTAAACTACATAATTCAGTTGTCAATACTAAAACATTTATTCAGGAAACTACTTCGTGAATAAATAATGAATTTAGCGGATTTACTGGAGATTATACCTTAGCATAAAAACTTTTATTTATAGTTGCGTCCAAAATTAACCTGTGTTATATTTAGTTAGCCGGCTAATCAAAATAATGTGAGGTGCAAAATGGAGCCATATGATTTTTCAGATGTTCCCAGTATTGAGAGAATTAAAGAAATGAATCAACAGGTTGCCAATAGTGAACCTGACAACGTATTATCATTTATTACGTTTCAAAGAGTGTACAGTGAAATTGATGGCGCATATGCTGATTTGCTACAAGATCATCATCTATCTGAATCTAGATTTTTAATATTGATGTTTTTGCGCCGAGCAGGTGACAATGGGTTGAGTCCATCGCTGATTGCCCAGAAGTTATCATCCACCAAGGCTACAGCCAGTAAGTTGATTCGCGGAATGGTTGCGGATGGAATGATTGTTAAGCTGGCATCGGAAATTGACCAAAGAAGCTCAATTATTCGCATCACTGATCACGGAGACGAGTTATTAGATCATTTTTTACCGGCCAATTTTGATTTCGTTAATCGGTTATTTAGCCGGCTAACGAATGACGAACAGTTCCAATTTAGTTATTTACTACAGAAATTGTTAGTTAATAGGGAGAATGAAAATAATGGAAACTAAAAAGATTGAATTACTAGAAACATACTTAAGCTTATACATTGACCACTTTAAGGTTCTTGAAAGTCTCAAGAACCCCGATGACTCTGACATCGTTGTATTGGATGTTCGGAATGCACCTAAGCAAGTTAAGGGTGACCAAATTAAAGGTGCACTACCAATTGCTGCTAAGGATCTTGCTGATCATCTTGATGAATTAGACCATGATAAGACTTACGTGGTTTATGACTGGACTGGTGGAACAACTCTTGGTAAGACCGCTTTGTTGATGTTGTTATCTCACGAATTCAAAGCATTTGAATTAGCTGGCGCCTTGGAAGGCTGGAAGGGTATGAAATTACCATTGGAGCCGGCTAAATAATTGTAATTTAAATATAAAATGATCCCCGCAAGTTAGTTGCGGAGATCATTTTTATTTTTATACTGGATCAGCCGTAGCTTCCCAGCCGTTATCTAAAATTTGGTGGTAATGTTTGCCGATGGGAATCCATACCTTAGAGTCTAAAATTCGCTGCATGACTTCCCAAAACATTGAGTCACTTTTTTCGCCACTTGATAGATTAACTTTGACCATTTTTCCGGTTTCTGTTTTAACAATTACAAATGGGTAGAACACCTTAACTGGTTGTCCAGCCACAATATTTTTCGAGATTTTTTTATCATCTAATAGAACTGACATCTCAAACACCCGCTTTCCTTTTTTGTATTGTTATTAGAATAGCGAATGTTGTTTAAGGGAACCTTAAAAGAAGTGATGTTTTGCTTTTTTTTATTTTATTAATTGCTTGGGGAAGCATATTCCGAATACCCCCGGCGGGATTTTCACGTCTCCCGGATATCTCGGAATCAAGTGAAAATGGCAGTGCATGACGGTTTGTCCCGCATCTTCACCAACGTTAATTCCAATATTGTAACCAGTGGGCGAGTATTTGGAATCGATTAGTTGTTTACCCCGACGAACTAAATCGTCCATGGCTAAAATTTCGGATTGATCAAGTTCAAAGTAGTTTTGTTTATGGTCCTTTAAAACAACTAATAGGTGTCCCTTCCTAACTGGGTGGATGTCCCAAAAGGCCACGGCTAATTCGTTCTCTAACACAATTGGAATATTAGTTAGTTGGCAAAAGATGCAGTCAGACTTTTTCATTTTAATTACTCCGTTCTGTTGATGTTATAGATATCATAGCAGATTTGGTTGTAATCTTAACAGGAGCGTTAATTCTTAAAAGATTGCTAATTAAAATAGCCCAAAATTTTAGCACTCCGATCAAATGTTGGTATAATGAGGGTAATTCTAATAAAGCTAAGGAGATACTCATGACTGCAATAACCCATTTTTATGAGACATTCCAACCAGAACATTATGATATTTATTTAGATATTAATCGTAAACAAAAACAATTCAGTGGTAAAACGACGATTACCGGAAAAGCTGAATCAGAAAGAATCTCACTTCATCAAAAATTTTTAAATATTGAACGGGTCGAAGTAGACGGTAATCCAGTTAACTTCACTAAGGATGACGCTAACGATGCATTTTACGTTGAAGCGGGTACGACAGGGGCTATTAAAGTTACCATTTCGTATAGTGCCAAATTGACTGACAGTATGATGGGAATTTATCCTTCATATTATGAAGTTGACGGCGAAAAGAAACAAATCATCGGTACGCAATTTGAAACCACGTTCGCCCGCCAGGCATTTCCATCAGTTGATGAGCCAGAAGCCAAGGCAACCTTTGATCTTGCAATTAAGTTTGACGAGCAAGCAGGTGAGACCATCTTGGCCAACATGCCAGAAATTAAGGAAGAAGCTGGCGTTCACTACTTTGATACCACAGTAAGAATGTCAACTTACCTAATTGCATTTGCCTTTGGTGATCTACAAAGCAAAACCACAACCACTAAGAGCGGGGTTAAAGTTGGGGTCTTTGCTACTAAGGCTCATAAAGCCAATGAATTAGACTTTGCCTTAGACATCGCTAAGCGATCAATTGAATTTTACGAGGACTTTTACCAAACTCCATATCCACTACCACATTCTTGGCAATTAGCATTACCTGACTTTTCAGCCGGGGCCATGGAAAACTGGGGATTAGTAACTTACCGAGAAGCTTATTTATTGTTAGATCCTGATAATACCGCCCTTGAAACTAAACAAGTGGTGGCAACAGTAATCGCTCATGAACTAGCTCATCAATGGTTTGGTGATCTGGTAACCATGAAGTGGTGGGACGACCTATGGTTAAACGAAAGTTTTGCTAACATGATGGAATATGTTTCAATTGATGCCATTGAACCTGACTGGCATATTTGGGAATTATTCCAAACTTCAGATGCACCAATGGCTTTACAAAGGGATGCAACTGATGGGGTTCAACCAGTTCACGTTGAGGTTAGTAACCCAGCTGAAATTGATGCGTTATTCGATCCAGCTATCGTTTATGCCAAAGGTGCCAGAATGTTAGTTATGGTGCGGGCATTATTAGGTGACGATAATTTAAGAGCGGGATTAAAGAATTACTTTGCTGCGCATAAATTCGATAATGCCAAGGGATCAGACCTATGGGCTGCTCTTGGGGGATGCTTCCGGATTAGATGTTGGAAGCATTATGAATTCATGGCTGGAACAACCTGGGTATCCAGTTGTGGAAGCTAAAGTTGAAAATGGTGATTTAGTGCTTTCACAACAACAGTTCTTCATTGGTGAGGGTAAAGAAGCTGGCCGGCAATGGCAGATTCCACTTAACAGTAATTACGAAATTGCTCCCGAAATTTTTGCAGATAAGACAATTAATCTTGGTAATTACTCAAAATTGCGCCAACAAAATGGGAAACCATTTAGAATTAACGTTGGTAACAATTCTCACTTCATTGTGAAGTATGATGAAACGTTACTTAACGACATTTTAGCTAGTGCTACCAGCTTAGCTCCAATTGATCAGCTTCAAGTGTTACAAGACTTACGCTTATTGGCTGAAGGTCGCCAAATCTCTTATGCTAGCATCGTGCCATTGTTAGCTAATTTTGCGGACAGTAAGTCAAACATTGTTAATGCAATCTTGTACCAAATCGCTGGTGACTTACGGAAATTTGTGACACCAGATTCAGATGAAGAAGCAACCTTACGTAAGTTATATGATAAGTTAAGTAAGAATCAAGTTGCTCGGTTAGGTTGGCAATTAAAAGCTGGTGAGTCTAATGATGATCAATTGACTCGGCCATATGTTTTAAGCGCATCATTGTACGCTAAGAATGCCGATTCAATTGCAGCTGCGCATAAATTATTTATCGATAATCGTGATCACTTAGATGCATTACCAGCGGATGTGCGGGCTTTTGTATTAAGAAATGAAATTAAGAATTATGGTAGTGAATCATTATTTGATGAACTATTGAGTACCTATGTGCAAACTTCTGACGCCAGCTACAAAGCCGATATCAGAGCAGCGTTAACTAGTACCCCTGATCAAAAACTAATTGCTAAAATCGTCGATAAGTTTGAAGATGCAGGAACTATCAAGCCCCAAGATCTTCGTGGTTGGTACGCTGGTGTGTTATCTAATGATGATGGCCAACAAGCTGATTGGGATTGGATTAGAAAAGATTGGCAGTGGTTAGAGGATACCGTGGGTGGTGATATGGAATTCGCAACCTTTATTACGGTTACTTCACGGGTATTTAAAACCTCATCAAGACTATCTGAATTTAAAGAATTCTTTGAACCAAAGTTAAATACGCCCGGATTAACTCGAGAAATTGAAATGGACATTCATATCATCGAAACTAGAGTCAACTTGGTTGAAGCTGAAAAGGTAGCTGTTAACGCAGCGGTTGCTGATTCAGTTAAATAAATTATGTAACGCAAAACTCCAGACAGGATATCCTATCTGGAGTTTTTATGTGGTATAAATTATGAATCTTGACGAGTAGCGGCAATATCTACTTCACGAATGTTAACTTCTTGTGGCATATCATAAATGAATTTAACTGATTCGGCCACATGGACTGGATCAAGGGTAATTCCGCCCATGGTATCCTTCCAAGCATTGTAGTCAGTCAAAGCGTTTTCGTCAGTAACGTGAGTTAATAATTCGGTTTCAGCAGCTCCCGGGGCAACTAATGAAATTCGAACGTTGCTACCAGAAACTTCCTCCCGAATGGTTTCGCTAAGACCATGAACGCCGAATTTGATGCGACGTAGGCAGCGTGGTTAACGAAGGTCTTCTTACCAGCTAATGATGACATGTTGATAATGGTTCCATGTTCACGAGCCACCATTCCGGAAAGAACGATTTGAGTACCGTTTAGCACACCCATTACGTTGGTATCAAGCATTTGTTGCCATTCCTTAGATGATTGAGTTTGAACGTTGCCCAATAGCATTACGCCGGCATTATTTACTAATAAATCAACTGGGCCAAATTTTGCTTCGGCTTTAGTAATAGCAGCTTTAAATTGTTCTTGGTCGGTTACATCCACTGCCTCGACCATTACTTGATCGAAGTTTAATGGTAGTGAGGTAATCTTCTCTGTCCGCCGGCCTAGTAATAATTCTGGGTAGCCAGCCGCATTGAAAAGTTTAGCGATTTCAGCACCAAAGCCAGAGCTGGCACCGGTAATAACGATTAATGGTTTTGTCATAATAATTTCTCCTTTGGATATGATATAATTCAGTCTATCAGTTGGAGTTAACTCCAAGTCAAGGAGAAAGTATGAAAAAATATTCAGTGGGCGATATCGCAAAACAAATGAACGTATCAGCTGACGCAATTCGGTACTATGATAAAGAAGGATTATTGCCATTTGCGAAGCGGGATGCTGCTGGTCGGCGTCAATTTACTGACGATGATTTAGGATATATTGAAGTGATTAATTGTCTAAAGATGTCTGGTATTAAAATAAAAGAGATCGGTAAATTTATTGACTGGTGTATGGAAGGCGATATTACACTTAATCAGCGATTAGCTTTTATGGAAGATCAAGAAGACCAATTAGAACAGCAGATTAAAGAACTTGAGGCTAATTTGGCGTTTCTGCGGTGGAAGAAGTGGTATTATCAAACTGCTGCTGAGGCGGGAACCGAATCGATTCACTTTATTCCAGGCACGACTCAAGTTGACGCCAAAGAGCATGAAAGATATCAAATGGAATTGGCTAAGCAAACAATCAAAGCTGATTAAGCAAAACGTCCTACCAAATGGCAGGACGTCTGCGTTATTTTGTATTTGGTTTGCTGGCTTGGACGATGCCTGAAGCGAGCAGTGTGGCACCACTAATGGTAAGCAGGGCTCCACTAATAATGTGGAGCACAGCAGTGGCGGTAGCGTATTTATCTCTCATATGCTTCCTCCTAAAGATAGTTTCACTAAAGCTTACCATAATAAAAACCGTTGATTACTAGCGAGAAAGAAAGTAATCAGCGGTTTTTTATTATGGATTTAAGCGATTTAACATTCTTGGGAAGGGAATGACTTCACGTAGGTGGTCTTGAAGGGTAATCCAAGTTAGAAATCTTTCGAGGCCCATTCCAAATCCTGAATGAGGAACGGCGCCATATCTTAATAAATCAAGGTACCATTCGTAGTTGCTTAAGTCTTGGCCCGTCTCCTTTAAGCGACCTAAGATGTAATCGTAATCAGCAGAACGTTCAGAACCACCGATGATTTCACCGTAGCCTTCAGGAGCAAGCAAGTCGGCACAGACAACTAAATCGTCTCTGGTTGGATGTGGTTGCATATAAAACGCCTTAATATCTTTAGGGTAATTCATAACGAAGACTGGTTTATCGAAGTGGTTGGCCAAGAAAGTTTCTTCTGGCGAACCAAAGTCAATTCCCCATTTAACATCAAAGTCATTGTCTTGGAGTAACTTAATTGCGTCATCGTAAGAGATACGAGGATAAGGTAGCTGAGTGTACTTCTTGAGGACGTCAACATCGCGATCCAAGATTTTTAATTCTGGTTGACAATTATCAATCACAGCCTGAACCAAATAAGCAACCATTTGTTCTTGAAGTTCCAAGCTCTGGTCTTGATGCCACCAAGCCATTTCTGGTTCGAGTTGCCAAAATTCGGTTAAATGACGACGAGTTTTGGATTTTTCAGCTCTAAAGGTTGGTCCGAGGGTGTAAATTTTACCTAAGGCCATGGCACCAGCTTCACCGTAAAGTTGCCCAGTTTGAGAGAGGTAGGCGTTTTTACCGAAGTAGTCGGTTTCAAATAACTCGGTCGTACCTTCAGGAGCTGAACCAGTTAGGATTGGCGCGTCAAATTTAGTGAATCCTTGCTGATAGAAGAATTCATTGGCCGCATGGAGAACTTCGTTTCTAATCTTCATAATAGCGTTAGGTTTACTTGACCGTAGCCAGAGATGACGATGATCTAGTAAAAATCAATTCCATGTTCTTTAGGAGTGATGGGGTAATCTTCACTTTCGCCAACAATTTCAAAATCATTAATTTGGATTTCATATCCGAAATGAGATCGCTTATCCTCATGAATTTCACCAGTCACATATAAGCTGGTTTCTTGACGGAGTTCTTTGGCCTGGGTGAATTTTTCTTCGGAAATGTTATTTTTTAACACAACTCCTTGGAAGAAACCACTACCGTCTCGAAGTTGGAGAAAGGCGATTTTGCCGCTACTTCGTTTGTTAGTGACCCAAACGCCGATTTTAACAATTTCGTTAACATGTTTTGGTGAATCGATGATTCTAATAGTTTCCAAAATATTCCTCCTACAGAATCTGAATTCCAGCAGCTGCACATTTTTCAATCATTTCGTCAGGCCAAACACTCGCTTGGACTTCACCAACATGCGCCTTGCCAAGAAGTAACATACATAAACGTGATTGACCAATCCCACCACCAATAGTGTAAGGAAGTTCTTCGTTCATTAATGCTTTGTGGTAGGGGTATTCTAGGCGATCTTCAGCATCGGCCATTTTAAGTTGTTTAGCCATTGATTCTGGACTTACCCGGATTCCCATGCTTGAAACTTCAAGCGAACGTTGTAATGGTTCATACCAGAATAAGATATCACCGTTTAATTCCCAGTCATCGTAGTCGGGGGCGCGACCATCGTGCTTTTTACCACTCTTCATTGGGCCACCAATTTTCATCAAGAAGACACAACCAAGTTCTTTACAGATAGCATCTTCACGTGATTGACGGTCAAGGTCAGGATAACGATCTTCAAGCTCTTGAGTAGTCACAAAGTGAATTTCGTCTGGTAGGTGGTAAACGGCTTCGGGATACTTGTACCAAACTTCATGTTCCATATGTTTGATAACTTTAAAAATTTGCCGAACGGTACTCTTTAAGGTCTCTTCAGTGCGTTCTTCTTTAGTGATGACCTTTTCCCAGTCCCATTGGTCAACGTAAATTGAATGAATGTTATCCAAATCTTCATCCTTACGAATGGCATTCATGTTGGTGTAAAGCCCAGTGTGGACTTCGAAGTTGAAACGTTTCAAGGCCCAACGTTTCCATTTAGCAAGTGAGTGAACGATTTCGATAGTTTCACCAGGAATTTCTTTCATTGTGAATGAAACTGGCGTTTCAACACCATTTAAGTTATCGTTTAAACCTGATGATTTTTTAACGGCCATTGGGGCTGATACCCGAGATAGGTTCATTTGTTGACCAAATTCGTCTTGGAAAGTTTCCCGAATGTAGCGAATAGCCTCTTGAGTAGTTTTAACTGATAATTTAGGATCGTAATCCGTAGGGATAATTAATTGCATAATGTGTTGCTCCTCTTCATTTTTTATTTTTTGGGAACAAAAAAAGCCTTTCATCCCCAGCCAAGGGACGAAAGACTTTTCGCGGTACCACCCAAGTTGCTTATCTAAAATAAGCCACCTCAATAAGAGTACTAACATACTCCACCGAGGATAACGTTCCGGTTTTACGTCTGCTCCTACTTGAAGTCATTGCTGGCTGGTTCAGAGAGAAACTAGAAAGTGTTTTTCAGATATATCAAGAACTTATCGGGTTTCCACTAATCCCGACTCACTGGAAGGTTGAAATATCTTACTCGTCTTTCTTTGCGTTTTTTAATGTTTCAAATTTACAAGTTAAAATTTAGCACAGGAAATTTAACTTGTAAAGTATGAAAAATAAAAAAATAGAAATTTTTAGAGCCAAATTGGGAAGAATTCTGCGCACTAATCGTTGATAATAAAGAGAAATAACGTTTGTACACTAATAATAAAAAAATATTTGAATTAAATATTTTTTTGACCAAATATATGGCTAATTTTGGAGATTAATGCAATTCTAATTATCCTTAGTAATAATTTTTGGGTAAGATGATCCATGTTAATAGCTAATCTTAAGCTATGCAAAGCGATGGTATATTTTTGGATTGCCATTATATAGAAGCAATCTTTTTGGATAAATAACAAATAAAGTAATTTTATTAAAAACGTTGACATTTAATTAGAATAACCTATACTAAGTCTATCCAAATAAATCTAGGATACAGGAGGTTACCGACATGTTGATCAATAAGCAAGCAAATCCATATTCAAATAGTTATCAACCTGCGGCAATCTCTGCCGTCCAAGATTTAGCCTTATTATTAAAGATGAAGGACCCGACTTTGATTAGGGAATTGTAACATTCCTAAATTAATCAAACAGTTGAGCCCTTATTTTGCATCTTTAATGATGAGGGCTCACTGGAAAATATCCAAACCTCATTCGTTAAAGAATGAGGTTTTTTTATGCCCAAAATCCAAAGGGGGAGAGTAAATTTGGGTGCCAAAACTAACTAATAATTTAGAAGAGAAAGTAGGAATTCATTATGAAAAGTACAATCAAAAAAATCAGTTACATAGCTTCAATGGTCGCAATGGCGGTGGTGTTTGCTGGATGTAGTGCAGCAACATCAAGTAGCAAGGGTAATCCTCAAACCGGTAATACAATTAAGATTGGTGAAAATATGGAGTTGTCTGGAGCCGCCGGAGGTTATGGGAACCAAATGAATCAAGGAATTAAAATGGCCGTCGATCAAATCAACAAGGACGGCGGCATTAACGTTAACGGTAAGAAGAAAAAAGTTCAGTTGATCATCAAGGATAATAAAACCTCAACTAACACCTCAGCCTCTGTCGCAACCCAATTGGTTAACAATAACAAAGTTAATGCAATTGTTGGAACTGCAACCACCAATGCTGGGACCGCTCAAATTCCTAATATTACTAAAGCCGCAGTTCCAGCCGTTAGTCCGTCAGCTACGGATCCTAATTTTACATTGCAAAAGAGCGGTAAGGTTCAACCATATGTATTTAGAGCATGTTATCAAAACAATTTCCAAGGAGGAATCGGAGCTAAGTTTGCATACAATGATTTGAAGGCCAGACGGGTTGCTGTATTGTACGATAATTCCACTGATTACGGAACGGGATTGCAAAAAGCGTTTAAGAACTCATTTAAAGGTAAGGTAGTTGATACCCAAGCCTATACCGAAGGCGATAAAGATTTTAACGCAATTCTGACATCATTTAAGAATAAAAAAGTGGATGCGATTTACGTTCCTGGCTATTACACCGAAGTTGGCCTGATTGTGAAACAAGCTCGTCAAGCAGGAATTAAGGTGCCAATCATCGGGACTGATGGAATGGCTGATCCTAAGTTGGCTCAAATTGCCGGTAATAAAAATGCGCACAACGTTTATTACACAACACCATTTCAATCAAGGCATCAGCAAATAATCCAGTTGCTAAGAAGTTCATGGCTGATTACGAGAAAAAGTATCATGCTGAAGCTCCAACTTCTCCGCGCTTGCATACGATTCGATTAACATGATCAAGCAAGCAATTGAAATCGAAAAATCGGCCGATTCAACTAAGATTGCTGAAGGACTTAGCAAAATTGAGAACTTTAACGGTGTAACTGGTGACATTACGATCAATAAGAACCATGATCCTGAAAAGCCAATTGCAATCGAACAATTGACTAACGGTAAAGTTTCAAAAACGTATGAAATTAAATAATCAATTTAATGTTCATTTATTTTAAAGGAGGAGAGAATTGTGCAAACATTTTTCAACAAGTTATTAATGGATTATCGCTAGGCAGTATTTACGCATTGCTGGCTTTGGGTTACACAATGGTTTACGGCATTATTAAGCTGATTAACTTTGCACATGGAGATATTTACATGCTGGGAGCGTTTTGGGGATACTACTCAATCAATACTTGGCACTTTAATTTTATTGAAGCGCTACTTAGTTCAATGGTGGTGGGCGCAATCAGTGGAGTGATTATTGAGTACTTTGCTTACCGACCATTGCGACACGCACCAAGAATCACAGCTTTAATTACGGCGATTGGAGTATCTTTCTTGTTGGAAAATGGGATGGCTTATTTCTTCACTTCCGATACAAGAGACTTCCCTCAAATTATTGCCCAACATAACTACAATATTGGTGGAGTATTGATCTCTAATATCCAAGTTTTAATTTTGGTCACTGCTTGTGTGTTAATGATTTTACTTCAATTGATTATTAAGCAAACCAAAATGGGCAAAGCCATGCGAGCAGTGTCAGTGGATTCTGACGCTGCAGAAATGGTCGGGATTAATATTAACCGAACAATTTCATTTACGTTTGCATTAGGCTCGTCACTGGCGGGGGCTGCTGGGGTCTTGATTGGCCTTTACTACAACTCGATTGATCCATTGATGGGAATGACTCCTGGAATCAAAGCATTCGTGGCTGCCGTTTAGGTGGAATTGGTTCAGTTCCAGGGGCTTCAGTTGGGGGATTCCTGATTGGAATGCTTGAAACACTATTTCAATCGATTGGTTTATCAGCTTACAAAGATGCGGTGGTATATGGGGTACTGATTATCATTCTTTTAGTGCTACCAGCAGGAATCTTTGGCAAAAATGTGAAGGAAAAAGTGTAGGTGAAATTGATGAAAGCAAATTGGAAAGCCAATGTAGCTTGGATTGTAATTATGATTGCTGGCTTTTACTTAATGAATACGTTGATCCTAGTTGGGGTCATTAATGCCTTTATTGAAAATATGTTAGTCACGATTGGTATTAACATTATTCTGGCAACCGGGTTGAATTTAATTATTGGGTTTGCTGGTCAGTTCTCACTGGGGCATGCGGGCTTCATGGCTATTGGGGCATACTCAACCGCCATTATTACCAGCAGTGTTGAATCACCCGCAGGATTTTATATCTCATTGGTCGTTGGGGTTATCTTAACCATTATCGTTGCGTTGATTGTTGGTATTCCGACCTTGCGGTTGCGCGGCGATTACCTTGCGATTGCGACAATGGGAGCAGCCGAAATTATTCGGATTATTATTAACAACTTAAAAATTACTGGCGGGGCTGCCGGAATATTTAACATTCCAGCATTGGCGGCTTGGCCAACGGTATATGTAATGGTATGTCTAACCACGATTATTATTTTGAATTTCATTCGGAGTCAGGGCGGTCGAGCAGTGAAGTCGGTTAGAGAAGATGAAATTGCTGCTGAATCCGTTGGAATTAATGTCTTTAAATGGAAACTGGCAGCGTTTGTCTTGGGAGCAGCAACCGCGGCCATTGCGGGTTCGCTGCATGCTTCGTATATTCAAACAATCGGTCCGAATGATTTTAATATTATGGCCTCAATTTCAATCTTAATTATTGTTGTTCTTGGTGGTGTTGGGAGTATTACTGGAACATTTGTAGCAGCAACTGTATTAGGAGTTATCGATACTATCTTGCAAATTTTGGAACATTGCGAATGGTAATCTATGCGATTGCATTGATTTTGATCATGGTGTTCAAACCATCTGGATTGATGGGCACTTGGGAATTGTCATTAACTAAGGCATTCAGACGTAAGCCAAAGGAGGTTTCCGAATGACAAACTTATTGAGAGTTGATCACTTAATTAAAAATTTTGGCGGCCTAACAGCAGTTTCAGATGTGTCGATGTACTTGGATAGTGATGAATTAGTTGCGTTGATTGGTCCTAATGGAGCCGGTAAGACTACATTGTTTAATTTGTTGACAGGTGTGATTCAGCCTTCGTCTGGTTCAATTGTTCTGACAGGTAAAACCGGCACGCAAACATTGAATAAAGTTCCTGCGTATGAAGTGTCTCAAATGGGATTAGCGCGAACATTTCAAAACATTCGGTTGTTTAAAGAGTTATCTGTTCTGGACAATGTCATGATTGCGATGACTAGTCGATATCATGAAGGATTTATTAATTCAATCTTCAGAACACCACACTATTACAAGACTGAAGCTGAGATGAAACAAGCAGCAATTGAGTTATTATCCATTTTCGACTTAACCGATCAGCTAAGTACTAAAGCTAAAAACCTACCTTATGGAATTCAACGCCGATTGGAAATTGTTCGTGCACTTGCTACCAAGCCGCAAATCTTATTTTTAGATGAACCAGCAGCTGGGATGAATCCTGAAGAAACTGCTGATTTGACCCGTTTAATTATTAAGATTCAAAGGACATTCCACATCACGATTCTATTAATTGAGCATGATATGTCCTTAGTAATGAATGTTGCTCAACGAATCTATGTGTTAGACCATGGCTCATTGTTGGCTTCAGGCAGTCCTGAATATATTAAACATAATCAAGATGTGATTACTGCATACTTGGGAAAGGAAGAGTAACCATGCTGAAAGTTGATAATTTAAGCGTAAATTACGGCGTGATTAACGCGGTTAAAGATGTGTCGTTTGAAATCAATGAAGGAGAAATTGTTTCGCTCATTGGTGCTAATGGGGCAGGAAAAACCACCATTTTAAAAACCATCTCAGGGTTACTCAAAGCCAAAGGTGGCACGATCACGTACCTTGGTCGCAATATTCAAAAAGATAGCGCGCCTAAAATCGTGGGTGCGGGGATCTCACAAGTTCCTGAAGGCCGACACGTCTTTGCGGGGTTATCTGTGATGGAAAACCTACAAATGGGCGCCTTTTTAACCAAAGGTAAACAACGGGTTCAAGAAAATTACCACCAGGTATTTGATCGGTTTCCAATTTTAAAAGAACGGCAAAACCAGGATGCCGCTACATTATCTGGTGGTGAACAACAGATGTTGGTTATGGGAAGAGCATTAATGGCCAATCCCAAATTGATTTTATTGGATGAACCATCCATGGGATTAGCGCCAATCTTCATTAATGAAATCTTTGATATTATCAAGGAAATCAATAAAGCAGGCACCACGGTTTTGTTAATTGAACAGAATGCCAAAAAAGCTCTGTCGATTTCGGATCGTGCTTATGTGGTAGCCACTGGTGAAATTATGTTAACTGGCACTGGGGATGAATTATTAGCCAATAGCGAAGTTCAAAAAGCATATCTAGGGGGGTAATTAAATGACAGTCGCGGATTTTATGACTAAGAAAGTTAGTACGGTAACACCAGATACCAAAATTAGCGTTGCGATTAGTAAAATGAAAGAACAGGATATCCATCGATTACCTGTGATTAATGATGGTCAGTTAGCCGGTATTATCACGCAACATGATATTGAACGGGCAACCCCGTCATCGGCGACAAGTTTATCCATTTATGAAATGAACTACTTACTAAATCAAATGACGGTCGCCGATGTGATGTCTAAGGACGTTGAGACCATTAATGAAAATGAATTCTTGGAGGATGCGATTTATGTCATGCGCCAAGCTCAAATCGGAGTTCTTCCAGTCATGGAAGGCGATGAGTTAGTTGGGATTATTACTAATAACGATATTCTAGACGCTTTCTTAGACGTAACCGATTACGCGGAAACCGCAACAGTTGTTCAGGTATTCATCAACCAGGATCATTCGGGAATTATTTTTGAAATCGGTGAAGTAATGAAGGACAATAACCTGAATATCCAAACCTTAATGGTTACTCATCAAGGTGAAGTTAAGGTGGTTGAAATTCATGTGGATCAGGTTGATGGTAAGGCAGTAGTGAATAAGCTGACTCAGGCTGGTTTTCAAGCTCAAGAAGCGATTCATTATAAAGAACGGATATAAAAATTTTTAATTAAGAGATTCCAGAAAAATTTGGGAGCTCTTTTTTTGTGGCTTCACTGTGATTAGAGCTTGTCACGTTAATCGATGGAATGTTAAGCTTAATTATTAATAATAATGTTGATTTAATTAAAAAATATTCGGGAGGGATTGTTCAAACTTATGAGTAATTCACGAAAAGGCATTAATTTTACGTTTATGATTTTTATGCTGGCAGCCAATTTGCGGCTAACCATCACAGGATTACCACCGTTGGTTAGTACGATTCAAGCGTCATTAAAATTGAGTAATGGCCAAATGGGAGTTTTAACAACAATCCCATTGCTGTGTTTTGCCGGACTATCGATTTTAGTATCTAGAATAATCGATCGGATTGGGACAAGCATGACGTTAAAAATTGCCTTATTGCTACTAGCCGTGGCTAATATCTTACGGGTGTATACGACATGGAGTTTGTTTGCGGGAACTATTTTAGTTGGGACCGCGATTTCGATGTTAAACGTATTAATGCCAACACTAATTATTGAGTGGCACCCAGAGCAGTCGGCAAAACTGAATGGAATTTATACCTCATCACTTAGTTTGTTGTCAGCAGTTGCTGGGGCAATTTCAGTTCCAATCGCTAACGCCTTGGGATGGCGATTTACGATTCAGCTATTTTCAATTCCAGCGATTATTGCGGTTATTTGCTGGCTATTCGTTGGTGAAAATCCTAATCAGCAAATTAAGAGGCTCAAAACGGATAACTTAAGTAAACAGCCCAGAACTAAACACTGGAAGAAACCGGAGATTTGGTTCCTAGCTGGTTTTATGGGCATGCAATCATTTGTCTTTTATACATTAGTGGCATGGGTTCCAAGCGTGCTAACTGCTAGCGGTATTTCAGCAGCAACCGCCGGAATTTTATTTGGAGTCTTTCAACTAACGGGCGTTCCGTTTGCATATTTTGTTCCTAGAGCTACTGAAAGCCATGCTAAGTTAATTATGGTCATGACATTACAATTAATTGGTTATATTTTGGGAATTGGGATGTTAGCATTCGTTGGTAGTAATGTGGCACTTCAGGTAATTGCCTGCGCAATTATCGGTATTACGACTTCAGCATCGTTCTCATTATCGTTGACCATGATCTCGGTAATTTCCGATACTCCACAAGACGCCGGGGCAATTGGCGGGTTAGTTCAAGCTATCGGTTACGTTTTAGCTAGTGTTGGGCCAACATTATTTGGAATCATCGAAGGAGCTCTTAATGGATGGACCACAACCATGATGATCCTAATGGCAATTTCGGTAGTGACAATTATCATTGGGTTTGCGATGATTAGATCGGTTAAACATCGAGTAGCGTAGAAATTAGAAAAGACCTATTACCCAGAAAATCTTGGCGTAATTGGTCTTTTATTTTGGTGAATTTATAAAGATATTAGTGGGGAATATGATGAAAAAAATATTGAAGTGGTCGTTTTGGGTAATCATAGTGATATTAATAATTGTTGGGGGTTATGTAGCTTATGTATTTGGTAGTTATCATCGAATCCCAGATAATCAAAAGTTAGCAGTGGTTAATCGAAGCGCACAAAAAATGAAAGTTAATAAGTCATATAAAGCCATGACATTTAATATTGGTTACGGATCATATCCGCATAATTACACGTTCTTTATGGACGGCGGCTACTATTCGCGTGCATTTAGTAAACGAAGCGTGGAACAGGGGATGAAGGCATTTGTTGGCGCAGTTAAATCGGAAAATCCCGATTTGGTGTCGTTTCAAGAAGTTGATACTGATGGCGATCGAGCACAACATGTTAATGAATATCATTGGTTAACGCAAAACTTGCCCGCATATTCACATGTGTTTGCCCAAAATTATGATTCGGCTTATCTGTTTTATCCAGTAACTAGGCCAATTGGCAAAGCCAAGTCTGGCATTGTGACCTTGACTAAAACGCAGATTACTAAGAGTACCAGGTATAAATTGCCAATTGATACCAACTTCAGTAAAATTGTGGATTTAGATCGAGCAATTTCCGTAACCAGAATTCCAGTTGACAATGGTAAACGCTTATCATTAATTAATGTGCATTTATCGGCATTTACTAAGAATCAAAAGGTGATGAACGCACAGCTAGCCAAAGTGTTTAATCGAATGAAAATTGAGGCTAAACATGGAAATTATGTGATGGTAGGTGGTGATTACAATCACGATATGCTTCAAAACAGTCCCGCGGTATTCAATACCACCTCAAAACGGCTAAGTTGGACACATCCATTTCCAGTTGCTAAGATTCCTAAAGAATTTAAATTAGTGACTAATGGCTTGCGACAAGCTAAAGTTCCGTCAGTTAGAAATAACAATATGAGGTATAAGCAAGGTGAAACATATGTTTCATTTGCAGATGGTTTTATAGTTTCTAAAAATGTGATTCCAGAACGAATTCATGTGAAAAATCTACATTTTGCGCATTCGGATCACAACCCGGTTGTTTTGAGCTTTAAATTGGCAAATGATAAGTGACTTTTGGAATTAAATCTGGCATGATGGTTCATAATACTCAGGAACAAGGAGGTTTATATGAGTCTTAAGTTAATTACCATTAATCGGCAATCAACTGATTTTGTTAAGGTGAGACATCTGTTTAAGCATGCATTTCCAAAGGATGAACAAATTCCACTGTGGTATTTGCTGAAAAATGCTAAACATGAAAATGTCGATTTTGGGGTATCTATGATGATAATCGCTGGGTAGGTTTAACCTACTGTATTACGCATCATAAATTAACATATGTTTTTTTCTTAGCAATTGATCCAAGCAATCGTTCGCAAGGTTATGGTAGTCAAGCATTGATGGCAATTAAACAACAATACGTTGGTAATAAACTTGCTTTAATTATCGAGGAAGTAAAAACAGCCGCGCCCAATTATGAGCAGCGACTGAAACGAAAAGCATTTTATCTGAAGAATGGCTTTGTCCCAGCCGATTTCACTTTGACTGAAGGTCATACTGACTATGAATTGTTGAGTTTCAATGGTGATGTTGATCCTAATGAATACTTAGCATTAATTAGAAATTATGGCGGGGTTATTTTCCGGTGGTATATCAAAACGCGGATTCATCCTAAATAAGTAATCCTAAGGTCGCCAATCCAATACCACCAATAATGGTTAATGATAAGTACCATAGGAGCGCGTGGAAAGTGCGTTCTTGCCACATAATCAAGCATTCGTTGGCCATTGTTGAAAATGTGGTGAAACCGCCGCAAAGGCCAGTTCCTAATAATGACAACCAAGAAGGATCATGAATTAAGTGGGTCGTGAAGATGCCTAATAAAAATGCTCCCAGTAAATTAATGATGAGGGTCGCAGTTGGAAAAATAGTTTCTTTATGGCGATTAATTAATTTAGTGACATCGTATCTGGCAACTGCACCAACAGCCGCTCCAAGACCAATTAATAAATATGAATTCATCTTTGATCACCTCGCATTGTATGTGAGGTGATTTTTTGCCTAATAAGTTACCAAGGCTAGCCAAGATGATTCCTAGACCAATACTTAAAATCAAGTACATGAGGGCAATGATAGGATGGTGATTGATAAATAGTTTGACGATTTCAATACTGAATGTTGAGAATGTTGTGAAGGCGCCAATCATTCCAGTTCCCATCGCCAATGATAATTGAGCAGGAAAACGTTGGGATATGGCAATCGTGGTATTAATTAAGGCCAACAAAAAGCAACCACTTAAATTGATTAGTAAGGTAGCAAGGGGCAAGTTACTGACGGAAATTAAGTTATCTACGCCAAATCGGGCCATGCCACCCAAAATTGCAAATAATGCAATTAATAATTCATCCATATTAAAACTCCTCTTAAATCTTCTCTTAAATCTTCTCTTAAATCTTCTATATTAAAACGATACTATAGATTAATTTAGGATTCATTAAAAAGTTGATAAAAAAATGGCTTCCAATTTAGGAAACCATTTTATGTTTAACTATTTAAATTTAACTGCCGTGCCATAAGCAGCGACGGATTGCATATCAGTACCAATAGAACCTGAGTCGAAACGCATCATGACAACTGCATCAGCACCCATTTTTTGGCGTTATCACGTAACCGATTAACAGCAACGTCTCGAGCTTCCTCTAGCATGTTAGTGTAGTCTTTAATTTCGCCACCAACGATGTTTTTTAAACCTGCGCCGATATTGCGAACCACGTTTTTTGATTGAGTGGTTAGTCCAAAGACTTCACCAATTACTTCGTAATCTTTACCTGGAATATTTTCAGTTGTTGTAACGATAAAATTATCTGCCATATGAATTCTCCTTAGTTATAAAGATTCTATAGAAAACCCCACCAACCTAAGCAATTTGCGTGATCGGTGGGGCAAACATCGAAATTAGGTTTTTCATGTGGTTGAAAAAGATCCTTATCACGATGCAGCTTAATTATAACGTTTTCAAAAATGGTTTACAAAATTAAATTTTAATAATTAGCCGATTAAATTATTTGTCAGCTTTGGCTTGAGCAGCCTGAGCTAAAATGTTGAGGTAGTTGAATGGTCTGTCAAATTGTGGTTGGAATAGCATATCGACCATTGCCAATTCATCAATGGTATCACCATCTTGAATACATACTGACAATGTATTAGCTGATTGAGAAATGTCGTAAGTACTCATCAATGAACCGCCAAGAATTTTACGGCTGTCCTTATCGTAAACTAAGGACATTAAGACTTCAGCGGTGGTTGGCATGAATTCTGGACGGTAATTATCTTTAACCACAACTCGGTCGGCATTGATGCCAGCACGTTTAGCAGAATCTAGGGTTAATCCTGTTGAAACCATGATTTGATCGTATAACTTCAATCCTGATGATGATTGGGTTCCGATATATTTAACGGTTGGGGTTTCAATGTTTTTACCAACTAAGATTCCTTGACGAACCGCATTAGTAGCCAATGGAATATAAGCTAATCCGTGAGTAGGGTTGTAGTGAACAGCCACGCTATCACCAGCAGCATAGATATCAGGGTTTGAAGTTTGCATATAATCATTAGTGATTAAAGCCCCGTTATCAGTCATATCTAACTTACCTTTTACTAAGTCGTTATTTGGTCTGAAGCCAACACATAGAACAACTAAATCAGCTTCATAACTGTTCTTATCTGTTTTAACAGTGGCAACGTCATCGCCAGAAATTTCTTGAACTTTTTCACCTAATCCTAAGGTTACACCGTGATCTCTGAAATCTTGTTCAATGACATCAGTAAATTCGCTATCAAAATACTTAGGCATTACACGATCAGCACCATCGAGTAAGGTAACATCGTGACCGCTCTTACTATAAGCTTCAGCCAGTTCGGCACCAATATAACCAGCACCAATTACAATAATCCGTTTAGCATCTTTGGCTTTTTCAAATAAGGCTTTAGCGTGACCATAGTTTTTGCAAAGGTAAACGTTCTTATTATCTACTCCAGGAATTGGAGGAATAACTGGCCATGAACCGCTGGTAACCACCAACTTGTCGTAAGTATCAGTGAATTCAGTGTTGTCTTCGAGATTTTTAACAGTTAATTCTTTTTTATCGGGATCAACGCTTTCAACTGAATGTTGCATCTTAACGGTTGCGCCAAGTTTGCTAAGTTCTTCAGGACTTGAATAAAATAATCCTTGTGGGTCCTTAACTTCTCCCCCAAGATAAAGGGCAATTCCACATGAAAGAAATGAGATGTTGTCATTCTTTTCATAAACCGTTACTTCGGCATCAGGATGTTCAGCTAAGACAGTTTTGATTGCAAAGGTACCAGCGTGAGTACAACCAATTACAGCAATTTTCATTTTAAATTCCTCCCCAAAATAGGTAATTAATCAGTTCAC
The DNA here is from genome assembly GCF_003864335.1 of Lentilactobacillus kosonis. GTDB lineage: Bacteria > Bacillota > Bacilli > Lactobacillales > Lactobacillaceae > Lentilactobacillus > Lentilactobacillus kosonis. The sequence goes on along the minus strand of NZ_BEXA01000003.1, from coordinate 96,488 downwards.
AAATGAACTTGTATATTCATTATATATCTAAATGTAAGCGCATTAAAGCCTAATTTTCAAAGAAGCCTGTCTTGTGAATTAATAAATTATCATTCACACTTAGAGGCAATTGGGGTTTAAACGTCTACAAAAAAATTGTGCACAATGTTAATTTATAAAATTAATCGAAATATTAAGCCCCAGTTGTCCAATCAGGAACTGTGATATAATTACGCTCGCAATCAGTTATTAAAATTAATTTTAAATTTAAACCGGGAAGCAAGGAAAATAATAGATGAAAATCGATTTGAATATAACCAAGGTCCAACTGAAACATTAAGAAAATTTCTAAATAGTGTTGGTATTAGTCATCGAATGTATAAGGACCTTCGAGATGGTGATGGAAAATTCTATCTGAACAACCGGCCAGTCTCAGATGCTAGAGTTAGCGAAGGGGATGTCGTGAGCGTTAGATTTCCACCAGAACAAGGTGATCTGGACGTTCCGGCTAGTGATGCTGAATTAGATGTTTTATATGAAGACAAAAACTGGTTAGTGGTTAACAAACCTGCTGGCCTAACAGTTGTTCCAGGTCCGGCTAACCGAACGGATACATTAGTTAATCGAGTTAAAGGCCACTGGTTGGAAAATCATGAAGAAAACTTAGTTCCTCACATCATTACTAGATTAGATCGATTCACTAGTGGCGTGGTGTTAGTGGCTAAGCATCGACTGGCTAACAGTCTTGCAAATGTGTTAATGGATGAAAAAGAAATTTTTAAAGAATATGTTGCTGTAGTATCTGGTACTGGATTATCAGACCATGCGGAAATCGATAAGCCAATTGCTAAACGAGATGTTGGCTTTGGTCAAATGATTTCTGATGATGGAAAACCAGCTAGAACGGAATATTGGAAAATTAGTGATAGTAAAAGTTACACGACCGTGAGAGTTGTCTTGCATACTGGTAGGACTCATCAAATTCGGGTACACTTTGCATCAATCGGGCATCCCTTGATCGGAGATGAACTATATTCAGGACCAATGGAATTAGGGATTGACCGGCAAGCATTACATGCTGCCAAGCTATCATTTATTGATCCGTTCTCTAATAAAGAATTGAAATTTAATGTGGATCTTCCAAGTGACATGAAACAGTATTTTGATTAGGTTACTCTCATTTAAAAGCCTATAAGCATAGGGTTAAATTGATTACTATGTGAAAAAATTATAAAAGTATGAAAAGTGGGCCATTTGGGTTGAGATAAAGCGAAATATCGGTTATGATATCGTTATCAAATATTAGGAGGAGACTAGACATGTCTACCAATGGGGAATCTGACCAGGCTATTCAAAAAATTATTGCTGAAATGGAAACTAACTTAAGTGTGTTAACTTGGATGAATGCATCCAAGCATGATGAAGGAACTGCAGAGCATATCCGTGCCTTGAAGGCTGCACTTCTAGATGCTAAGCAAGATTTAGTAAAGGCATAATTAACTGTTATGATGTTGGCGACTAACTAGTTTTTAAAATTCTAATGATCGTAGAAGTCTTACTGATATAATATCGGTAGGACTTTTTTACTGATATTTTTGGGAGGAATTTTGATGGAACAAGAACAACAAGTAGCGTGTATCGTTGACCACCGGACTCATCCAATCACAGATGGCCGATTACTTAGAGAGCTCGATCCAGCCGTTAGGAATTTGATTAAGGGTGATTATCCTGAGGCGAAGGTAACGGACTTTATTTGTGATCATCATTTACTTAAATATCAACTGATGCGGGTGGACGGTTTAATTAATGCCGATGTTAAACAAACTAATAAGATTAATCGGCGGTTAACTAAAGCGATGCAAAGCGATGATTATGACATTATCGATGTCAATGATACGTTGAATAAGAGTTTAACCATGGGACAAAAAGTATCGGATGCGGTTGCCAGATTTGGTGGTAGCTGGGGATTTATTTTAATATTTTCATTAGTGTTGATTGTTTGGATGCTAATTAACGGGTTGAGTTTATTTGGAGTTCATTTTGATCCGTTTCCATTTATCTTACTTAACTTAGCATTAAGTTGTATTGCTGCCATTCAAGCACCAATCATTATGATGAGTCAGAACCGAGCAGCTGATCGCGATCGAATGAATTCAGAAAATGATTATCATGTTAATTTGAAGTCGGAACACGAACTAAGAATTTTGCATGCGAAACTTGATAACTTGGCCCAGAATCAGATTCCCCATACTTTGGAAATCCAAAAGTTAGAGATCGAGATTTTAGGACAAATTAGAAGCGAGATTGATTCTTTACAAAAGGATAAAGAAAATGATTAATCGGAGTTAGTTTTTGACAAATTTAACCATTATAGGTATCCTTTTGCTTATGACTATGATGAATGATTTAATTTTAGGAGGATTTTTTGATAACCATTAGAGAAGCACAGCAAGATGACGCTGGTCAGATAGCGCCGCTGATAGATATTATTTATGATGAGATGGAATTGAGTGAACTTGAAGACGTTCCCGAACCTGGATTAGAGAAGGTCATCACAGGTGCTTATCAAACAGATGAATATCTGGGTGAAAAAGCAACCACTGTGGTGGCCGAGGCCGATGGTCAAGTTGTGGGAGTGGCATTTGGTTATCCAAGTGATAACGAAGATGCTGTTAACCAAGTTCTGTACGACTTATCTAAAAACTGTGCTGAATTTGATCAACCACTGATTTCTGACTCAGAGACTAATTCTGACGAATGGTACTTGGATTCGATTGCGGTCGACCCCGATTATCAAGGGATGGGAATTGGTTCGAAACTATTGAACGCTATTCCCAAAATGGCGGAAAATGATGGTGAATCAGTAATTGGATTAAACGTTGATTTTGAAAATCCTAATGCCAAAAAATTGTATGAGCGAAAAGGATTCAAGGATGTTGGTATTCAAATGATCGGTGATCATCGATATTATCATATGCAGCGTGAAGCTGTAGTTCCTGACCTTTCGTTTGCTTAAACTAATAGGTAAAAGAGTGAAGAGATTAAGTAATAGAATCTTTTCGCTCCTTTTTAATTTTGAAAGGATGAATGACAATGAAAGATGATATTAAAATGGGTGACGCTGCGTTTGCCAAAATGATGTTTGTACTTGATAAAAAAATTACCAAAAAGAACCACCGTGATTATCGGTATGAAAATGAGGAGTTAATCGAAATTGCTGATGGCATTTGGGCCATGCCGGCTTACATGAAAGAAGATGATGATTTTAGCATGTTCTTTATTATCACCGAAATTGATGATGGTAACACGGTAATGGCGTTTTCAACTGGCAATCAATCAGCAGATGGTTTTTCGCTTAGTGAACCCATGATCACTGGTGAAGGGCTCAACTTGCTGAACGAGCATAACGAGACTAGGTCCAAAAGTGTACTACACTTTTTAAATCAAATCTCAAAAGCGGCCGAAGGAAATTGGCGAATGATTGAATAGGGATTGCTTTTCGCTCCAAATTTGTTAGAATATTCTGGTATTTTAAAATTTGGAGAAGAGAAATGGAATTATCAATTAGTGAATTTGCGCACCGCTACGATGTTGAAATGGCGTCAGTTGAAACATATGCTAAAAATGGTTTGATTGGTCATTTGACTGCCGAAAGCCAAGCAGTTGTCTTAGATGATACTGATCGATTCTGGCTTAATACCATTGACAGTTTTCTTGAGACTGGGACCCCAATGTCAGAACTAAAAACAGTTCTCAAACGTTGCCACCCTTAAGAGCGTTTCAATTGTTAATTTGGTTGGGGAATGCTACCCTAATTATAGGGGGAACCTTACACCACCATTGTTGAATTAATTGGATTGTCGTTTGTAGACTAATGTTGGATTGTAACTTTTTAAGAACATGATAATGAATTTAGCGTGCGAGCAAAGCACTTTGAGTACTCAGCTTAAGCTGAGTCAGGATTCGATTATGAACGGAGTGTAATTTAATTAAAAAAGCAAGGTGTAGGGTTCCCTCCAAGGAAGGCTAGGACATTTGTCCTAGCCTTTTTTGTTTGGCAAGATTATTGATAGTGAGTATGGAATTGTCACTTCATCAATGAGATAATGATGTCTAGATTGGAGTGATTAATATGATTGAACATAGTCACAATCACGAAGAAATGTCCAGAAGCAGGTTTTTTGTGGTCACAGTCCTAAATGTGTTGATAACAATTGCCGAATTTATTGGTGGAATTTTCTCTGGAAGTTTATCGTTGGTTTCTGATGCCTTTCATAATTTAGGAGATAGTTTGTCCATTGTCATAAGTTACGCGGCTAGTCGAATTAGTTTGAGAAATCAGGATGAAAGTAATACATATGGTTATAAACGGGCGCAGATCATTACGGCGTTTTTAAACTCGATTGCCTTGGTAATCATTTGTCTTATTTTGATTGTTGAGGCCGTGAGACGATTCTCACATCCTGAACCAATTGATGGGCCAGTGATGTTGACCGTGGCAGTAATCGGTCTATTGGCAAATGCCGCTTCAGCTTTATTACTGAATTCAGGGGCTAAGCATAATCTTAATATGAAGGCGACTTATCTACACATTATGAGTGATGCCCTATCATCAGTGGCTATTATTGTTGGTGGTATTTTGATTCAAATTTTTCATTGGAACTGGGTTGATCCGTTGGTTACGATTTTAGTAGCTGGGTATATTGCATATGAATCCTGGCCAATTATTCGTCAGACCAACCGAATTTTGATGGAAGGGGCTCCAAAACTTGATTACGAACAGATCAAGAATGACTTGTTAAAAATTGACGGGGTCTACAATGTCCATCATGTTCACGCTTGGCTAATCGATGAACATAATATTGTGTTTTCAGCACACGTTAATTTACATGATATGAAAATCAGTGAAGCTCAGCCGATTTATCGGGAGATTGAAGCGGTATTGAGACAAAAATATGATATTTGTCATATTACTATTCAGGCTGAAGCTGATCGGGGAAAAGATGAAGACATTATTTATGATCAAGGTGAAGATATTTAATTTTCAATATTGGAGAGTATAAATTGGCAAAATTTGATGAATATGAACAGCGCGTGATTGATACTTGTGTATTAGCCGGTACAATAATGATTGAAAGTGGTTCTGAAATGAATCGAGTAAACGATACGATTAACCGGATTGCGGTTAATGCCGGCTTGCCAGATGTCTCTGCATACGTAACGTTAACGGGAATTATCATGTCTGGTAGTAATGGAGCTGGGGCTAAGGTAGGTCAGATTGAAAAACGGGAATTTGACATGGAAAAGGTTGCGAAGGTTAATGAACTATCCCGAGATTTTGCCAATCATAAGATTGATATCGATAAATTTAATTATCAATTGAAGCACATCGACGATATTATAAATCGATTTCCTATATGGCTACAGATGCTGGGGGCCGCTCTGATTTCAGGACCGTTAGTGGTGGTGTTTCGTAATGATCCAACGGATTTAATAATTACGGGAATCGTTGGTATGCTTGGCTGGTCGATTTATTATTTTTTGAGTATTTACATTAGAATTAGATTTTTAAGTGAATTTATAGCTGCGGTTGTGATTGCAGCTGCCGCAATTATTTCAGTTAGATTAGGTATTGGGTCGCAATCCGATGATATTATCATTGGCGCAATGATGCCTTTAGTGCCGGGAATTCCTATAACCAATGCGGTTCGTGACGCTTTGTCTGGTAATTTAATCAGTGGCCCAGCTCGTGGAATTGAAGCTTTGATTAGTGCTTGCGCATTAGGCTTCGGAGTTGCAATTGGTCTACATTTTTTCTGAGGAGTAATTCATGACAGATTTTATCGTTAAAATAGTATGTGTGTACTTAGCCGCGGTTGGGTTTGGCATTATCGTTAACCTGCCACATAAGGCCCTCAACTCTGCTGGATTTGTTGGAGTGATTGGGTGGTTAGTTTATTATATGATGATGCAGGTTAATGGTGGCCTTGGGTCGGCCAACTTCCTAGGTGGCTTAACGATTGGGGTCTGCTCGATCGTGTTTGCTAGAATTAAAAAAATGCCAGCTATTTTATTTGATGTTCCAGGATTAGTTCCTTTGGTCCCAGGAGGCCAGGCTTATAATTCAATCAAGAGTTTTGCAACTGGTCACTATGAGGCAGCCTTCTCGTACTTGTCCGAGGTAATTTGGATTGCTGGTTCGATTGCGTTAGGCTTTATTGTCGCCGAACTATGCCTGAAAATTGATAATAAAGTGCGACGGGCCATACGCCTGAGGCGAGTTAAACGTAGATAAGCTAATTTAAAAAGAGTGAGACATTTGTCTCACTCTTTTTTGTGGGTTGACCAGGCACAAATTAATCGTTATGATATATTTAAAAGTATATTATATGATGTATAGTATTACAGAGGTGATAGTATGGCAATTCAAATAACGTCAGAATTATTAGATGGCAGTGTATTAGCGCTACTTAAAGAAGCCGATTATTACGGATATTCGTTGACACAAAAGGTGCAGGAATATTTACCTGTATCGGAATCTACAATGTATCCGGTCTTGAGAAGGCTGACCAAGAATGATTTTTAGAAACTTACGACGAACCATATCAAGGTCGAAATCGACGTTATTACCGGATTACGGTTCAAGGTAAAGAACGATTTGAAAAAATAAAAAAATGAATGGACAACTTTTAAAACGCAAGTTGATCTATTACTAGGGGGAAGTGAGTAAATATGGATAGATATATTGATGAACTAACATCATATCTACATAATTTATCAATGGATGAACGACAGAATGCAGTGGATTTTACCGTGAATATTTACAGGATGGTGGCTTTAAAGATTATGATGCCGCGGTTAGTGAACTTGGATTACCCAAACAATTAGCTAGAAAAATTTTGGCTGACTATTCAATTAAAGAAAATGAATCTGTTACTGATAATGATAAACGTGTCAAAAAGTCTAAGTCAGATGCCAAAACGATATGGTTAATTGTCTTAGCATTACTATCGACACCAGTTACGATTCCCTTAGCAATTGCGTTGGTTCTTGTTGGTATTGGGGTGATTATTGCGGTAGTAGGAATCATTTTTGGACTGGCAATGATGCTAATTGGATTAGTAGTTATGGCATTTGGATCGCTATTTGCTGGGGTTACGTTACTTCCGGCCAGTTTGTGGACGGGAATGTATTATCTAGGAATCGGATTAGCAGTTTTGGGAATATTTACAGTGGCGGTTCCTATTGGCAAATGGTTTATAGATTTAGTTATTCACATAACTTCTACCATTTCAAAGTGGATATACAGTAAAGTGGTACCGAAAAATCGGGGACGAAAAATAGGAGGATTACCAATGAAAAAAATGCTAATTACTGGAGTGGTTTTGGTAATCGTAGGGACCTTTTTATTTGGCCTAGGATATTCCAAGGGAGGCAGTAAAAATATTTATTGGCAAAATGGTGGATTTAGAATCGATAATTCTAAATATGTAACCGAGAGCTTTCCGAATGTCGATTCAATTAAGCTTCAGTCTGATGATCCGATAATTATTAAAAAGGGAAACGTCAGACAAGTTAGGGTTCATTATATAAGCAGTATTAAAATTCATAAGGATTCAGCTAACAAAGTTTTGAAAATAAATAATAATGTCAATGAACGTAATTCAATAGGATTTGAATTACATCCAGTCCTCAATACTCGCAGAAATTTGGTTCAAGTGACCGTGCCTAATAAGCTGTCCTTAAAATCTGTTTCAGGAAATTCATCAGATTCTATTTCAATTGATCACCTGAATGTTAATCAAATTTCGCTAAATGGTGATGCTGAGGTCAATTTAAATCAAGTCAACGTTAAGCATAAACTTTCGCTTGATAGTAGTGGAGATGTTACGTTGTCCCGAGTTACTGCACCAAATGTTGAGGCAACGATGTCAGATGGTGATATTTATGTGGAACATAGTAGTTTTACTGCTAATAAAAGCTTAATAACAGCTAACGATAGCGATATTGATATTAAGGGCTCGGTGTTTAGTGAGCTGAGAGCCGTAAGTGGCGATGGAGACATCACGATTAACGATAGTAAGTTTAATCGTAAGATGACGGCAAGTTCTCAAGACGGTGATATCTTAATTGCAGGTGTTAATCCGAAGCTAATAAACATCAAGGCTAAGACACTAGATGGTGACTTAGCAATTTTTGGACGAAAAACAGTCGTCAGTCCGCTAAGCATAGTAAAGTAACTTATAAATTAAACTCAATGATGGTGACATAACTGTTAAAAAGTGATGGTAATTAAAAGTAAATGCTTGTAAAAATATCTGATTTTCTTGATCAATTTAATTAAAAGAATGATAAATCAATTTTGAGGTATCAAACATAGTGATTAACTGTGATATACTCAACGTTAGTATATGTTAAGAGAGGATTGTTTTTAAATGTATGACGAAGATTATATGTTTATCGAACCTGATCATAATCGATGGGCTAAATTAATTGTTAGCTTTTTGCTAACGGCATTTATTGCAGTTTCAGTATCAATGAATTTTGATTATCTTCAGTTTCTTGATTCAATGATTACCACAGGGATTCAAGGAAAGGCTGTCAGTCAGCCACTAGAAGGCTTTTACACGATGATTTCATTTTTAGCTAGTCCTAAGATGGATATCTTTTGGATTTTGATAATTGCGTTTTTCTTATGGGGATTCAAATACAAAATTCCGGCCTTGTTTGCAATCTTTACACTAGGTGGCGCTGACGTGATTGGTTTTATAATTAAGAATGTCGTTAAACGTGATCGTCCACCATTACATATGGCTACTGATGATGGCTATAGTTTTCCTAGTGGTCACGTATTAGGTGCATTCATTGTGTTGGCAATAATTTGGATATTTGTAGTACCACTAATTGGCAAGGCAAGTGTTCGAATATTGATTAGAGCAATTCTAATAATTGGGTTAATGTTAGTCATGTTTTCACGGGTGTATTTAAACGCTCATTATCCGACTGATACTATTGGAGCAGGCTTTGTTGCTTATACTTGGTTACAATTAGCTGAAATTTTGTACTCGTTATATGCTCCGAACTTAAAGCAAATTAACTTTATTTCAAATTCAAAGATCTAAGAGGCGGATGACGCCTCTTTTTTTATCGGGTGGTGACAATTAATGATTGAAAAATTCACAATGCATGATATTTTAGTCAGGCCAATGGATAATTCTGACCAAGAAATAGTAGTGGAATTACGTAATAGACCTGAGATTATTCAGGGACTCGGTGAATCGTTGAGCAAGTTTACCAATAAGATGTTTGTGCAAGAACTTGCGATGGCCGATGAATATGCAATTGAGAGATCAGGTCAAGTTGTCGGCGGAATCTTATTCAACGAAATACTGATTGATGAAGGTGAAATTGACGATACTGGCCGAGAAATCAGTTATTATCTTGAGCCTAATTATTGGGGGCTGGGAATCATGTTTAATTCGTTAAACACTTTGATTAAACGGCTACCCAAGAATGGAATTGATCATCTACAGGCGGAAGTCTTTTTAGAAAACCAACGTTCTATGGATTTATTAAAGCGACTAAACTTTGTGGAAGAAGTTCAACTGATGGATCCACTGGCGTTAAAAGCTAAATCAATTTGGTCACTTCAAATTAGTAAAAAATGAATTGATTAGACAAAATGTGATTAAATTTGTCAAAATTCGTTTTAAGGAGTACACTGGCAGTTGTAAAAATTTAATAATAAATATTCGAAGTAGAGGCGCGATCATTAAGAGTAGCTTTCAGGAACTTGAACAGAAGTGACGATTGAAAGTGAAAGGGATGTTCGCCGAAATCAGCAATTGCTTTTCCGATTGTTGATTGGGGCTTAACTCAATAAGTTAAGAACTGTCGTAGTTGTTTACTACGGGGTGCTATCAAGATGTTGAAATTAAGGGGTCTTCTTCAATATTCTTGAGGAAGATCTTTTTTTGTACTTGAAACTCTATGATACTTTGAAGGATTGGGAGAGAGTTTTATGAGTGATAATTCTAATGATCAGGTTCAGCGGGGGCTAAAGTCACGACATGTGTCGATGATTGCCTTAGGTGGGTGTATTGGAACGGGACTATTTGTCGCTAGTGGTTCAGCAATTAGTGTTGCTGGCCCTGGAGGGGCTTTGGTTGCATATGGTTTGATGGGCCTGATGGTGTACTTCTTGATGACTAGTCTTGGGGAAATGGCAACTAATATGCCAATTTCCGGATCCTTCGCTGCTTATTCAGCTAAGTATGTTGATCCAGCATTAGGATTTGCCATGGGTTGGAACTATTGGTTTAATTGGGCAATCACGGTTGCAGTTGATGTTAGTACTGTTGCGTTAGTTATGAAGTTCTGGTTACCGGACGTTCCATCTTGGATTTGGAGTGGAGTTGCGTTGGCTTTGATATTCCTAATTAACGCAATGTCAGTTAAGACATTTGGTGAAACAGAATTCTGGATGTCGTTGATTAAAGTAGTCACAATCATTATCTTCTTGGTAATAGGTCTGTTGACGATTTTTGGAATCATGGGTGGCCACTTTATTGGTCTTCGAAATTTTACTATTAAAGATGCGCCATTCGTTGGTGGAATTTCGCCAATTATTTCAGTTTTCGTAGTAGCTGGTTTCTCATTTCAAGGAACTGAACTAGTTGGAATCACAGCTGGTGAATCACAGGATCCAACACATAGTGTGCCAAAAGCAATTAATGAAGTGTTCTGGCGGATTATCTTATTTTATATTTTAGCAATTGCAGTTATTGCCGCCATCTTACCTTACACTAGTCATTCACTATTAGGATCTAGTGCTAGCGATATTGCTATTAGTCCATTCACACTGGTATTTCAACGAGCTGGATTAGCTGCCGCCGCAAGTATTATGAACGCAGTTATTTTAACTTCAGTTATCTCATCAGCTAACTCAGGGATGTATGCATCAACTCGGATGCTATATTCATTGTCAAATAGTGGCTATGCACCAAAGGCTCTTGGTAAGACTGGTTCCAATGGAATTCCTTACAATGCGTTATTGATAACGACATTTGTTTCATTATTAACATTTGTTTCTAGTATTGCAGGTCCTAAAATTTACATGTGGTTAGTGGCAGCATCTGGGTTAACTGGATTTATTGCTTGGTTTGGAATCGCAATTTCTCATTATCGCTTCAGACGAGCTTTCATTAAGCAAGGACATCAGTTATCTGAATTGAAATATCATGCTAAGTGGTTCCCATTTGGACCAGTACTTTGCTTGATTCTATGTGTATTAGTTATTGTTGGACAAAACCCGCAAGCTTTTGCTAATTTTGATTGGGTCCAGATTTTAGTAACTTACATGAGTGTTCCTTTAGTAGTCATTCTTTACTTGGCTTACAAGTTCAAGCATCATACTAAAGTTATTCCACTTGATAAGGTAGATGTTAGTCCTTCAAATGAAGAACAAAATCTTTCAGAGTTGAATGATCAAAACTAAATAGTTAATCAAACTGTCTATTCCGTTATGGAATAGACCAGTTTGCGTTTGTAGAGGGTTTTCGTTGACGTTTTGAGCCGATTTATGTATTATTGAAACTAATTGGTATATCTAATGATAAAGGTGGGGATTTATATGAAAAAATTTATTTCAAAGGGTAAGTATGAACGAATGTTAAAACTTACCAATGATCACGGGGTAATTGATGCTTTAGCTATTGACCAACGAGGATCACTTGTAAAAGCAACTAAGCAAGCAGCTGAAGATGCTGGTAAACTATGGTCAATGAACATGGTATATGACTTCAAGGAAACAGTTTCCGAATATTTAAGTCCACTTAGCTCAGCAGTTTTATTGGACGAACAAATGGGCTTTAAGGGAATTGCTGCCAAGGCAGATGAAACCGGATTAATCATGTCTTACGAAAAGACTGGTTATGATGCAGATACTCCAGGCAGACAACCAGCATTGATCCCAGAACAATCAGCTCAAATTATGATTGAAAAGGGCGCTGACGCCCTCAAGGTATTGGTTTACTATAATCCTAATGATCCTGATGAGATCAACGATTTAAAACGAGCATTTGCTGAACGTTATGGAACTGAAGCAATCGCTGCCCAAGTACCAACGTTCTTTGAAGTTGTTACCTATGATGATCGTTATGCTGCCGATTCGTTGGAATTTGCTAAGATCAAGCCGGAATTAGTCATAAAGTCTATGAAGGAATTCACTCAGGATAAGTACCATATTGATGTCTTGAAAATGGAAGTGCCATTTAATCCTAAGTACATTAAAGAATGGAATCCTGAACTTGAAGAGGCTGCTTATACTGAAGCAGAGGCCCAAGAGTACATGAAGACAATGGGTGAAGAAGCTACACGCCCATTTATTTACTTGAGTGCTGGGGTGCCGATGGACACGTTCCAAAGAGAATTAAGACTTGCTGGAGATGCTAAGGTGCCATTCTCTGGAGTTCTTAGTGGTCGAGCAACTTGGATTGATGGAATTAACATTTTTGTTAAGGACGGCCGGGAAGCATTAATTGATTGGTTGAAGGATCGAGGAACTAAAAACGTCACTGGATTAACGACGATTCTTAATGAAACGGCAATTCCATGGTATGACGTGTATGGCGGTCTAGACAATATTGAAGTGGAAGATATCTCTGAATTGAAATAGTTAATACTAGATATTGATAACCCTTGTTTAAGATAGTACAATATATAGTGTTAATTAATAATTGCGAATAAGGGGTACTTATAATGCTAGTGTTAGCTGGAACTATTGGAGCGGGCAAGACGTCTTTGACACAAATGTTGTCAGACCATCTAAGCACGCCTGCTTACTACGAGTCGGTTGATAATAATAAAATCTTGCCATTGTTTTACGAAAATCCTAAAAAGTATGCTTTTTTACTACAAATTGATTTTTTGAATCGAAGAATGGATGACATCAAGCAAGCTTGGCAGGATGGCCAAAGTGTAATGGATCGATCGATTTTCGAGGATTCGTTATTATTTCATTTAAATGCAGATTTGGGACGTTCGACTGATACTGAGGTGCAAATTTACGATTCATTATTGCAAAATATGATGCAAGAGATGCCTAGTTCTAAACATTCAAAGAACCCTGATTTGTTGATTCACATCAATATTTCATTTGATACCATGCTTGAACGAATTCAAAAGCGTGGACGACCATATGAACAAATTGACACAGATCCTAGCTTATTTGAGTACTATAAAGATTTGAACTCTAGATATTCTAACTGGTATGATAGTTATGATAAATCACCAAAAATTCAAATTGACGGTGATCGTTATGATTTTGTAGAAAATGAAAGTGATCGCAAGCAAGTGCTTGGTTTGATCGATGATAAAATCAATGAACTAGCCATTTAATGATTGCAGTCTTTCATTGGATTAGTTATACTTTAATCAGTTAAAAACGTTTCGTACCTTTAAGTAGATTTCAGAGAGACAATGGTTGGTGAGAATTGTTATCGAAACTTCCAGTACGATAAAATGGGCAGGTAATTCTGCACGGTTGTATGCCGTTACCATACTTAGAGTGTTTAGCTGGAATATAGGCTAAAAACATGGGTGGTACCGCGAACAGGATCCTTCGTCCCAATGACGAGGGGTCCTTTTTTATACTTTCGGAGGGATAAGTTATGTTAGATATTAAATTAATTAGAAAAGATCCACAATTTTTTAAGGATAAGTTAGCAACCAGAAATGTTAAGCCAGAGAAAATCGATGAATTATTAACTTTTGATGCCAAACGAAGAGAATTAATTGTACAATCTGAGTCACTTAAGGCTAAGCGAAATGAAGTTTCTGAACAAATTTCACAGCTTAAGCGCAATAAAGAAGACACTTCAACCGCCATTAACGATATGAAAGAAGTTGGAGCTGAAATTAAGGGCCTTGATGAACAACTTCGCCAAATTGAAACTGACCAAAAAGATTTAATTGCGCACTTACCTAATGTGCCAGCTGATGATGTTCCAGTTGGTTTGACTGAAGAGGGTGCAGTGGAATTGAGGAAAGTTGGCGAAATTCCTAGCTATGATTTTCAACCCAAGGAACACTTCGAAATTGGTGAAGATCTTGGAATTTTAGATTTTGAACGAGCTGCTAAGGTTTCTGGTAGTCGGTTTGTTTACTATGTTGGTGACGGGGCTTTACTAGAACGGGCTGTTTATAATTTCTTCTTAGATGAAAATGCTAAGGCTGGGTATCAAGAAATGTTAACGCCTTACATGGTCAGCGAAGATGCAATGTTTGGAACTGGACAATTTCCGAAGTTTAAGGAAAATAAATCTGGATATGAAACTATGGATGGTGACCGAGAATATACTTTGATACCAACTGCTGAAGTGCCATTGGTTAACTATCATAGAGAAGAAGTATTACCAGCGGAAAAGTTGCCAATGTCAGTAACGGCATTGTCACCAGCTTTTAGATCCGAAGCCGGTAGTGCTGGTAAGGATACCAGAGGATTAATTAGACTTCATCAATTTAATAAGGTCGAGATGGTGAAGTTTACTAAGCCAGAACAATCATGGGATGCTCTTGAAGACTTAACTCACCAGGCAGAGTCGTTGCTACAAAAGTTAGGTTTGGCATATCACGTAATTACTTTGACTACAGGAGACATGAGTTTTACCGCAGCTAAGACCAACGATTTGGAAGTTTGGTTTCCAGCCCAGAATCGTTATCGAGAAATTTCTAGCTGCTCTAATACGACTGATTTTCAGGCACGCCGAGCTCATATCCAATACCGAGACGATGAAGGCAAACTTCAATTCATTCATACATTGAATGGATCTGGCTTAGCTGTTGGGCGAGCAGTGGCTGCTATTTTAGAAAATTACCAAAACGCTGACGGCACAGTTACTATTCCGGATGTGTTGGTACCGTACATGCATGGTAAGACTAAGATTGAAAAACAAAATTAATTATTAACTAAGAGCACTGACTAATAGGGACAATCCCTTTATTGGTCAGTGTTTTTTACCGTGATTAATGATGTGAAGATCGCAGTGATTTTAAGCTTTGCAAATAAAAATGAAAAAAATGCTAAAAAAGGCTTCCCATAAAAACCTAAGATACGCTATAATAATTCTTGTCGAAAAATTGGAAATGACGACTTAGTAAATTGTTGAAATTAGTTATTGACGCGGTTTGATAGCGATGATATAATTTAATAGTTGCGTTGATGATGTCTCTATCATCCATTTTTAATAAACGTATCATGGAGGATTAGCTCAGCTGGGAGAGCATCTGCCTTACAAGCAGGAGGTCACAGGTTCGATCCCTGTATCCTCCATATGAGCCGTTAGCTCAGTTGGTAGAGCATCTGACTTTTAATCAGAGGGTCGGCAGTTCGAGACTGCCACGGCTCATTGCCGGTTTTTCGGAAGTATTGCGGGCGTGGCGGAACTGGCAGACGCGCTAGATTTAGGTTCTAGTGTCTATTGACGTGGGGGTTCGAATCCCTTCGCCCGCAGTTGTTCCATTTTTATGCCGACTTAGCTCAGTTGGTTAGAGCGCTTCACTAGTAATGAAGAGGTCGGGCGTTCGAATCGTCTAGTCGGCATTTTGCGGAAGTAGTTCAGTGGTAGAACATCACCTTGCCATGGTGGGGGTCGCGGGTTCGAATCCCGTCTTCCGCTTCCGTCTCCGGACGGAGCATCACTTACATTTATATATTTATTTTGCACCCATAGCGCAACTGGATAGAGTGTCTGACTACGAATCAGAAGGTTGTAGGTTCGACTCCTACTGGGTGCATTTTTTTATGTCAATTTTTGGCATATTTCGGGAAGTAGCTCAGCTTGGTAGAGCACCTGGTTTGGGACCAGGGGGTCGCAGGTTCGAATCCTGTCTTCCCGATAGTTAATAAGTTAACCATTAGTTAGTTTATCGATGATTGATTTTGGTTATGAATAAAATGCAGGACATGAAGCTTAAGACTTCATGTCCTGTTTAGTTTTTCCATAATATAATTTAAAGAATGTGCTACTATAATAGGTAGTAATTGAATAGTTGGTATTTATCGGGAAATAGCTCAGCTTGGTAGAGCACTACGTTCGGGGCGTAGGGGTCGCAAGTTCAAATCTTGTTTTCCCGATTTTTTCGTTGGTAGTTATTAATTGCAATTTAGGGCTGAGTTTGTATAATAATAGTCAGGATTAGTCAAAGATTGGGTGATTATATGGCTGACGAAAACATTTCAGATTTAATTGAGAAGTATTTGAAAAAGATTCTAGCGGAAAATGAGACTGTTAAGATTCGTCGCTCGGAAATTGCCGGTTTATTTGACGTCGTGCCTTCACAGATAAATTATGTGATCAATACGCGATTTACTATTCAAAATGGTTACATTGTCGAGAGTAAACGTGGCGGTGGGGGCTACATTAGAATTGAAAAGGTTAATCTGCTAGATGATATTGAAATTTTAGATTCGTTAATTAGCGCCATCGGGAACGGGCTTTCTAAAAGAGATAGTGAAACCATCGTTTCGACGTTATATAATAATGAATTAATCAATCGGAAAGAAGCGAGTATAATTCTTTCTGCAATTGATAAAAGTGCAATTGACTTGAACAATAATGAATTAACGGATATACTGCGAGCCAATATAATGATTTCAATTTTAAATCGGCTGAAGTATGACCGCTAGGAAGCGAGGGTATATATGGATAATTTATTCACACCAAGCGCAAAGAATGTTCTTTCAGTAGCTCAACAACAGGCAAAGCGTTTCAAACACCAAGCAATTGGAACGGAACACTTACTTCTTGGGTTATTAATGGAAACTAACGGAATTGCCTACAAGGCACTTTCACAGTTTTCAGTAACTTCTGAGGATATCGTTGAAGAAGTAGAACGATTTGCTGGATATGGTACTTTAAAGGATCTTGATTCGAATGATTATTTACCGTACTCTCCAAAGGCTAAAGAAGTTCTTGCTCAAGCCGGGGACTTTGCTAAGCGTAATGGAGTTCCCAAAGTTGGAACTGAACATATTTTATTAGCATTACTAACTGATGATGAAGCACTGTCTTCAAGAATTTTGACTAATCTTGGTTTGGATTTAGCACAAATTAGAAAAGTAACGTTACGTAAAATGGGAGTGAGCGGTAATTCAATATCTCCTAATAATAAAAATAACCGTCGTCAAAACGGTCAAACTAATAAGCAAGATGGTTCTGCTACACCAACCATTGATTCCTTGGCTCGTGATCTAACTGAGTTGGCTCGTGAAGATAAACTAGATCCTACCATTGGTCGTGATTTAGAAGTTAAGCGGGTTATCCAAATTCTTGCTCGCCGAACCAAGAATAACCCTGTTTTAATTGGCGAACCCGGAGTTGGTAAAACTGCGATTGCTGAAGGATTGGCACAAAAAATTGTTAACGGTGAAGTGCCATCAGACATGGAAAACAAGCGCTTAATGATGCTTGACATGGGTTCTTTAGTTGCAGGTACTAAGTATCGTGGTGAGTTTGAGGATCGACTAAAGAAAGTTATTGATGAAATTTATCAAGATGGTCAAATTATCTTGTTTATTGATGAATTGCATACGTTAATTGGTGCTGGTGGCGCTGAAGGTGCCATTGATGCTTCTAACATCTTAAAGCCAGCCCTAGCTCGTGGTGAATTGCAATTAATTGGAGCCACTACGCTTGATGAATACCAAAAATACATTGAATCTGATTCAGCGTTAGAACGTCGTTTCGCCAAGGTAACGGTTAACGAACCTAGTGCTGATGAAACGCTGGAAATTATCAAGGGATTACGCCCTAAATATGAAGCTCATCATCAGGTAGAGATTACCGATGGGGCTTTGGAAGCAGCGGTCTCACTTTCTAACCGATACATCTCGGACCGATTCTTGCCTGATAAGGCAATTGATCTGATGGATGAAGCAGCTGCCAAGGTTAGAATTGATAAGTTAGAAACTGGTAAGGTTAAAACGGACCACCAAAAAGTTTCTGAACTATATAGTGAGTTAAACGAAGCATTGCTTTCTCAAGATTATGAAGCGGCTGCTAAATTGCGCAAGCAAGTGAATGACCTTGAGGCCAAATTGGCTAAAAGTACTGATTCTGACGAACAACAAAGCTATAAGGCAAAAGAAACTGCCGATGATGTTGCTGCAGTTGTTTCTGAGTGGACTGGAATTCCAGTAACTCAAATGACGCAAACTGAAGCAGATCGATTGGTTAACTTGGAAAACGTTTTGCATAAGCGGGTAATTGGTCAAGAAGAGGCGGTTTCGGCCGTATCTAGATCAATTCGGCGGGCTAGAAGTGGCCTTAAGGATCCTAACCGTCCAATTGGCTCCTTTATGTTTCTTGGGCCAACAGGAGTTGGTAAGACTGAATTAGCTAAGGCTGTCGCCGAAGCCGTGTTTGGCTCAGAAAACGATATTATTAGAGTTGATATGAGCGAGTTCATGGAGAAGTATTCAACTAGTCGATTAATTGGCTCGGCTCCTGGATATGTTGGTTATGATGAAGGCGGCCAATTAACTGAAAAAGTTCGGCAGAAACCATACTCAGTTGTCCTATTTGATGAGGTTGAAAAGGCTCATCCGGACGTATTTAATTTACTATTACAAGTGCTGGATGATGGTTACTTATCTGATTCTAAGGGCCGCAAGATCGATTTTAGAAACACAGTAATTATTATGACTTCTAACTTAGGTGCTACAACTCTTCGTGATAAGAAGACGGTTGGTTTTGGTGCTGATGAAGCAACTGAAGATTACGAAGCAATGAAGTCAACTATTCAGGAAGAATTAAAGCAAAACTTCAGGCCTGAGTTCTTGAACCGGATTGATGAAACTGTTATCTTCCATTCATTAACTAAGGATGAACTTGCTAAAATTGTTAATTTAATGACTAAACCAGTTGTTAAACGAATCCATGATCAAGGAATTGATATTAAGGTAACCAAAACTGCTATTAATATCATTGCTAAGAATGGTTATGACCCTGAGTATGGCGCTCGACCAATTAGAAGAGCTATCCAAACTCAGCTTGAGGACAGTTTAAGCGCTAAACTATTAGCTAAAGAAATTGTTCCAGGAGATTCAGTAACGGTTGGTGGTCGTAATGATCAAATCACAATTTCCGTTAAGAAACCGGAACGTAAGGATTTGGTTAAAGGTAAAAAGTAGAATAGTTTTCGAGACAAGCAAATTATTGACATTGATTAGATAAGTTGTTATATTAGTTGTTGTATTTGTTGTGAATCGAAATGGTCGGCGCGATCTATTGTCCGGGTTGACCTGCATAAAAACCAAAAGCAAGTCGTAGCTTGTTTTTGGATTTTTTTTGCTTAAAATCCGGTGAATTTGCTAAAAAAAAGCAAAATTGTAATCAAACTGTAACATTTCGATTCTGGAATTTTTGTGAGAGGTGAAAAACTTGGCAGGACATTTAGTTAAATATGGAAAACACCGCACCCGTCGAAGTTATGCACGGATTAAAGAAGTGCTTGATTTACCTAATCTGATTGAAATCCAAAGTGATTCATATAATTGGTTTTTGGATGATGGATTAAGGGAAACATTTGACGGCATTATGCCAATTGACGATTTCCAAGGAAAGCTATCCTTAGAGTTTGTTGATTATCAACTTTTGGAACCAAAGTATACCGTTGACGAGGCTCGCGAACATGAAGCCAACTATTCAGCTCCATTACACATTACTCTGAAGTTGACCAACCACGAAACTGGCGAAATCAAGACTCAGGATGTGTTCTTTGGGGACTTCCCATTGATGACTAATCAAGGTACTTTTATCATCAATGGTGCAGAACGAGTTATCGTTTCTCAATTAGTTCGTTCTCCAGGGGTTTATTACCATGAAGAAAATGATAAGAACGGTAAGGTTTCCTTTGGAACGACCATCATCCCTAACCGTGGTGCATGGTTGGAATTTGAAACTGATGCAAAGGGCGTTTCATACGTACGTATTGATAGAACTCGTAAGATTCCGTTAACGGAATTAGTTCGTGCCTTAGGTTTCGGCTCAGATTCAGAAATCAGCGAAATCTTTGGTGATAATGATAGTTTGGAACTTACTCTTGAAAGGATGTCCACAAAGATACTGATGATTCACGTGTTGAAGAGTCATTGAAGGACATCTACGAGCGTTTACGGCCAGGTGAACCTAAAACTGCTGACTCATCAAGAAGCTTGCTAACTGCCCGTTTCTTCGATCCAAAACGTTACGACATGGCTCCAGTTGGTCGTTACAAAACTAATAAAAAACTAAGTTTAAAGACTCGTTTATTAGGTCTTACTCTTGCTGAAACATTAGCTGATCCAGAAACTGGTGAAGTTATTGCTCAAAAAGGAACTTTAATTACTAAAGATGTAATGAAGGACTTAGCTCCTTATCTTGATAACAAAGACTTCAAGGCTTACACATTTAACCCTTCTGAAGAAGCTGTTGTTACTGAACCAATGACTGTTCAAATCATTAAAGTTCAATCTGAAAATGATCCTGAAAGAGTTGTCCCTGTTATTGGTAATGACAACATTAGTCTTGACTTCAAGCACATTACTCCCGCTGATATTATTGCTTCAATGAACTACTTCTTTAACTTACAAGAAGGTATTGGTTCAACTGACGATATTGATCACTTGGGTAATCGACGGATTCGTTCGGTTGGGGAACTATTGCAAAACCAATTTAGAATTGGACTTTCAAGAATGGAACGTGTTGTTCGCGAAAGAATGTCAATTCAAGATTCTTCAACTGTAACTCCACAACAATTGATTAACATTCGACCAGTTGTTGCTTCAATTAAAGAATTCTTTGGTTCATCACAACTTTCCCAATTCATGGATCAAACTAACCCATTGGGCGAATTGACACATAAACGTCGTTTATCAGCCCTTGGACCTGGTGGTTTGACTCGTGATCGTGCCGGATATGAAGTTCGTGACGTTCACTATACCCATTACGGCCGTATGTGTCCTATTGAGACTCCTGAAGGACCTAACATCGGTTTGATTAACAGTTTATCTAGTTATGCTCGCATTAACCGTTATGGCTTCATTGAAACACCATATCGTCGTGTTGATTGGACTACTCATAAGGTTACTGACCGAATTGACTATTTAACTGCAGATGAAGAAGATAACTTTGTTATCGCTCAGGCCAATTCACCATTGACTGACGACGGTTCATTTGTAAATGACGTTGTTATGGCCCGTTCTCAATCAAATAACATTGAAACTAATATCGATAACATTGACTACATGGATGTTTCGCCAAAACAAGTAGTTGCCGTTGCCACTGCATGTATTCCTTTCTTGGAAAATGATGATTCTAACCGTGCCTTGATGGGTGCTAACATGCAACGTCAAGCTGTTCCTTTGGTTGATCCCCATGCACCATTGATCGGTACTGGTATTGAATATAAAGCTGCCCATGACTCTGGAGTGGCATTAATTTGTAAATATGATGGAACTGTTGAATACGTTGATTCTCGTGAAATCCGAGTTCGTCGTGAAGACGGCACATTAGACAATTATAAGTTGATGAAATTCCATCGTTCAAATGGTGGTAAGAACTATAACCAACGTCCAATTGTTAAAGTTGGCGATAAAGTTGATGCTGACGAAATCTTAGCTGACGGTCCATCAATGGAGGGTGGAGAGCTTGCTCTTGGTCAAAACCCAGTTGTTGCCTTTATGACTTGGCAAGGATATAACTTCGAAGATGCCATCGCTATTAATGAGCGATTAGTTAAGGACGATGTTTATACTTCAATTCATATTGAAGAATATGAATCAGAAACTCGGGATACTAAATTAGGACCTGAGGAAATGACTCGTGAATTACCTAATGTTGGTGAAGATGCACTTAAGAACCTTGATGAAAACGGTACTGTTATGATTGGTGCTGAAGTTCATGATGGTGACATCTTAGTTGGTAAGGTAACACCTAAGGGAGTTACTGAATTATCTGCTGAAGAAAGATTGCTACATGCCATCTTTGGTGAAAAATCGCGTGAAGTTCGTGATACGTCATTGAGAGTTCCTCATGGTGGTGGCGGTACAGTCCAAGACGTTAAAGTGTTTACTAGAGAAAATGGTGATGAATTATCACCTGGTGTTAACAAGATGATTCGAGTTTACATCGCTCAAAAACGTAAACTTCAAGTTGGTGACAAGATGGCCGGTCGTCATGGTAACAAGGGTACTGTTTCAGTGGTTATTCCTGAAGAAGATATGCCTTACTTACCAGATGGAACACCAATTGATATCATGCTTAGTCCCATGGGTGTGCCTTCACGTATGAACATTGGACAAGTTTTGGAAATCCATTTAGGAATGGCTGCTAAGAAATTAGGTATTCACATTGCTACACCAGTTTTCGATGGTGCTCGTGATAGTGATATCTGGGATGCTGTTAAAGAAGCCGGAATGGCTGATGATGGTAAGACAGTTGTTTATGATGGTCGAACTGGTGAACCATTTGACAAGCGAATCGCCGTTGGGGTTATGCATTACATGAAGCTTGCCCACATGGTTGATGACAAAATTCATGCTCGTTCAATTGGACCTTACTCATTAGTTACTCAACAACCACTTGGTGGTAAAGCACAATTTGGTGGACAGCGTTTTGGTGAAATGGAAGTTTGGGCTCTTGAAGCTTATGGTGCCGCTTATACATTGCAAGAAATCTTAACTTACAAGTCTGATGATGTTACTGGACGAGTTAAGACCTATGAAGCAATCGTTAAGGGCGAACCAATTCCTAAGCCAGGAGTCCTGAATCATTCCGAGTTCTTGTTAAAGAACTTCAATCACTTGGTCTTGATATGAAAGTGCTTGATAATAGCAAGAAAGAAATTGAACTTCGTGATTTAGACGAAGAAGATGATGTCTTAAATGTTGATGCAATTAGTAAGATGGCTGAACAAAAGGCACAGCAAGAAGCTGCTGCTAAGCCAGCATCACAGGCAGAATCTACGCAAACGAACAACGAACAGTAATGGGAGGTTGAACTAGTGGTCGATGTTAACAAATTCGAAAGTATGCAGATTGGTCTAGCATCTCCTGATAAGATCCGTAGTTGGTCATATGGTGAGGTTAAGAAGCCAGAAACAATCAACTATCGGACTTTAAAGCCTGAAAAAGATGGGCTTTTTGATGAAAGAATTTTTGGTCCTACCAAGGATTGGGAATGTGCTTGTGGTAAGTACAAGCGGATTCGTTATAAGGGAATTGTCTGTGATCGATGTGGTGTTGAGGTTACCCGTTCAAAGGTTCGTCGTGAACGAATGGGTCATATCGAATTAGCTGCACCCGTAACTCACATCTGGTACTTCAAAGGAATTCCTAGCCGAATGGGTCTTGTACTTGATATGAGCCCACGTGCCCTTGAAGAAATTATTTACTTTGCTTCATACGTTGTTACTGACTCAGGTAACACACCAATGGAAAACAAGCAATTACTTTCAGAACGTGAATACCGTGATAAGAAGCAAGAATATGGTCCACGTTTTGAAGCCCAAATTGGTGCTGAAGCAATTAAGACATTATTAAAAAATGTTGATGTTAAAAAAGAAGTTGAAGAACTTAAGGAAGAACTTAAGGAAGCAACTGGTCAAAAGCGGACTCGTGCCGTAAGACGTTTGGATATCTTGGAAGCCTTCGTTAACTCAAATAACGATCTTTCATGGATGGTAATGGACACTGTTCCAGTTATTCCACCTGACTTACGTCCTATGGTTCAACTTGAAGGTGGCCGATTTGCTACTTCTGACTTGAATGATTTATATCGTCGAGTTATTAACCGTAACAATCGTCTTAAACGATTACTTGATCTTAATGCTCCTGGAATTATCGTTCAAAACGAAAAACGGATGCTGCAAGAAGCCGTTGATGCTTTGATTGATAATGGTCGTCGTGGCCGTCCAGTAGCTGGTCCTGGTAACCGTCCACTTAAGTCACTTTCTCACATGCTTAAAGGTAAGCAAGGACGTTTCCGTCAAAACTTACTTGGTAAGCGGGTTGATTACTCAGGCCGTTCAGTTATTGATGTTGGTCCTAACTTGAAGATGAACCAAATGGGACTTCCAGTTCCTATGGCTATGGAATTATTTAAGCCATTCATCATGAAAGAGTTAGTTGGTCGTAACTTAGCTTCTAACATTAAAAACGCTAAGAGAAAAATCGAACGTCAAGATGATGATGTATTTAGTGTATTAGAGGACGTTATTAAAGAACATCCAGTTCTATTAAACCGGGCCCCTACACTTCACCGTTTAGGTATTCAAGCATTCGAACCAGTTCTAGTATCCGGTAAGGCAATGCGTTTGCATCCACTTGTGTGTGAAGCTTATAATGCCGATTTTGATGGTGACCAGATGGCCATCCACGTTCCTTTATCTGATGAAGCTCAAGCTGAATCACGTTTATTGATGTTAGCTGCTGGACATATCCTTGCTCCTAATGATGGAAAGCCAGTTGTCGTTCCTTCACAAGATATGGTTATCGGTAACTATTATCTAACTATGGAAGAAGTTAATAAGATTGGTGAGGGTATGATCTTTAACTCTCCTGATGAAGCTGACTTAGCTTTCAGAAACGGATTAGTTCACTGGCATACTAGAGTTGGTATCAAGGTTGATGCTTACCCTAAGAAGCCATTTACTGATGATCAACGTGATAAAATTATGGTGACATCTGTTGGTAAGATTTTGTTTAACCAAATTCTGCCAGAAGGTTTCCCATATTTGAATGAACCAACTGATACTAACATCGGTGGTTACATTGATGATAATTACTTCCTTGCACCCGGTGAAGATATCCATGAACATCTTAAAGACGCTGAAGTAGTTCTTCCGTTTAAGAAGGGCTTCCTAAGTGATGTTATCGCCGAAGTGTACAAACAATACAAGGTAACTGAAACTTCTCTTCTACTTGATAGAATGAAGGACTTAGGTTATGACGATTCGACTAAATCAGGTCTTACTGTCGAATTGTTGATGTTACTGAACTTCCTGACAAGCAAGAAATCATTGATGATGCTCATAAGAAGGTTGGCATGGTTACTAAACAATTCCGTCGTGGATTGATTACTGATCAAGAACGTTATGAACGAGTTATTGGTATCTGGAATGATGCTAAGGACGAAATTCAAGATCGTCTTATGAAGAACTTCGATCCTCAAAACCCTATTTACATGATGAGTGATTCCGGAGCTCGTGGTAATGTTTCTAACTTTACTCAGCTTGCCGGGATGCGTGGATTGATGGCTGCTCCTAACGGGGAAATCATGGAATTACCTATCACTGCAAACTTCCGTGAGGGACTTTCTGTTTTGGAAATGTTCATTTCTACCCATGGAGCTCGTAAAGGTATGACCGATACAGCTCTTAAGACTGCCAACTCTGGTTACTTGACTCGTCGTTTGGTTGATGTGGCCCAAGATGTTATCGTTCGTGAAAAAGACTGTGGTACCGATCGTGGTCTTACTATCAGTGAAATTACTGATGGTAACGAATTGATTGAATCATTATATGACCGAATCGTTGGACGTTATGCATTGAAGACTGTTAAGAACCCTAAGACAGGTGATGTAATTGTTCCTGCCGGAGTAATGATCGATGAAGCAATGGGACAAGCAATTGTTGATGCTGGTATCGAAGAAGTTACTATTCGTTCTGCATTTACTTGTAACACTGTTCATGGGGTTTGTGAGAAATGTTATGGTCGTAACATGGCTACTGGTGATGAAGTTGAAGTTGGTGAAGCAGTTGGTACAGTCGCTGCTCAATCAATTGGTGAACCAGGTACTCAGTTAACCATGCGTAACTTCCATACTGGTGGTGTTGCTGGTAACGCTGATATTACTCAAGGACTTCCTCGTGTTCAAGAAATCGTTGAAGCACGTAATCCTAAAGGTAAAGCTGAAATCACTGAAGTAACTGGTACGGTTGAATCAATTGAAGAAAATCCTGCTGAGAGAACCAAAGAGATTACTATTAAGGGTGAATCAGATACTAGAACTTATACTGTGCCAATGACTGCTAGAATGAGAGTTACTGAAGGTGATTACATTCACCGTGGGGCAGCACTTAATGAAGGTTCTATTGATCCTAAAGAACTTCTTAAAGTTCGTGATGTTCTTTCAACTGAAAACTACTTGCTACATGAAGTACAAAACGTTTATCGTAAACAAGGGGTAGAAGTTTCTGATAAGCACGTGGAAATCATGGTTAGACAAATGCTTCGTAAGGTTAGAATCATGGATCCAGGTGACACAGATGTTCTTCCAGGTACCCTGATGGATATCAACGACTTTAAAGAAAGTAATGCTGATGCAGTTGTTTCTGGTGCAGTTCCTGCTACTGCTCGTCCTGTACTACTTGGAATCACTAAGGCTGCTCTTGAAACTAACAGTTTCTTGTCTGCTGCCTCATTCCAGGAAACAACTAGAGTTCTTACTGACGCTGCTATTCGTGGTAAGAATGATCCGCTTGTTGGACTTAAAGAAAATGTTATCATTGGTAAGTTAATTCCTGCCGGAACTGGTATGGGTGACTACCGTGGAATTAAACCTGAAGAAACTGGCGATTCATCAACTGATGGAGTTTACTCAATTAGTGAATTAGAAGAGAAAATGAAAGCCGAAGAACAAGGTAAGTAATTTATTCCAGTTATTCGCAAAAAGGTATCGAGATTTAATCTCGATACCTTTTTTGTTTTTAATAAATAAAACTTTCAATTTGCTGGGTTATTAAATAAGCGACCGATAAGAAGGGAACAAAAGGCAATTTTAAGTGGCAGTCGTGTCGTAGGAAAATATAAGATAATGCAAGCAGACAAGCGATAAAGATGGCCAGTAAGGTTAACTTTAGGCCGATTAGTAAGACTAAGGCACCACCGAATTCTATATCAGCATTCCCAATGAATAATTCCTGACGGTTTATCAAAATCAAAACAATCATTATTGATAAGGTGATCGTCAGAGTGGCAAGCGGTGGTTTTCCAAATAAGATACAGATGATTATAAAACTGACTAATGCTAGTCTGGACACCTGAGTATCGTTTAAATCATCGAGACTAAGGAATAACATCCAAGTACTGATGGTTATCATTTCAATTGAGGTTGAGTAAAAGATGCTAGACGCAAATAGACTACCTAAAATAATTTCTGAAATAAAGCTTGTTGGATTGATTGATTGTTTGCAATATCGACATAGGCCATGTAAATATATAAAATTAAATATTGGAATAAGCTCAATGATGGTTAACGAATTATTACAACTATCACAGTGTGATTTTGGCCATAAGATGGATTCGCAATGTTGTCCACGAATTACAATTACCACAAGGAATGAAGCTATTGAGCTACCCAAAATAAATAAAATAATTGGTTTAAGTATTTCCATTTGATATCCCCCTGATAGTTAATTACGGGGAAAAGTAATAAAACATTCAACATTGACAGAAATCTATCCTCATGATAAATTATACAAGGTGCTTTTTGTAACAGGTTTCTGAATTGATCAGACATGCTGACTGTTCTGGCAAAAAGTGTTGGGCGGTACACATTCTTTTTTACCTAAAAAAGAACCGCCTGGATGTGTGGACTTATACTATAAATGATATTTGTGAAAGGAGACTTTTTAGATGCCTACAATTAACCAATTGGTTCGTAAAGGACGTAAATCTAGAAGTTCTAAATCAGATGCACCAGCTTTAAACTATGCTTATAACTCTTACAAGAAGAAGCAAGTTAACGTACCTGCTCCTCAAAAGCGTGGGGTTGCTACCCGTGTCGGTACTATGACACCAAAGAAGCCTAACTCTGCTTTACGTAAGTACGCTCGTGTACGTTTGTCAAACTTGATCGAAGTTACTGCTTATATTCCAGGTATTGGACACAACTTGCAAGAACATAGTGTTGTTCTTATTCGTGGAGGCCGTGTTAAAGATTTACCTGGTGTTCGTTATCACGTTATTCGTGGTGCCCTCGATACTGCCGGTGTTACAGATCGTCGTAAGAGTCGTTCTAAATACGGTACAAAGAAGCCTAAAGAATAATATCTATTCGATTAATTCAAATTAAGTTCTATCTATTAATAGGAGGATAACGAAATGCCTAGAAAAGGAAATGTTCAAAAGAGAGAAGTACTTCCAGATCCAATGTACAACTCTAAATTGGTTACTCGCTTGATTAACCGTATGATGTTAGACGGTAAGCGAGGAACATCTGCAAAGATTTTATATGCAGCGTTCGATATGATTAAAGAAGAAACTGGTAACGAACCAGTTGAAGTGTTTGAAGAAGCTATGAAGAACGTTATGCCTGTACTTGAAGTTAAGGCTCGTCGTGTTGGTGGATCAAACTACCAAGTTCCAATCGAAGTTCGTCCAGACCGTCGTACTACTCTTGGTCTTCGTTGGATCGTTAGTTATGCTCGTCTACGTGGTGAACATACTATGACTGAACGACTTGCACGTG
Organism: Lentilactobacillus kosonis; assembly: GCF_003864335.1. Classification (GTDB taxonomy): domain Bacteria; phylum Bacillota; class Bacilli; order Lactobacillales; family Lactobacillaceae; genus Lentilactobacillus; species Lentilactobacillus kosonis. The sequence continues at coordinate 67,998 of NZ_BEXA01000003.1, read as the reverse complement.
AAATCATGGATGCTGCTAACAACACAGGTGCTGCTGTTAAGAAGCGTGAAGACACTCATAAGATGGCTGAAGCTAACCGTGCATTTGCACATTACCGCTGGTAATAAGCACAGACCATTGCTAATAATTTTAGGATAGCGGTCGCTAGACCGTTTTTCCTGTAAGTAAGCACGATTTTCGGAAGGAGTTACACAATGGCAAACAAACGAGAATTTCCGCTAGAAAAAACTCGTAACATCGGTATCATGGCGCATATCGATGCTGGTAAAACAACTACTACTGAACGTATCTTGTACTATACCGGTAAAATTCACAAAATTGGTGAAACCCATGATGGTGCTTCACAAATGGACTGGATGGACCAAGAACAAGAACGTGGTATTACTATTACTTCCGCTGCTACTACAGCTGCATGGAAGGATCACCGTATCAACATTATTGATACCCCAGGACACGTGGACTTTACTATTGAAGTTGAACGTTCACTTCGTGTTCTAGATGGTGCCGTAGCTGTTCTTGATGCTCAAGCTGGTGTTGAACCTCAAACTGAAACGGTTTGGCGTCAAGCATCAGATTACAGTGTTCCAAGAATTGTTTTTGCGAACAAGATGGATAAGATGGGTGCGGACTTTGATTTTTCTGTTAAATCACTTCGCGACCGTTTGCAAGCAAATGCTTTGGCTATTCAAATGCCCATCGGTGCCGAAGACGAATTCGAAGGAGTTATTGACCTTGTTGAAATGAAGGCCGATATCTACGATGAAGACGAACTTGGTTCAGAATGGGATACTGTTGATATTCCTGATGAATATAAGGAAGAAGCTGAAAAGCGTCGTGCACAAATGCTCGAACAGTTAGCTGATATCGATGATGACATCATGGAAAAATACTTGGATGGTCAAGAAATTCCAGTTGATGAAATTAAGGCTGCCATCCGTAAGGGTACATTGAAGCTAGAACTATTCCCAGTTCTTGCTGGTTCAGCATTTAAGAACAAGGGTGTTCAAATGATGCTTGATGCGGTTGTTGATTACTTGCCATCACCTTTGGATGTTAAACCATACAACGCTACTGACCCTGATACTGATGAAACAGTTGAATTGGTTGCCGGAGACGACAAGCCATTTGCTGCCTTAGCATTTAAGGTTGCTACTGACCCATTCGTTGGTCGTTTAACATTTATTCGTGTATATCAAGGTACTCTTGAATCAGGATCATATGTTCTTAACTCAACTAAGGACAAACGTGAACGTGTTGGTCGTTTGCTACAAATGCATTCCAATCAACGTCAAGAAATTCCTGAAGTTTTCTCAGGTGATATCGCTGCTGCCATTGGCTTGAAGAACACTACTACTGGTGATTCTTTAACTGATCCAGATCATCCACTTCACTTGGAATCAATGGAATTCCCTGACCCAGTTATCCAGGTTGCCGTTGAACCTAAGTCAAAGGCTGACCAAGATAAAATGGATGTTGCTCTTCAAAAGCTTGCTGAAGAAGATCCTTCATTCCATGCTGAAACCAATCCTGAAACTGGTGAAACAATTATCGCCGGAATGGGTGAGTTGCACTTGGACATTATTGTTGATCGTATGAAACGTGAATTTAACGTTGAAGCTACTATTGGTGCTCCACAAGTTTCATATCGTGAAGCATTCACCAAAGATGTTCAAGCTCAAGGTAAGTTTGTTCGTCAATCTGGTGGTAAAGGTCAATATGGTGATGTTTGGGTTGAATTTTCACCTAATGAAGAAGGTAAAGGTTTTGAATTCGAAGATGCCATCGTTGGTGGTGTTGTTCCTCGTGAGTACATTCCATCAGTTGAACAAGGTTTGAGAGAAGCTATGAATAACGGTGTCCTTGCCGGTTATCCTTTGGTTGACTTGAAAGCCAAGTTATACGATGGTAGTTACCATGATGTCGATTCAAGTGAAGCCGCATTTAAGGTTGCCGCTTCAATCGCTTTGCGTGAAGCCGCTAAGAAGGCCGCTCCAGTTATCCTTGAACCAATCATGAAGGTTGAAGTTCGTGTGCCAGAAGAGTACATGGGTGATATCATGGGCCAAATTACTGCCCGTCGTGGTCGTGTTGAAGGTATGGAAGCTGTTGCCGGATCAGAAGAAATTCATGCTTTTGTTCCTCTTTCAGAAATGTTTGGATATGCAACTACTTTACGTTCTGCATCACAAGGTCGTGGTACATTTACTATGACATTTGATCACTACGAAGCAGTTCCAAAGAGCATTCAAGAAGAAATCATTAAGAAGAACGGCGGAAACGCATCTTCAGAAGATTAATTCCTTAAGCGATGAGCTACATAGCTCATCGCTTTTTTTATTACCTATGACAAAAACATTACAAATTAAAATTTATCAGTAATAGGTCTTGTCATAAGGCAGCTTTTCTTGTACACTGTTCTAGTAATTGTTTTTAAGGGTAAGTATGCTCAAAAAATGATACATGATAGCTTTGATGTGAAAGGTTGCGACACACCCGGATGCTTTGCCATGGATGCGGCGGTAATTTTCACGGAGTTAGTCATATTTTTAAAATAGACGAAGGAGGGAACACAATGGCAAAACAAAAGATTCGTATTCGCTTAAAGGCATATGAACATCGTATTTTAGATCAATCAGCAGAAAAGATCGTTGCTACGGCAGAAAGAACTGGAGCTACTATTTCAGGTCCAATTCCATTGCCAACAGAACGTACTATCTATACTGTTTTAAGCTCACCACATAAGTTTAAGGATGCGCGTGAACAATTTGAGATCTTAACACATAAGCGTTTAATCGATATTACTAATCCAACACCAAAGACAGTCGACTCATTAATGAAGCTTGACTTACCAAGTGGTGTGGATATTGAAATTAAGTTATAAAAATTATATTTAAATTGGAGGTGTACTCATGACCAAAAAAGGAATCTTAGGAAAGAAAGTTGGAATGACCCAAGTTTTCACAGACAACGGAGAATTAGTTCCCGTTACTGTAATTGAAGTTAGCCCTAACGTCGTTATGCAAGTTAAAACTGCTGAAACTGACGGTTACGATGCTATTCAATTGGGTTATGCAGACAAACGTGCTGTGCTTACTAACAAGCCAGCAGAAGGTCATGCAAAGAAGGCAAAAACTACTCCTAAGCGCTTCATTAAAGAAATCAAAGATGTTGAGCTGGGAGATTACGAATTATCAGGTGAAGTTAAGGCTGACATCTTTGAACCAGGCGACATCGTTGATGTAACTGGTATTACTAAGGGTCATGGATACCAAGGTAACGTTCATAAAGATGGTCAACGTCGTGGACCAGAAACTCATGGTTCTCGTTATCACCGTCGTCCAGGTTCATTGGGACCAATCATTAACCGTGTTGCAGCTGGTATGAAACTACCAGGTCGAATGGGTAACAAGACTGTTACTATTCAGAACCTTGAAGTTGTTCGTGCTGATGTTGAGAACAACGTGATTTTGGTTAAAGGTAACGTACCTGGAGCGAACAAATCATACATTACAATTAAAACCGCAGCTCGCGGTGCAAAATAATAGAAGGGAGGCAACCATAAATGACTGATGTAGCATTATATAAACAAGATGGAAGTAAGAATGGTAGTGTTTCATTAAATGACGCTATCTTTGGTATCGAACCAAACGAAAACGTAGTTTTTGATACAATCTTAATGCAACGTGCTTCAATGCGCCAAGGAACTCACGCTGTTAAGAACCGTTCAGCTGTTCGCGGTGGTGGTAAGAAACCATGGCGTCAAAAAGGTACTGGTAGAGCTCGTCAAGGATCAATTCGTTCACCACAATGGCGTGGCGGTGGAATTGTCTTTGGACCTACTCCACGTTCATACGCATACCATTTACCACGTAAAGTTACTCGTTTAGCATTGAAGTCTGTTTTATCTGCAAAGGTTGCAGACGACAAGTTCCTAGTTCTTGATGCTATTGCATTTGATGCACCAAAGACTAAAGAATTTTCTGCAATGTTAGACAAGTTGGAAGTTGCAACTAAGACATTGGTAGTTTTGGAAGACGACAACGAAAAAGCATTGTTATCTGCTCGCAATCTTAAAAACGTTAAAGTTGTTCCTGCAAAGGGAGTTAACGTACTTGATGTTGCTAACAGCGACAAAGTCGTTATTACAAAAGCTGCCCTTTCTCAAGTAGAGGAGGTGCTCGCATAATGGAATCACGCGATATTATTTTACGTCCCGTTATTACCGAAGAATCAACAAGTAAGATGGACGACAAGAAGTACACTTTCGACGTTGATGTACGAGCAACTAAGACCCAAGTGAAAAAAGCTATCGAAGACATTTTTGATGTTAAAGTTACTAAAGTTAACATTATGAACGTTAAAGGTAAGGAAAAACGCCAAGGTAGATATGTTGGCTTCACTAAAAAGCGTCGTAAAGCAATCGTTAAGTTAACCGACGATTCAAAAGAAATCCAATTATTCGGTGAAGAATAAAAATACTTAATATAGGAGGGAAACATCTTGGGTATTAAGACATACAAGCCAACCAGTAATGGTCGACGTAACATGACTAGTCTTGACTACAGTGATATCACTAAGTCAAAACCTGAAAAGTCATTGCTTGAATCAAAGAGCAAGACTGCCGGCCGTAATAACTACGGTCACATGACTGTTCGTCACCGTGGTGGCGGAAACAAGAATCAATATCGTATTATTGATTTCAAACGTAATAAAGATGATATTACAGCTACTGTTAAAGCTATTGAATATGATCCAAACAGAACTGCTAATATTGCCCTTATCGTGTATGAAGATGGTATCAAAGCATACATCATCGCACCTAAAGGCTTGAAGGTAGGGGACAAAGTTGAATCAGGTCCTAACGCTGATATTAAGACTGGTAACACATTGCCACTTGCAAACATTCCTGTCGGATCAGTTATTCATAATATTGAGTTAAAGCCTGGTAAGGGTGGACAACTTGTTCGTTCTGCTGGTACATCAGCTCAATTATTAGGTCGTGACGGTAAATACGTACTTGTTAGATTATCTTCAGGCGAAGTTCGTATGATTCTTTCTGTTAACCGTGCCACTATTGGTGCTGTTGGTAATGAAGAACATGAACTTGTTAATGTTGGTAAAGCTGGACGTACTCGTTACAAGGGCCAACGTCCACACGTTCGTGGATCTGTAATGAACCCTAACGATCACCCACATGGTGGTGGTGAAGGTAAAGCTCCAGTTGGTCTTCCATCACCATTATCACCATGGGGTAAGAAGACAGTTGGTAAGAAGACTCGTTCTAAGAAGGCACGTTCTGATAAATTTATCGTTCGTCGTCGTAAAGGATCGAAGATGTAATAAATAGCATTTAATGCATGTCAACAGAGGAGGTCACAAAATGAGTCGTAGCTTAAAAAGGGACCATTCGCTGACGAGCACTTACTTAAAAAGGTTGATGCTCAAAAAGACCAAGAAAAGAAGTCTGTAATCAAGACTTGGTCTCGTCGGTCAACGATTTTCCCAAGTTTTATTGGATATACATTCGCAGTTTATGATGGTCGTAAACATGTACCAGTGTATGTTCAAGAAGACATGGTTGGACATAAACTCGGTGAGTTTGTTCCAACACGTACTTTCCATGGTCACAGTGGTGACGATAAGAAAACTAAGTAAAGCAAGGAGGATAACTAATGGCTGAACAAGTTACATCAGCACAAGCAACTGCTAAAACTGTTCGTATTGCCGCTCGTAAGGTCCGCCTTGTAGTTGATCTTATTAGAGGCAAGAACGTTGCTGAAGCAGCAGCTATCTTGGACTTCACACCTCGTGGAGCTTCACCAGTGGTAGCAAAAGTTTTGAAATCTGCAGTTGCTAACGCAGAAAACAATTTTGACTTAGACAGTGATAATTTGTATGTAAGCGAAGTTTTTGTAAATGAAGGACCAACGCTCAAGCGTTTCCGCCCTCGTGCAAAGGGTTCTGCTTCACCAATTAACAAACGTACTAGTCACATTACGATCGTAGTTTCAGAAAAAGAGGAGGGATAACACGTGGGACAAAAAATTAATCCTAATGGATTCCGTGTAGGTGTTATTCGCGACTGGGAAGCTAAATGGTACGCTGATAAAGAATACGCAGCATACTTACGTGAAGACCTACAAATCCGTAAATATATTGAAAAACGTCTTGCAAGCGCATCAGTTTCAACTGTTGAATTGAACGTGCTGCAAACCGGGTTAACGTTTCTATCCACACTGCCAAACCAGGTATGGTTATTGGTAAAGGTGGTTCAGAAGTTGAAAACCTTCGTAAAGAACTTAACAACCTTACTGGTAAGAGAGTTCACATCAACATCATCGAAATCAAGAAACCTGATTTAGATGCTAAACTAGTTGGTGAAAACATTGCTCGTCAACTTGAAGGTCGTGTTGCCTTCCGTCGTGCAATGCGTCAAGCAATGCAAAGAACAATGCGTTCTGGTGCAAAGGGTATTAAGACTCAATCAGCTGGTCGTTTGAACGGTGCCGACATGGCTCGTATCGAAACATACTCAGATGGTACAGTTCCTTTGCATACACTTAGAGCTGACATTGATTATGCATGGGTAGAAGCACACACAACATATGGATCAATTGGTGTAAAAACTTGGATCTATCGTGGTGAAATTCTTCCTGAAAAAAAGAACACCGAGAATGAGGACAAAGGAGGGAAATAAACATGTTAGTACCAAAACGTGTTAAGCATCGTCGTGAACATCGTGGTAAGCTCCGTGGGCAAGCCAAAGGTGGTAAGCAAGTGAGCTTCGGCGATTACGGTTTGCAAGCTTTGGATTCAAAATGGATCACAAACAGACAAATCGAAGCCGCTCGTATAGCAATGACTCGTTATATGAAACGTGGTGGAAAAGTTTGGATTAAGATTTTCCCTCACAAGTCATATACCGAAAAGGGTGTCGGAGTTCGAATGGGTAATGGTAAAGGTACACCTGCTGGATGGGTTGCACCTGTTAAGCGGGGCAAGGTACTTTTTGAAGTTGGTGGCGTTACTGAAGAAGTTGCCAACGAAGCATTAAGACTTGCATCAATGAAACTTCCCGTTAGAACTAAGATTTTAAAACGTGAGGAAGTAGGTGGCGAATCCAATGAAGGCTAAAGAAATTAATGAATTAACCACTGCTCAAATGATTGAAAAAGAACAAGACTACAAAGACGAATTGTTCAATCTTCGTTTCCAATTGGCCACTGGTCAACTTGAAAACACTGCTCGTCTAAAGCAAGTTCGTAAGAACATTGCTCGTATCAAGACAGCACTTCGTCAACAAGAACTTAACAAATAGAATACGATAAGGAGGTAACTGTTTAATGGCTGAAGAACGCAACCAACGTAAAGTATACCAAGGACGAGTAGTTTCTGCTAAGAGTGATAAGACTATCACTGTTGTTGTCGAAACATACAAGACTCACCCCGTATACGGTAAGCGCGTTAAGTATTCTAAAAATACACTGCTCATGATGAAAACAATGAAGCAAAAGTTAATGATGTTGTACGTATCATGGAAACTCGTCCATTATCTAAGACAAAACGTTTCCGTCTTTTAGACATTGTTGAAAAAGCGGTTATTATTTAATAATAAATATTTATCATTTTTTATCGTATTCTGATCTTAAAAAATGAAGGGAGGATATACCTTTGATTCAACAAGAAAGCCGTTTAAAAGTTGCTGACAACTCAGGCGCAAGAGAAATTTTAACAATCAAGGTCCTAGGTGGCTCAACTAGAAGATATGCCGGAATCGGTGATACAATCGTTGCTACTGTTAAACAAGCAACACCAGGTGGCGTTGTCAAAAAGGGTGACGTTGTTAAAGCTGTTGTTGTCCGTACTAAGGCAGTTACACGTCGTAACGATGGTTCATACATCCGTTTTGACGAAAATGCTGCGGTATTAATTCGTGATGATAAAAGCCCTCAAGGTACTCGTATCTTTGGCCCGGTTGCTCGTGAATTGCGTGATCACAACTTCATGAAGATCGTTTCATTGGCCCCAGAAGTACTTTAATTTCAACCCAAGGATATAAGGAGGTGCCGTTATGTTCATTAAAACTGGTGACAAAGTTCGTGTTATTAGTGGTAAGGACAAAGGTAAAGAAGGAACAGTTAAAAAGACTATTGCTTCAAAAGACCGTGTTATTGTCGAAGGCGTTAACATGATTAAGAAACATGCTAAAGCTTCAACTACCAACCCACAAGGTGGAATTGTTGATACTGAAGCCGCTATTCATGTTTCAAATGTAATGCTTATTGACCCATCAACTAATGAACCAACTCGTGTTGGTTTCAAAATTGAAGATGGTAAAAAGGTTCGTTTTTCTAAGAAATCTCAAAAAGCAATCGATTAATTTTATAAGCGAAAGGAGGATACCTTTTAAATGTCAAGTCGTTTACGAGAAAAATTTGATAGTGAAATCAAATCACACATGATGGAAAAATTCAATTACAGCTCAACTATGCAAGCTCCAAAGATTGAGAAAATTGTTTTGAACATGGGTGTTGGTGATGCAGTTACTAACGCCAAGAACTTGGATGAAGCAGTTGCTGAACTTGCTTTGATCTCAGGTCAAAAGCCATTAGTTACAAAAGCTAAGAAATCTATTGCCGGTTTTAGACTCCGTGAAGGAATGTCAATCGGTGCCAAAGTTACCCTTCGTGGTGACAGAATGTATGATTTCTTGGACAAGTTGATCAATGTATCATTGCCACGTGTTCGTGACTTCCATGGTGTTAGCAACCGTGCCTTTGATGGCCGTGGTAACTATACCTTAGGTGTTAGAGAACAATTGATTTTCCCTGAAATTGATTACGATGATGTTAACCGTGTTAGAGGTTTGGACATTGTAGTCGTAACTACTGCAAATACTGATGAAGAATCACGTGAATTGTTGACTCAATTCGGTATGCCATTTGCCAAATAATGAGGAGGTTTCACATTGGCTAAAAATCATTAATTGTAAAAAGTGAACGCCCTGCTAAATTCTCAACACAAAACTATACACGTTGCGAACGCTGCGGACGACCTCATTCAGTTTACAAAAAATTCCATTTATGCCGTTTATGCGTCCGTGAACTTGCCCACATGGGTCAAATTCCAGGTATGAAAAAAGCTAGTTGGTAATATTTTAAAAAAGGAGGTTGTACGTTAATGTCTATGACTGACCCAATTGCAGACTTTTTAACTCGCATTCGTAATGCGAACATGGTTCGCCATGAAACAGTTGAAGTTCCTGCATCAAAGATTAAACGTGATATCGCAGAAATCCTCAAACGAGAAGGTTTCATTCGCGATGTTGAATATATTGAAGATGATAAACAAGGCGTGATCCGCGTATTTCTAAAATACGGTAAGGACAAGCAACGTGTCATCACAGGTTTAAAGAGAATTTCTAAGCCAGGTCTACGTTCATACGTTAAATCTGACTCAGTTCCTAAGGTCCTAAATGGTCTTGGAATCGCAATTATTTCTACTTCAAATGGAGTTGTTACTGACAAAGAAGCACGCGCTCAAAAAGTCGGTGGCGAAGTATTAGCTTACATTTGGTAAAAAATTTCAAAAAACTGGAGGTGTAATTTCAATGAGTCGTATTGGTTATAAAACTGTTACTATTCCTGAAGGTGTAGAAATTAAATCTGAAGGGAACGTTGTAACTGTTAAAGGTTCTAAAGGATCTTTGACCCGCGAACTTTCATCTGATATTAAGATGAACGTTAACGGAAACGAAGTTACTTTTGAACCAATTGGTGCATACAATAACCGTGTTCGTGCCCTTCATGGGACAACTCGGGCAAACTTCAACAACATGGTTGAAGGCGTTACTACCGGATTTTCTAAGACCCTTAAACTTGTCGGTGTTGGATACCGTGCTCAATTGAAAGGAAAGACATTAACTCTTAATGTTGGTTATTCTAACCCGGTTGAAATGACCGTTCCTGAAGATTTGACTGTTGAAGTTCCTGATAACACTACTATTAATATTAGTGGTATTAACAAACAACACGTTGGTGACCTAGCTGCCGATATTCGTGCCGTTCGTTCACCAGAACCATACAAGGGTAAGGGTATTCGTTACGAAAACGAACACATTATCCGTAAAGAAGGAAAGACTGGTAAGTAGTACTTACTAGTTTAAATTAAATTGAGGTGACTATTTTGATTTCTAAACCAGATAAAAACAAAAACCGGAAACGTCGTCATAGTCGTGTCCGTAGTAAAATTTCTGGTACTGCCGAGCGCCCACGCTTAAATGTTTTCCGTTCAAACAAAAACATCTACGCTCAAGTAATTGATGACGTAGAGGGTGTAACGCTTGTTAGTGCCTCAACACTTGATACTGCAGTCAGTGGAAACAAGACTGAACAAGCAGCTAGTGTTGGTAAATTAGTCGCAGAACGCGCTAATGAAAAGAACATTAAAAATGTTGTTTTTGATCGTGGAGGATACATTTACCATGGTCGTGTTCAAGCTCTTGCAGATGCTGCTCGTGAAAACGGACTAGAATTTTAATAAAAGGAGGAATAACCGCACATGAAGAAGTTTATTGATCCAGATAAGTTAGAGCTTGAAGATACTGTCGTTTCAATCAACCGGATCACAAAGGTTGTTAAAGGTGGACGTCGTCTTCGTTTTGCAGCTTTGGTTGTTGTTGGCGACAAACAAGGTCATGTTGGATTTGGTACTGGTAAAGCTCAAGAAGTTCCTGAAGCTATTCGTAAAGCAGTCGAAGCAGCTCGCAAGAACTTGATTGAGGTTCCGATTGTTGGTACAACAATTCCTCATGAAATCGTAGGAACATTCGGCGGTGGTAGAATTTTACTTAAGCCTGCTGCTGAAGGTTCTGGAGTTGCTGCTGGTGGTGCCGTACGTAACGTTATGGAACTTGCCGGTATCGACGATGTTACAAGTAAGCGTTTGGGATCAAACACTCCGGTCAATGTTATTAGAGCTACTTTTGAAGGCTTGAAAGCTTTGAGAAATGCTGAAGAAGTTTCAGCTTTACGTGGTGTTTCAGCCCAACATCTAGCTGAATAAGGAGGTTATTGTAATGGCTCAATTGAAAATTACATTAATTCGTAGTGCTGCACATCGCCTCCCAAAGCAACGTAAAATTGTGAAGGCTCTTGGATTAAACAGAGTTAACAGCTCAGTTGTAAAGCCCGACAATGAAGCAACTCGGGGTGCACTTTTCCAAATTGCACACTTAATTGATGTAGAACAAGTTAAAGACTAATTATTATTTTGTAAGGAGGTGCTAATTTCATGGAAATGAACGAATTGAAAGCCGCTGAAGGTTCTCGTTCACTACGTACTCGTAAGGGACGTGGTCGTTCAGCTGGTAAGGGTAAGACTGCTGGTCGTGGCCAAAAAGGTCAAAAGGCTCGTAGTAAGACACGTATCGGTTTTGAAGGTGGCCAAATGCCACTTTACCGTCGTATTCCAAAACGTGGTTTTAACAACATTAACCGCAAGGAATATGCAGTAGTGAATGTTGCCAAACTTGAAGCCTTTGATAATGACACCGAGGTAACTCCTGAATTACTTGTTGAATCAGGAATTGTCAAGAATGTTAAATCTGGCATCAAAATTCTTGGTGAAGGTGAGTTATCAAAGAAGTTAACTGTTAAAGCTAACAAATTCTCAAAGACAGCTCAAACAACTATTGAAAATGCGGGCGGTAAAATCGAGGTGATCTAATGCTCTCAACATTAAAGAGTGCATTTCAAGTTAAGGAAATAAGAAACAAACTCCTATTTACGTTAGGTGTACTGATTATCTTCCGTTTAGGTGCCTATATTACGGTTCCGGGAATTAATGCGAAAGCACTTCAATCTGTTGCATCATCTGGATTAGTTAATATCTTAAACACATTTAGTGGTGGAGGTTTGACTAACTACTCGATATTTGCGATGGGAGTATCACCATACATCACTGCTCAAATCATCGTTCAATTATTACAAATGGATATCGTTCCCAGATTCGTCGAATGGGGTAAACAAGGTGAAGTTGGTAGACGGAAGCTTAACCAATGGACAAGGTATCTCACTGTTATCCTTGGATTTTTCCAATCTATCGGAATCACCGCTGGTTTTAACCAACTAAGTAGTTTGAATCTAGTTTCGCATCCTAATGCCCAAACTTTCATTATGATTGGTGTTATTCTTACCGGTGGTACAATGCTTACCACATGGATGGGTGACATGATCACTGAAAGAGGTATTGGAAACGGAATTTCAATGATTATCTTTGCTGGAATTATTGCTCGACTTCCGGTTGGCCTTCAAAAGCTTTATCAAGAAAACATTGTTGGAGCTAGTGGAAGCGAATTGTGGTTGGCAATTTTATTCGGTATTGTATTGTTGATTGCTGTGTTAGCAATCGTTACTTTTGTAACTTGGGTTCAACAGGCAGAACGAAGAGTACCTATTCAATATACTCGTCGGGTTGCTGGAGCTTCTGATAGTAGTTATCTTCCATTAAAGGTTAATGTTGCTGGTGTTATTCCAGTAATCTTTGCGAGTTCATTTATCGCAACTCCGCAAACTATCCTAATGGCATTTACTGCTACTCACTCACAAGATACATGGTATCAAGTGCTTTCCGACATATTTAACATGCAGACACCAACTGGTGCAACTTTATACACTGTATTGATTGTCATGTTTACTTTCTTCTATGCGTTTGTTCAAGTTAATCCAGAAAAACTTTCTGAAAACTTGCAAAAGCAAGGGAGTTATATTCCGGGTGTTTGGCCTGGTCATGAAACGCAAGCATATGTATCAAGTTTACTAATGAAGCTAAGTACTGTTGGATCGGTTTTCTTGGGTATTGTTGCTTTGATTCCATTAATTGCTCAAATGTGTGGAATTTGGATGAATCAATCGGTTTAGGTGGAACTAGTTTATTGATTGTTGTTGGTGTTGCTATTGAAACTATTCGTCAAATCAGAGGTTTGATGATGAAGCGACAATACGTTGGTTTTATTAAGGATACAAAACCAACCACTGATTAATAAGAACCTATAATCGAGGAGGAAATCTAATAATGTCATTAAATTTAATTTTAATGGGACTACCAGGAGCAGGAAAAGGTACACAAGCTCAGTTCATCGTTGATAAGTATCAAATTCCTCATATTTCAACTGGAGATATGTTTAGAGAAGCAATTTCTAACGAAACTCCAATGGGATTGAAGGCTAAGGAATACACTGACAAAGGGAACTTGGTTCCTGATGAAGTAACTAATGGAATCGTTAAGGATCGGCTTGCAAAATCTGATACCGATGACGGTTTTCTTCTAGATGGTTATCCAAGAACTTTGGAACAGGCTGATGCACTTTCAGATATGTCTGAAGAACTGGCTAAACCATTAGATGCAGTTATTAATATCGATGTTGATCCTAAGATACTTACTGATCGGTTAACTGGTCGGTTCATTTGTAAGAACTGTGGTGCGACTTATCACAAGATTTATCACATGCCAAAAGTTGAAAACACTTGTGACGTGTGTGGCCACCATGAGTTCTATCAACGTGAGGATGATAAACCTGAAGCCGTTAAGAATCGTCTCGATGTAAACATTAAAATGAATACGCCATTAATTTCTTACTACAAAGATAGAGACTTGTTATTTAATGTTGATGGTAACAAGGACATCAATGAAGTTTGGGTAGATTTAGACAAAATTCTTGGTTCGCTATAAATTTAATTGGTAAGAATGCGTTAGATTGAAGATTTTAGTTTAATGTGGTAGACTATCGTTTGGCTATTACATGATATTTTGAACAAATAATCTAACATTAATGGTTGGAGGTGTTTTTTATTGGCAAAAGATAATGTCATTGAAGTTGAAGGAAAAGTCATCGAAACGTTGCCCAATGCAATGTTTAGAGTTGAATTAGAAAACGGACATGAAATTTTGGCACACGTTTCTGGAAAGATCAGAATGCATTATATTCGAATCCTTCCAGGTGATAAAGTTACTGTTGAAATGTCGCCTTACGATTTAAGTAAGGGTAGAATTACTTATAGATTTAAGTAATAATGTCTTCATTTCTGTCAAGGAGGGTTAATGATGAAGGTAAGACCATCTGTAAAACCAATGTGTGAACATTGTAAAGTTATTAAGCGTAAGGGTCGAGTAATGATTATTTGCTCTGCAAACCCTAAGCATAAACAACGTCAAGGTAAATAATTTATTAATAGGAGGTGCTGTTAAATGGCTCGTATTGCCGGAATTGATTTGCCACGTGACAAGCGTATTGTCATTGGCTTAACATATATTTTTGGTATTGGTAACACCACTGCACAAAAGATCTTAGCCGACGCTGGCGTTTCAGAAGATATTCGTGTGCGTGATTTGACACCTGACCAAGAAGATAAGATTCGTGCAGTTGTTGGCGATTTGAAAATCGAAGGTGACTTACGTCGTGAAGTAAGCATGAACATTAAGCGTCTTCAAGAAATCGGCTCATACCGTGGTATGCGTCACCGTCGTGGTTTGCCAGTTCGTGGACAACACACAAAGAACAATGCCCGTACTCGTAAGGGTAAGAAAACTGCTATTGCAGGTAAGAAAAAATAATTAAAAAGGGAGGTCGTATGCTTTTATGGTAAACAAGAAGACAAGTCGTAAACGTCGTGTCAAGAAGAATATTGAATCAGGTGTTGCTCATATTCACTCAACATTCAATAACACTCTTGTGATGATTACTGACGTACAAGGTAATGCTGTTTCATGGTCATCTGCTGGTGCATTAGGTTTCCGTGGTAGTCGTAAGTCAACACCTTTTGCTGCTCAAATGGCCGCTGAAGCTGCTGCTAAGGCATCAATGGAACATGGCATGAAGTCTGTTGAAGTTGCTGTTAAGGGACCTGGTTCAGGTCGTGAAGCTGCAATTCGTGCACTTCAAGCAACTGGTTTGGAAGTTACAGCTATTAGAGATGTTACTCCAGTGCCTCACAACGGATCTCGTCCTCCAAAGCGTCGTCGAGTTTAGTATTTTGCGCACTCAATTCATTAAGTGGAATATGTACCCGCATATTTACAAATTGTACGAACAAGACTCACGCGTTTTGAAAGGGGTTAATGATAAGAATGATTGAATTTGAAAAGCCTAACATTCATAAGATAGAAGAAAACGATAACTATGGTGAAGTTGTTGTTGAACCGTTAGAAAGAGGTTATGGTACAACTCTAGGTAATTCACTTAGAAGAACTTTACTCTCTTCACTACCTGGTGCAGCAGTTACTAGTATCCAAATTGATAATGTCCTTCATGAGTTCTCAACCATCAAAGGTGTTGTCGAAGATGTCACTCAGATTATCTTAAATGTTAAGAAAATTTCATTAAAATTAGATGGACCTGAAGACGAAGAAGAGAACTTAGAAATTGATGTTATTGGACCTGCTGATGTTACAGCTGGTGATATTGTTGGGGATAGCGACGTAACTGTTTTAAATCCTGATCTTCATATTGCCACAGTTGCTGAAGGAACTAACTTCCATATGCGACTAACTGCTAACAAGGGTCGTGGGTATGTTTCTGCTGTTGAAAACAAACAACGTAGTTCAGAAATGCCTATTGGTGTACTTCCCGTCGATTCTATTTATACCCCAATTGAACGTGTCAACTATCAAGTTGAGAGTACCCGGGTTGGTCAACGTGATGACTTTGATAAGCTTACTTTGGACGTTTGGACTAATGGTTCAATTACTCCAAGTGAGGCTGTAAGTTTAGCTGCTAAGATTTTAACTGAACATCTTGAGATGTTTGTTGATCTTACTGATGAAGCTAAAAATACAGAGATCATGGTCGAAAAAGAAGAAACACACAAAGAAAAGATGCTCGAAATGACTATTGAAGAACTTGATTTATCAGTTCGTTCATATAATTGTCTTAAGCGTGCAGGCATTAATACTGTTCAAGAGTTAACTGAAAAATCCGAACCAGATATGATGAAGGTCCGTAACTTGGGTCGTAAATCATTGGAAGAGGTTAAAGAAAAACTCGGTGCTTTAGGTTTGTCACTTCGTAAAGAAGACTAAATTAAAGGAGGATATCTAAACTTATGCGTAATCGTAAATTACAACGTACTAGTGAACATCGTCGTTCAATGCTTCGTAACTTGACTACTGAATTGATTATTCATGGCCAAATTGTTACTACTGAAGCAAGAGCAAAGGAAGTTCGCTCAACTACTGACAAAATGATTTCACTTGGTAAGCGCGGTGACCTACATGCTCGTCGTCAAGCTGCTGCATACATTCGCGATGTTGTTGCTGATGTTAAAGAAGACGGTGACGATATTACTGTTACTACTGCTTTACAAAAATTGTTTGGTGATCTAGCTACACAATACGCTGACCGTAATGGTGGATACACCCGAATCTACAAGACTATGCCACGTCGTGGTGATGGTGCTGAGATGGTTATCCTACAATTGGTTGACTAATTATCATAGATAATTAACATAGTTTTACGAGAATCACTCAAGTTTTCGGTATAGAACGTTATGATGGTGGATTATTCCTAGTCTAGTTTGAATGTGGGTTTGCCCAAGCACTGATTACTTGTAAGTGATTTTTTGTACATAAATTTAATTTTAGGACTGTTAATATGGAAAATATAATTGAGATTAGTAATCTTTCATTTAAATACCCTGATCAAGATAGCTTATTTAATAATCTAAATTTGACAATCGAAGCTAATAAATGGACTGCTATTCTGGGACAAAATGGTAGTGGGAAAAGTACTTTAGCCAGATTAGTTGACGGCTTATTGGTTCCAGAAAATGGTGATATTCGAGTTGCGGGACTCAAAGTGAACGATGAAAATCTGTTAGCAGTTCGTAGTAAAATTGGGCTAGTCTTTCAGAATCCTGAAGATCAATTTGTTGGCGCAACGGTTGAGGACGATGTGGCATTTGGATTGGAAAATCGTAGGATTGAACGGTCTGAGATGCAAGAAATTGTCAAGATGAGTCTTAAAGAAGTTGGCATGTGGGAATTTCGGGACCGGATTCCTGCTAGTTTGTCTGGTGGTCAAAAGCAGCGAGTTGCCATCGCTGGAATTTTAGCAATTAAGCCACAGATTTTGATCTTGGATGAGTCTACTAGCATGCTTGATCCATTAGGCAGACAAGAAATCATTCAATTAGTTAAAGATGTTAAGCGAGGTGATAACTTAACAATCATCTCAATCACCCATGACATTGAAGAGGCTGCTTTGGCTGATCGAATTGTGATTCTTGATAAAGGGGTTATTGTCACCGATACCACTCCTGATAGTTTATTAAATCAATCTGAATTTCTCAGCAAATTCGAATTGGATACGCCATTTACTACTAAATTAGTTGCTAAATTAAAGACATTAGGGATTGACGTCCCTGATAAGTATATGAATGATGAGGAGCTGATCTCGTGGATAAAGAAATCTCTTTTTCGAATGTAAACCATGTGTATGAACCTGATTCACCGCTTGCTAAACTTGCTTTAGACAATGTTAATTTAACTATTAATAGGGGAAGCTTTACAGCAATTATTGGTCATACAGGTAGCGGAAAATCGACCCTTGCTCAACATATTAATGCACTAATTAAACCGACATCGGGTAGTATTCAGGTAGGGGCGTATGAGATAACGAATCATACTACTAATAAAAATTTGAAACGTTTTAGGCAGCATGTTGGCATGGTATTTCAATTTCCCGAAAAACAACTGTTTGCTGAAACTGTAATTAAAGATGTGATGTTTGGCCCACAAAATTATGGGCAGACACCAGCTGATGCTCAACAGGCTGCAATTGCTGCCTTGAAATTAGTTAATATTGACGAAGAATTATTTGAAAAGTCACCATTTGATTTATCTGGTGGACAAATGCGGCGAGTCGCCATTGCCGGAGTGCTTGCAATGAACCCAGAAATTCTAATCTTGGATGAGCCGACGGCCGGTTTAGACCCTGAGGGACATCGAGAAATCATGACATTAGTAAAAAACTAAACACTGATCGTAACGTTACAATTATTCTGGTTACTCATCAAATGGAAGATGTGGTTTCATACGCAACTCACGTAATTGTGATGGAGTCTGGAAAAATAGTTAAGGATGGCAGAGTGATAGATGTATTTGCTGATCCAGAATGGTTGAAGGATAAACAGCTAACGTTACCTAAGGCTGCCCAATTTGCAGTTGCATTAGGAATTAAACGAGAGGGCTTGCCATTAACAGTTGATGAGTTGGCTAATGCAATTGTTGCACAAGCTGGGGAGGATAAGTTAGATGAGTAATTTTATCTTTGGTCGGTACTTACCTGGAGAATCGTGGGTTCATAAAATGAGCCCGCAATCTAAGCTGCTACTGTGCTTTTTCTTTGTCTTAGTAGTTTTTTCGCTAATAATTATGCAACTTACGGTATATTAATTGTCACGATTTTAGGTATTATTATTTTGTCCGGAGTGTCAATTTCATACTTTATTAAAGGAATTCGACCATTAATATGGTTAATTATCTTTACAGTTCTGCTTCAAATTTTGTTTAGTACTGATGGAACAGTCATTTGGGCATGGGGGCCATTTTCAATAACTGATCAAAGCTTGGTCAATGGTGGGTTTATTTTTGTCAGATTTATATTAATTATTATGGTGTCCACAGTTCTAACGTTAACCACTACACCACTAGCAATTGCTGATGGGGTACAAACAATTTTAAAGCCATTAAAGTTGGTTCATTTCCCTGTTGATACGTTAGCCTTGATGCTATCTATTGCGCTTAGATTTGTTCCTACACTAATGGATGAGTTAGAGTCAATCATGAATGCTCAGCGTTCCAGGGGGGTTGATTTCGGGTCTGGGAGTATAACTAGTCGGATAAAATCTGCTGTTCCCTTATTAGTTCCATTATTCAGTGGCGCGATTACGCATGCAGAAAACTTGTCTACAGCAATGGAGGCCCGTGGCTTTGGCGATAGTGAGCATCGGTCTAAATACCGAGTCTATCGGTGGCAGATGCAAGATACAGTTAGTTGGCTATCAATAATTGTGATTTTTAGTTTAATTATTTATTTGAGAAATTAATTGAGGTGAGCGTCATTCGTTATAAAGTAACCTTTGCTTACGATGGGACTAATTTTAATGGGTTTCAGCGACAACCAAAGCAAAGAACCGTTGAGGGGATTTTAACCAGTAAAATAAACACAATGGCTAAGAATCCTGTTCAACACATAGAAGTATTTGGTTCTGGGAGAACTGATTCAGGAGTTCATGCACTCGCCCAAGTGGCCCATTTTGACTTTCCGTTTGATATTCCAACTGATGCTATGTATCGAGGACTAAATAGTATGCTTCCACTGGATGTTGAGATTTTAAAAGTTGAGAAGGTTAGTGATACATTTCATGCACGATTCGATGTTTCTGGTAAACGTTACATGTATCGGGCATATCTTGGGGAATTCACCAATCCTTTTAAGCGTAATTATACTGGTCATTGGAAGTTTCCAGTTGATATTAATAAAGTTGATACGGCAATTCATGAATTAGTTGGACAGCATGATTTTTCAAGCTTCGTAGCAGCAGGATCAACGGCTAAAAGTAACATTCGAACAATTTACGATGCAAAATGTTTTTTGGACAAAGAAGCAAATGAAATTAATATTGAATTTTATGGTAACGGATTCTTGTACAACATGGTTCGAATAATGGTTGGTGTGGCCATGGAAATTGGTTCTGGAAATCGACCGGAACATGATGTACTGAGGTTATTTGAAGTTAAGGATCGAGACCAAGCAAGATTAACGATGCCTGCTTCCGGACTATATTTAAAGAAGGTTTATTACGAAGGGGATGACCCCCTTCATCCGACTAAGTTACCGAAGTTCTGATTATAGTTTTAAAAGTAATTGACTTTAACTACATTTATTTGTATTATTGTAACTGGTATTGTTTGCCCCACGATAAGCCCCGGAAACTTATTTTTGGTGTCGAACAAACACAGAAACATGGAGGAAATTAACGTGCGTACAACATATATGGCAAAACCTGGTGAAGTAGAACGTAATTGGTACGTGGTTGACGCTACAGATGTTCCTTTGGGACGTCTTTCAACTGTTGTTGCTTCTATCTTAAGAGGTAAGAACAAGCCAACTTTCACCCCTAACGTTGATACTGGGGATAATGTAATCGTAATTAATGCTGAAAAAGTTGCCTTGACAGGTAAAAAAGCTAAAAACAAGATTTATTACCGTCACAGTCGCTTTATCGGTGGCTTGAAGCAAAGAACTGCTGGTGATTTTCGTGAAAAAGATCCTGAAAAATTGATTGAAACATCAGTTAAGGGAATGCTTCCTCACAACTCATTAGGTCACAAAATTGGTTTGAAGTTACATGTCTACACTGGTGCAGAACATGGACAACAAGCTCAAAACCTGAAGTTTTAGACATTACTAACCTAATTTAAGGAGGAAATTGCATTGGCTCAAGTACAATATCGCGGCACTGGCCGTCGTAAGATTCAGTTGCTCGTGTACGTTTAGTACCAGGAACTGGTAAAATTACTATGAATGATCGTTCAATCGAAGACTACATTCCAGCAGCTGACTTACGTGAAGTTGTTGTTCAACCATTCAATGTTACTGAAACTCTAGGAAACTATGATGTTTTAGTTAACGTTAATGGTGGTGGTTACTCTGGACAAGCTGGCGCAACTCGTCACGGAATTGCCCGTGCGCTTCTAGAAGTTGACCCAGACTTCCGTGGACCATTAAAACGTGCCGGTCTTTTGACTCGTGATGCACGTATGAAAGAACGTAAGAAGCCAGGTCTTAAGAAAGCCCGTAAAGCTTCACAATTCTCAAAACGTTAATATACAATATATTATTGTTCAAGACACTTTCCTTTTGGAGAGTGTCTTTTTGTTAATACTTAAATATGAAGTAATTAGAATGATAGCCAAATGTCGCTCGGGGTTTGTTGGCAATCCGTTTATTTGCGACTATGGAGTCAATATTCATCTTGGAGATAATGTCTCTATTAATATGAACTGTACGTTGTTTGATTGTAATAAAATCACTATCGGTAGTAACACCTTAATTGCTTCTAATGTGCAGATGTATACCGCTACTCATCCAGTTGAATTATCTGAACGGGTAATTCCTGATTGGAAGCCTGAAAGTGGAAAATACTTTTGCAAGACTTATGCGTTACCAATCACGATTGGTGAAGGTTGTTGGGTAAGCGGTGGAGCAATTATTTTACCGGTCGTTACTGTAGGTGATGGATCAGTAATTGGTGCTGGTAGCGTTGTGACCAAAGACATTCCAGCTAACAGCGTGGCAGTTGGAAATCCGTGTCGAATTCTTAGAAGTATTGATCAAAGAAAAGATAAAGAGTAGCGATTGATAACGATAAAAGCGTCCTGGTATTTTGCCAAGCACTTTTGTATAAATCCAGATCTAATAGTAATAAACTAATAAGGACCATATTAATTATGAATTTGTAACAATCATAAAGTTTTCTCGAAGATAATAAACATTTCTTCAAGATTATTAATAGGTCATTTCAAGTGTTAATCTGGTAGTATATAATTACTTAAACTTGTTGGAGGCATAACAATGAACCAAATGAACAGAACATTCAGATTAAGTGTTCTTGCGATGTTTATTGCAATTATTATTTTACAAACTTCAATTCCAATTATTGGCTATATTCCAGTTGGACCACTAGAAATCACGATTATTCAGGTTACAGTTGTGATTGCTACCATTTTAATGGGAACGATTAATGGAGCGGTAATTGGCGGAGTTTGGGGACTAATCACCTTTGTCCGTGCGTTTGCTTGGCCGACGAGCCCATTAGCAGCCATTGTATTTGTTAATCCAGTTGTTTCGGTGGTTCCAAGAATTTTGATTGCGGTAGTTGCTGGTGCAACTTATAACTATTTAAGTAAACGTCTTAAAAGTAAGCCAGCCAGTATTTCAATTGCAGCAGTACTTGGAAGCTTAACTAACACCGTGTTAGTTTTGGGGATGATTTATCTATTTTACAAAGCTAAAGCCCCACAATTATACAACTTGAATATCAAAGATTTATTGCCTTACTTGCTAGGGGTTGTCGGCACCAATGGGATTCCAGAGGCAATTTTTAGTGGGATAGTAGCACCAATGATTGCTGTTCCCTTGCAAAAGGCATTTGGCAAGCGTCTACAGAAATAAGATAAAATAAAAGGCCCCGATTAACGGGGCCTTAACAGGTTTATTCTTCTTCGTTAGCGTTGTCTTCAGTTTCTACTTGAGGAGCCGCTTTGATAATTTTAAGCTCTTCGTTGTTAACAATGACTTTATTATGATATTTATCGATAATCTCAGGGTCCTTTGATTCAAATGTAACTAGGAATGAGTTGGTGTAACCTTTATCGATAAAGCCAGTAAATTTTTGTTTTTCGATCATGAATTCGACTTCGTCGCCAACGTGAAATTTTGCTTGTTGTTCTGAAAGTTCAGTATTTTTTGCCAATGCTCACATCTCCAAGGTTTTTTAAGTATCAAATGATAAAATAACCGAAATTACCATCTATGTCAAACAAAATCACTTAAATGATAATTTATTAATTGTCTTTAACAGAGTTTACCGTTAGAATTAATTTATCGTAGAAAGATTGGAAATTAATTGTCAGCATATAATAAAAACCGTAAAAGCCGAAAAAAGCAGTCTAATAGAATAGTTATGTTCGTATTTATTGCGTTTGGACTCTTCGTAATATTAGGATTCCATGCCTTATACGAGAATCGTTTACCATCACAACAGGTTGAAGTGCCTACTCAGGGAATGACTAAGCATCAACAAAACTTTATTAGTCAAATTGTTCCTGAAGCCCAGAGATTACAGGGGCAGTATAATATTTTGCCTAGTATTACTATCGCTCAAGCCATTTTAGAATCTCAGTGGGGAGATAGTCAATTAGCTAGTAAATACAACAATCTATTTGGAGTAAAGGCTCAAGGCAGTGCACAGAAATCTGTTTATCTTGATACCCAAGAATTTGTTAATGGCGAGTATGTCACTATTAAGGCAAAATTCCAAGTGTATTCATCGTATGATGAATCGCTTAGAGATCATGCTCAGTTATTAGCGTTAGGTACTAAGTGGAATCCTAATCAGTATACTGACGTGGTGAACGCGACCAATTATGTCGATGCTGCGAAAGGGCTTCAAACTGATGGCTACGCTACGGATCCTACTTATACGCAAAAATTAATTCAAATCATTCGGACCTATAATTTATATCAATATGACAATTAGAGAGGATATTAATCATGAAGTTATTAGAAGACAAGATAAGAGAAGACGGCACGGTATTACCAGGTAATGTGCTGAAGGTTGATAACTTTCTTAATCACCAAGTTGATACCAAATTAATGGATGAAGTTGGCAAGGAATTTGCTAGGTTATTCAAGGATGAAGGAGTAACTAAAGTTGTTACCGTTGAATCTTCTGGAATTGCTCCAGCACTTATGGCGGCCCTTCACTTAGATGTACCAATGATTTTTGCTAGGAAGCACAAAAGCCTAACGTTAACTGATAATTTATATACTGCCAGTGTATACTCGTATACTAAGCGTGTAAGCAATGATATCAGTGTTGACAAGCGCTTTTTGGATCCAAATGATAAAATTTTGATTATCGATGACTTTTTGGCAAATGGTCAAGCGGTCTCAGGATTGCTAGAAATTGCTAAAGTTGCTAACGTCGAAGTGGCCGGAATTGGAATTGTCATCGAAAAGAGTTTCCAAAAAGGCCGCGAAATGATTGAAGAAGCTGGAGTAAGATTAGAATCACTTGCTAGAATTGCTTCTTTAGATAATGAAACAGTGGAGTTTGTTACTGATTAATTTTTAATAGCGGAAGAGGTAGTGAGGGCATTGGCAAATGATAATGTTGTTTATCCAGGACAAATTATTGGGGTAATTGGTGAAAGTAATAGTAATCTTTCATTAATTTCTACCGCAAAAAAGATGGGCTTTAAGGTGGCTATCTTTAGTAGTAATGAAGATCCAACAATGATCCATGTATCTGATTATCAATATATGGGCGATTATGATGATAAAGCAGCGCTTAAAATGTTTGCTGAACGATGTGATGTAGTTATGTATAATGACGACCAAATTGGTTCTGATATTATCAACTATCTTGCTGACTACACTAGAATTCCGCAAAAGACTGAATTATTGGATATCAATCAAGATAGATTGATTGAACGAAGCTTTTTCGAAACACTAAATATGAACATGGTTCCTTATTCAACTATTATTGAGTTAGAGGATATTTATCAAGCAATTAATTCAATTGGTTATCCTGCCATTTTAAAGCCTATTCAGCGCGGTTTACTTGGCGGTAGGGAACTATATATCGAAAAGCAAAGCGACATCGTTAAGGCGTCAGGAATGCTTGATACAGGGACATATATCTTGGAGTCGTATGTTAAGCATAATATCGATTATACAGTCGTGGTAACTAGAGACGCTGAAGGTGAGCGGGTCGTATTCCCGGTAATTGAAGATATCTATCATCAAACCCGTTTAATTACTTCGTTTACGCCCACCAAGATAGAATCGAGTATGGAACAAGAAATGAAGCGAATTGCCAATGAAATTGCTAATAATTTGGATTATGTCGGTACCTTTGAAGTTTCGTTTTTTGTTTCTGATAATGGTTCGATTTATGTCAATAAAATTGCTCCTAACGTTGGTATTGCAGGCTTCGTGTTTGAATATTCATTGAGCATCGATCAGATTGAACAACACTTAAGAGCGGTAGCTGGATTACCATTAATGCAACCGATTAACGGCATTCCAACCGTTCTTCAAACGATTAGTGAGGAAGATTATGGTCGTATTCAGACACAATGGGTCATTAAAGATAATTGGCATTTTAATTTTTATGGTTTAAGTAATGGTACTCATAAAATCGTTGGTCATATATTAATTCCAACTGAATCAATTTCTAAGACGTTGATGCAATTGGAAGGTACCAATATTTGGCGAGATGTTGATTTTGAAACAAAGTATAAGAAAATGTCATAAGTCGGCGTCACGTCGGCTTTTTTGCTTGCTTTCAGGAAAGCAGTGATAATGCTTTTCTGGTATAATTGATTGGATAATTGTGCGAGAGGATGGACAGTAATTTGGCTGATTCAGATTTAATAAAGGGACTTAATACAGAGCAACGCGATGCAGTTTTGCATACTGAGGGACCAGTTTTAATTATGGCTGGAGCAGGAAGTGGTAAAACTAGAGTGTTGACTCATAGAATTGCCTACATCATCGAGAGTAGGGACGTAATGCCATGGAATATTTTAGCCATTACATTTACTAACAAAGCCGCTCGTGAGATGCGCGAGCGAGTTTCTGCTTTACTTGATGAGAGTGGAATGATGTTTGGGTATCAACGTTCCATGCATTGTGTGTGAGAATCTTAAGAAGAAATATTGATTTGCTTGGTTACAATCGAGCGTTTACAATTGCTGATCCAAGCGAGCAGCGAACATTAGTTAAACGAATTCTAACTGATAAGAATGTTGATATTAAAAAGTTTGATCCTAGATCAATCTTATCTGCAATTTCCAATGCTAAAAATGACATGCAAGATCCTGTAAGTTTTCGTCAAGCGGCTAAAGGGCCATTTGAAGAATTAGTTGCAGATGTTTATGAACGGTATCAAGCTGAACTTAAGCAAAATCAATCACTTGATTTTGATGATTTGATTATGATGACGATTGAATTATTTGATCAGCATAAGGATGTTCTTGAGTATTATCAAGACAAATTTAAATATATTCACGTTGATGAGTATCAGGATACTAACGAAGCTCAGTATCAATTGGTAACCTTATTGGCTCAAAAATATCGAAATATTTGTGTGGTTGGGGATGCTGACCAAAGTATTTACGGTTGGCGGGGCGCTAACATGCAAAATATTTTGAACTTTAAAGATGATTATAAAGATGCACACGTTACTATGTTGGAGCAAAATTATCGATCAACTAAGACGATTTTGGATGCTGCTAATGCGGTAATTGCTAACAATGATAATCGTGAAGACAAGAACCTCTGGACTGAAAATAACGAAGGGGATCGAATTTCATATTATCGTGGACAAACTGAAAATGATGAAGCACGGTATGTGGTCTCTAACATTCAAAAGGAAGTTAATGAGAATGGCCAAAGCTATGGCGATATTGCCATTTTATACCGAACTAACGCTCAATCACGGGTAATGGAAGAAACCTTATTGAAATCAAATATTCCATATACCATGGTTGGTGGTCATAAGTTCTATGACCGAAAAGAGATTCGGGATGTACTGGCTTATCTAACGTTGATTGCTAATCCGAATGACTCAATGAGTTTTGAACGGGTAGTTAATGAACCTAAGCGTGGTATTGGCGCAACTAGTGTTGAAAAATTAAGAAGATTTGCTAACGATCATTCTTGGAGCTTATTGGAAGCTGCCCTCAATGTTGATTTGGCGAATGAAATTGCTGCCCGAACTAAGAATTCATTATTTCAATTTGCCGATATGATGGATAAGATTGCTAAAGATGCTCAAGAATCATCAGTTTCTGATATTACAGAAGCAATTCTCGAAAAAAGTGGTTATATGGATGTGCTAAAGAGTTCTAAGACCTTGGAAGCTCAATCCCGAGTAGAAAACTTGGAAGAATTTATGTCAGTAACAAAAAAATATGACGATGAAAATCAGGAGTCTGTGGGAATTGACAACTTAGTTGATTTCTTGAGCGATTTAGCATTGGTATCTGATCAAGATAATGTTGAAGAAGAAGCGTCCGAAGTAACTTTGATGACCTTGCATGCTGCTAAGGGTCTGGAATTCCCAGTTGTATTTATTATGGGAATGGAAGAAGGATTATTCCCGTTGGGTCGAGCTGCTGCTGATGAAGATGATCTTCAGGAAGAACGGCGACTTGCATATGTTGGAATTACACGGGCAAAGAAAAAGTTATATATTACCAATGCCTATTCACGGACTTTATATGGTCGGCGCCAAAATAATCCGCAATCTAGATTTATCGAGGAGATTACACCTGAATTATTGAAACAAGAAAATGTTGGTAATGAAAGTCAACCATTAAAGACACCGTTTGACCGCCGTTCAGAGCGAGCATTTGCTACCCCGTATCATCGACCCAATCAAACGGTTGAGAAACCAAAAGGATCAGGCGCTGATAAAAAGACATGGACTGTCGGCGACAAGGTATCGCATAAAGCATGGGGAGTGGGGACAGTGGTTAAAGTCTCTGGAACTGGTGAAGATATGGAATTAGATATTGCGTTTGATTCGCAAGGAATCAAACGATTGTTAGCTGCATTTGCGCCAATTCAAAAACAAGATTAAAGGAAGTTATACTATGGCGGCTGAAAAGATAGATGAAAATTCAGCTAGAAGTCAAGCTGCTGAATTAAGAGCTAAGTTAAATAAGTGGGCTGATGAGTACTATACTTATGATGCTCCAAGCGTTGAAGATGCTGAGTATGACGCAACTTACCAACGTTTAGTCGATTTGGAAACCATGTTTCCTAATATCGTGGAACCTGACTCACCAACACAAAAGGTAGGGGACCATACATTACCAGGATTTAGTAAAGTTACTCATGACATTCCGATGCTGTCATTAGGAGATGTTTTTCAGAAACTGAATTGGCTAACTTTGTGACCCGATTGACTGATAACGAGGCCGTTAACTTTGAATATAATTGCGAATTAAAAATTGACGGACTAGCGATTTCTCTACGTTATGAGCAGGGAAAATTAGTCCAAGGTTCAACGAGGGGCAATGGTCAAATTGGTGAAGATATTACCGAAAATTTAAAAACTATCAAATCAATTCCTCAAACGCTTACCCGTCCAGTTGATATTGAGGTGCGTGGGGAGTGTTATATGCCTAAAGCATCATTTGTTAATTTAAATGAACAGCGGCAACGAGATGGTAAATCACCATTTGCTAACCCTCGAAATGCCGCTGCAGGAAGTTTACGACAACTAGATTCTAAAGAGACGGCTAAAAGAAAATTAAGTACATTTATGTATAACGTTGCCGATTATGATGATTTGCAAACTAATACTCAAAGTGGGTTACTAGCCGAGTTAAGCGAATTAGGATTCACAACTAACCCAGCTTCAAGAGTTGCCAATTCCATGGCTGAAGTTGATAGTTATATTGACGAATTTAATGAAAAACGTGATAGCTTACCGTATGGAATCGATGGAATTGTAGTTAAGGTTAATGATCTAAATACTCAGCTTAGATTAGGAGCAACAGTTAAAGCCCCACGTTGGGCAATTGCATATAAGTTTCCGCCAGAAGAAGCAAGAACAATTGTTAGAGACATTGAGTGGACGGTTGGTAGAACTGGGGTTGTCACGCCGACAGCTGTAATGGATCCCGTTGAGTTGGCAGGTACCACAGTTGCCCGAGCTTCATTGCATAATCCGGATTACTTGATTGAGAAGGATATCAGAATTGGAGATACTGTTGAACTGCATAAAGCTGGTGATATTATTCCAGAAATTTCGAAGTATTTGCCTGAAGAACGTTCGGCAGATAGTGTGGTTTATGAAATTCCGACCAATTGTCCATCCTGTGATTCTGAATTAGTTCACCTGGATGATGAAGTGGCATTGAGATGTATTAATCCACAATGTCCAGCTCAGCTAACTGAAGGATTAACCCACTTTGCTTCAAGAAATGCGATGAATATTGATGGTTTAGGTCCTAAAATTATTGCCCAATTGTTTGATAAGAAATTATTGGCTGATGTTAGTGGTTTGTATACCATTGGTATGCAAGATTTATTGACTCTGGATAAATTCGGGGATAAGTCAGCAACTAATTTATTAAATTCAATTGATAGCAGTCGAAACAATTCGTTAGAACGTTTGTTATTTGGATTAGGAATTCGACATGTTGGTGCCAAGGCTGCCAGGTTAATTGCCCAAAAATTTAAAGATATTGATGAAATTATCAAAGCTGATGCTTCAGATATTGCAGAAATTGATACAATGGGAATGATTATCGCTGACAGTGTTGCGACTTACTTTTCTCAACCGGAATCCATCGACCTAATTGGACGACTTAAACAAGTTGGCGTAAACATGGAGTACTTGGGCGATAGTCCTGAAGATATCCAAGCCAGCGATTCATTCTTTAATGGAAAAAAAGTCGTTTTAACTGGAAAACTTCAAACAACCTCTCGAGGAACGGCTAGTGAATGGCTAGAGAATCGTGGGGCTAAGGTCACAGGTTCAGTATCTAAGAATACTGACTTAGTAGTTGTTGGTGCTGATCCTGGAAGTAAGTATGAAAAAGCAGTGCAGTTAGGAATTGACATTTGGAATGAGGAGCAGTTTGTTTCTGAAATGAATAAAGAGAATCAATAACGGAGGAAGTTTCAGTGAAAAAAGTATGGATGGCAATTTCAGTTGCGCTGATGGGGATGTTATTAGCAGCGTGTGGGAGTGCCGATAATTTAAATGATAGCGGTAAATCATCCAATTCAACTAAGACTGAATTGACTGGTCAAACTGATAGTGGTTACTATCAGGGAGTTATTAAAAATGGACATTACCAAACAAGTAAGTCTCGGGGCGTTAGCGTCTCACAGGTCTCTAACCAACTAAACATCAAAAGTTTTGAAAACGGTCTATTGAATATTTCAAAGAAGGAGTTTTCAACTAATAAATATGTTTTCCAAGAAGGACAATATTTGTCCACTGGTACGGTTGAGAATTGGCTTGATAGAAAGTCTAAGTCAAACCCTACTGGGCTAAATCCTACTAAGACTAAAAAATCTGGCACATATGTACCTAACTACTTATCGCAAATTAGTGAACAAGATTTTATGACTGCTAATGGTCAAAAAATCTCACTTTCAGGGGTTACAATTGGATTGGCCATCAATTCGGTTGATTATTATACGAAAAAAACTGATGGTCCAACATTAGAGGCAAATATTTCTGATGCTCAAGTTAAGAAGCAAGGAAAGGCTATTGCTAACCGAGTTTTAAAGCGGTTAAGAGCTAAAAAATCACTTAAAAATGTTCCAATCGTTATTGCCCTTTATAAGCAAGCTTCTGATGATAGTTTGGTCGGTGGAAACTTCTTCGCTTATTCAGTAAATGATAGTGGTAAAACTAAGGTTTCTAATTGGACCAATGTTAATGAAAAGAATTATGTCTTCCCAATTCAATCGGGAAAATCCGCTCCAAACAAAAATGATGAAGATGCATTTGACAACTTTAAGTCACAAGTTCAAAATTTCTTTCCAAATCTGAGCGGGGTAACAGCCCAAGCTCAATATAGTGGTAATACGCTGAATGGCATGAATGTTAGCATAACTACTCAGTTCTATAGTCAAACTGAGATTATTAGTTTCACACAATACTTACAACAAGCGGCCCAAAAGTACCTGCCTGGGAATGCCCCAATCGATATCACGGTTCAGTCGACTGATGGAATTCAAAGTTTCTTAAGTAGAAAAACTGGTGAAAAGAACTTCACATCACATATTTTTAACAGTTACTGATATGGTAAAATGTCACTTGTGATTAATTGAAAGGAAGGGTCGAAATGAGCGAAAGAATTTCAGAAGACCAAGTAAACCACGTTGCTGAACTAGCAAAATTAAAGTTGGAAGCAGATCAGCTTCCATATTTCACGAATCAACTAGATAAAATTATCGGAATGTTTGAAACCCTAAGTAAAGTTAATACCGAAGGGGTTGAACCAACAACCAGTGTTAGTGATCAATTAAACACGATGAGAGAAGATATTGCTGATAATTGGAATCAACGTGAAGAGTTACTAGATAATGCTCCAGACGCTGAAAATGGCTATATTAAGGTTCCTGCAATTATCGATGAAAGTGGGGATAACGAATAATGAATTATTTTGATCAATCATTGAGTTCACTTCATGAAAAGTTAGTTAACAAAGAAATTACTTCTGAAGAACTAACGAAACAAACCCTTGCTAACATTGCTGATGTTGATAAAGATATTAATGCTTTCATCAATGTTGACGAAGATGGCGCTTTGAAGCGTGCTAAAGCAGTTGATGAAGCTGGCATCGATGCTGATAACTTATTATCAGGAATGCCAATTGCATTAAAGGATAACTTAGTTACTAAAGGATTTACAACTACTGCTGCCTCAAAGATGTTGGAAAACTTTAAACCAATTTATAGCGCAACTGTTGTTGATAAGCTTGCTAATTTAAACGCAATTAGTATTGGTAAAACTAACATGGACGAATTTGCCATGGGTGGTTCTACTGAAAATTCTGCTTTTAAGATCACTCATAATCCTTGGGACACAACCAAAGTCCCTGGTGGTTCATCAGGTGGTTCTGCTGCAGCCGTTGCTGCTGGTGAAGTGATTGCTGCTTTAGGTTCAGATACGGGTGGTTCAATTCGTCAACCAGCATCATTTAATGGTGTGGTTGGGATGAAGCCAACGTATGGTCGAGTTTCTCGTTGGGGGCTAATTGCATTTGGTTCATCATTAGACCAAATTGGTCCAATTACTAGAAACGTTGAAGACAATGCGACTTTGTTAAATGCAATTGCTGGCCATGATGAACATGATATGACCAGTTCAGATAAGGAAGTTCCTGACTTTACAGCTAATTTAAATGCTGGTGTTAAGGGAATGAAAATCGGAATTCCGACTGAATTTATGGCTGCTGGGATTGACGATGCCGTTAAGCAAACGGTCCTTGATGCAGCGGAAACCTATAAAAAAATGGGTGCGACAGTTGAAGAGGTCTCATTACCGCATACCGAATATGGGGTAGCTGCGTACTACATTATCTCTTCATCAGAAGCATCATCTAACTTACAGCGTTTTGACGGGATTCGTTATGGTTATCGCGCTGAAGATGTGAAGAATCTTGAAGAATTATACGTCAAGTCTCGTTCAGAAGGATTTGGTGATGAAGTTAAGCGTCGGATTATGTTAGGAACATTTTCACTTTCCGCTGGGTTCTACGATGCTTACTTCAAGAAGGCAGCACAAGTTAGAACTTTAATGATTAATGATTTCACCAAGATTTTTAAAGACTATGACTTAATTTTAGCACCTACTGCCCCAACTCCTGCGTATGGAATTGGCGAAGATGTTAGTGATCCAATGACAATGTACATGAATGACGTACTGACATTACCAGTTAACTTGGCTGGTTTGCCAGGAATGTCAATTCCAGCTGGTTTTGCTGACGGACTTCCAGTCGGTGTGCAATTAATTGGTAAGCCATTCGATGAAGCAACGATTTACCAAGCTGGTAGTGCGTTTGAGCAAGCAACTGATTTTCATAAACAAACACCAAAGATGGGAGGAAACAACTAATGAATTTTGAAACAACAATTGGACTTGAAGTCCACGTGGAGTTAAAAACTAACTCGAAAATTTTTAGTCCATCTCCCGTTGAATTCGGTGATGACCCTAACTCAAACACTAACGTTATTGATTGGGGTTATCCTGGTGTTTTACCTTCAACCAACAAAGGGGTTGTTGAATCAGGAATTAAGGCTGCGTTAGCCTTACATGCTGATATTGAACGCCATCCACATTTCGATCGGAAAAACTATTTTTACCCAGATAATCCTAAGGCGTATCAAATTACTGAATCTGAGACACCACTAGGTCACGATGGTTATGTAGAGATTGAAGTTGATGGTAAGAAGAAACGTATCGGAATTCAAGAACTTCATATTGAAGAAGATGCTGGGAAAAACACCCATAGTAATCAATATTCTTACGTTGATTTGAACCGTCAAGGAACCCCATTGGTTGAAATTGTTTCCAAACCAGATATTGCTTCACCAGATGAGGCATATGCTTACTTGGAAGAACTTCGCCAAGTTATCCAATTTACAGGTGTTTCTGATGTTAAGATGGAAGAAGGATCAATGCGGGTTGATGTTAACATTTCAATCCGTCCAGTTGGTCAAAAAGAATATGGGGTTAAGACTGAGCTTAAGAACTTGAACTCATTCAATTATGTTCGTAAGGGATTGGCCTATGAAGAACAACGTCAACAACGACTACTGATGTCAGGTGAAGTGATTCAACCAGAAACTCGTCGTTTTGATGAAACTACAGGTCAAACAATTTTGATGCGGGTTAAGGAAGGCGCTGACGATTATCGTTATTTCCCAGAACCAGACTTACCTGAATTGGATATTTCTCAAGCATGGATTGATTCAATTGAAACAGAGCTTCCTGAGGCTCCTAAGAAGCGTCGTAATCGTTACGTTAATGAATTAGGAATTACTGATTACGATGCGATGGTGCTTACTCAAACCAAGGAGATGTCTGATTTCTTTGATGAAATGGTATCTCAAGGTGCTGATCCTAAATTATCAGCTAACTATCTTCAAGGTGACGTTAACGCCTACTTGAATGATAACCACGTTGATTTGCAAAAAACCGATATTACCGCTGAAAACTTAGCAACAATGGTTAAGTTGATTACAGATGGAACAATTTCATCAAAGATGGCTAAAAAGGTCTTCAAGGCAGTTTCAGAAGGTAAAGAACCTAAGGCATTTGTTGAAGAAAAAGGCATGGTTCAGCTTTCGGATCCTGCTCAAATTCAACCAATCGTTGATGAAGTTCTTGCTGATAATCCTCAATCAATCGAAGATTTCCATAATGGTAAAGACCGGGCCATTGGTTTCTTAGTTGGTCAGATTATGAAGAAGACCCAAGGAAAAGCCAATCCATCGGTTGTAAACAAGTTATTAATTGCATCAATGAATAAATAGAAGGACAGGTAAGGGTATGCGTAAACGTGCCAGAGTAATTTATAACCCAACATCTGGAAGGGAATTATTAAAGCAAAAGCTAGTTGATATTCTGAATATTTTCGAACAAGCGGGATATGAGACAAGTGCTTTTGCTACAACACCAGAGCCCGATTCGGCTAAAAATGAGGCTAGTCGAGCTGGAAAAGAAGGATTCGATTTAGTGGTTGCAGCTGGTGGGGACGGGACCATTAATGAGGTCGTAAATGGGCTTGCCCCATTAAAAAAGCGACCTAAAATGGCCATTATTCCGGCGGGAACGACTAATGATTACGCTAGGGCGTTGCACATTCCCCGTGAAGATCCTGTTGAGGCAGCTAAGGTTGTCTTAAAGAATCAAACAATTCGTATGGATGTTGGTAAGGCTGATGAGAATTACTTTATCAATATTGCAGCTGGTGGATTATTAACCGAGCTGACGTATGATGTTCCTTCAGATTTAAAAACTTTATTTGGATATTTAGCTTATTTAGTTAGGGGAGCTGAACTATTACCACGAATTAAGCCAATTGAAATGAATATTAAGTATGATGATGGTGAATTCAATGGTAAAGCTTCAATGTTTTTCTTGGCTCTCACCAATTCGGTTGGCGGTTTTGAACAAATCGTCCCAGACGCTGCTCTTGATGATGGTAAATTTACATTAATTATTGTTAAAACCAGTAATTTAGTGGAGATCATGCATTTAGCTGCTAAGGTAATTAATGGCGGCAAGCACATCAATGATCCTCGGATTATTTACAAAAAAACCAAGAAGGTCGTTGCCAAACCTGTTAAGAATCGTATGCAGATAAACCTTGATGGTGAGTATGGTGGTGATGCACCAATGAAGTTTGTTAACTTAAACAGCACATTGAAACGTTCGCTAACCTAGACGATATTCCAAATAAGGCGTACACTGATGACAGTGAAGAACTAATTAACTTAGAAAAGACATTTATTGAAAATGTCGATAAGCTTCCAGATAACGATACTGACGATAATAACTAAGAGATAAAATAAGAGATTGCGTGGCGATTACTTTGCTTCGCAATTTTTATTTGGTTAAAGGAAAAGGTGTATACATGAAATTTACGGCCCCAGTTGCCAAGAACGAAACTTATGAAGTAACGATTCAAGACTTAACTTACGAAGGAATGGGTGTTGCCAAGATTGAAGATTTTCCAATCTTTATTGAAAATGCTTTAGTTGGTGAGAAGGTAATTGCCTTAGTTACTAAAGTTAAGAAAAACTTCGCCTTTGGGCGAGTGGATAAGGTATTGGTTGAAAGTCCAGACCGGGTTCACGGAATCGAAAAGGCATATACCCAAACTGGGATCACACCATTACAACATTTGAATTACCCTGCCCAATTGAAATTTAAGCAACACCAAGTTCAAGTTGATTTTGATAAATTAAAGATTCCAGCAGAAGTTAATGAAACTATTGGGATGGAAGATCCATTCCATTACCGAAACAAAGCTCAGATTCCCGTTAGAAATGTTAATGGATTACTATCAACTGGTTTTTATAAGAAGCATTCACATGAAATGATTCCTTTGGAAGACTTTAAGATTCAGGATGAAAGAATCGATAAGGCTGTATTGATTGTGCGAGATGTTCTTCGAAAATTCCAATTGGAAGCATATGATGAACGGAACCATACTGGAGTAGTTCGAAACATCATGGTTCGAGTGGGTAAATACTCTGACGAAATGATGATTGTTCTGGTTACTAGAACTAAGAAGTTACCTAGTGTGGAAGAAATTACTAGAGAAATCAACGAAAAGATTCCTGGTTTAACTAGTTTGATTCAAAACATCAATCCAGAGAAGACTAACGTTGTGTTAGGTAAGAAGAATGTCTTATTAAGTGGAGTTGACCGAATTCATGATCAACTAATGGGACTAGATTTTGAAATCTCTGCTAACTCTTTCTACCAAGTTAATCCTGTACAAACTGAAAAACTTTACCAATTAGCAATTGATAAGGCTGAACTGAGTAAGGATGACGTGGTTATCGATGCTTATAGTGGAATTGGAACCATTTCATTGTCAGTTGCGAACGCAGTTAAGCAAGTTTATGGGGTTGAAGTTGTTGAAGACGCCGTTAAGGATGCTGAAACTAACGCCAAGATTAACAAAATTAAAAATGTTAAGTTCGTAACGAACAAGGCTGAAGAGCAGATGGAAAAATGGCAAGCGGATGGCTTAAAACCAGATGTTGTTATTGTTGATCCACCACGTAAAGGCCTAGCTGAATCATTGATTAAGAGTGTGGCTGACATGAATCCTAAACGGGTAGTTTACGTATCATGTAATCCAGCTACATTGGCTCGAGACGTTAAGTTATTTGGTGACCTTGGTTACCATCTTAACCAGCCAATTCAACCTGTTGATCAATTCCCACAAACCGTTCATGTGGAAAGTGTTTCGGTTTTGGAACGCGCTTAAACCAACGTGTTTACTAATTTTAAAGTATAATAAAAACCGTTATCCCAATGCAATATACGTGGATAGCGGCTTTTTATTTATAATGGAGTGGGGGCATTAAGAACATGAGTGTTATTATCAAAATATTGGGAACATTAGTGGCCATAGAGTTTGTCTATATTTTATATCTTGAAACGTTTGCAACGACATCTAAGCGCACTGCAAAAGTCTTTAATCAAACTCAAGAGGAGCTCGAGCGGCCAACTGTTAATGCATTATTAAAGAATCAAGGGGTTTATAATGGCTTAATTGGTGGCTTAATTTTATTAGCAATTTTTATGTATAATAGTCAGCCTGCATTGCTGATTTTGATGATTTATACGGTGTTAGTTGCCATTTATGGTGGGATAACTAGTAATCCTAAAATTATCTTATTGCAAGGTGGGGTCGCAATGATTACCATGATTGCAATTTTTATTGGATTATAAAAAAGACACTACGTTATTGTAGTGTCTTTTTGATAACTAATTAGTTAGTCTTCAAGTATCTTGCCACAAATGCTGCTAAGATAGCCCCAATTTCGGGAGCGACTAGGAATACCCAGTAGTGAGAAAGAGCTGAGCCCCCAGCGAAAATTGCTGGTCCAAATGATCTAGCTGGGTTTAATGAACCACCAGTTAGATTTAAGGCAATAATAATTAAGAATGCAAGAGCGATACCAATGATCAATCCTGCCATATTAGGATTACCAAATGTTTCGCTAGTAACTAATAATATAATAGTTACAAAAATAAATGTAATCAAGATTTCCACAATAATAGCTGTGAGAGTAGAAATGTTAGGGAAATCAGTTTGCCCTAGTGAGGTACTTGATAAACCTAATGATTTAACAAAGTATAATACAAAACCAGAACCAACTGTCGCACCAACAAATTGAGCAATAATGTAACCAATGGCATTTGTTACATTAATTTTATGGTTGATCAACATTGCTGTTGTAACGGCTGGGTTGAAGTGACCACCAGATACAGCACCAAATGAGTATGCTGAAATGGTGATTGCTAATCCGAAGGCAAGCCCAATGGCTAGAACATCACCCTTGGCAATAACGACAGTACCGGTTCCTAGTAAAACTAGAATCATAGTACCGAAAAACTCTGCGAGATATTTCTTCATGACGATTCTCCTATAAAAATAAAATATTAATGCACGATATATGCTAAATTATTTTGTATCTAGGTGTCAAGAAAAATGCAATTATGCATCATAAATTATCTAGAAATTTCATTGAAGCAATGATAAAAAGACTATTTTTTCAATATAAATTAAATTAGTGCTATCCTTATCATATAGGTAAATTAAGCGGGTAAACTAATTTTAACCAGGGGATAATCATTTGAATTAGTTCACTGATTTTGTTACGGTTGTATCTGTTAATTTATTTTTGGGGACTAATTTAAGCCCTTATAAAAATAAATTTTTTATTTTAAAGAATGTAAGGAGGAGCACATGACAACTAAACTTCAAGTGCAAAATCTTACCAAAATATTTGGTCGCCGGATTGGCCGGGCCCAAGAATTAATTGACGCTGGTAAGTCAAAGGCTGAGATCCTAGAAGAAACCGGATCTACGGTGGGCGTTAAAAATGCTAGTTTTGAGGTAAATGAAGGCGAGATTTTTGTAATCATGGGACTTTCTGGTTCAGGAAAGTCAACGATGATTAGAATGATCAACCGATTAATTGAACCTACGTCTGGGCACATTTTAATTGATGGTCAAGATTTAACTAGCTTAAGCAAGAAAGAACTATTAGAAGTTCGTCGTAAAAAATGAGCATGGTCTTTCAAGGATTCGCTTTACTACCTAACCGGACGATTATTGAAAATACTGCCTACGGTTTGGAAGTTAAGGGTGTTGATAAAGAAGAACGGCTAAAAAAAGCCCATGATGCCCTTGAGTTAGTGGGCCTGCATGGATACGATGATCAATTGCCAACTCAACTATCTGGTGGGATGCAACAACGGGTAGGGTTGGCTAGAGCGTTAGCTAACGATACTGAGATTTTGCTAATGGATGAGGCTTTTTCTGCTTTGGATCCACTTAACCGTAAAGATATGCAAAATGAATTGTTAGATTTACAAGAAAATCTCCATAAGACAATCGTCTTTATTTCTCATGATTTGAATGAAGCTTTGAGAATTGGTGACCGAATTATGATCATGAAGGACGGAGAAGTTGTTCAGACTGGAACCCCTGAAGAGATTCTTACCCAGCCAGCTGATGCTTATGTTGAAAGATTTATTGAAGATGTTGATCGGACTAAGGTCCTAACGGCTGCTAATGTTATGATTCGACCAAATACGGTCAATATTGATAAAGACGGCCCAAGAATTGCTATTCGACGAATGCGTGAAAATGAAATTTCATCTGTTTACGTGGTTAATAGTAAACGTGAATTTGTTGGAATCGTTGATGCTAAGCATGCGTTGGAATTAATTGAAAAGGGTGAACGTAGGTTGGATTCAATCGTTGAAAACAACATCCCAACTACTCAAGAAGATACCCCAATCACTACAATCTTGGATCAAATCTCTAAATCACCATACCCATATGCGGTTGTTGATAAACAAAATCATTTATTAGGAATTATCATTAGAGGTGCCGTTCTTGGCGCAATTTCAGGAAACGAGGTGGCTGAAGATGAATAATATCCCTCAATTACCAGTTTCAGATTGGATCAATAGTTTAGTTAAGTGGCTATCAGGTTTTGAAGGTTTCTTCAACGCGATAACTAACTTTATTGGAGGCATTATTGATGGTTTCCAATGGATTTTTGATTTAATCCCAATTTGGTTATTTATTGTTTTGATTGTTGGATTAACTTATTACTTGTTAAGAGCCCAGAAGCATTGGACATTAATTGGTTTTGAAGTGATTGGATTGCTATATATTTGGAATCAAGGATATTGGCGTGATATGACGCAAACGTTAACTCTGGTTTTGACATCGAGCCTGATTGCCTTAGTAATTGGAATTCCTATTGGAATTTGGATGGCTAAGTCAAATACGGTTCAATTGATTGCTAAACCAATTTTAGACTTTATGCAGACAATGCCGGCCTTTGTCTATTTGATCCCGGCGGTTGCTTTTTTGGAATTGGAATGGTTCCTGGTGTAATTGCCTCAGTTATTTTTGCAATGCCACCAACAGTTAGAATGACTAACTTAGGAATTAGACAAGTACCAACTGAGTTAATTGAAGCGGCTGATTCATATGGATCAACATCATGGCAAAAGTTATTTAAAGTACAATTACCATTAGCTAAGTCAACGTTAATGGCTGGAATTAACCAAAGTATGATGTTGTCATTGTCAATGGTCGTTATTGCCTCAATGATTGGTGCCATGGGACTTGGAAACAAAGTTTACTTTGCGGTCGGTCGGAATGATGCTGGTAGTGGTTTTGCTGCTGGATTAGCAATCGTAATTCTAGCTATCATCTTGGACCGAGTAACTCAGGCAATTAATAAGACACCATCAGATAAGTCTTAGGAGGTGGTTACTATTTTAAAGAAAATCACTAAATTAACGACTTTCTTAGCGTTAGGAATTCTAGCAGTAGTGCTTGCCGGATGTTCAAGTCAGGTTGCTAAATATAATCCTAAGGAGTCAATCGGCAAACAAGTAAACTATACGATTACTGGAATCGATGCCGGAGCTGGAATTATGGCTAGTACTCAAAATGTAATTAAGGATTATGGGCTAGATAAAAATAATTGGCAATTGCAGACAAGTTCAACAGCTGCCATGACTAGTACTTTGGATAAGGATTATCAGAAGAAGTTACCAATTATAATTACTGGTTGGACTCCCCACTGGATGTTCACTAAATATAAGCTTAAATTCTTAAAAGATCCTAAAAATGTCTACGGTAAGGCTGAAGATATTCATACTATTACCAGAAAGAATTTAAAACAGGATAAACCTGAAGCTTATGAGATGCTGGATCGATTCTACTGGACGCCTGCCCAGATGTCATCAGTAATGATTAAGGTAAATAATGGTGAAGAGCCAGCTAAAGCCGCTAAAGCTTGGATTAAAAACAATCCTAAGCAAGTTGCTGAATGGACCAAAGGAATCAAACACGTGCATAACCAATCAATAAAGATGACTTATGTGGCTTGGGATTCTGAAATTGCTTCTACTAACGTAGTGGCTGAGGTTTTGAAATCATTGGGCTACAAAGTAACCATCCAAGCAATGGAGATGCAGCCAATGTGGGCATCAGTTGCTGGTAACGACGCTGATGCAATGGTTAGTGCTTGGTTACCTAATACTTCAGCTGTCTTCTATAAAGATTACCGAAGTCAAATTGATGATTTAGGGATTAATTTGCGAGGAGCTAAGGTTGGATTAGCAGTTCCTTACTACATGACAAACGTTAACTCAATCGAAGAT
This sequence comes from Lentilactobacillus kosonis, assembly GCF_003864335.1. Lineage (GTDB taxonomy): Bacteria > Bacillota > Bacilli > Lactobacillales > Lactobacillaceae > Lentilactobacillus > Lentilactobacillus kosonis. The sequence continues at coordinate 27,229 of NZ_BEXA01000003.1, read as the reverse complement.
TTAAAGAAGTAATCGCTCTAAAATCAAAGTGTGAACCACCTTAACAGGTAGTTCACACTTTTTTGTGCATAAAATGTATGAACATTTTTTCTATAAAAGCGTTTACATTTGTTCAGGACTCCGATATGATAAATACATAGGAAGAATGAAAGGGGTTACATTTATTATGACACTTACAAATTCAGAACTCGCAAAATATTTAGATCACACTAATTTAAAACCTGAAGCCACTAGAGACGAAATTATCAAAACATGTGAGGAAGCTGCAAAATATAACACGGCTTCCGTATGTGTAAATTCACATTGGATTCCATTGGTTGCAGAACAACTTGAAGATACCGATGTAAATCCAATTACCGTTGTTGGCTTTCCACTTGGGGCAACCAATACTGAAACAAAAGTGTTTGAAGCCCAAACAGCAATTGATGATGGTGCCGAAGAAGTCGATATGGTATTGAATATTGGCGAACTACTTGCTGGCAATACTAAGTTCGTTACTGAAGATATTAAAGCCGTAGCTGATGCTGTACACGAAAAAGGAAAATTGCTTAAAGTAATTTTGGAAACTTCATATTTAAGCAATGATCAAATCGTGGCCGGCTGTAAAGCTTCTGAAGAAGCCGGATCAGATTACGTTAAGACATCGACTGGATTTTCATCTGCAGGAGCTCAACTTGAAGATGTTAAGCTGATGCGGAAAACTGTTGGCGCTAGATTAGGTGTTAAAGCTTCAGGTGGGATTCATTCTAAAGAAGAAGCATTAGCAATGATTGATGCTGGTGCAAGTCGATTAGGAGTTAGTGCTACAGTTACAATTCTTTCATAATCGGGATTTATTTTAGGGGGCATTTTAATGGCTAAGAAATATAAACGTATTTTTGGAATTGTTTTGGATTCTGTTGGAACTGGTGAAGCAGCTGATGCTGCCAAGTACGGTGATGTTGGTTCAGATACCCTTGGTCACGTTGGAGAAGCGTACAAGGGCGATTTGAAAATTCCTAACTTACAAAAATTAGGACTAGCTAATTTGAGAGATGCACCAATTCTAGGGGTAGATAAGGTTGATCAGCCATTAGGATATTATGGCAAGATGAAAGAAATCTCCGCAGGTAAAGATAGTATGGATGGCCATTGGGAATGATGGGCTTACCAGTTGAACAGGCATTAAGTACTTTTCCAAATGGTTTCCCAGATTCGATCATTAGCCAAATTGAAGATTTTTCTGGTCGTAAAGTTATTGGTAATCGTCCTGAATCAGGTACTAAGATTATCGCTGAATTAGGTGAAGAGCAGATGAAGACTGGAGATCTGATTGTTTACACATCCGGAGACTCGGTATTACAAATTGCTGCTCATGAAGAAGTGATTCCGCTCGAAGAACTTTATCGAATTTGTGAATTTGCCAGGTCAATTGTGAATGGACCTGAGTACATCGTTGGACGGATTATTGCTCGACCATATGTTGGTCCTGATAAGGATCACTTTACTCGAACCGCTAACCGACATGACTTCACGTTAGAACCTACTGGGACCACTGACTTGGATTATTTACAAAAGTCCGGGGTTCACACGGTAGGAGTTGGTAAAATCAACGATATATTCTCAGGTCATGGCATTGATGAAGGCTACCATAATGAAAGCAACATGGATGGAATGGATCATGTTGATCACGTAATGGCTGAAGATTTTGAAGGATTCTGCTTCACTAACTTGGTTGATTTTGATGCAATGTACGGCCACCGTCGTAATCCGATTGGATTTGGTCAAGCCTTAATGGATTTTGATCAGCGATTAGAACGGGTATTAAATAACCTTAAAGACGATGATTTGCTATTGATTACTGCGGACCATGGAAATGATCCCGGATTTACTGGTAGCGATCATACGCGAGAATATGTGCCATTACTTGCATATTCACCATCCATGGCTAAGACAGCAAGTTTAGGGGTCAGGGATACCTTTGCTGACTTCGGTGCCACAATCTTAGATAACTTTGAAGTAACTGGTAATCCAGTTGGAACTAGTTTTCTTAACGAATTAAAATAGGGGGCGACACAATGAGTACACATATTGGTGCAAAACCAGGTGAAATTGCTGAAACTGTCTTAATGCCAGGAGATCCATTACGAGCTAAATTTATCGCAGATAACTTTTTGGAAGACGTGGTCCAATATAGTAGCGTCAGAAATATGTTTGGATTTACTGGAACCTATCAAGGTAAACGAATCTCAGTTCAAGGATCAGGAATGGGGATCCCTTCGTTAGCTATTTATACTACTGAATTGATCAAAGAATACGGGGTCAAAACTATTTATCGGGTTGGAAGTTGCGGTGGCATGAGTCCGGATGTTCACATGCGCGACGTTATTCTTGGTCAAGCTGGAACGACTGACTCATCAATCATTGAAAATACGTTTGGTCCTAATGTGTATTATTCTCCAATTGCTGACTTTGAATTATTGGATTCTGCATACCATACGGCCGAAGAGATGGGCATTAAGACTAAGGTCGGAAACATCTTTGCGGCTGATCGATTCTATAATGATGAGATTGATACTCAAAAACTCATCGACTATGGGGTGTTAGCTACTGAAATGGAAACCAGTGGGTTGTACTTATTGGCAGCCAAATACCATATTCGAGCATTGACGATTCTGACAGTATCAGACCATCTATTGACTGGCGAAGCCATGTCAGCCAAGGACCGGGAAACTTCATTTGATGAAATGATGAGATTAGCGTTAAATACAGCTGTTAAAAACATGAAAGACTAATTGAGGTGGTTTGGATGATGGCAAATCGAGATACCGATAAATTAAAATTAAGCCTACGAGTGGCAGAAATGTATTATCAGGACAATGAAAGTCAATCAGTGATTGCAGAATCATTGAACATTTCTCGACCAACCGTCTCCAGACTACTTCAGTATGCTAAGGATGCCGGAATCGTTAAGATTCAGATAATTAATCCAGTTGTTAGCATTCAAGTTCTGGCTGAGAAATTACAAGCTAAGTACGGAATTGAATTTCATGTGGTTCCTAATAAATATGTTGGAACAACTGCAATTCAAGATAGTGTTGGTAAGTATGCGGCCGATTATTTAACTACTATTGTTAAACCTCAGGACATAATTGGAATTGGTTGGGGAAAACGATTCATAGTGTCACTAAACATTTAGATGATCAGTTCGTACCTGGAGTGCGGGTGGTTCAGTTAAAGGGAAGTGTGAGTTTCGCTAATGAAAAAACATATGCTCATGAAAGTGTAGATGAGTTAGCTAAGGCTTATCATGTAACACCTGAATACCTACCATTGCCAGTGATTTTTGATAATGTTACTACCAAACAAATGGTGGAACAAGATCGGTACATTAATAATATCTTGATGTTAGGAAAACGGGCTAACTTCGCTTTATTCACAGTCGGCACAGTTAGATCTGAAGCTTTAGTTTTTCAATTAGGATATTTTGCAGAACCAGAAATTAAGCGGCTGCAAGAGTCTGCGGTTGGCGATATTGTCTCACGGTTTATTGACGAAAATGGAAAAGTAGTCGCTCCAGAAATTGATGCGCGCACTATTGGCATCGATCTAGCTGATCTTAAACAAAAAGAGCATGCGATTTTAGTAGCTTACGGAAATCAGAAGACAGCCGGAGTTCATGCTGCGATTAAAGCTGGGTATACTAATTGTGTGATTCTTGATCAGACCCTAGCTCAATTACTATTAGATTTTTAGGTTTTGCTTTTTTGTAAGCGGTTACCGAAGGCGGAGGAATTTTTTATGAGAATGGTTGATATTATTCACGCTAAACGTTCAGGCTTAGAATTAACTGATGATCAAATTCAATTCTTTGTGGATGGAGTTGTAAGTGGAGACATTCCTGATTATCAGACAAGTGCCTTATTAATGGCGATTTATTTTCAGGGAATGACTGATCAAGAGCAGTCATCATTGACCATGAAGATGATGGAATCAGGTGATCACCTTGATTTGAGTTCAATTCCTGGGGTTAAAGTTGATAAGCATTCAACTGGTGGCGTTGGCGATAAGGTTAGTATTCCTTTAGCTGCCGTCGTTGCAGCGTTAGGGATTCCGGTGCCAATGATCTCTGGACGAGGTTTAGGTCACACTGGGGGAACGTTAGACAAATTAGAAGCGATTCCTGGATATCAGGTTGAAATCTCTGAACAGGACTTTATTAACCAAGTTACCAAGGATAAGTGTGCCATTATTGGAGCGACTGGCAATATTGCTCCAGCCGATAAAAAAATCTATGCTCTCAGAGATGTTACTGATACTGTAGATTCAATTCCATTAATTGCTGGGTCAATTATGAGCAAGAAAATCGCTTCAGGGACTGATGCCCTGATTATTGACGTAAAGACTGGTGCCGGTGCATTTATGAAGACATTGGATGATTCTCGGAATTTAGCTAAAGCCTTGGTAGGAATTGGCAAAGGGGTAGGAATGCAGTGTATGGCAATGATTACTGATATGAATCAACCCCTTGGAAATGCTGTCGGAAATGCGCTAGAAATTAAGGAATCCATTGAGTTACTAAAGAATAATGGCCCTCATGATTTAGTGGAATTAACTACGACAATCGGTGGTTATATGGCAGTGATGGGTAACGTAGCAACGACTCCTGAAGATGGTAAGCAAATGTGTCAGCGGGTAATTGAAAATGGCGACGCATTAGCTAGCTTCAAAAAGATGGTTGCTGATCAACATGGTGATGCGACAGTCGTTGACAACCCCGATGGTGTCTTACCTCAAGCCAAGTACCAAATTGAATTACCAGCCAAGGTGTCAGGAGTGGTTTCGAAAATTGTAGCTGATGAGATTGGAATTGCTAGTATGTTACTCGGTGGTGGTCGTCAAAAAGCTGATGATAAATTAGATTATTCCGTTGGAATTTATTTGCACCATAAGATTGGTGATTCGATTAGCGCTGGAGAATCATTGCTAACGATTTATAGTAACCGAGAAAAAATTGATGATATCAAGGATCTTTTGTACGATAATATTGAAATTTCTGATTCGGCTACGGCACCGACTTTGATTTATGAAACAATTGAATAATTTATTAGCCGCTTGTAATAATACGCAAGCGGTTTTTATTAATTTATAAAAAATATTTTTTGTATTTTAATTGGCTACAATCGTTACCTCCGTAAGTGTGTGCTTAGACTACTAAAAATAATTTCAATAAATTAGTTTGATATTCAAACTAATTTATATTATTATGACTATCGTCCACTAAGGACGCTTTATTTTTACCTAATAGTTTGACATTCAAACTAAATTTAAGCGCACATTTTGCTTAAAAGGATAAGGAGAAATATCAATGAGTGTTTTAGATACGTCTGAGATTATGGATTTAATTCCGAACCGATATCCTATCTTATTTATGGATAAGGTGGACGAATTAAACCCTGGCAAGTCAATTACGGTTACTAAGAACGTAACGATTAATGAAGAATTTTTTCAAGGACATTTTCCTGGTAACCCAGTTATGCCCGGGGTTTTAATTATTGAGGCGCTAGCACAAGCAGCGTCAATCTTAATTTTAAAATCTGAAGAATTCAAGGGTAAGACAGCTTATCTTGGGGCAATTGATAACGCCAAGTTTAGAAAGGTTGTTCGACCTGGCGACGTTCTTAAATTGCATGTTGATTTGGAAAAAGTAAGATCAAATATGGGAACGGTTAAGTGTTCAGCTAATGTTGATGATAAAGTTGCTTGTTCATGTAAGCTAACGTTTATCGTCGCTGATGCTGATCAGAAATTATAGTTTTGGAGGTAAATGGAACTAGTGGCTGATCGAAGCATAGAAAAAAGAAATCCGATTTTAATTTTATTAGTGAGTCAATGATTGATGTGTACGATAGTATTATGAGAATTGAAGAAGCGGAAATTCGTAAGAGTCGTTTTAAAGATATTACTGCCAAAGAACTTCATTTAATTCATGCAATTGGTCTTCATCGCCAGAAAACCACTTCAGAGGTTGCGAATTACTTAAAGCTTAGTAAAGGAACGTTAACAGCGAATATTAATACTCTGGTCCGTAAGGGATACGTAACTAGGATTCCAAATCAAGTCGATCGACGGATAATTAATCTTAAACTTACTGATAGAGGACGTCTTTTGTATCGTGCTCATAGTGCTTTTCATTCAACCTTGGTCAAAAGCGTATTAGACGGATTTTCGGATGACAATATAGAGATAATTGAACAGGTTTTAAAGAAATTATTAGGATTTATTGATGAGGTATCAAATAAATGAAATATGAAAATATTTCCGTGCGCCAATCAGCACGAAAAGTTCCGTCTCGGGTAGTTACTAATAATGACCTAGCTAAAATAATGGCCACTTCTGATGAGTGGATTACCCAACGAACCGGAATTAAACGGCGACATATTGCTAATACAGAGACAACTACTAGTTTGTGTGTTGATGTTAGTCGAGAACTGATGGCAACATCTGATACTAATCCTGAAGAAATTGATTATATTGTCATTGCCACTATGTCTCCTGATTATTTAACTCCTTCGGTAGCTGCAACAGTTCAAGGGGAAATTGGAGCTAAAAATGCCATTGCATTTGATTTAAATGCGGCATGCTCTGGATTTTCGTACGGACTGTCAGTAGTCCAAAAGTTATTAGTTAGTGATGAATCTAAAAAAGCCATTTTAATCGGTGGAGAAGTTTTAAGTAAATTGATTGATTGGCACGATCGTAGTACTGCTGTTTTATTTGGCGATGGGGCAGCAGGAATGTTACTAGAGAATAGTTCAAAAGATACTGGTGCAATTTTAGGCACTGACCTTAACACTTTAGGTGAGTTAGGTAAGTACTTAACGGCAGGTCAAACTGGAGATACGACGCCATTTCAAAGTGAATCAGTAGAATTTAATCGATTTTTCACTATGAATGGTCGTAGAGTTTACAATTTTGCAGTCAAGAACGTGCCACTTTCAATCGAAGCAGCCCTCAAGCAAGCTGGAGTTTCACTTGCTGATGTCGATCATTTTGTCCTACACCAAGCAAATGTACGTATTATAGAGCGAATTTCTGAAAAGCTTGGGGTAAATTTTGATAAGTTTGATACTAACATTAGCGAGTATGGGAATACTGCTGCTGCAAGCGAACCAATTTTGTTCGATGAGTTGGTAAAAGCTGGCAAAATTAACCGTGGTGACATTGTGGTGCTTTCCGGCTTTGGTGGTGGCTTAACAATTGGCACGATTGTTTTAAGGTACTAGATTATTATTAAAAATATTTGGAGGATTTTATAATGACAAAAGAAGAAGTATTTAACAACGTAAAAGATATTATCGTGGACCAATTGGATGTAGAAGCTGACAAGGTTAAAGAAACGACTAACTTCAAAAATGATTTGGATCTTGATAGTCTAGATATTTTTGAAATTGTTGATAAATTAGAAGATACATACGAAATTGAAATTGAAACTGATGATGGTATGTCAACCGTTGGCGAATTAGTAGACTATGTTACAAATCAGGTTAATAAAAAGTAGGTAGTCATTTTGAAGTTAGGATATTTGTTTAGTGGTCAGGGAAGTCAATTTGAAAAAATGGGCCAAGACCTTTACCAAACCGAACCAGTTTATAAGCAAACCGTTGATGAAGCGGCAGAAATTTTAGGAATTAATCTAAGTGATGCGGCGATTTTCGATGATCCTAATAATATTCAAGTAGCAGTGTTAACGATGAGCACAGGAATTCATCGAATAATTAGTCAAGATCTAGGTGACCCAATGGTTGCAGCAGGCTTAAGTCTGGGTGAGTATAGTGCCCTAGTTGCTAGTAAGGCGATTGCTTTTAGTGACGCATTGCAATTAGTCCGTGATCGATCGAGATACATGGACGTTGCAGGTAAGATCAATCCTGGAAGTATGGCTGCAGTATTGAATGCGAATAATGACTTATTAGAAGCAGCTCTTAAATTTGGTAACGAGGCCGGACGAGTGTACCCAGCTAATTACAACACCAGTTCGCAAGTGGTGATAGGTGGGGATGATTCTGGGGTGACTAAGGCATCGTCTTATTTAAAACAACATGGGGTTAAGCGTGTCATTCCCATGAAGGTTGCGGTTGCCTCGCATACGCCATTGATGACAAGTGCCGCTGATCAATTAGGACAGAGATTGGAGACAATCTCTTTTGATCAACCGGTCTTTCCGGTTATTAGTAACACGATTTCAGATTCATTTACGCAAACTAATATTAAAATGGTGTTAAAACGGCAACTAGTTGAGCCTACCCATTTTGTGGACGGAGTTCAGAAAATGACTAACTTAGGAGCAACGACATTTGTTGAATTAGGGCCAGGGGCTACTTTGAGTAAATTAACTAAAAAAATTAATCGCGGGGTTGAAACATATCACGTTGATAGTGCCGCAACATTGACAGAACTAAGAAAGAAATTGGGGTAATCTTAATGACAGTTGATAAGAAAGTGGCCATAGTTACGGGTGCAGCAAAGGGAATTGGGTTAGCGACCGCTAAGCGTTTCTATGATGATGGCTTTACCGTCGTAATTAACGTTCACGCTGAACTCTCAGATGAACAAAAAAATGCTTTTAACCAATCAGGATATGATTTTGAAGTGGTGGTTGGAGACGTTTCGGATGATAAGTCTGCTAAAACAATTATTGATAGCGTATTCGAAAAATATGGCAGAATTGATGTTTTAGTTAATAACGCTGGGATTACTCGAGATAAATTGCTTACGCGAATCAGCATCGATGATTTTAAAACTGTGATTAATACTAACTTAGTTGGGACATTTAATATGACCAAATATGTAATGAAATACATGCAGAAGCAACGTTCAGGAGCAATCATTAATCTTTCAAGTATTTCTGGAATTCATGGCAATGTTGGTCAAGCAAACTACTCAGCCAGTAAAGCTGGGGTGATTGGCTTGACTAAGACTGCTGCTCGCGAAGGCGCTTTAAGAGGAATTCGAGTTAATGCGGTTGCACCAGGAATGGTGCGGACTGATATGGTTGAAGCGATGAGTGAAAAACGTCAGCAAGAATTTGCAGAACAAATTCCATTAAAAAGATTTGGGAATGTTGCAGAAATTGCAGATACAATTTCGTTCTTAGCCAATAACAAATATATCACTGGTCAGGTTTTGACAGTTGATGGTGGTTTAACTATTTAAAAGGAGCACGTTTATGACTAGAGTTGTTGTTACAGGAATCGGCACGGTTAACCCATTGGGAAATGACGTCAATTCATTTTTAGATAATATGTTCGATTCTAAAGTAGGAATTAGTAAAATTACTAAGTTTGACGCTACTGCAACTGGAATAACGGTTGCGGGTGAAGTTAAGGACTTTGAGCCAACTGTTAGATTAGATAAGAAATCTGCTCGAAGAAATGATGCATTTAGTAATTACGCAGTATACAGTGCCAAAGAAGCCATGGAAATGGCCGGTTTGAATGAAGATAATCTCGATCCTTATCAGTTAGGAGTTATCTATGGTTCAGGGATTGGTGGCTTAACTACCATTGAGGAACAAGTTATCAAAATGCATGATAAGGGACCAAAACGAGTGTCACCACTGTTTGTGCCTAATTCAATTGCTAACATGGCAGCTGGTAATATTGCGATTGAATTTAATGCTTTGAACACTAGTCAAGCTGTGGTAACTGCGTGTTCATCAGGTACCAATTCAATTGGTAATGCATTTGAATTTATCAAATCTGGTAAAGCTGACGTGATGATCGCTGGTGGTTCAGAAGCTTCAGTCAATGAGATTGGAATTTCTGGATTTGCGGCCTTAACCGCATTAAGCAAGAGTGAAGATCCTATGCGGGCCTCAATTCCTTTTGATAAAGATCGCGATGGTTTTGTACTTGGTGAGGGAGCCGGTACACTGATTCTTGAAAGTTACGATCATGCTAAGAACCGCGGGGCCAAGATGCTTTGCGAAATCGTTGGCTATGGGACAACCAGTGATGCTTACCATATGACGGCGCCGGATCCTGAAGGAAAGGGTGCTATTCGGGCAATGCAACAAGCATTGGATGAAGGCGATATTTCGACCAAAGATGTTGATTATATTAATGCTCATGGGACTAGTACCAAGGCTAACGATAGTGCTGAATCAAAGGCCATCGTTAATGTCTTCAAGGATAATGACCATGTGAAGGTAAGTAGCACTAAATCAATGACTGGCCATTTGCTGGGTGCTGCTGGGGCGATTGAGGCAGTTGCAGTCGTTGGTTCAATTCAAAGAAACGAAATGCCGGTCAACGTTGGCTTGAAGAATCAAGACGAAGAATGCCCAGTAGATTTAGTTACTGAGAACAACAAGAACAGTTTAGTAAACGTTGCGATTAGTAATTCATTTGGTTTTGGAGGGCATAACGCTGTATTGGCATTCAAGGGAGTTGAATAGCCTAATGGATGAGAAATCAATTGAAAAATTAAATGGAAAAATTTGATCAATCATCAATGATGAATTTTGAGTTACAAGATGAAGATTTTAAACTTTCATTGAGTAAGCGAGAGTTAGGGGAACCAACGATTGTTGATAATCCTGACTACCATAAGCAAAATGCTGACCAATTGGTTAATGAAACAACAGATTCTACTGAATCAAATGAAGAAATTAGTTCAGTCGATGATCCAAACTTGTCTGAAATTAAGGCCCCATTAGTTGGGGTGGTTTACTTCTCGCCAAGTCCTGACAAGCCAGTTTTCAAAAGTGTGGGTGATCGTGTTTCAAAAGGCGAAGTTGTTTGCGTAATTGAAGCAATGAAGATGATCAATGAGGTCAAAAGTAATATAGATGGTGTAATCAAGGACACGCTAGTTGAAGATGGTGCCATGGTTGAGTTTGATCAACCCATTTTCAAAGTAGAGGAGGAGTAAACTAATGGATTTAAATGTGCAAGATGTTATTCCTCAACGTTACCCATTTCAAATGATTGATTACTTTAATGAAATAATTCCTGGTGAAAGCGCATCTGCGACCAAGCTAATAACTATTAATGAATGGTTTTTTGCTAATCAACCGCAAAATCATTTAATAGTTCCCCGGCCAATTCTGATTGAAGCAGTTGCGCAAACCGGTGTCGCGGCAATCTTAAGCATGGATGAGTATCAAGGTAAAAACGTCTTCTTTGGTGGAATTAGATCAGCCAAATTTTACGATGATTTTAGACCCGGTGATGAATTAGTCATGGTGGTTAAGTTACAAAAGCTGAAGCTAAATGTTGGGGTTGGTCATGGTGAGATTCTTCGTGATAATCAGATAGTTACGGAAGCAGATCTTGTATTTGCAATCGAATAGACATCCTGAGGTGAGAATATGTTTAAAAAAGTTTTAGTTGCTAATCGTGGTGAAATTGCTGTGCAAATCATTCGCGCGCTTCATGATATGGATATTGCCGCTGTAGCAGTTTATTCAAGCGCTGATCAGGATAGTTTATTTGTTTCTTTGGCGGATGAAGCCATTAAAATTGGCGGCCCTCAGCCAAGCGAATCATATTTAAATATGGCCGAAATTATTAGTGTGGCCAACTTAACCGGTTGTGAAGCAATTCATCCGGGTTACGGATTTTTATCTGAAAACGCTGAATTTGCTGCGTTGTGTGAAGAATGTCATATTAAATTTATTGGTCCTAACTCTGATGTGATTAAGTTAATGGGTGATAAGTCGAATGCCAGATTTGCAATGCAGAAGGCAGGCGTACCAGTAATTCCGGGTAGTGATGGTGTCGTTAGTGACGTCTCAACGGCTAAACAAATTGCCGATAAAATCGGTTATCCAATTTTGCTAAAATCAGCTGCTGGGGGCGGCGGTAAGGGGATTCGCAGAGTTGATAAGGACGCCGACTTGGAATCAGCATTCTTATCAACTCAACAAGAAGCGCGCATCTCTTATAATGATGATGACATCTATGTTGAAAAATTATTGACGCATACCAAGCATATTGAAATGCAGGTAATTGCCGATAACTTTGGCAACGTGGTTTACTTACCGGAACGAGACTGTTCTTTACAAAGAAATCATCAAAAGGTCATTGAAGAAAGTCCTTGTGCATTAATTAGTCCTGAGGAAAGACAGTATCTTGGTGACATTGTTACTAAGGCTGCTAAAAGCCTTAAGTACACTAATACTGGTACTTTTGAGTTTTTGATGGATCAAGATCATAATTTTTACTTTATGGAAATGAATACCAGACTTCAGGTAGAACACACAATTACTGAGGAAGTTACTGGCATTGAGTTAATTAAAGCAATGGTCTTAGTAGCCAATAATGATGAATTACCATTTAATCAGGATAAGGCAGCACTAAAAGGATATGCGATCGAGTGCCGTTTGAACGCTGAAAATCCATATCAAGGATTCGTTCCTCAGCCCGGTAAAATTGACCATCTTTATCTTCCCGATGGTACTTTGGGAGTTAGATTCGATTCAGGAATTGTCCAGGGAAGTTTTATATCGCCTTTTTATGATTCAATGATTGCCAAAGTAATTGTTCACTTAGATGATCGACAAACTGCTGTTAATAAGATGAAACGGGTACTGTCAGAGCTTGAAATTGGTGGTGTCACTACTAACCAAGATTTTCTGACAGTGATTATTAACAGCGATGGCTTTACCAGTGGTGAATTTGATACTGGATATCTTGAAAATAGAATCCTTAAACATCAGGAGGTTGCAAATGGAACCAGGTAAATTTAAAACTCCCAGCAATGATATTCTTAGGAAACGAATGAATGGGATTCCCGACAACCTCATTAAAGAATGTCCAATCTGTCATGAAGTATTTTTTGCCAATCGAGCTGGAATTTTAAATGTTTGTCCAAAATGTGGTTATGGATTTAGGATCACAGCCAAAAAACGTGTTGATATTACTTTCGATGATTTTGAAGAAATTGCCGCAGAATTAACAACTCCTAGTCGTTATCAAGATGCCAAATATTTAGCTAAATTAAAAAAGGCGAAGCAGGTTACTGGAATTAACGAAAGTGTATTGACAGGGATTGCTGAAATTAAGGATATCAAATTTGCTGCCGGAATTATGGATCCGTTCTTTGTAATGGGAAGTCTGGGTTCAATGACGGGAGAAAAAATCTCTCGTTTATTTAAGCTAGCAACTAAAAAATCAATGTCCGTAGTTATGTTCACATCTTCAGGGGGAGCTAGGATGCAGGAAGGAATCATGTCATTGATGCAAATGGCTAAGGTTTCGGCTGCGATTAGTGAACATGCTAAGGCCGGACTATTCTATGCGGTGGTCCTTTGTGACCCAACCACGGGGGGAGTCACCGCTAGCTTTGCTATGGACGGTGATATTATTCTTGCTGAACCTCATGCGCTAGTGGGGTTCGCTGGCAGGCGAGTAATTGAACAAACAATTCGCCAGAAACCACCAGTTGATTTTCAGCAAGCTGAGACGGTTTTACAACATGGATTTATTGATGCGATCGTTGAACGGCGAAATATGAAGCAAACATTGTATCAATTGCTTAAATTGCATGAATTGTAGGAGATTGACAATGAAAAATTCAGCTTATGAAAAAGTATTGGCTGCTCGAAGTCAAAGTAAAATTATGACCACGGCATTGGTTAATCAACTATTAACGAACTTCTTTGAAATTCACGGGGATCGTCGTTATGCTGATGACCATGCAGTGATTGCTGGAATTGGTTATTTATATGAGCAACCAATCACCGTAGTTGGGATCTCAAAGGGGGATGACACTGAGAGTAATATTGATCGTCATTTTGGCAGTCCAACGCCAGCTGGTTATGAAAAGGCATTGAGAGCAATGGAACAAGCAGAAAAGTTTAACCGCCCAATTTTAGCCTTGGTAAATACTCCAGGGGCATATCCAGATGTTGATTCAGAATATCATGGACAAGGTTCGGCGGTGGCTAAATGCATCATTCGGGGACTACAATTCAAGGTGCCATACATTAGTATCATTCTTGGGGAAGGCGGTAGCGGAGGAGCGCTCGCACTTTGCTGCGGGGATGAGGTTTACATGTTAGAAAACAGTATTTACTCAGTACTATCTCCTGAAGGATACGCTAGTATTATGTGGAAAGATTCCAAACGAGTTCCGGAAGCTGCTGAGGAGTTGGGGTTAACTCCAGAGGTTTTACTAAAGGAACACGTAATTGAAGGGATTTTACCAGAGATTCAATCAAATGATGACGTTACCGACCTTAAACATTTTTTAAATGAACGATTTAAACTGTTAAGAGATTTGAGTGTTGACGAACTAATCGAGCAGCGAAATCAGCGTTATGATAGGTTTTGAAGAGATTCGGAGGAGAAAAAATGGATGGGATTTTAGCAGGCAAAACCATTGTGGTAATGGGGGTTGCTAATAAAAGAAGTATTGCTTGGGGATGTACTAATGCGTTGATTAATCAAGGCGCTAAAGTTATTTTGACTTACCAAAATGACCGAATTAAAACCAGCCTTCAACGATTTGTTCCTGAAGACTTAGACTTGATTGAGTGTGATGTTGCCGAAGATACGAATATTGAAATTGCATTTAAAAAATCGGTAATAAATATGGCAAAATCGATGGAGTGATTCACGCTATTGCGTTTGCTGATAAAGAAACCTTAACGAATGGTGTGATTAATACTAAAAAGGAAGGCTATGACCTTGCTCAGAATATTAGTGCATATTCATTCATTGCAGTGTCTAGATATGCTAAGCAATACTTGAACAACCCAGGAAGTATTATTACTCTTACTTACTTCGGTTCAATCAGAGCTATTCCAAACTATAATATGATGGGGATTGCTAAAGCTTCGCTTGAGGCCAGCGTGCGTTACTTAGCGAAGGAATTAGGGTCAGCAGGCATCCGAGTTAATGCAATTTCCGCTGGAGCCGTTAAAACGTTGGCAGTAACCGGAATTAAAGGCCATAGTGAGTTGCTGAAAATGTCTCAAGGATTTACGGTCGACAACGCGGGGGTGACAATTGAAGAAATTGGTAATGTGGCCGCATTTTTGATGAGTGACCTTTCAACCGGGATGACTGGTGACACTGTGTTTGTCGACAAAGGCGTCCACCTAATGTAATATTTGATTTATTTTGATTTTTAAAATTATGCTATTATTTATATATAAGGAAAGCCGTCCGGAAATTCCGGACGGCTTTTTCGATTATCGATTTAAATGATTTTATGTTAAGTATGGTGAATTAATATGGAAACAAGCTTATTGGATGACCAAATGATTTACAAATTAATAATGAAAAAAATGGTAAGTAGACCAAATCTTACTATCAGAATTTTTGATGAAATTGACTCGACTAATGATTATCTGAAACGGTTATTGAGCGAGTCAACTCAAGACAAGCCAATGATCATATTAGCCGATTCTCAAACTAACGGTTATGGAAAACGGGGGCGATCATTTTATTCACCTAAGGGCACAGGAATTTATATGAGTGTTTTGGTTCCAGATATTAAGCCTGATTTTGAGCAACCAGGACGTATTACAATGGGGGCTGCCGTAGCTGTTATAAAGGCTCTTAAAAAGTATTTTCCTAATGTAGAGCTGACGGCTAAATGGGTTAATGATATATTGTCACATGGGTTTAAAATAGGTGGCATCCTCGCAGAGTTGATTGATGATGTTTCTGGAAAGTCCAATTTAATTTTAGGGATTGGCATTAATCTTAATACGCAAGAGTTTCCTAATGATTTAAAAAACAAAGCAGGCGCAATAATGTCTATCACTAGTATTAATAAAATTAGTCGAGAAGCGATTATTGCTCAAATTTATTTGAATTTGATAGCGGAACTAAATAGTCTGAACTCGGTTAATATTATTGACCGATACCGGCAAGTGTTAGATACAATCGGTAAAAAAGTTGAAGTACAAGTTGGAAATAGCTTTATACGGGGCATTGCTCGTGATATTGATGATAGTGGTAACCTCATCGTTGAATTAAGTAATGGTGAATTACGGCATATTGTTAGTGGGGATGTGTTAAAAGTTAATATTCCTGATAGTAACTATCATTAAAGATTTAATAAAGTGCTGATTAAATGAGCTCACGTTATGCGATTAAGTTTTTAATATATTTGACGAAGCTATGGGTATCTATGATAAAATGAATGATCTTGGTAGTTTAAAAATATATCAGTGTTAATAACTAACCTGAGTAACATGTCAGGTGGTTTAACCAACGATTGAATTGCAATCGTCATGGTATTCTAGAGAAATAAACGTTGCACTGATTAATATATTTAAAATTAACAATAGATGATAATACAGAGATAATACAAGAAGGATATGAGGTTAGTTTAAATGATTACAATTTCAGAAATGGGATTACAGATTTCAGGGAAAAAACTGTACGATAATGTTAATTTGAAGTTCACTCCAGGTAACTGTTATGGAGTAATTGGGGCCAATGGAGCTGGAAAATCAACGTTTCTAAAGTTACTTGATGGCCGACTCTCACCTAGCACTGGTGAAGTTCATGTGGATAAAAACGAACGGATTTCTAGTTTAAGCCAGGATCATTATGGCTTTGAAGATCAAACAGTCATGCAGACAGTAATTCAAGGTTACCAACATCTTGCTGATGTAATGGAAGCCAAGGATGCTCTGTACGCCAAGGCTGATTTTACTGAAGAAGACGGAATTAAAGCTGCTGATTTAGAAGCAGAATTTGCTGAGATGGATGGTTGGAATGCTGAACCGGATGCTTCCCAATTACTCCAATCACTAGAAATTCCTGAAGAAATGCATCAACAATTAATGAGTGAACTAACTGAAGGGCAAAAAGTTAAGGTCTTGCTAGCCAGAGCACTATTTGGTGAACCAGATATTTTGCTGCTGGATGAACCTACTAACGGACTTGATGTTTATACAATTAATTGGTTGGAAAATTTCCTAGCTGATTACTCAAAAATTGTGATCATTGTTTCTCATGACCGGCATTTCTTGAATCAGACTTGTACGATGATGTGTGATGTGGATTATGGTGAAATTACGATGTACGTGGGTAACTACGATTTTGGTTACAATCAAGCGAACTAGCTGCCAAATGCGTTCAGATTCGAACGCTAAAAAGCTGAAAAGGTTCAAGAATTGCAAGAATTTATCGCACGTTTTAGTGCTAACGCCTCTAAATCTAAGCAAGCTACTTCTCGGAAAAAGCAACTTGAGAAGATTACCCTTGATGATATTAAACCATCTTCAAGAAAATACCCATTTATCAAATTCGAACCAGAACGCCCATTAGGTAATGATCTTGTGCAAGTTGACAAGATTTCAAAAACAATTGATGGAGTTAAGGTGTTGGACAATGTTTCCTTCACATTAAGACCAGGTGATAAAACAGCGTTTGTTAGTCGAAATGATTTAATCACAACGACCTTGATGCAATTTTAGCTGGTAAAGTCGAGCCAGATTCTGGCGAAGTGATTTGGGGACAGACGGTTAAGTTGTCATCAATCAACCGGGACTTTACTAGTGAGTTTAATAATAATGATCTTCGAATCATCGATTGGTTAAGACAATATGCACCCAAAGGTAGCGACGATGATGCCTTTTTACGCCAATTCTTAGGTAGAATGCTATTTTCTGGGGATGACGTTGATAAGAAAGTCAAAGTTCTTTCAGGGGGCGAAAAAGTCCGCTGTATGCTATCTAAGATGATGTTGGAGAAGGGAAATACTTTACTTTTAGATGATCCAACTAACCATTTGGACTTGGAATCAATTACTTCTTTAAATGATGGATTAGTTAGTTTTCCTGAAGCTATTCTCTTTACTTCTCATGACCATGAATTTATTCAAACGATTGCTAATCGAATTGTTGAAGTTTCAAATAATGGAATTATTGACAAAGCTGATACTACTTATGATGATTTTCTTAACCATCCAGATGTTCAAAATAAATTAGCTAATCTATACGATTAATTAAAAAAAGAACCCGCATAAACCTTAGTTTATGCGGGTTCTTTTTTATTGAGGTTACTTTATTAGCAAATTATCAGGATGAGTTATGATATATAAAAGGGGGGAAATCGTGAATAAAAATCGGATGGAAGCACTAACTGACGGAATTATTGCCATTGCGGCCACAATCATGGTACTGGAAATTCATGCTCCAGAAAGCTTTACCTTTGTCACTTTACGCAATCAAGTTCCTGCAATGCTTGCTTACTTAATTAGTTTCTTATTGGTGATGTTGTCATGGTATAGTTATCATCTAATGTTTTTACACGTTAAGCGGGTTGATTTGCGGGTATATTTATCAAATACAATGTGGTTACTCGTGCTAACAGCAATTCCGTTTGCCACTTCATGGGTCGGGATGTTTCCAACTCATTGGCAGCCTGAATTAACATACTTGGTGATTACCACGTTATGGGCCGCTATGTACTCATTAACGGCTCAAATGTTAAAACGAGCTAACCCAGCACTTAAGAACGATGTTAATCAAGAATCTGTATCAGCAATTATTTTACGGTATGTAATTCTGATTGGCGCGTTAATTATCTTGCCTTTCTGGCCACCAGTTGGATTAGTTGGTACTATTATTCTAATGATAATCAGCCTGTTATTTAACTTTAGAGATGAAAAACGTCCTCATTAGTCCGCCATACTCTTAATAATATGATTTTATGTATTTTGAAAACCAAGCATCATATTGAATTTTCCTTAATATTTAATGATTTGCGGTACGATATATTTGAGATAAGGATGGTGGTAAAAATTGAATAAAAGTCGAATGGAAGCTTTAACCGATGGAATTGTTGCAATCGCTGCAACCATCATGGTTTTGGAAATCCATGCGCCGGATAGTTTTACTTTTGAAGCACTACGTCATCAAGTCCCAGCAATGCTTGCTTACTTAGTCAGTTTCTTACTTGTAATGTTGTCCTGGTATAATTATCATATGATGTTTGCTAGGGCTAAACGGGTGGATTTAATGGTCTACTTGGCTAATACGATTTGGGTTTTAGTGCTAACCGGCATCCCGTTTGCAACATCTTGGGTGGGTAAATATCCAACTCACTGGCAACCAGAGCTAACATATATGTTAATTACCACATTATGGACAATTATGTATTCAGTG
The DNA here is from genome assembly GCF_003864335.1 of Lentilactobacillus kosonis. GTDB lineage: Bacteria > Bacillota > Bacilli > Lactobacillales > Lactobacillaceae > Lentilactobacillus > Lentilactobacillus kosonis. Next base: position 8,112 of record NZ_BEXA01000003.1, on the reverse strand, counting down.
ACGCAAATGACCCTAGTGAGAATTAATCCTAGTTCGGAAGTCAAGATTAATCGAGAAACTACGATTGCTGTCGTTATTAGATATACAATCCTGTTTGTCGCGTTGATTGCTTTGTCATTTTGGCCACCGATTGGTTTAATTAGTACGTTTATATTGATGATTATTAGTGTTAGATTTAATTTTAGAGATGAAAAGCGAGAACGATTATAGGTTTATCTAAATAAAGTTAAGGCATAAAAAAGCACCTCAGAGATAATCTCTGAGGTGCTTTACTTATTATTTATTAATTACAAGTAACTAAACAATTAAGCTTAGTAGCATAACCATGGCAATACCAACAACGGAAATAACCGTTTCAAGGACTGTCCAAGTTTGTAATGTTTGTTTAACTGTTAAATCGAAATATTCTCTGAACATCCAGAAACCAGCATCGTTAACGTGAGATGCGGCTAATGATCCAGCTCCAATGGCTAGAACCATTAATGCAGGGTTAACTCCAGACTGAGTCATTAAAGGAGCAACAATACCTGCGGCAGTTAGTGAAGCAACTGTAGCAGAACCTAAAGCAACCCGGAGAACAACAGCCACTAACCAACCAAGAATTAATGGTGATAGAGATGAGTTAATGAAGAGTTTAGCAACTTCTTTACCTACACCACCATCAATAAGAACTTGCTTGAAGGCACCACCACCACCAATAACTAATAGTAGCATAGCGATTGATTTAACGGCATTTTCAAGTGATTCCATGATTTGGGTAGTAGTTCGTTTACGATTCCAGCCCATGCTCCACATTGCGAAGAATAGTGAAATCAACATTGCGATACTTGGTGAACCAATAAATTCAATGATTGAGTCAATAGTTGATGGATTCTTTGGTGCTTGACCACCGTGAACCGCCATCGTGTAAATCGTAGTAATTGCTAACAAAATAACTGGGAATAGAGCAGTTAATACTGAAATACCAAATGAAGGAGCTTCTTCAGGTGTGTATTGTTTAATTTCACCAATTGATGAAAGGTTACCTTTACGATCAAAAGCAGCAGGTGCGTATCTACGAGCAATTTTTGAGAATAGCGGGCCGGCAATATAAGCAGCCACAATCGCAATAATGAAACCGTATAGTAATACGTGACCATCATTTGCACCTAACACTTGAGCAATAGCAACTGGTGCTGGATGAGGTGGCAAGAATCCGTGGGTAACTGAAAGGGCGGCAGCCATTGGAATTCCTAGGAACAGAATTGGCACACCGGCTTCAGTGGCAATAGCGAATACGATTGGTACTAACAGAACCATCCCAACTTCAAAGAAGAGGGCAATTCCAAGAATAAATGAAGCAATCATAATAGCTAATTGAAGACGTTGCTTACCAAATCGTTGAATCATAGTTTCAGCGATAATATAAGCACCACCTGAGTCAGAGACTAACCTCCCCAGCATGGCACCAAAACCAAAGACCATGGAAAGTTCACCTAACTGACTACCAATACCAGTTGATACTGAATCAGCAATGCTTCCAAGAGGCATCCCTAACATAATAGCAGTAACTACAGCGGTTAAAACTAATGAAACAAAAGTGTTGATCTTGAATCTTATGATTAATACTAATAGGAATATAATTCCGATTACTAATGCAATTAATTTCATATTCATTCCCCTTTAAAAATATTTGGTATCTTATTTAATAAAAACTATGCTTTACTTTCGCTACTATTTTCATCTGGATTAACATTTCGACGTTGATACTCCGCAATGTTTTTGTATTCAGGTTGAAGTGAGCGGCTTAAGCGAATGTAAATTGGAATCAATTCACGGTAAGCAGTGAAGTTTTCTGGTTCTGGGTGATGCACATTGGTTGTCCCCACAAATTGTGCAACATCTGATAAATTATCAATCAAGCCAAGACTGTACATTCCAAGAGTAGCGGCACCAAGTGCAGTACTTTCAAAACTTTCAGGAATAGCCACATCTTGTTCGAAGATATCAGCTAACATTTGGCGCCATAACTCAGATCGGGCAAATCCACCACTAGCTTGAATGCTAGTTGGCTTACCAACAACTTCTTCGAGCGCCAACATAACTGTGTACAGGTTATAAACGATACCCTCAAGAGCGGCTCTAATCATGTGAGCACGGGTATGGGTTCTAGTAAGACCGAAGAATGAACCACGGGCGTAGCATCCCAGATTGGGGCACGTTCGCCACCAAGGAATGGGAAGAATAATAATCCATCAGAACCTGCTGGAATTTTAGCTGCAATGTCAGTAAGTAAGTCATATGGATCGATTTGCATTTGTTCAGCAGTAACTTTTTCTGGGGCACAAAGTTGATCACGAACCCAACGGAAGACAACCCCACCGTTGTTAACTGGTCCACCAACAACCCACATATCTTTAGCCAAGTAGTAACAGAATACTCGAGCCTTAGGATCGGTCCGAGGTTTGTCAGTGATCACCCGAACGGCACCTGAAGTACCAATAGTTACAGCGACAACTCCTGGCTTAATAGCGTTAACACCTAAGTTAGCCAATGGGCCATCAGAAGCACCGATAATAAATGGTACATCGGCAGAGATGCCTAATACCTTAGCATATTCTTCATGAATACCCTTTAATTGATAAGTTGTATCAACTAGTTCAGGCAGTTGATCAGCAGTAATACCGGCAACTGATAGGGCCTCTTCATCCCAGTCCATGTTGTAAATGTTAAATAGACCAGTTGCGTTAGCAATTGAGTAATCTTCTTTTAATACACCAAATAATTTGTAAATGATATATTCTTTGATTCCGACAAAGCAGTGAGCCTTCTTGAATAATTCAGGCTTGTCATTACGTAACCAAATGATTTTAGAAAGTGGGGTCATTGGATGGATTGGCGTACCAGTGTGTTGGTAAATTTCCATACCTTTATCACTGTTCTTCAATTCATCAGCGTACTTAACGGCCCGGTTGTCACCCCAAGTGATAGCCCGGGTTAGAGGTTTGTGGTCAGCATCTAATAGAATCAAACTGTGCATGGCGCAAGAGAACGAAACACCTTTAAGTTCGTTTTCTCCCAGGTTCGCTTTTCTAATAACTGAAGAAATTCCGTCTGACATTGCAGAGAAAATTTCATCTGGATCTTCTTCAGCCATATCAGGAATGTCTTGATACAAAGTGTAGCCATTGTTTGAATAACCATGAACTTTTCCGTTTGTATCGAAAAGGACGGTTTTTACACTGGTTGTTCCAATGTCTACTCCCAAAGTGTAATCCATAAAAAATAACTTCCTTTCTTAAAGTCAAAAAGAGCGGTATCGTATCGAAATATAATAGCTTAAATGATAAAATATAAATTGTATCAACAAATTAAGACATTTTTCTCTACAGATACCGCTTTCAAATTAAAATTTAGCATTTTGTAAACCCGAGAACAACTAAAGTGTTCTATAAGTTTGTAATTAATTGCTATAATAGATTATATGGAAAAAAATTTCACAAAGCAACCTTTTTGTTGTAAAATATTTACAAAGATTACGAAAAACATTAAGGGGTGAAGTTTGTGAGTACACCGGTGCAGTTATTAAAACAGTATTTTGACGATTTAAGTAGAACAAATAAAAAGATTGCTAGGTATGTTATTGAACATCCACAAGAGGCATCTGAAGCAAATATTGAAGAGCTGGCTGATAAGACTAATACATCAACGGCCTCAGTTTCGCGACTGGTTAAGACGTTAGGATACAATAATTTTAGAGAGTTCACGCTGGCGCTTGCTTATACTCAGCTTCGTCCACAGAATTTGCCAATATTTAAAGATATTGATGCTAATGATACATTGAATACTATCGCTGATAAGACCTTTAATAGTTCCCAGCGAGCATTGCAGGATACTCGAGCAGGTATTGAAGAAAGTGATTTTGCTAGAAGTGTCCTTAGAATTATCAATTGTCGTCAACTGGGCTTTTTTGGCCTAGGTGGTTCTGCGGTTGCTGCTTTGGATGGATATCATAAATTTTTAAGAACTTCAATTGACTGTTTTTATCATCCAGACTTTGATGTTCAGTTGATGCAAGCAGTGAAATTAGGGCCTGAAGATTGTGCAGTTGTAGTATCACATTCAGGAAAAAACCGGCAAAACTTTAAAAATATTAGAAACATTAAAAAATAACGGAACAACTGTCATTGGAATTACGAGTTATCGAGATTCACCATTGGCGATGCATAGTGATATTACATTTATTTCTTCTAGTGACGAAGCAAATTATCGGTCTGAAGGAATGTATTCATTAATTGCTCAGATGACCATCATTGATACCTTATTTATGATGTCAACGGTTCGCATGGGGCCAGATACTGAGGAAACGATTCTAAATGTGCAAGGAATCATCGAAAGTACTCGTAATTGAATTTAACTCAATAGGGTGATGTTATTAAATGAAAAGACAAGACGTTCAGCCAATATATAAACGAGCTCAGAAGCATAGGCTCTTTTGGAGATGGAGTCTTGTCTTTTTTGTGGTCTTAATTGTGGTTGGTGGGAGTTACGGAATTTATCGGTATCAACGTAACCAATTATTAAAACAGTATCCAATTAAAGGTGTCTCGTTAAGTCAAACTGATGGTTATATCGATTTTGAACAGTTAAAAACCGATGGTTATAAATTTGTATATCTCCGGGCATCGCAAGGATCAGTCTACACGGATGACAGTTTTAGCAATAATTTTCAGCGGAGCCAAGGGTCTCAGCTCCCAATCGGAGTGTATCATGTCTTTTCTTTTAGTAGTTCGCCAAACGCACAATTTAAAAACTTTACCCGGCAGGTGGGATACGATACCGGAAGCTTGCCCATTGCAATTTCCGTTCAACCTTACGATAAATATAACGAAGACACTCTCAATTATAAGAGAGTGTCTAAGGATTTGAAACTATTCATATCTAAGCTGAAGAATTATTATAAACGCCCCGTTTTAATTTGGACTAGACGGTCAATGATATCGAAACTAGGAATGAGAATAAATAGTCGTCAGCAACTATGGACAAGTGATGGTAAACTAGGGCACCCTAACTCGGATGCAATGTTTATTTTTGTTGATTCAAACGCTGACGTTAAGATGGACAATCAGACAGTCTTTTTAAACGAATCAGTATTTAATGGTAATGCCCATCAGTGGCATAACTATCTAAACCGTAACTTGAGTCAGTAGGCAGCAGATAAATCATAAGTTGAGTTAGTTGATTCATCATAAAACTTAACTGGTTGGCCAGCGTTAGTTTTAATTTCGATCTTGTACCCAAAGTTGTCAACAAAAACAAGCTTATTTTGGATAGCTTGCTGCATGCGAACAGTTAAGGGATGACGATCAATTTTGAAATTATCTGTCGAATTGATTTCGAGAATATGGGTATTAGCTTGTTTATCAGTATATTGGTATTTTCCTAAAGATACTGGAATTTGATCTGAATTTTGATTGTGATTTTTATAGGCTGGCTTGTTAGCGGGCCAAAGATTATTTAATAAGTTTAACTTCAAAGAATTACCTCCCAATTCATTAATTCAATAGTTGTTAGGTTTCGCGATTATCGTAATTTGTAGTATTGTAACGAAAGAAAATGACAGGATGACTAATGAATAATGTCAATCATGTAAAAACATTGTTACAATTATAAATAAAGGGAGGTTGTTCGAATGATTAAACTTGGAGTTATTGGCACAAATTGGATTACGCAACAATTCGTTGAGGCAATTCAGACTTTACAGGAGTATGAATTAACAACTGTTTATTCGCGAAAGATTGAGACTGCTGAAGAATTTGCTACTAGAAATGGTGCGAAAAATACAGTTACTGATTTAGAACAATTTTTTAATAGTGATGATTTTGACACGGTGTATATTGCATCACCCAATAGTTTGCACTTTGAACAAGCTAAGTTAGCCGTTGAAAATGGTAAAAATGTAATTATTGAAAAACCAGCATTTAGTAATCAGCGACAAATGGCCCAATTTCAGGAAATTTTGGCAGCTCATCCTGAAGTGAAGTTCTTTGAAGCTGCTCGTAATATCCATACAGCTAATTTTCATGCAATTGAAAAGCAAGTTAATGAAATGGATACGATCTCTGGAGCTGAATTTACGTACTCGAAATACTCATCAAGATATGATAAGGTGCTAGCTGGCGAAGAGCCAAACGTCTTTTCACTGAAGTATGCGGGGGGAGCCTTACAAGATCTAGGAGTTTACACGGTTTATGATGCAGTCACCTTATTCGGTTTACCGGATGAAGTGGCTTATTTCCCTAAATTGGTTAACACTGGGGTGGATGGCAAAGGAACCGCAGTATTGAAATATGTTGAGTTTGTGGTAACACTTAATTTTTCAAAGATGTCGAATTCAGAAATGACATCAGAAATTGCTGGGCTAAAAGACTTTATTGAAATTGATGATGCCGGTGAAATTACTGAGGTTAGTTACCATAATGATGAAAGTAAGCGAACTGTAATTGGTAATAAGAATTTAGATAATCCGATGCTTGAGGAAGCGGCTGATTTTGCAAAGGTGATCTTGGCACCAGATGATGTCGATAATCAAAAGCTATATCGTTATTGGAATCAATTAAGTATTAATGTTAATAAGGTATTATATAATTTGCGCCAAGACGCAAATATCGTTTTTGTTAATGAATAATAGTCATAAGAGCAGTATAGGAGAGATTTATTGTTAGTTGAATTTGAACAACTTAAGAAACGCTTAGGATTTACTGAGGTAACTGCTATCCAACGCGAGGTTTATAAACCACTTTTGGATGGTAGAAGTGTGGTTGGAATTTCTCCAACTGGTTCCGGAAAAACGGTTGCGTTTATGGAGCCGTTATTAGAAAGAATTGAGAGCGTTGACGGTGAGATTAGTATGTTAATCTTGGAACCATCGGCGGAGTTAGCAATGCAAGTCTTTCGAGTGGTTTCTGATTGGGCTAAAGAGATTGGTTTAACCGCTATGTCAGCGATTGGTGGAGCCAATATTAGTCGGCAAATTGATAAATTAAAGGAGCATCCTGAAATTGTCGTTGGTACGGTTGGCCGGATTTCTGAATTAATCGATAAAGGAAAGTTGAATCTACACGAACTTGATTCAATCGTAATTGATGAAGCTGATAATTTGCTTAGTGAAGAAACCTTGGATCCCATTAGAGATATGGCTGACATGGCTCCAGATGATGTTACGTTAGGATTATTCTCAGCCACGAGAAATAATGTGATTGATAACATTAACCAATGGTTTAACCAGAATATTGAATTAATTGATGTTACCGATATTGATGATAGTAAAGGTAAAATGACACATGGCTTTTTGATGGTTTCCAATATTAAAAAGCCCTTGATGCTAGCCAGATTACTAGCCATTCCGAACTTTAAAGCTTTAGTATTTTTTGATAAGGTAACGACACTTCAAAAAACATACAGTAACTTAACTCATCGAAACATTCGTGAAGTTGGCCGGCTAACGAGTGAACAAACTAAGCTAGCCCGGAAAAATGCCTTGCGCGATTTTCGTAAAGGTAAGATTCGGTTGTTAATGGTAACGGATGTTGCCGCTCGGGGAATCGATATTGATAACCTGCCGGCAGTCATTAACTATGAGTTGCCTCGAGATGATAAGACGTATACTCACCGCTCTGGTCGAACAGCTCGTATGCACCAAGAAGGACTAGTGTTAAGTTTAGGCGATGATCATGATTTCCGTGATTTTAAGAAATTGCTTGGGGATAAGACTGAGTTAACGCAACTATACTTTGATGAAAACAAGTTGGTTGATAAACGTCCGGCTGCTGACAAGAAGCCGGCCCAACGAGGCAAAGACACAAAGCAGTTGAAGAATACCGAGTCTAAGTCAACAGAACCAGGTTTGAAATCGGGTAAACCAGTAGTTAAATCGGATAAGACCGTCACGAGTCAGCCTAAGAGTTCTAAGAAGAAAAAGAATAAGCATTCAAAGCGTAAAGGAATGCGTCATCAGCGTCAGAGCAATAATTAAGCTTTACAACCTCTTTGAAAAATGAGAAAATTAAGAGGTTGTTTTGGCCTCATAGCACAACTGGATAGGGCACCCGCCTCCTAAGCGGTTGATCCCGG